>SSGX01000009.1 GCA_008017155.1 Neisseriales bacterium | reverse complement strand
TAAATGTATGTGATCTTTATCACTACCTATTTCTATAAACGCTATTTCGTAGCGCTTCTCAATTTCCAAACATGTATTTTTAATAACCTCGTCTACTGACTCAGACAAAACTGCTCTCCTATATTTGGCGGGAAATACTAGGTGATACAGCAAAACGCTTACGTTATGTTCTTTATGGATATATTGGCTTTTTTTCATCCATAGATTATACTAAGTCGCAGCAAGCTGCGAGGAATTAAACCCAAAGAGATTAAATCCACATGGTTGATTATTAGTACAAACCTCTGGTGGGTGAGGATCAAAATTACCTATTCCACTTTCAATACACTCTGCTGATACCCAACCTGACTCTTGATCCCCTACTGCGTTATAACCATAGTCAAAACGAACTGAAGAGGCAGCAAATGCAGCTGTTGATTCTCCACTAAAGCGTGAGGCTAAAGATAAATTTGATGCTGCTGTTGATGTATAAGTTCCAGCTGGAAATAACACGCCCCCTCCACCATTCATTGTTACTACTTGTGATTCTGTACCATAGCTACAGTTTGTTGAATTAAAAAGCGTAACACGTATGGAATTAAGTGTTATGCCTCCCGTCGGAGACACAAATGATTGCTGACGTGTAGCAGCAGGATTTCTTAATCCTATATTATTACTGATTGAATCTGTGTACTTTAGCTGCGCTTTATATTCGGCAAGCGGACTAGTATTAACTGAAATAGTATTTTGTGTATTAGTTCCTGAGTTACATGATGACAGCAAAACACTTGCTAAAATTGTAATATAGTGATTTTTTTTCATTTGAATCCTTTGCTATTTTTTTTATTTTAGCATAGGCTTTGCTTATTTGTCATATCCTAAAAGGATTAAAGCATAAAAAAATCAATAGAATAGTAATTTGTGTTAATGGATAGTAATAACAAAAAGGTAACAGCTCACAAAATGTGAGCTGTTACCTTTTTATACACTAATTCGCTTTTTTAAATTTCCTAATTAGTAAATACTTTTTAGAATTTTAGAAGACTGAAAAAAACGAAACTATGTTAATTATTTCTTACTAGGAGTACCCCAGCAATACGCATCCACAGATAGCTGTCTAGCATGACAATAGTCTTTCCATAACTGAGCAAAAGTTTTTTTATATTTATGTTCATCAGTTTTTGATGAAATAAACGATTGCAATACCTTACTATTTAATAATTGTTTTATAAGTGACATTGTGTCCTCCGGATATTAATTTCTATATTTTTCATTCAAGTCTAACTCGCCCAATGATTAGGCTTTGCTAGCCAAATAAAACCCACATCTAAATGTAACAAGCTATTCCAGCTTTATATTTACATTTAAGAAATAATTATAACACCGTTAGGATTCTTTTGCAACGCACAATAATTTTTTTTTACTGAGCATGGCTCTAATTTAGAACTAATTAATGTGCTGCAGACCAATTACTTGCAGCTTTAACGTCAACCTCGAGTGGTACATTAAGATTGACACCCTCAATCATAAGCTGAGCTAGATTCTCAAGAACAATAGAAACTTCATTATCAGGAACCTGCAAGATTAATTCATCATGAACTTGCATAATCATTCTTGAATGTAATTTTTTTTCTTGTAACCACTTATCAACATTTAACATTGCAATCTTTATAATATCTGCAGCACTACCCTGCATGGGTGCATTTAATGCCAGCCGTTCTTCAGCTTGGCTCAATATTTTGTTGCTACTATTTATATTTGCCAGATAAATTTTTCGTCCATAAATCGTGGAAACATAGCCGTCGCGATGAGCATCTTTTTTTATCCTATCCATAAAACCTTTTACCTGTGGGTACTTGGCAAAATAATTATCAATATAAAGTTTAGCAGCGCTTCGCTCAATTTTTAATTCTTTTGCCAAACCAAATACTGATTTACCATAAATTAAACCAAAATTTATCGATTTGGCATAACTTCTTTCATCACGGGTAACTTCTGACTGTGGTTTATGAAAAATTTGACTCGCTGTTGCCAGATGAATATCATAGCGTTTATTAAAAGCATCAATCAAATTTGCATCATTACTTATATGCGCAAGTATTCTTAATTCAATTTGGGAATAATCAGCACAGACTAGCTGATGTCCTGATTCAGCTATAAAGCATTTACGGATTTTTTGTCCATACTCAGTCCGTACAGGAATATTTTGTAGGTTAGGATCTTTTGAAGATAAGCGCCCAGAAGCAACAACAGTCTGCTCAAGTGTAGTATGAAGCCGTTCATGACTATCCGCAGCTTGAGGTAATTTATCAACATAGGTATTAAGTAGTTTACTTAATGTGCGAAATTCAAGTATCAGATTTGCGATTCCAATCCCCTGATCCGCCAAAATACTCAAAGACTCCTCATCGGTAGAATAACCAGTTGTATTACTTTTGATACCATCAGTAGGTAGTTTTAACTGATTAAAAAGTACGTCTTGCAGCTGTTTTGGTGAATTAAGATTAAAAACACACCCTGCTTCCTGAAAAACCAACTCTTCAAGTGAACGAATTTTTTGCTGTAATTCTCCCTTTAATAATTGAAAGGCGGTCAAATCAATCTTCATTCCAGCCTTTTCAATTTTATCAAGAATAATACTCAAGGGTAACTCTATATTTCTGTACAAATCCTGTTCTTTACTATCCATCTCTTGAATAATTGCGGAGTATGCTGACAATAACTCTTCATTCAATGATTTAGCCAAATGATTTTTTTGCGTAGAATCAAGCTCATGCCACAAAAGACGTTTAGCGCCTTTGCCACAAACTGTTTCAAAGCCATCGATACTTCCCTGAGTCTGACCGTAGCGTTCAAGTATTGCAGACAATGATTGGTTTTGTTGTGATTCACGAATGTAACTGGCAAGTGCAATGTCTCCATCAATACCATTAATATGATCAAGATGTCGGGCTAAAGTTTTCAGATTATTTTTAAGGTTTATGCATATTTTAGGACAGTCTGCCATAAAATAAGGAAGTAGCAAGGAGCTAAAATCAGTAGGATCAGATAGAAATAATTCATTATTTTGATTATTCTCTGTTGCTAATTCAAGAAGATAAATATTTTCATCATCAGTAATTATCACCGCCATTAGCTGCGATAAAATATCTGTATAATCAGAAGTAATTAAACTATAACTGGTAAGTCTATTATCACTTATAATCTTCTGAATTAATTCGCTAATACCCCCTGCTCTATTAAAAACATGCAAAGTCTTTGACTTAAATTCTTGCTTATTTGATAAGTTATCCGTCGTACTACCAATAAGTTCGCCTTGAAGGTTATTAGTTAATGCAAATTCACTTTCTTTAAGCCAAGTTCTAAAATTTAATTCGCGAAAGATGGGAATGAGTTCGTGGTGTCTAGGTTCTTTTCGTGTAAGGTTGGTGAGATTATTAATATCAACATGCTTTACATCAACTCGATCATCAATGGTAATCAAACGTTTTGCCGTTGGTAGCCAGTCAATTGTATTTCTAAAATTATCTCCTACAGCACCTGTTAATTTATCTTGATTGGCAATAAGGGCATCGATGGAACCAAACTCATTAAGCCATTTCTGTGCTGTTTTGGGTCCACACTTATGAACTCCTGGCACATTATCAACGGTATCACCAATCAATGAAAGATAGTCAATTATCTGATCTGGTCTTACACCAAATTTTGCTTCTACACCAGCAACATCAAGTATTTCTCCAGTCATAGTATTTACAAGAGTTATTTTATCATCAACTACTTGAGCGAAATCTTTGTCACCAGTCGCAATTAGAATACCATACCCTTCACGCGCATATTTCTTAGCAATCGTCGCAATCACATCATCGGCTTCTACACCATCTTCAACAATTACTGGGATACCTAGCTTTTCAATAATGTCATGAATATATGGAATTTGGGTCACTAACTCAGCTGGAGTTTCACGACGAGTTGCTTTATATTCAGGATAAATGTCATCGCGAAAAGTTTTACCTTTCGCATCAAAAACACATACCCAATGAGCAGTTGGATACTTTTTCTCCATCTGCTTTAGCATATTAATTACGCCATAAGTTGCATTAGTTGGAATACCTGATGGTGAAGACAGATTTTTAACTGCATAAAATGCACGAAAAATAAATGATGAACCGTCAATTAGCAACATAGTTTTATTCATAAGCCCGAATCCTTAGTTTCTATCGGTTAGTCAAAATTCTTAGATGATTATAAATTATATTAACATTGATGTTCTTCATTTTATAGGACTAAAGAACCAGAGTATCATTATTAACTTAAGATATTTATTAGACCTCTTTCCTAACCTGCTTCTTTAATCTTATACGTTGTCATAAAGATTTCTGTAATACTCATGTACTTACGTGTACATTCCGTTTCTCAAAGTCTTTACTCCTAATCTAAGAGCAAAATAATGGGTTATGAAAGAGTTCTATTATTACATTGAAGGTTGGTTTAATAGTTCGAAACCACCACGTTCGTTACGCCGAACCATGCCAATTTTCTCAAGATGACTCATTATTCGAGCAGCTTTATTATAGCCAATCCCAAACTGAGTTTGTAGAGAACTGATTGAACAACGCTTAGAAGCTAGTATAAATTTGACGGCTTCATCAAAAACGCTATCCTTCTCAATATTGCTACCACCTTCAGCACCAGAGTCCTCCTCAAAACCAGGAATAGTTACCTCAGATGCACCAGTCAGAATATCATCATTATAGTCGGGAGCACCTTGGCTTTTTAAAAATTCAACTACTTTATGTAATTCATCATCATTAACAAAAGCACCATGTATCCGGCGCGGAACTCCCGAACCAGGATTTAGGAAAAGCATATCCCCCTGCCCGAGTAATGTCTCAGCTCCCATCTGATCTAAAATAGTCCGAGAATCAATCTTGCTTGAAACTTGAAATGAAACCCGTGCAGGAATATTGGCTTTAATCAAGCCAGTAATAACATCTACCGAAGGTCGTTGGGTTGCAACTATCAGATGAATCCCGACCGCGCGAGCTTTCTGGGCAATACGCGCGATATACTGTTCAATTTTCTTACCCGCAACCATCATTAAATCAGCCAATTCATCAATAATTACCACAATATATGGCCATTTTGATAAAGGCTCTGGATTAGAAGGATCAATACTCAGTGGATTATTTATCGGAGAACCCTGACTAATAGCAGCCTCAACTTTTTGATTAAAGGTCACGATATTTTTAGTACCAATTTTTGCCATAATCCGGTAACGCTGCTCCATCTCACCAACCGTCCATTTTAGCGCATTTGCTGCCTGAGACATATCTGTCACGACTGGAGCCAATAAGTGAGGTATGTCCTGATAAAATGAAAGCTCTACCATCTTTGGATCAATCATGATAAATTTAACTTCATCAGGCGTGGCGTTAAAAAGAATCGATAAAATCATCCCATTAACCGCAACCGATTTACCTGAACCAGTAGTTCCGGCAACCAATAAGTGTGGCATCTTAGCTAAATCAGTAACAATCACATCTCCAGCAATATCCTTACCCAATGCTAAAGTAAGAAGACTACTATTATTGCGATAAACTCCTGAATCAAAAATTTCTTTAAGATAAATGACTTGGCGTTTGAAATTTGGTACTTCAATACCCATCGAGTTTTTACCCGGAATTGTTTCAACAACACGCACATTTGGTAATGCTAAAGAACGAGCAATTTCTTTAGCTAAGCCAGTAATTTTGTCACCACGTACACCTTTAGGTGGAATTAGCTCATAACGAGTAATTACAGGTCCACTTTCCACATTGGTAATTTTAACTTCAACACCAAATTCGGCTAAGGTATTTTCTATTGTATTTGATACATACTCAATTGTCTCTGGAGAAACCGTCTCTGCTTGTTGCTTAGGTAAATTAAGTAACATTGTAGCTGGTAGCTGCTTTTTACCAGATTCAGCAAGTAGATCAACACTATGTAATTTCGGTACTATTACTGGTTTTTTAGCTAATGGCTTAGGTATAATTTCTTCATTATTAATTGAAGCTGGTTTTTCGCTTGCCACATTATCAAGTCTTGCAAGAAAATCAAGATCACTAGCCGCTTCCTGATGTTTTGGCTGGTGGGCTACAAACTCTTCTATCTCATCCTCATCAATACTATTATTATATATTTCCTCGTCAATAGAGAGTTCTTCGTCTTTTTGCTCTTTAAGAAATCTAAACTTACTGCTAGACTTATTCGCTTTTTCTTCAATAGCTTCCTCATAATCAACTAGTTTATGAGTAAATTCTGGTTCAACTTCAGTATCTTCATCAATTTTCGTTTTTCGTTTAAAGCCCAAAAAGCTTTTCTTTTCTGTTACTTCATGAGGTTCTTCGTACATTTCCTCCTCTTTTCGTTCTACCAAACCAGCTAAGCCAAGATAGACGTATTCAAGCCCAGCACCGATTCTTTCTGCGATAGTAACCCAAGAAATCGCAAAAGCAAAAGAAAATGCTGTAATCATTACTAGTAGACTAATTACTGCTACTCCGACTTCACCAACAAAATGATACGCAATACTAAAAAGAAACCCACCAAAACTACCACCCATACCATCTGGCAAAGTAGTGGGCTGTCCATAAAAAGTAATATATTCAAAAACAGATGAAGCCGCTACTAGAAAGATAAAACTAACAATCTGATATATATTTGTCCAATTTCCAGTATTAAATTTCTTACGGCTTATTTTAAAACAGCCTAAGTAAAATATACCTAGAATAAGCCACCAAGCTGACATTCCAAAAATATAAAACACGATATCCGAAATATAAGCCCCAATAACACCCAGTTTATTATATACCACTGGAGAATCTATTGTTTTTGACCACGCATTATCGTTAGGAGAATGTGTAGCCAAGGCTAGAAAAAGCATCAAAGAAATTGCAAAAAGAATAATCGCAATAATATCATTAATTAACTGTGCAAGTTTAGAAGGTAAAATAGTTTCCCGATTTCGGCGAGCAAATTTAGTTTTTGTTTGTTTCATAGCTTGTTAATCTATCCTAATTAAGTACTCCAAAGCGTTGGTAAAATTCATTTAGAAATAAAGGCATAACCTTACGTTTCTTTAACCAGTTGATACATTCTTTGGCATTTTCTTGATCGTTATTATAAATATAATTTTCCAATAATAACTGATATGCCGCAACATTCTTACTGTCAGTCAGAAGGACATCTTTAAGCTGGGTTATTGCATGAAGGTATTGTTGATTAAGTGTAGCTGCTTTAGCTTTAATTATCTTTTGCGCACAATTAATATCCGAGTCAACTGATTCAGTTATAGTGTCGATTAATTTATTTACCAAGGCAATATTATTATATTTTATTGCCGAATCAATTGCTAGCATTAAGAATAAATTCTGACGTTCTGATGTAGTTTTCAACTTTGCAAGTCTAGCTGCAAGTTTTGATGACTTTAAATAATTGCCAGCAAAATAATTAATCAATGCCTGATTAAACATTTTATCTATTTTTAACTGCTTACGTTTAGTAAAAAAAACAGCTATTGAGGATGGAATCGCCAAAGTTCCTCTAACGATTTTCCATGATAATGTAAGAACAATAAGGCTTAATAACCACCCTGCTATAAAAAAAACAAGGCTAAAGCTAATTTTATATTCATTGAAATAAATAATTACATTACCACTAGCTAGTTGTCCTAACGTAGCAAAGATAATAACCAGAACAAAAATCGCCAATAACGAAATTATTTTTTTCACAACCAATTCCTTTTCTGACTAATTAGCTGACTCAACAGTATTAGTCGGCATAAGCTGTTGTAATTTAATCAAAGATTGCATACTAGCATCAAGATTAGCTTTACCAGTATCAAGATTTATCGACAGTAAATCACGTAAAATCTGTATTTCCTGAACCTGATCTTGATTAGTAGCAAAATACTTGCTACTAAGTTCAATTGCATCATTTAGGCTTTGCTGCCATAATGTCTGATTACGGCTAACAAATGCCTGCCTAGCATTTAGAATATCCAGCTGTAGGTGTTGATGTATTAGCTGCGTTTCATTTGGCATTAGATTAGTATCAGCTTTATTGGCAGTTTCAACCTTAACAGCGCCTAAAAAAGTACTCTTCATATTACTAACAAAACGATCCCAAGCACTTGATTGAGTAGCGCGGCTTTTATCTGTTGCCTTATCTGGAGTTGTCGTTGTAACTGTATCCAATTTTAACGATAATTGATAGGCATTTTCAATTTTTGCAGCAACAACCGTATTATCAAAAGTATTCATTGCTTGAATCGCCTCAAGGTCTTTGGTCAAACTAATTTTAATATCTGCGTATTGTGGTTCATTATGCGCAGAAACTATTTGCAATGTATAATTTATTAGCTTAATTGCCGAAGGAATATCGTGATATAAAATAAGGCTCTGATTAGCTGCTGCTAAAAGATTACTTAACTGATTGACAACGATCACTCCCTGATTAGGAGTAACATTCTGAATCTCCTGATGAAGATTAGTTTGTGTATCTTTTAGCTCTTGAATTTTTTTATTTAAATCTTGATTTTCTTGCCTTAGAGTAGAAATTTGTTGCTGGGTAATAGAATTATTTACCTGTTGCTGATGAATACCAAACTGTCCATAAATCCCCTCAAAACCTAAATATACTGTACAACTTAATGACAATAGTGCCAACAATGCAGGTAGTTTAGAGGTTCGTTGTTTTTTTACCTTCATCTGTGATGGTTCAGAAACAAGAGTAGTATTATTTTGCTGTTCGCTCATTCTCAAAATCCCTTATGGTTTGCAAGATTGATAAATTGTCACTATTCGCAGTTTCCCGCACATTTGACAGTCCATTTTCACACAAATACTCTGTGATCTGTTTGTGAATACTAATTATAAAGAGTTTTTTCAAACGCTCCATGTGAGAAGCCGTGCTAATGTATTGCAACAAATACTCAGCAATCTGCTTACTAGTAATGATTATACCTGTAATTGCTTGATTAGATAGGTATTTATCAAGCATATCAGGACTTTCTAATGCAAGATTAATTCGCTCATAAATACTGCTATAATAAAATTCTATATTATGTTTATTTAATAAGGCTTCAAGTTTCAAATTAATTGTATCGCCACCAATTATAAGCATTCTGCTATTATTAAAAGTTTTAAATAACTGCTCTTTTTCGATAGCATCAATGCCTGAACCAAAAACAGGATATACTATTTTTAAACCTTCAGAGATTTTCCGAATCTTAGTGGCAGAAGCCAGTCCTGTTGTTAGGATATTTATATTTAGTGATAATTTTGGAATTTCTTCTGCCAAATAGTCAATAACTGCTGGTGCGGTTATAAATATCGTATTGTAATTATTAAGAAAAGCAATAAGTTTATGATATTCATTAGTATTTAATCTAGTTGTCATTAATGGTAACCAAGTTGCTGGATAACCACTAGCAGTTAATAACTCAATTAATTCATATGACTGCGACTCTTGACGCGCAACCAAATACATTAGATGAATTTCCTAACTATCGCTTCAGCACCTTGATCTAATAATAGCTGCGCACACTTCCGACCTATTTGTAAATAATCATCAGAATTACCGCTTATTTCTGCGGTATAAAAAGCAGAACCATCCGGGTCGGCAATTAATGCAGATAATAATAACTGACTATTCTCGATTTTGGCATAGCCTGCAATTGGAATATTACAGCTTGCATTCATAAAACTACCCATTTCTCGTTCAGCACTTACTAATTTTCTAGTATCAACATCTTCGATTTTTTCAAGTAGTGGTAATAACTCATCTTTTCTATTGCTAGTTATCTCAACTGCCAAAACACCTTGACCAATTGCTGGGATAAATCTCTCACTTGTTAATATTTCCCTAATTCTTGATTCAAGATTAAGCCGTTTTAATCCAGCAACCGCAAGAATTATTCCATCATAATCACCATTATCCAATTTTGCCAATCTAGTTTGTAAATTACCACGTAATAATTTGATTTGTAATTGTGGGTAATATTTTCTGAGGATTGCTGAACGCCTCGCGCTTGATGTACCAATAACAGCACCATTTGGTAGCTCATCGATAGACTGATAATTATTTGATATAAAAGCATCGTGTGGATTTTCACGAGGAAGAATTGCGGCTAACATAAATTCAGAAGGTAACTTAGCAGGAAGGTCTTTTAATGAATGAACTGCAATATCTGCATTTCCATTTAAAAGTTGATATTCTAGTTCTTTAATAAACAAACCCTTGCCGCCAATTTTTTCTAATGACTTATCTAGTATCCGGTCACCCTCTGTTGTGATACCAATAATCTCAACAGCTAAATCAGGGCTTGCTTTGATTAATTTTTCTTTAACGTGATTAGCCTGCCACATCGCAAGCTGGCTATTTCTTGAAATTATACGAATTTTTTTCATGACTTCATTATTCTTTGTCTAGACATTTCAAAAACAGCTACTGTAGCTGCCATTGCAAGATTAAGCGATTCAGCATCGCCACACATCGGAATACTCACATGATTGGTTAATTTGGATTTTAGTTTTTCAGTTAACCCATTTCCTTCATTACCAAGGACGATAGCAGTTGGAATATTCAGATTAACTTCATAAATACTCCCAGCGGCATCCGGAATCATTGCCAGAGCTTGCCCGTGATAACTACTAATAAACTGCTCTAGATCAATATCAGTAAATATATTTAATCCAAACTGGATGCCCTGCGATGCTCGTAACACTTTGGGATTATATGGATCAACACTTTTAGGCGATAGAACTACATTATTTATACCACCAGCACGAGCTACCCGAAAAATTGTCCCAAGATTACCTGGATCCTGAATATTTTCCAAAAGAATGTAACTTTCATCATGAGAAACAAGTAGTTCTTTTTGAGAAATATTGATTAGCCCAACGCAATCAGTTGCTGAATCAAGAAGATTCATCTTATCCATGATTTTATCAATAACTAGCACAGTCCTATCGATAAGATTATATTTTGCAATTAACTTCTCATAATCTGTAAGGTTACTCTCGTTTATATATAGCTTTGCTAGCAACTGATGTTTGGCAGCTTCTTCAATGAGGTGATAACCATAAATGACAGACTGCTGTGATGCTTTACGAAATTTAGAATCCGTAGCAAGTTTCACAACATATTTGATCTGATTATTTTCTTTTGATTCAATAAGAGAATATATAACGCTACCTTCCAATAAAAATACCTACCGCATTCAGGTAGGTATTTTAACAAATTGCCTAAAACTCAATCTGATTAATTATAAGCAATAGTACTTAGGATTGTATTTGGATCAACGTAAGTATAGCCTAAATCACGCGCAACCGCATAATATGTAATATTACCATGGCATACATTAAGTCCATTCATCAAATGCGGATTATCCTTAATCGCCTGTTTCCAGCCTTTATCAGCAAGCTCAACCACGAATGGCAGCGTTGCATTTGTCAAAGCTAATGTTGAAGTTTTAGCAACTGCACCTGGCATATTCGCAACACAATAATGAACAACATCATCAACCACATAAGTTGGATTTTCATGAGTTGTTGGCATTGAAGTTTCAAAACAACCACCCTGATCAATCGCCACATCAACCAAAACCGCACCTTTTTTCATTTCTTTTAGCATTGATCTGGTAACCAGTTTTGGTGCAGCAGCACCAGGAATAAGAACCGCCCCTACCACCAAGTGCGCGGAACGAATCGCTTTTTCCAGATTCATATGATTACTATAGATGGTTTTAATCCGTCCACCAAAATCATTATCAATCTTTTTAAGTACATTCAAATTGCGATCGAATAATGTAACATCAGCACCTAAACCAGCAGCCATCCGCGCGGCATTGATCCCAACTACACCGCCACCAATCACGACTACATTAGCAGGTTTAACACCCGGTACACCACCAAGTAATACACCACAACCACCTTTATGGCGCTCTAAGGCGTGCGCTCCAGCTTGAATTGATAAGCGCCCAGCAACTTCAGACATTGGTGCTAATAGCGGTAAACCACCATTTATGTCAGTTACTGTTTCATAAGCAATCGCTACGCAATCAGAATCAAGTAAGCCCTTTGCTTGCTCTGGATCTGGCGCTAAATGTAGATAAGTAAATAGAATCTGTCCCGGACGTAACATCTTACACTCAATTGGCTGAGGCTCTTTAACTTTAACTATCATATCAGCTTTAGCAAAAACATCTTCAGCTGACTTAGCGATCATAGCTCCGGCTTTGATATAATCTTCATCATCATAACCAATCGCCAATCCAGCTTTAGTTTCAACCAAAATTTGATGCCCATGACGAACCAATTCATAAACTCCTGCAGGAGTCATCCCTACCCGGTACTCATGATTTTTTATTTCTTTAGGAACTCCAACTAGCATAATATACCTCACAATTTATTATCAATGGCGGGATTCTAATACAATTAAAAAACTAAAGCTACTTGCAGCGCAACAAAAAAGCTCCAGATTTATCTGGAGCTTTTTAGCAATTATTGAACAGTCGGCGTTTCAGACTGCTGTGTAGCTGCTTGTGGTGGAACTTCCGGTTGCGGTAAAGTTGCTTTGATAGACAACCGCATTCTACCACGATCATCAAATTCAACTACCTTAACATTCACTTCCTGTCCTTCTTTTAGATAGTCAGCAACATTATTTACACGCTCAACGGCAATCTGTGACACATGGACAAAACCTTCACGTCCACCAAGAATTGCCACCATAGCACCCATATTACGATCAAGTAAGCGAGTAACTTTACCCGGGTATACTTCACCTAATACAGCTTCAGCAACAATACCTTCAATTATTGAACGAGCTTTATCAGCAGATTCACGTGAACTTGAAGCAATCGTAACCACACCCTCATCCGTAATATCAATGGTAGCACCAGTATCAGCAATAATCCCTTTAATCACCGAACCGCCTTTACCAATTACATCCTTGATTTTCTCAGGATTAATCTTCATGGTATATAAACGTGGCACACGCTCAGACAACATTTTTGGATACGGCAAAGCAGCTTTCATCAAACCAAGAATATGCATCCGTCCTTCACGCGCTTGCTGTAATGCAACTTGCATGATAGGCTTACTAATTCCCTCGATTTTAATATCCATTTGTAGTGCAGTAACACCTTTTTCTGTTCCAGCAACTTTAAAGTCCATATCACCAAGATGATCTTCATCACCAAGAATATCGGTTAGAATCGCAAATTTATTCCCATCAAGAATCAATCCCATAGCAACACCAGCCACATGATCTTTAACTGGTACACCAGCTTCCATCATTGATAAGCAACCAGCACAAACCGTTGCCATTGACGATGAACCATTTGATTCAAGAACCTCAGACACTATACGTAAGCTGTATGGAAATACTTCTGTATCAGGTAACACCGCAGCTAATGCACGTTTAGCCAAGTTACCATGACCAATTTCACGACGTTTTGGAGCACCCAACCGTCCGCACTCGCCAGTTGAAAAAGGAGGGAAATTATAATGAAGCATAAAACGTTCAGAATAAGTACCAGCAATTGCATCTATCGTTTGCTCGTCCATTTTTGTACCCAAAGTTACAACACCTAAAGCTTGTGTTTCACCACGAGTAAACAATGAAGAACCATGCGCACGTGGTAATAAACCAAGCTGAATATCAATCGGACGAACTGTTTTGGTATCACGACCATCAATACGCGGCTCACCACTTAGAATTTTATTTCGAACAATGCTTGATTCCAAATCAAATAAATGATTATTAACTGTATTTAATGAAAGTTTATTTTCTTCAGTAATTACCTGTGCAACTACACCTTCTTTAACTTCGTTAACTTTGCTATAACGTGCTTGTTTTTGACGAATATTATATGCATCAACCAAGCCTTGATGAGCTAGTTCTTTAATCTTAGCAATTAGCGCTTCATCTTTAGCCGGAGGTGTCCAATCCCAAACTACAGGATTTACTTCACGGACAAATTCATTAATTGCATTTATCACAGCTTGAGACTGCTCATGACCAAACATTACTGCCGCAAGCATTACATCTTCTGGAAGCTCTTTTGCTTCAGATTCAACCATCAATACTGCTTGTTTAGTACCGGCTACAACCAAATCCAGACTAGACTCAAGTAGTTTTGTAGGTCCCGGATTTAAAATAAACTGACCATCAACATAACCAACACGTGCCGCACCAACTGGACCTTTAAATGGAACACCAGATAAAGACAAGGCAGCAGAAGCACCAATGATTGCAGGAATATCAGAACTAATCTCAGGATCAAGAGATAATACTTGAGCTACGATCTGAATTTCGTTATAAAAACCTTCAGGGAATAATGGACGAATTGGACGATCAATCAAACGGCAAACTAAGATTTCATGGTTAGCCTGACGACCATCACGTTTTAAAAACCCACCCGGGATTTTACCAACAGCATAAGACTTTTCAAAATAATCAACAGTTAGCGGGAAAAAATCCTGCCCTTCTTTTGCTTCTTTATTAGCCACCACAGTAACTAATACTACGGTTTCACCCATAGTCACTTTAACGCTAGCACTCGCTTGGCGAGCCATAACACCAGTTTCTAATGAAACCTCATGATTTCCATACTGGAAAGTTTTAGTAATTTTATTAAACAATGTTTTGCTTCCTAAAAAATAAGACAACAGAACCAAAAGAAGCTATTTGATCAACTCAGTGACTCGATTAGTCAGCACTAAGCAGATTAAATAGCTTCTTAGACCTTTTGCACTGTTGCTTTGGTTATAAAAAAGAAAAGTGATAGATATTCTACCACTTTTTTATTATTTACGTAAGCCTAATTCTTTGATAAGACCAGCGTACTTGCTAAAATCAGTACGTTTAAGATAATCAAGTAAACGACGACGTTGTGAAACAAGTTTTAATAGACCACGACGTGAATGATGATCTTTAGAATGAACTTTAAAATGTTCTGTAAGTTCATTAATTCTAGCTGTTAAAAGCGCTACCTGAACCTCTGAAGATCCAGTATCACCAGCTTTACGTTGAAATTTTGAAACGATTTCCGCTTTTTTAACTGCGTTCATTGACATAATAAATTCCTTAATATAAGGTTACGGATAAGTATAGCCAAGTAATGACTTACCGTCAAAACCTAGCAATACTCCACTAAAGGTCAAAATTATAGCATAGCTAGTATAAGTTTAACAATATTAGTCACTATATACTTTTAACTGCTGCCCTTCATAAACAAAGTTTGCTCCAGCCGAGACTATCTTATCTCCATTATTAATTATTCCTCGTTTCACTTTCATCGTGTTACCATCTGTAGCAATTACTTCTACAGGTACAAATTTGGCTTTGCTATTCGCATCCAGTAACCAAATCCCTGTTTTACCGTTATTGGTATAAAGGCTATTTAGTGGTAAGACTACACCATCAGTAGAATTAAGCGGTTTTATAGTTACATCAGCAGACATTCCATATTTAACATCTGATTCGGCATTTAAAACAACTACCCGTGCGGCATAGGTTCTAGTTTGCTGATCGCTTGCCTGATTAATGATTCTGATTTTACCGACATAGTTTTTATTCGTTGCCCAAAGCCTAACATCAGCAGGCATACCAATTTTATAATCATTAATTTGTGCTTCAGGTAAATCAATAGCAACTTCTTTATTACCTGAGACCGCCATGGTAGCAACCGTCTGCCCTGCTGAAACAACCTGTCCGGCATCCATATTGATTGAAGAAATTACACCATCTGATGGTGCAACTAAAGTGGTATACTGCACCTGATTTTTGCTATTTGCCAGCTGGTTATTAGCTTCCTCATATTGTGCTTTAGCACTATCAAATTGAGCCTTTTGTGAATCATATTGAGCTTGAGAAACAAAATTCTGCTTTAACAATTGTTTGTAACGTTCAAGATTGGCTTCCTGAGTTACATAATTTGATTTAGCTGAAGCAAGTTGCGCTGTTGCCGAATCAGCTGATAATTTATAATCTGTTGGATCAAGTTTAGCCAGAGCCTGCCCTTTTTTCACAAATTGCCCAATATCAACTAACCTGACAACAATCTTCCCATTTACCCGAAAAGAAAGATTCGGTTCGTATTCGGCATGAATGTTACCATGAAAAGTACTATACCCTTTATCAACACCACCACCGACAACAAAGATCTTTACATAGCGGGTATCATCGGCTACTTCAGTTTTTTTACTACATGAAATAATCGCACCAGATAGCAATAATAGCAAAGCAACTTTCTTAATCATGATTACCCCTTGATTCTAACTATATTAGCACCAACATTATTAAGCTTTTCTTCAATATGTTCGTAACCACGATCAAGATGATAAATCCTATCAACGACTGTTTCACCTTCAGCAAACATTCCGGCTAAAACCAAGGAAGCAGAAGCCCGTAAATCCGTCGCCATCACCTGAGCACCATATAAACGGTCTACTCCATGGACTATTGCAACATTACCATCGACATCGATATTTGCACCCATACGACATAATTCCGGTACATGCATATAACGATTTTCAAAAATTGTTTCTGTCAAGCGCCCCGTACCTTCAGCAACACAGTTTAAGGTCATTAATTGCGCCTGCATATCAGTTGGAAAAGCTGGGTATGGCAAAGTTATGATGTCTACTGCTTGCGGTCTTTTATTCATTTTAATATGTAGAAAATCATTTCCTTCATTAATATCAGCACCAGCTTTTATTAATTTTTCAATGATTGCACCCATCGTATCTGGTCTAGCATGAGTTAGCGTAATATCACCTTGAGTTAAAGCGGCGGCAACAGCAAAAGTTCCAGCTTCAATCCTATCCGCAATAATAGCATGCTCAGCACCATGGAGTTTTTCAACACCATGTATAACTAATTTATCACTACCAATACCCTCAATCTTTGCACCCATCTTAATAAGGCAATGAGCAAGATCAGTAACTTCAGGCTCACGAGCAGCATTTTCAAGGATAGTAGTTCCTTCAGCAAGGACTGCTGCCATCATAAGATTTTCAGTACCAGTAACGGTCACCATATCCATAACGATACGCGCACCTTTTAATCTACTTGCTTTAGCTTTGATGTAGCCATGCTCAATGGTAATTTCGGCACCCATTGCTTCCAATCCCTTAATATGCTGATCAACTGGCCTAGCACCGATCGCGCAGCCGCCAGGTAAGCTTACTTCCGCATATCCAAAACGTGCAACCAAAGGACATAAAACTAAAATCGAAGCACGCATAGTTTTAACCAGTTCATATGGCGCTACTTGAGAGCTTACATTTGAAGCATCAAACACCATAGTACTATTGCTAAAATTAACCTTAACACCCATTCCTGATAGGAGTTTCTCCAATGTATAAATATCTTTTAGTTGCGGAACATTAGTAAGAGTTAATTGCTCTGCGGTTAAAAGTGAAGCACAAACAATCGGTAACGCCGCATTTTTAGCACCCGACACCCGAATATCACCCTTGAGATTCATTGAATGATTTACGACTAATTTATCCATTAATTTCTTTCCATTCGTTAGCTGTATATAACTTCATTGATAAAGCATGAACCTCTTCCTTCATTCTGTCACCCAAAGCAGTATAAATCATACGATGACGCATAATTCTCGACTTATCTTGAAACTCATCACTTACCACAATTGCATCAAAATGACGCCCATCACCACTGACATCTAGAAACTCGCAGGCAATATGTTCTGCGATAGCCTGATAAATTACATCTTCAAGCATAAATAACCTCAAAATAATAATTAATGTTTTATGTTTATTCCGCGTTTCAACATTTGCACTCCAATTAGGTTAATAATCAAAGCAAATACAAATACAAATATTGCACCATTTAATATTGAAAAACTAGCATGCCCGATAAAGCCAAAACGAAACCCATCAACAATATATAAAAATGGATCAAGCATTGCTAAACTACGCCAAAAAGGACCCAAATTTTGAATATTATAAAAAATTCCGGATAGATAAATTAGTGGCACCATAATAAACGACTGAAAACCTGCCAACTGGTCAAATTTTTCACTCCAGATACCAATGATCATGCCAAGCCCACCAGTAATCAGTGAACCAAAGATTGCAAAATAAAGAATAGCCCAAACATGTTCAAAATGAAAACTACCAAACCAAACTATTCCTAGAAGCACAGCCGCACCAACCATTAACCCACGAATAACACTAGCAACAAGATAGGCTGCATACATATTTAATGCCGTAACTGGTGCCATTAGCACAAAAATAATGTTCCCAGTATATTTAGACTGAATTAGACTACTTGAACTATTTCCAAAAGCATTTAATAATACCTGCATCATCACTAGCCCAGGAATCAAAAACATAGAATATGTCACATGCTCAAGCCCAGTATTAATTACAGCAAACTGACTACCAAAAATAAGCTGATATAGTAATGCTGTTGATAGTGGACCTAAAATAGTTTGTACCCATATTGAAGAAAATCGATATACTTCTTTTTTTATTAACGCAAAAAATGGCATCTTAACGACCTAAATATTTTAAAAAAATGTCTTCTAACTTGGGTTTATTGATATTCATATTTTCAACCTTGATTCCAGCCTTATTAAGCTCAGTTAGGATCATGAGTATATCATCATTATTTCTAACACTAAGTATAGACTTATTTGCTTCTTTGCCAATAACTAACTGCGCTAAGCTCTCAGCAATTTGACCTTCGTTTGTTTCAATTTCAAAAGTAACCGGAAGATCGCTTGACTGTGCAATCAGGTCCTTTTTTGAGCTTTTAGCAATAATTCTACCTTTGTCTATCATCACTATCTGGTTACATAATTTCTCAACTTCTTCAAGATAATGCGTAGTAAGTAGAATCGTATGCCCCTCATGATGAAGCTTACTTATGAACTCCCATAGATTCTTTCTGATTTCAACATCCACACCAGCAGTTGGTTCATCAAGAATTATCACTGGTGGTTTATGTACCAATGCCTGTGCTACCATTAAGCGACGTTTCATTCCACCCGATAAACTCCGTGTATTTGCATGAGCTTTATCATCAAGATGCATTCCAGCCAATATTTCATCCAGCCAGCGCTTATTGTTTTTTACTCCATATAATCCCGATTGAAACTGCAATGTTTGATATACCGTCAAAAAAGGATCAAAGGCTATTTCCTGTGGCACAACTCCCAATTTTGATTTCGCCGCTACGACATCACTAAGCACATCGTGCCCCATAACTTTTATTTCGCCATCAAAACGATTAATCCCGGCAATAGATGAAATCAATGTTGTTTTGCCAGCGCCATTTACACCAAGTAAGCCAATAAAATCACCTTGTTTTACCTGAAAATCAACCTCGTGAAGTGCCTGAAATTTATTTTTATAAATCTTACTTACTTTATTTATTTCTAATGCATACAATTTATTTTTTCCCGGATATAGGAGCGGATGCGTCATCTGGTAAAACAACTAGCATCTCATTTGGTTTAATTAGATTTAATTCTTTCCTAGCCCTAGCTTCCATAAGATCTGCCGAGCCTTTTAATTCTTGCAAATGTTCTATAATCAAATCGTTGCGATCTTGTAATTTTTGATTAGTATTTTCCTGTTGAGAAATTGAATTTTCCAAAGTCTTACTATCATAAATTCCACCACGACCATACCATAGCTCGTATTGAAAAATTGCTATAATAGCACAAAGAACAAGAAATAATATTTTTTGCATATATAGTTATAGATAGTAGTAAAACTGTTTGAAATAATTATAAGCTAAACATTTTAACATACTTTCAAATCTTGTAATACCCCAATAAATCAAGAGGTATCAGTTAAGCTAGAGTAAATTAATTAGTTTATAGTCATATAAGTCTTAATGATGATTAATACACGAAACCAACTATCTAAAGTATTAAAATCATTTAAAAGATAACTCTTAAGCAGAACTTAAATGCCCGTTTAAGATTAATTTTTGCTTTATAACTGGATTTACCACTAAATACATCCATAAAGGCATTTATTGCACGCTCGGTAGATAGTATAGGTAGCAATTTATGCATGTATTGATTTAGAAGAAAAGATACAAACCTTGCTCGCTGAAAATCACTACCAATTTGCTCATAAAACATAAGATTATAATCATCTAGACACTTCTGTTTGTCAGTTCTTAGATAACTAGCTATGCTTTGTGCTGCAAGATAACCAGATTTTATTGCGGGTCTAATTCCTTCAGCTGTTAGTGGATCAACACACCCAGCAATCTCACCAATTAACACAATCTTTCCACAAACCAGCCTGCTTTTGCCAGAAAATAATTGTATTGGATGTCCATGCAAATTACTTTTTTCAAACTGGCTAACCTCAAACTGTGATACATAACTAGTTAACTTTTTAGGTAATCCAACATTCCCTTTTTCTTTACCTTTTATATGCCCGCCTATCCCAAGTGACAAACCATCTGACTTAGGAAAGTTCCAAGCATAGCCGCTACTATTATAATCAAAATCTATATATAGCTTACCATCAAGGTTTGAGGTATAATGCTCGTACTCCATTGCCGCCAAAACTGTGCTACTTGATAACATACCAAGTTTTTTTGCTAATTTTCCGCGCCCACCTTCAGCTAGAACAATAATCTTACCAGTAAATTTTTGACCTTCTGTTATAACCGATGCGCTATTTTCATTTTGATTAATAATGTCTTTAACTTCACAATTAGCAATAAATTCCACCCCAATAGACTTTGCCTTTTCTAGTAGGTAATTATCAAATACTTCACGTCTAACCATCCAAAGCTCGTGTTTATCAGTTTCAATTTCTTTTCCATTGGCAACCATTACAACTTGATTACATTTGTAATCTACTGCTGGTTCAAGCGAAAAATCAAGATAATTAGCAACTTCTGGAGAGACTCCACCACCACAAGGTTTATACCGAGGAAAACTTGCTTTATCAACAACCAATACCTTAGCATCAGGCTTTAGACGCTTGATATTGTAGGCGCAACTGGTGCCAGATGGTCCAGCACCAATAATAATCACATCATATAAACTATTATTCATAAGTAATCAAATCCTGAAGAACTTTACCTGAAAGCATTATACCAAAGAGGGCTGGCAAATAGCTTATTGTCCCATTTATAGGTCTCCCGCCTTCTGGATTAGGTTTAGGTTTATTATATGCTTCTTCCTCAGAATATATAACAGTCAGACCTTTTTTTATTCCATTTTCTCGTAGGCGCAAGCGAATATTTCTAGCAAGTGCACAAACTTTAGTTTTACTAATATCCGCCAATCTAGCTTTACTTACATCTATTCTATTACCAGCTCCCATACTTGAGACTACTGGTATTTTATTTTTTAGGCAATAAATCAGTAAGGCTAATTTTGAATTTACCGTATCTATGCAGTCTATAACATAATCAGGTTTATCAGCTAGAAGCTCTTCAAGATTGTCGTTATCAATAAAAACCTGTTTTGCAATTAGATTTATTTTAGGATTAATTTCAATAATTCTCTTCTCAAATTCACTAACTTTAGGTTTACCAACATTATTTAAATTGGTAATTAACTGGCGATTAATATTAGTAACATCAACTAGATCATTGTCAATAATTGTTACTTTACCAATTCCAGCGCGCACTATAGCTTCAACTGCATACCCACCAACTCCCCCAACCCCGGCAATAAGAACATGCTTACCAGCTAGTTTGGCTACACCCTCTTCACCAAGTAAGATACTGGTTCGGGTAAACTGATCATTAATCATTTGAACACCATCAAGCTAATTAGAAGACTTAAGATATATAGCCCTCCATTAACGGCAAAATGTTTAACCTTATAATGGGTATTTTTACCAGCATGCGTAAATAACCATATTACAGCAGCAAAAGTAGTAATACAACTAACTGCTTTTTCAGCTGGTAATTTCCAGTCTGTCAGGATAATCCCGAGAATCGGTAAAAGTAAACCTTGAAACACCATAGCACCTGTTATATTGGCAAAT
This sequence comes from Neisseriales bacterium, assembly GCA_008017155.1. Classification (GTDB taxonomy): domain Bacteria; phylum Pseudomonadota; class Gammaproteobacteria; order Burkholderiales; family UBA11063; genus Aquella. Next base: position 155,779 of record SSGX01000009.1, on the reverse strand, counting down.
GCAAGTGTATCTTTACCTTTTCTGATCCAGAGTATACTATTCACCTTTTCTGGTAGCTCTGTTGCAACTGGAATCAATACTACCGACAACAAGAACATTGATATACCGATAATTTGGGCAGTACCAATAATACCTTGAATGAACACATGAGCAAAATAGATAAGTCCAACAAATCCTAAAATTGCCTGTGCAATTACACTAAATAAATTATTCGGCATTTTGATTAGCTTCGTTAAATAAAGCTCATCTTCAGCTTCTGTGCCATGCCCATCTTTGACTAAATCGCTTGAAGCTTTAATAGTCTGTAATACATATATAAAATAACTTAATCCTAAGATAATGACGACCAAAGCATTGATAAGTTGAATATTAAAGTAATTATGACTAAATGCGAGTAAAATTGCCAGTGAATAACCAAAAGTAAAAAAACGCAAATCACGATTAAGCCCAGTTTTCTCAGGACGGATCGCACCGCTTAAGCCCCTCTTGCCAAGTACTGATAATGCCATCAATGCGATAGATAGAGTTGATAACATTAGTGGTGGCCCCATGATAGCACCAACTCCGATTTCATCACCTGCTCCAGCGCTACTCTTTGGTACTAGAAATAAGGCAATTAGTGGAACTATAGCTTCTGGAAGTGCAGTACCAACAGCAACAAAAATTGAGCCAGTAACCCCCTCGGAAATACCTAGCTTCTCGCCTAAATGCTCCAATGCATTACAAAAAACCATTGCCGCAATCAGTATAAATATCATACCAACAAAAAGCTGAATAAAACTAAGCATTAATAATCCCTTGTAATAAAGGATATAAATTATCAACTGCTGGTTCAATACCAAACATACGCTGAAATCCAAATCTTGCCTGCTGGATTAACATTCCTAATCCATTTAGTAAAATAATCTCTGAGTTGGCTTTTTCCATCTGTTGCATAAAAATAGTTTTATTTGCTGTATAAATCATGTCATAAGCACATGCACCAGAATTTAGATTTTTCACTTGAGAAAAAAGCTGGTTATCTGCCGCATTTGGTGTTGTATTTATAACTAGATCATAGGCTAATTCAGGCTGATATTCATCGACTAGTGATGATTTAGTCATAAAATCTTCAAGTTTATCGATATTTCGCATCAATAAATCGATCCGCGCCGGATGCTCAAGTTCAAGGCTACGCAGCACGGAGAAAATAACACTACCACTACCCAAGATTAGTATGTTTTTTGCGTTTAACAAGATATTATTTCTTCTAAGGTCAGCCACGAGACCAAGTCCATCAGTATTATCCGCAAGTAATAAACCATTACCCTGAATTAATACATTTGCGGTTTGCGGAATTACTGTATGCTCCAGATGTTTATTCGCCATTGCATAGGCACGCGACTTAAATGGCGCTGTTATATTAAGGGCATGCCCTCCATCCTCAAAAAACTTCTTCACGACACTCTCAAATTCATCAATCGGTGCACAAATTCTTTGATAATCAAGAGAAATGCCAGTTTCCTTAGCAAATTCAGCAAAAATTACTGGCGAAAGACTGTGCGCTATAGGATTTCCTACTACAGCTAATTTATACATTTAAATATTCCAGATAATATACTTTAAGGCAAGATTTTACCATTAATGAGTAAGTAAAATATATTAACCTTTCAAGAACAAATATTATCTGTAATGTTTAACGGGGAGCACGATCTATTGATTATTAAGTTTTGTTAGCTCTATATTCAGTTGAAGTTCTTGGGTTGTTGCTTCGCTTCTTACCTACTACTTGTAGGCTGCGTTGCTCGCGCCTACCATGAATCTTCAATATGATTGAGTATATACGTTATAATATGGTCATAATTATTAATTTTATATATATACTAATACATGGCAAAACTTTTTCTTATTCCAACTAGCCTTAATCCGGAAATCAATAGTGCTGTCCTTTTACCAAACGAACTCGCACAAATCAAACACTTAGAGCACTTCATAGTTGAAACCGCAAAAACTGGACGTGCACATTTAAAGCAGCTAAACTTAGATACTCCACTACAACAATTACAAATTGAAGAATTAAATAAGCATAAGCAGGATATTAGTAAATTAGTTGAACCATTCAAATCTGGTAAGGACATTGGCTTAATTTCTGATTGTGGTTGCCCTGCAGTAGCCGACCCTGGTAGCAGAATAGTTGCAGTTTGTCATGAAATGGGAGTTGAAGTTGTACCACTCGTTGGACCTAGCTCAATTTTACTGACATTAATGGCAAGTGGACTTAATGGGCAAAAATTTACCTTTCACGGTTATTTACCAGCCGAACCCGATGCGCGCAAAGTAAAATTAAAACAGCTTGAACAATCAATTCTAAAAGAAAATAGCACTCATATCTTTATCGAAGCACCATTTAGAAATCAGAAGCTTTTTGAAGCCATGCTATCAACTCTCCATGCCGAAATAAAGTTATGCCTGGGAGTTGATCTGATGACTAGCGGGCAAAAAATCATTACGCGTGAAATTGCTAAATGGAAGAATAGTAAATTTGATTTCAATAAACAAGAAGTCATCTTTCTAATCGGAAAATAGATTAACCATATGATTATTTAAACATCAATCAAATATCAGTGACATGAGTTAAGAATAGCATCCGAAGAATTAGTTGCAAAATCACACGTTACTGATTTTTGAGTTGAATCATTTCTAAATTCAACTTCATATAAGCCTGATGAATTCAATCTCTGACTTGAAATTAAGCAAGTATTTTGGACATCTTGAAGAGTAGTTTTACTGCTAAGCTGCATATTTCTACACTTCAATGAATTCATATCTACGGTTGAACATCCCACAATTACTGTAGCAGCAAAAAATGTAGTAATTTTTTTTATCATGATTATTGCACCTTAAATATAAACACTTTTTAGACATATAATTAATAATTTTACCTTACTCATAAAATAATCACAAGGAAAAATTAAAGCAAATGATTTATTAACGTTAAGACTCATCAAATACAATTTCCTTAGTATCAGGTATGGCACTAAACCTTCCTAGCCATATGAGATAAGATATAATATTGTGTTATATTATGTAACTGATTAAGTATTTGAATTAATTGATTTTATTCAAGGTCAAAAATATTGCTTAGTCGCTATCTTAGTCGCTTCTGAGTGATTTCCTTCAAAATTTCACCTAATTAATGTACTAAACAAATAATATTATAGCATTTTAATAAAACTTATTGCAATCAATTGCAAAATAAAATAACTAAATAATAAAAAACCTGATCGGGTATCAATCAGGTTAAAACATTTTTTTGAGTATATAGGTATAAAAACATAACCCCCTATTTTTGAGTGGATACACTGGATATCTGGCTACAAACAAAATAATAAATGTAAATCAATATATTAAAAAGGCATTTTGTAGCCAGTTCTGTAACAATGTAGCCAGTTGCTTGTTAAAAACATCTAAATTATGAAATTTTCATTAAAAAACCACCTGAAAATTTATCAGATGGCTTTTTTAGTTCTTTGGCTAGTTGCTGTCTGGCTGCCGTTCGTTTTGCCTTATTGCTTTTGACATGTGCGCCAGCTCCGCCACGTTTCATTAATGCCAGCGCAATATAGTTACGCGGTTTTGATTGTTTCATATTTAACCTCTCTTATCTAGTCTATCATGCATTACATTATATACTTCGTCATTTTCACGTTTACCAACACTAATAACCAATAATATTAATCGGTCATGCTCTACCTTATAAATAAGCCTGAATCCATAGCTACGTAATTTGATTTTATAGCACTCATGTTTACCTGTACCGCTTAGCCTGTCTTTTGGTGCAATTGGGTTATCTAATCTACGCAATAAAATTTCTTTAAAAGCTCGTTTTATAGGTTGGTCTAGTTTATCCCATTCCTTTTTAGCTTTGGCTTCAAATTCAAGTTTATAAATCATTAATATCTACGCTAATAGCTTTGGTTTTACCTTCTTCAAGTTCTTGTAGTCGTTGATTAGCTATTGTTGATAGTTCAATATCTTCTAGCTTATCCATAAAATAAGCCATTAACTTTTCTGGTATCAAATAAGCCTTAACACTATCACGTTTTAGTACTGCTATTGGTTCGTCTAGTTCATTAATAAAACTAGTATCTCCACGTTTTAAGTCAGTAATACCGATAGTTTTATGTGCATATATGGCTTGTAAGCTCATGATTTCACCCCTATAATGTGTATTTAATTATGTAATTATATATGTAAATTATCTAAATGTCAATAAAAAAACCTGATCGGGTATCAATCAGGTTAATCATAATTTTAGGTTACTGGTCTGCCGTATCGTTCAAAATAGCTACCAAGCCCATGAATAAAATCATAGTATTCTATATGCCTAGTACCACTCAATAATAGTATTCGGTTTTGTTCTCTACTAATTACCATTAATTTATCATTAATGGTTGCATGCTTAAATAACCACTCATAAGGGTCAATAGGGTTATCTAGCTTACAAGTATTAATAGCATCATCATAAATAGCCCACAGATTACCACTAAGGCGCAGGTTATGCCCTCTTTGTATCGCTTCATTTAGTAAATAATCTCTTTTAGTAAATCCTGCATAATATTGTTCTTTACTTAACCCCTTATAGAATCCACGATTATTACGGCTAGTATATTCTATTCCATTAGAAAAACAACAATCATAAATACTTCTAGTTGTAGGGCTATCGCTATTTTTAGCTATACCATCCCTATCATTTTGATTTATTTCTGTTGTTTTACCGCCGTTATAAAAATAGGCTAAGTCAGCATCGGTAATTAATAGCTCAATATAACGGTGTACATTACAAAAATAAATTGTTTTTGTTGTTCGTGGCGAGTGCTTACAGTCCTCAAATGAACTTGAATAAAACCCGTTAAGATGTGGCATTGGTGCGCCAGTATCAGCATTCAGCCAGTCTAATTTATTCATTAGCTCGTATAGCCTATCTGGTATAAATTTAAACTCGATACAGAATTTACGCAATAAGTTAATCTCATCTGAATCACTAGCTGTATTTAGGCTTATAAATTTTTTTTCTAATTCATCAAGTATTTTAAACTCAGGGTTATCATAGGGGTTATCATATTGCTCAAATATACGCTTATTACCATTAAAATCAGCTAATACATCATTAGCCAGCGTCATAATCCTTTGTGATGCTATCCGTTTTGATTCCTCATAGTTAATCATGTTTTACCCCCGTTGTTTCCTTTTTACTATCATTATCATCAAATTCACTCAGGCATATTTCAATGGCAACATTTATATCATTACCAAAACAATGTTTGAAATAAGCAAGGTAGATATAACGGGAATAGGTAAAGTGGCTTTCTAGCATGGTACTAGCATCTAAATCAATACTAACCTCATCTACACCAGTTAGCTCAGTTACTCGATCACGCAATAAGCGGTACTCGTCTGAAAATACCCAATGTGTAGGCTCAAGTGCTTGCCTATTGGTACGGTTACGGTAAAGGGCGGTCAGGTTTAATTCTGGCATTACCCTAACTTTAAGGTCACGGGATTTTATGCGTTTGTTTTTCAATTTATTTAGAGCTGTGGTAACCATGTTAGAACATCTCCACAAAAGCATTAGCAGAACGAATACCTATACAGTGCTTTAAGTACTCCAGGTATAGTTTAGGGTCATTGGTATAGATATTGGAGCTTTTATCAACATAAGCCCGAATAGGCAAAGCACCGTTATTTTGCTGTATCTGTAACCAGTCTAAGGGTGGGATTAAAGGATAAGTTATTGGCTGTTTGATAGCTTCGGCAGAAGTAGCCAATAAGGTTAGATTGAACTTAGGAAATGCGCCACGTGGGCTAATAGATGTTACTAACATGATTATCACCTTGTTGTAGATTAGTTAAACTAAGCCCTAGTTCTTAAGTAGGGAAGTGGGGGCTAAGAACACCGCAACAAGTCGGCTGGACGTATTCACCTAACGGCTTATTAGTCGCACCCCCACACTGGTATTGTGACGGCTCAAAACTGAGCCTATCACGGTAATAGTTTAATTATACTTATAAGCTATTTACTAATCCGATAATGCAATTGTGTAAAATTTGTAATTGCTAATGGGTTAAAAATCTAGCTTATTACAACCAACGAATATTTACGCTGGTTATTTTTTAAGGTCTAATAATTAATCTATCAATATGGGATAATCTATATAAGTGCTGCTAAATGATTACGGTTAGCATTTCCGCTTGTTGTTTGAGGGGTTCTTAAGCCCAGATAGTTATGATAAGGTAGATTGATATTTTTTGTCAATAAAATTTACCATTGTAGACAATATTATTTTGTCTACTGCTTAGCTGGGTTATTTTATGTTGTGGTTTTTTTATGATTAGCTCCCGAATTTTTAAGAGATAATTTTAGTAAAATCTACGTATAAAGTTTTTAGTTCGTTTTTTGGTTTTTATAGTCTGAAATGTATATTTCTAGCATCATTTGAATTTAATATCCACGAGTCTTGTCGGGAATAAACTATTCTACCTTGATTAAATATTTCTTTTTCTGCCTGTTGTTGATAAAATTTTTCTTCAGGAGTTTTTGTTTGATTATCTTTTTCAGATAATTGACTGTATGTTTTTTGATATGTGTATAAATGATACGAACCACTAATTTTTGCATTTAATAAGACTTTGTGGGCTTCAATACTGGCGAATTTATAAGCATCCATAAGAGAGTTATAACTTACTGTATATTGCATTACATAAATCATTAGGCTTTAACTGTGTAGGTGAATCAATCCCACTAGATGTACCATGCCCAAGAAAAAATAATACTAAACAAGGTAAATTATTATTTGAATTAAATATATTGGAATATTCAGATATGGAGTTGATTGAAATTCCATCAAAAATCAGTTTATCCTCAACACCGCTTAACCATTCATCTGAACCATGATCAATTAAAACATCGATATTAGATTTATTAACCCCTAAACTTAATAGTTTGTTAATTCCAAAAGCAATATCTAAAACATGTCTAGTTAGTCCTATACTTTCAGAGCTAGCACCACAAATAAAAACCCAATGAGTATTATTGATATTAATCATATTTAAAAACTAATATTCATGGAAATAGCATTAGTAAGTTTACCTTTTAAAAATACTCTTTCTAACAAATGTGATTTAAGTAATTCAGTAAAGTGTTTCTTAATTGTTCCTGATGCATCTATACCAAAAAAGTTATTTTTATCTGTTACTATTACGTACTCTAAACCTTCAATATCAGTTTTATATAATGCAAATTCACCTGTAATTATCAAATCTTTTGAGCTATCATCTAATTTTATTAGAGCGTCTTTTTCTATAAACATTGATGTCTCCTTATGCGCTAAATAAAAATTAGCCAAGTTACTAAATAAAAAAACAAACAATAGTAACAACATTATTTTAGCAATCTAATTATATTAATGTCAATTCTATCAGCTTGATATAGCTTAATAGCTAATTAAGCTCATAAGTATGGAAAAAACACCCATATAAAAGCCATTAAAGCAATCTGTAAGCCACTTAAAAGACTCCGTTAAGGGATACGGTACGTAAACTATAAAAATCAATTATACAACCATTAAAGGGGATATAATGGCGTGTAGTATTATTGCAATTTCTTGCAATTAATTACATTTAAGGATATGATCGGTAGTTAATTATTAATGCTTTAGCCCCTTATATTGATGTACTAGCATTAATAATGATATTCACCGATACCATTTCAGGCTCATTAGATTCTATTAATTCAATAAAAGTATTAAGCGGTAGGTTGCTGTTAATAAATTCGTTAAATTGTTTATTTGATACTCGCTTGAAAGCATTATGATTATTCACTTCAGGAATATCACTATAACCAATCTCTTCATCTTTGATGTTTTTAAGAGCTTCCAACTCCGCAAGCTCCTTTTTATTTAGCTTTTTCATACAATAGCCTTTCTTTTTTATTTGCTGGACGAGCTGATATTATTCTAATAGTTCCATTTCGCGGTGTAAATACAACCATGATAATAATAACCTCGCCAATTTTGCCGATTACTTGATAACGTTCTTTACCGTCAACTATCCGATTATGTGCAATCAATTTTTTATCATCTACAAATACATGTTTAGCCGTTTCAAAAGATATAAAAGTATAGTTTATCAAGGTAACTAGCTGTTGTAATTTATGAACCAAATCTGGTTTATTTTTGTTAATCTCGTATAAATACAATTTTATTAGCTCCTAAAAATTTAGGCGTTAATAATTTTGGTAGGCTAAATTTTTAGCTCACCATTCAGAACAATTGGTTATGCTTGTAAATAAAATAACCGCAGTACTTAACTTACGGTTATTTATTCTAGTAAAGTGTAATTTTAAGTTGTCTATTTTTGCAAAATTATTCAGTATTTCCCGATTCATCTTGATAAGTTTCTTGCAAGTTATAAAGTTCTGTTAATACTTCATTAACTTCATCCTCTAACATCAATTGAATTTCAGCAGCAGACAACCCTTCTAATCGTTGTGCGAATCTGTTAGGTAAACTTATGAATGCATTTCTAACAATAATTAATCCATGTGTAACTGTTTTATTAACCTCTTCAATTGATACCAGCTTACCCAATGCTTTCTTTAAGTTTATTTCGTGGTTATCAGCTAAGATTGTTTCCTTTCTGACTTTAACGTTCAGCAAATCTTGCATATCTGCATTTTGATTGTTTTTGATTGGCTGGTCTTCACTTTCGGCAGAATTGAATACCTCAACTATTGTAGAATCGGTTAATTTCATTCTTGATTTATTTTGGTAAAATACTTTTTCAGCATTAGGCATAACTAATTTATTGCCTTTGGTAGGTAACTTACCCTGTTTAATTAATTTTGAAATATATACTTGCTTTACCTTAACACGTTTAGCAAACTCTGATTGTGACATTGTAAAAATCATAACTTCCTTTTTTGTAACTAAAAAACAATTAAAATTATTCTTATGTAACTCATTTAATTTAATAACCAACTTTATTATTTAAGGTGTTTTTATTGGACGAGGAAAAATTTCCCAGTCCCCCAATACCTAATAATAACTATTTATGTCTTGATTTAATAAACTCAATCAGTTCTGATTCCTTTACTAAAAAATAAGTAGTTCCAAAACCTTCAATTTCTTGACGGTTTGATAATGCTTTTTTATAATCAGCATCATTAATAACTTCAAATTCAACTAAATCACTTTGTTTATTAAGAGTAATTCCAGCCGTCATAACGTTATCAATTCTATTTGATGATAACCTAAAATAACCATTATCAACTTCAACTGATTTATAATCAACCTCATTAATCAACTGGATATTATGTTGATTAAATTTTAACTCTTTTATACTTCCTTCAATAACATCTAAATCGTTATCTTTGGATTTATTATTTTTTGAGTAATGATTATTATTAAATTTAACCGAGTTAGCGCCAGCCATTATCAAGTGATAAGCTGATTCAGCATCCGGCATAACTAACTTATTGCCGGAAGCAGGTAGCTTTCCCTGTTGAATATATTTATTAATCATCTGTTGAGTAACTTTTTTTGTTGGCGTACTCATACGGCGAGCAAATTCAGATTGTGAAATTGTATGTTTCATAAAAAACCTTTAAAAATTTATTAATAATTATTCTACAACCTTCAAAAAGTTGTACTTATAAAACTACAACCAAAAAACTAGTTAATTTTAGCAAACTACAACCAAAAAATTACTAAATTAAAATTAATAATATTTTGATTTAATTAAATAAATAAAATTACGTTGCAAAATGTAACAATTAAACTACACCTTTTTACAACCTAATTTTAAAAATTACTAACTAGCGAGAGGTCGTGGCTGTTCCTTCCGTAAAACTTTTAAAAGCTCTGGGAGTACCTTGATAATTTTTCGGGGGACTCTAGAGCTATGAATAGCTACGGCAAACCATTGAGATATAAGGGTTTAACTAACTATAGCTAGTGGTAACAACACTCATTTAAACAACTAAGCTTATGTACGACTTGTTACAATAATCGTTTACTCCTTTGTATCCCTTCTGCCACAAGGGGACATATTTATAAGTTTTAAACTCCTTTCTATTTATTAATATATAACAATATGTTAAAAATTCTGCATTATGGTATATGTATAATACTAATTAGCTGGTTTTACCTCGCTATTTTTAACCATTTCAACAACTGGTTTACCGAGTAATTTATCTATGTAATTAGCCCAGCTTTGTTGTAGCTCTGCTCGCTTATGTAATAGGTTAGATTTCAAATAACTTTTATTAACGCCCTTGATAGTATGAGCTAATGCACTATCAATTACCAAATAATCATAACCCTGTTCAGCTAGTAAACTCATTGCCGTACGTCTTAAATCGTGAGGGATAAACCTTTTAATCTGATACTTGGCTGCCACTTCAACTATGTAACGGTACAAAGTATTATCAGAGAAGCTAAATAGTTTATTGTTCTCTCTGCTATTTAATAACAGCCACAGTTTTTTTAATTGCGTAGGTATTATCAGTGTAAAGTTCTCAATAGTTTTGGTTCGTTCCACCATTACACGCCCAGATTTTAAATCTATGTTGCACCATTTAATATCTACTAACTCGCTACGTCTTAGCATTAGTATTAATAAACTATATATGCCTATCCTTATATCCAAAGGAATTGACGAATCAGGTAATAAGCTACTCAATAACTGCTTTAGCTCTTTAGGCTGTAGGTAACGGCTACGCTGCTTTGGTGAATAATTACATTTTAAATCACGGATTTTATTATCCAGAATATAACCCTCATTTCGGGCATAGCTAAATAATCGTTTTACATACTGCAAAAATGAATTAGCTACCGAATCCGTCCCAGCCTTCCTTATTTGACTTACAATATCCAATATATCAAACTCGCTGATTGTTTCCATATTGATACCATGCAGCGGTAAAGCATAACGCATCGCATTAATGAAGTTCTTTTTAGTATTGCTTTTGATGGTCTTAAAATATCCTGCTTGATATTCATTTAGCACGTAAGCAAAGGTTTTGCCTACCCGATCAGTATTATTTGATAGTAAGGTGATGGGATTAATTCCCTTATTCACTAGTTCCCGTATCTTCTCAGCTTCTTCACGTGCTGCCTGTAATGTCATTTGTGGATAATTTCCAATAGCTAACCAAGAACGCTTTAACCCTGTATTACCAAAGAAAGTAACACGATAATACCAAGTTGCCGTAGTGCTGTTCTTTCTGATATACAAGTTATTGCCATCAAGTATCATTTTGCCTGAAATTCCATCTTTTTGCAGCTCGTTTAGGGCTTTGATTGTTAGCTGGTTAGTTTTAAATTTTGGCATAATTTTCTTTAGTTATTTATTAGTTTGGATACAATGGCTACAAAGTGGATACATATATTTATATTTATGTTGTTGTTATTATTATGTTTTTTATGTTGTAGCCATTGTATCCAATGTATCCAGTACTTTTTAGTAAATGTTTTTTTATTCATCATCACCCCTATAATTATCAAGTTTGGTGATAATAATTTGATACACATGTGTAGGTTTGTTACTCATAAACATAATACGTTTATTAATTCTATTACTTGACAATATACCTGCATCCTGTAATATTTTACGCTCAGTATTAAAGCTAGTTTTTTTATATAGTTTTCTTGCAGCCAGTGAACTAATTAGATAATATTCAAAACCATCAAAAATACCGATTAGATTAGGTTTATTTTTTGTCATTTCATCATTACGAGCAAAATAGTTATCACCATCATCCACCGCAGTTATTAGGGCATCTATTACTTGCATAAACTCTTTATCATGCTGGTGGCATTTGTACCACGTTTTAAATTGATTATCAGTATAGTAACTAGGCTTAAATGTGTTTGGTATTATCCCTGCTGTTATGGCTAAATCCCCAGCTACACACATTAATGCAAAGTACTTAGCAACTCGGCTGGCTTGGCTATGCAGTTCCTTATATTGATTGATTAATCTGCTATATGCATTCTTATACATGGTACTAATATCTGGTTTATTAACTTGTATATACTCAATTAATGCTATATTTGCTGTTCCGTGATATTTTGCGGTGTTCTCAATCAATAAATCAGAATGCGCCTTATCCTTGCAAATATAACTAACCTCAATGTCAATCATCCTAACAGATTCTCCTGCTTTTAGATTTTTACTATACTGTAAGGCTAAATCTTCAATGCTAACCTCTCCAGTAGATAATGCGACAGTCTGCCATGTTTTAGGTTTCGCTTGTTCTACACCACCAACCCGGCTAATAGCTCTAGTTTTACCCCTGCCATCAATCAACATATAAATACTATCTAAGGTGGTTTTAGCAGCCTCATTTACTTCATCTAAAGCACAAAGAGAGTGGTTTGAGTTATAACCGTAGAACTCCATACCATTATGAGTTGAATTCCATTTACTAATATAAGTTTTAGGGTTTCCAAATATTGAACTAGCTACTCGCAAGGCAGTAGTTTTACCCCCAGAACTTTTGCCATGGATATGTAAGCCAAAGCCAAAATCAACATATGGCATTAATAAGCTACTAAATCCAGCGTATAAACTAAGTTCAAGAATATCATAACCCTCACAATTCTTTGCTACCTGTTCTCGCCATTCTTGCACTGTTCCATTACTTATAAAGCGATCATTAGCTATTGCGCCATAGTAGCGAATACTGTTATTATCTCCAATTATCCGATCAGGCATTACATAGTTGTTATTAATCCATCCTGTTTGCCGAGTAGCAATAATATTACTTTCAGGCTGGTACTCATTAAGATATGTCTGTAATTGTCTAGAGTAGTATAAATCCATTACGTAACCAGCATTTAATAATCTCTTGATAAGTCCTCTATAATCAGCAAGCTCGCCACGTTCCAACATAAAATCAATCTTATTACTATTACTATCTGTAAATTCAAGTAATAAGCAGCTAATACCATCTAGATTAGTTTTACCTACAGGCAGAATATAATTGCCTATTCGTTCAAACTGCCCGTTATCCTGTTCATTTTTTGACTTAATCCAAGCATATAAACCATGTTGATATAGTCTAAACTTTCCTAAATCGATAATAGGTATATTCTCCTGATTACCATCATCATTAACCGCATCTATATGCTCTGCGTTGGTTATCTTAAAATCAGCTATTTGCTGATTAAGTGATTGTTTACAATTGTAGTTTTGCATGTATAAACCTTTTATCTCAATATCATGTTAATAACTGGGGTAGCATATTTCTTTATCAGTTGAATAAATGCAGCTGCGCCATTGGCTAAAAGATAATCATTAGCATCACCACTATCAGGAAATGTTAAGGGGTAAATAATACAATCAGAGTGATATATTAATAGTTGTTTACAGGTTTCAATTCCTGCATTCTTTGGTTTGTTGCTGTCATTATCTACTAGTAGTAAATAAGGTAGCTTCTGGGACTTGGTCGCAGTTATAACCCTATTGAGATTACCTACATTAAAAGCACATAAGATAATAGGTAAGAATATCTGGCTATCAAAATAGCTAACTAATGCTTCATAAGCGCTTATACCTGTAGCAACCCCTTCACATAAGATAAAGAAGCTATTTACGCCATTAAAAACTAATGAGTTTGGGTTAATTATGGGATATTGCCAATAATAACCACCAACAGAACCACAAAAACGCTTTACACCATCCGGAGCTATAGTCTGGTATCCCTGTATTAATCCCCGATCATTTACAAAAGGAATACACAATAAATCACGATTAAAACGAATATCATGGCGTAGGTTATACCATTTTATATTGGGGATACCTTTCTTATTGCTATAGGGATGCTCTATACAAAACGGCAATTGATTAAATTCCTTTACATAATAATCTGCCTTTTGCTGCTTGGATTTTTCGTACTTAGCTCGGTCTGCTTCAATCCTTGCATTCATTTCATCTTGTAACGCTTTACGTTCTGCCGGACTTAGTTTTTTAGTAGGTTGGGCGTTGTCTTTCAAACTAATATGATACTTAAATTTTACAGTGTCACCAAGCTCAAAATTACCATATACAATAGTTATAAACTCGGATACTCCATCATGTTTAACTACATACCAGCCATTAATCCCACGCGGTTTAGCCACAGTACCACAACGATATTTTCGGTCTGGTATTGCTGCTATTAGGCGGTCATGTCGAATCAGAAGCCCGGCAATTGCCTGAGCTTCATCAATCGCAGCCTGTAACTTGTCATTAGGTACATTTTGTAGCATATTTACCCCTGGTGCTTATCTGGTCGCTTGTCTTCAACCATCAGCGCATTACAAAATTTACCGCATTGACTTTTCTGTAATAAATCTACCTTATCAGCATAAATAGTTAGTTGTAAAGCCTTCCCGGACTTGGTAGGCTTCACAAATCCCACTTTAATAAAACCACCTGTGTTATTTGTTACTGAAATATCAAATTTCATTAGTTCACCACATTAGAAGTGTTTGTAATATTGGTTAATTCTGGACATAAGCTAAACCAATACCCTTGATGTATCTGCTCTAAATTTTCAGCGGTGGCATGTTCTCGTATTAAATCAAGATAGTTTTGCCATACCTCAATGAATCTAGAATCACTAAATAGCTCTAAATCAACACACTTTGAGTAAGTATCAAATATCAGCTCGATAGCTTCAAGATGGCTTAGTGGTACATAATAAGCAGCTATCGGGATATTTTCACCGTCAGAACCTAAACCGCTTGGATTTTCTAGCTCTCCCCGATAATTAACCATGTATAGAGGGATACATTCTTTAGTATCAAAATTGCTATAACAGCATTCATCAGTTCCGGCGAACGGTAAAAACTCTTCATTAATAGCAATATCAACAAAATAACTTTCCTCTGATAAAAACCCTTCAATTAATGCATCTGCATGCTTTGGATTGATACCCATAAACTTTATCCATTCCCCCAAAGATATAAGGGTTAATATGTTTGTTTTATCGTGAGGGTCATTATAATAGGCAATAATTTCTTTTAAAAATAACATGTTAAAGGTATTTTGTTGGTATTTGTCAGTGTGGCGAGTAACAAGATAAAACCTTTTACCGTCAGCATCATAATGCTGTTGTAGCTTCTGTATTTCGCTTACTGTTGTTTGTTCGGTGGTTTTTGGAGTGAATTTTAATATTGACATTTTTGTTATTCCATAGTAAATAAACTATACAATAACCAAATAAATTGATAAAATCATGAATGATAGATTATCAATTGTATTGGTTATCTGTTTTAGAAATTTGACTTAGTTACTAATCTTGGCGGATTGACTAAGTCAGTTTAAAAATTTGAGCTGTTATAATTTCCAGTTGTAACGGCTCTTCTTATTTATGCTGCATGCTCTTTTTGCTCCCTTAATTTCTTCTCTTGTTCTTTGATATAATTATCAATCGTTGTTTTATACCAAGCTCGCTTAACTTTACCTATAATTAGGTCAGGCTTTGGAAAAATTCCTTGTTCAATATATCGCCATATTGTCACCACATGAATGTGTAACTGATTAGCAACATCTTTAGCAAGTAAGATATTATCTTGCTTGTTATCAGATTTCATTAATTACAATCCTTTTAAATAAAAAATAATTTTTTGCTATGTTTTGCAGTCAACATTTAAACACATTAGGAGATAAATTAAAAGCAATCTAAAAAATGTTAGTTCCGAAATTTTAATATATAAATTATTGCAAATGACGATATACGCCGATATATAATCAACTTTTGTATTTAGCTTTTTTTAAGAAAATATTTTTTTTATTAATTGTTGTTTATTGTTGTTTATTGTTGTTTATTGTTGTTTGTTGTTACTCTGGTTTAAAGGGGTTTTTTAATTTTTAGCTTTCTATAACCTAACAATTTGTAATAAAAAAGCAGCCCCCAATACCCGTTATTTTCTATTGGTGATTTATTATTTTTAGTATCATAACTAATTAACTCTTGAATCTCCTTTTTAATAAGTTCAATATTTTTATACCGCATCCAAACTTTAAACAAATATAATAAGTGTATATAACTAACTGTATCATGCTGTTTGTAACTATAGATTGTTATACTATGTGTAGAGTTATTTTTAATCAAAATTTCTTTAGCGCCAAATCTCCGATTTTTTTTATATATATCTAAGACAATCATTAAATTACTTATCTGATTTAATTCTATAAATTTAATTCTATGCTTTTCTAAAGCGGGTTTAACTATTTGATTTTTAATATATAAAAATCTACTATACTTACTAAGATATTTATACTTTATAGCAATTTCCTTTAGAGATGAATACTTACCATGCACTAGATTAATATTATTCTTTTTACATAAATTAATTTCATTTTCAAGAACTAGAGCTGTTATTTTATTAATTACCCTATTTGACTTATTTATATAATAATCTATTACTTTTTTTAGGTGTTTATTAGCTAATAATCTAAATGGATAATAGAGAACTTTTGCTGTATAAGTCTCTGCTATGATGTTTAAAGAGTGATTAATCTCACGCCTTGATATTCCCGAAGATTTACCAGCCAATTGATATGAAAATCCGATCTTCTCATTACAAAACTGTATAGGCTGTTTTGGGTTTTTAGCTAACCGTCTATTATCAGGTATTAACTCTCGGGCTTTCTTTCTAATCGGGGTTTTAATTAAGTCTTTAGGCATTAGTCAAATTCCCTAAATAGTTGCACCAATCTGAAAGCATGTTATATCGCTCTTCAAGTCTGTTTGTATGCACGTAGTTTTGACGGATACCCTGTAGCTTGTGATTAGTTGCGCTATCGATCAAATCTAGGCTATAGCCCATCTCTGCCAGCTTACTGCTAAATGTCCGGCGTAAGTCGTGATGTGTGAATTTATTTATGCCTGTATTCTTTATAAGCGCAAGGATGCGACTATTTACAGTATTAGCATTAAATGGATTCCTACCATTAGCAAATACATAATTACCTATTTTAATGGTATGGAGCTGCTGTATTATTTCTAATGCTTGTGGTGGTAGTTTAATAAGCAAATTTGATTTATTCTTGGTTTCACTTAGTAGGATAGTTCCATTGTTTAAATCTACATTATCCCAAGTTAGGTTTAAAAGCTCATTCATACGAGTACCCAGCATCAAAGATAATATAATTTGCTTGCATGGTGTATCGTTATTAGTATATAGCCATTTTAGAGCTGTGATAATTTCTTTATCATTAAGCACCCGATCACATTTTACACTTGTAAAAAAATCATTTTTCAAACGGGCTAATATATCTACTTTGGAATATTCACGCTCATAAGCAAAAGTTGATAACTGTTTGAACCTGAGTAATACCATCTTAGCGGTAGTTAATTTGCTAACCTTAATTAATGGCTCTATTACTAACGTGCGTACCAGCTTCGGCGTTAAATCGTTAATTTCTTTATCTTCTACAGGGCTAAGATAGTTATTGCTAAACGTGGTTAATGATATTATTGAGTTTTTAGTTATTCCTTTAACTTTCAGATTATCCATCATTAGATTAAATATTTCTCTCACTGTTTTACGCTGCGCCTTTTGCTCTCGTTCTAGGTCGTTAGGGTTAATCCCCTGTTTAACTATTTTTCTTATCTCCATTGCTTTCTGTCGCGCATCATGTAATGATATTAGTGGATATTCTCCAATTGTGTACCACGTTGCAGTATTTTTTAATACTACCCTATAAATAAAAATACTGGTTTTTGTATGTGTTGTAATACGTAACCATAAATTAGGCATAATATTATGGCTAACAGTTTTCTTAGTTGGTAATTTTGCAGCTTGATTTATCCAAGATTGTATTTTTTTATCGGTTATTTCATTCATTTTTATAAAAACTCACTTAGTCGCTATCTTAGTCGCTAATATTGTAATATATTTTAATTTGTTGTATTAAATTGTTATTGGTTATTTTTTAAATTTCCAATATTATCAAGTCTTTTGCAATTTCTTGCAATCCTGTTTTACCACCCGTAATATAATATTGTGTTATATCTATTCTGGAGGCTAAACGTGTTTACTACTAACCATCTAAATTTATTACAATCTAATCTAGGTCAGAAAAAAGTGCTGGTAGTTGGAGATGTTATGCTCGATCGTTACTGGTTTGGTGATGTTAACCGTATTTCACCAGAGGCACCCGTCCCTGTTGCTAAAATAAATAAAATCGAAGATCGTCCAGGTGGTGCAGCCAATGTAGCTCGGAATATAGCTAGTCTCGGTGGAAATGTCACTCTTTTGTCTGTTGTTGGTGTTGACGAGCCATCAATTGCTCTTGAGAAACTACTAGCAAAAGAGAACGTTACAACTATCCTAAAACATGATGAATCAATAAACACTATAGTAAAACTAAGGGTTCTTGCTAGAAATCAGCAATTAATTCGCATTGATTTTGAAGAAAAACCATCTCATGAGATTTTAGCTGAGGTTCTTGATAGTTACTCAGAAATTATCCAAAATTATGAGGTTATCATTTTATCCGACTACGGCAAAGGTGGACTAAGCCATACTTTAAAGATGATTGAAATAGCTAATCAGCATAATAAGCAAGTTTTGATAGACCCCAAAGGTAGCGATTATGTTAAATATAGTAACTCAACAATCCTAACTCCCAATCGAAGCGAGCTTAGAGATGCAGTCGGCGACTGGCAGTCTGAAGAAGAGTTAATTCAAAAAGCTAATCAATTACGCAAAAATCTAAATTTAAAGCATCTATTACTTACCCGTAGTGAGGAGGGTATGACTTTATTTACTGGCGATACTGCACATAACTACCCGACTTTTGCCAAAGAGGTCTATGATGTATCTGGTGCTGGTGATACAGTAATTGCAACACTAGGACTTATGTTAGCCAATGCTGCAGATATAACTGATGCTGTTAAGATAGCCAACTTTGCTGCTGGAATCGTGGTTGGTAAATTAGGTACCGCAACAGTTACCAAAAATGAAATAGTTCGTGAACTGCAATTACATTTAAAAAATCAATAAACGAGATTATGCCAAAACTAAAAACCGACGCAAATAAACCAATTAATGAACAAAAACATGAAATTCGTGAAGGACAGTCGCACGAACTATTGAAAGAATTACATATTCTTACCCGCGATGGTAAAATGAATCAAGATAGCCGTCGTAAACTAAAGCAAGTTTATCATTTATTTCAGTTTATCGAGAAATTATTAAATGAACTAAAATCAAGAAAACCCTCGATTAGTCTTGTTGACCATGGTGCAGGAAAATCATATCTTGGTTTTATTTTATATGAATTATACTTTAAGAATCTTAATGATAATTCACAAATTTTTAGTATTGAAACTCGTGCTGAGCTGGTAACTAAGGGTGAAGAACTTGCAAAGAGACTAGGTTTTACAGGAATGAAATTTCTTAACTTGTCAGTTGCCGACTCTACTAGTAGCCAGCTCTTACCGGATAAAATCGATATTGTAACTGCACTTCATGCCTGCAACACAGCAACTGATGACGCAATTGATTTTGCCTTAAAAAAACAAGCAGAGTATATAGTTCTTGTCCCATGCTGTCAAGCCGAAGTTGCCGCTAGTTTGCGTAAAGTGAAGGCGGCGGCTCTTGCCAAATCTGAATTGCATAGTTTATGGGCACACCCGATTCATGCTCGTGAATTTGGCAGCCATCTGACGAATGTATTACGCTGTCTACAACTTGAAGCGCATGGTTATAAAGTCACTGCGACTGAGTTAATTGGCTGGGAGCATTCGATGAAGAATGAATTAATAATTGCTGAATATACTGCTAAGCCAAACCCACAAGCTAAAGAAAGATAAAAGCAGATAATCGCTGATTTTGCTCTCCAATCGTTATCTACAAGATTTTATTGTTAAAGAACTATAATCTCAAAATATAAAAAAAGTCGCTATTTAAGCGACTTTTTATTTTTAGTTACCATTTACTTCCTGATAAACTCTATACGTCATCAGGTACATTGCATAACTCCATGAAAGATTCTGGAAACTTGTCATATAACCAGTAGTCCTATCGAACTGCTCATTCATAGTGTAATTTGATTGATTCCAATGTGAAGCAACACTATCAGTAATAACCTCATTCCCTAAATCCGCCTGCCCAGTCAAATAATAATACTGCGCTAATGCAATGGTACTGATAAACCACGCATTTGCTGGATAGCTTGGATTATTCCAGTAAGCACCACTATACAAATCACCCGGATAACGCCCCAAAGCCGAAACACCAGTTGGTAATCCAGCATTAATTGGATATGGATCCATGCCTGTATTAGCTGCAAACGCTTGTATAAGCATCTGGATAGTATTTGCTGTTTGGGTTGAGGTAGGACTTGGCATAGCTGATAATACTGGGTTTAGATATGCAGTCTGACTACTCTCAGGAATATACTGATTAACTAAATCTGTTTCTTCAGGAGTAAACCGTGCATAAAGTATCCCTAAAAGAGCCGAAATATCAAGTCCCATACCACGATAATTATTGAAATTTGAGGCATTTATATCTGGACTTGTTGGATCAACATTACCTGGAGCACCCAAGCCTTCAAAATAGGTATATCCTTGAACAGCACCATTATACGAGTATTGTTTATAGTAGTTATTGTTAAAATAAGAACCACTAAAATTATTATATGCAGTTTGCAAGTAATATTGACCTGCACCAGTATCTTGCATCCTATTAGCAAATGCTGAGCCTAGTGCCAATGCCTTATCTTGCACTAGTTGATTAAAGAAGAAAGTTCCCCAAATTGACTCCCAAATATCATAACCACTAGTAGCAATGTTACTTGCGACATATTGTAGATTATATTTAATTATCCCCCACTGATCTTGATTTAAAGTTGGATAATATAAATTATCTAGGACATATTGTTGTCCATATGAAGTACCATTAATTGTTACATTATTATCAAGTAGCGTATCAGCAAAATTAATCAAAGTAATAGCAACTAACGCAGGACCATCAGTTTGTGGCCAATTCCAATTAGTATCGGGAACCCCATTTACATAAGATTTAGCAATACCTGGAGAGAAACTACTATTAGCATCTACTGTATTTAACCAGTTTACGTAGTTTAATAAATATTGACCATATTTATTTATATCACTCTGATTAGAATTAGTCACTGCATTATTAAAAAGATACGCAATCTCATTCATAGTAATTGCAGTATCCCGCGTCCAAGTATACATATAGTTATTAGCTGGAGTTGCTGAATTTTCACTTTCCACATTTGGACTATATCCACCAGCAATAACTGAACCAACTATAGTATTATTACCAGAAAAATTAGTAGCCTGACTGAAATCACTGCTACTCGTAGCTATATTAGGTAACAAATTACTAATCATCTGAGTCTCGACACCAGATGCAAGTCCTGCTGGGGCAACGGTAACTGTAGTGCTATCGTCTGAAGAGGTTGTTTTTAACATATTTGAGAGCCTATTTGTAAGACTCACAACACCCTTATAAGTAACTGCAATTTTTGTATGACCTGTTCGATTAGTACTAATCACACCACCCGAAACATCAACAATAGAGTTGTCCTCAATGCTCCATACAAGTTGATCTGAACTAACTTCCAGAATACAAGAACCATTAATAGAAGGATATACCGCATAAAGTCCAATTGCTTTTGTTTCTCCTAATGCTACTACAGGATCAATCAAGGTTAATTGCGTATTTTCAGCTTTACTGGCTTGAACCATAGTACATTTAGGTAGTACGTTTATTTTTATAGTTGCAATAGTTACAGTATTACTACCATCTTTTACTGTTAATGGTAAGGTGTATGTTCCTGCGCGTGCATTTGTTGCATTTACCTGCAATCTAACTTTTCTATTTAACTCATCAAGATGAATTGATGGATGTGTGTAAGATAATTTTAGTCCACTCGATTGATCATTAATATTTTTTAACAGTAGATTTAAACTACTTTTACCAGCAGAAAAATTTACTGGTAAGGAAATATCTGATCCTGCAGGCACAATGATTGACTGTTTAGCAATGCTTGCAGTAGAACCATTTGATAAAGTTGTAGTTGAATTTTGTGATGACGCGCCACTACTTCCGCTAGTACATGACATAACTAGTATACTACTTAGCACGATAATTATTTGTTTCATTTTATACTTTCCCCCTTATTTTAAAATGTTGAAAATTATACCATAAAATGAAAATCAAAACTACACTTGAAAATAGATTTAAATATTTCACTTGTATAGCCCCCAAACAAAGCAAAATTAGCAAGACATAATACATTTGTCCAAAATGGATACATGTATACATTTATATTTTGAGTATAATTTCCCTAATATTCCGCGATTTGCGTATAAGACTTATACAAAAATAGCTATATCTTAGTCAATAAGTTAACCGTTATAATCTCTAGAAGATGATAATATAATGAGGGAACCAAAATGAAAACAAACCTAACAAAAACGATAACCATGAGCCTCTTTGGTTCTTTTTTGGTTAGTTGTAATAGTGGTACAGGTCAAACTACTACCCCACAAAATCAAACTGTTGATATTAATGGTAGTGAGCTAACCCAATACGCTAATCCAAATGTATTAACTAGTACATCTAATACTAGCAACAGTAAAGCCGCAACTAGCTGTTTAACTGCAACTGATCTAGTTTTTAATACTAGTAGCACAGTATGGTATATGAGTGGTTCTTTTAAAGTTAAGAATACTTGTAGCAATTCGGAACAGATAGCAGGAACAAAAGTTATCCTAACCGGAGGTAAAACGAATGACTCTTGGACGGGTGGAGCCTTTTCTGTTAATAGCTTTTCTCCATGGCTTGGTAGTAGTCCCAACTATACTACGGCAACAAATAGCAACCAACTAACTCTAACTATCAATAACACGTATAATCTGGCTGCAAATCAAACCATCACTGCTAATTTTGGTTATGCAAGAAATAATGTTCAGTTAACCACAGCTGGTGCAACGGTTGCGATTAGTGGTGGAATTACGCCAACACCAAGCCCTACCCCTACACCAACTCCATCACCTACGCCAGTAACGACAGCAAATCTAAATATTGCGGTTAATAGTAGTGCCCTAAGTAGTACATGTACACAAAATAAACCTTGTAATATTGGTATAAATCTCTTAAATAGTAATGGTAGTATTTATAAAAATGTTGCAACGATCACAAATAGCACAGGTTCAAATAACTATTCTTTGCAAAATCTGGTACCTGCAAATTATACCTTAAGTGTTAATGGCTTACCATCTGATGCAACAGTAAGTTATACACCTAGTAGTGTAGTACAGTTAACCGCAGGACAAACTGCACAAGCGGGAATAAGCCTAAATCTAACAAATCCAGTGAATAACTGTTTATCCGCAACAATGAATGCACCAACTGCATCAGCTTGGTGGGTAAGTGGTTCATTTACCATTAACAATAGCTGTAACACCATACAGCAGCTAAAAGGAACAACAATTGCAGTTAATAGTAATAGTTCTAGCGATATTATTAGTAGCTTTCAAGTAAATAGCACTTCGCCTTATTTTGCTGACTTCGCATCGGTTATTACTAGCAGTAATACTGCATTATTGACGGTAGTCAATAGTTCTGCAACTATTGCAGCTAATGGTAGTCTAAATGTAAATTTTGGCTATAGCCCACAAGGTAAATTATTAACTGGAAACCTGATAGCTAGTATCAATGGCGCAACACCGGTAGCTGATTCATCATTACAGGTAACAGTAGATAGTAGTGGAGTTGCTAATTACTGTAAAGCGTCTACGCCATGCAATATACCAGTAGTCTTATCAAGTCAGAATGGTTCTTTTAGTAAAACATTGACAACAATAACTACGACTACAGGAAAAAGCATATTTAATATTAGTAACCTAAATACAGGGACTTATATTTTAAGTAGCAATAATTTACCTACTGATTTGATTGCAAACTATACTCCAAGTTCAAATATCCAGCTAGCAGCAGGAGAAAGTAAAATAATGAGTGTTAATTATAGTATAAAACCAGCAACAACTGGAACATTGGGCTTCACCGTGATTAATCCACAAACATCATTATTTACTCAAGATAGTATCCCGGTAACAATTGCGGGAACTAATGGTAGTAGCTCAATTCAGGCTAAATTTGGTCAAGCTCAAGCAGTAACATTAACAGCAGGAAGCTATTCTCTTTCATTAAATGGATTAGCATCAGCAAGTAAAGGGGTTTATTATAAATATCCACAAGCTGCTGCCAGCATTAGTATAAATAATACGACCGCTATTGGTAATATAACTGCATCAACTGAAAGTAACCTAGTTAGTAATACCATAAATATTACTGGGCTAGCGGCAGGAGATAATGTTACCCTTGCCTTCTCAGATAATAAATATGCCTTTAATACTGAAACCTTAACTTCCACTAATGAATCAGTAACTATAAGCAATATTTATAAATTTATAAATGGAGATATAGTTACACTTAATGTTATTACTAATAATAAGTATCAGACAATTGCCCCTCTAACGATAAGCGTAACTGCCAATAAAAGCTATACTATTAACCTAGCTAAGGTACAAACGCCAAGTCAGCAAATAGTTGGTTATTTTGAAACATGGATGGCACGTGCAACTTGGGAGTCAGCTACCTATTCATTAGCAAAAATTCCAGCTTATGTTGGTATAATTCCAATTGCTTTTGCCAAACCAGATTCAAGCTATACTGCCGGTAGCTATAATTATACTGGTGCTGGCCTTGGAATTACTGCCACTAAAGATGTTACTCTTGGGGCTATTAAGTTAGCTCAGGCAAAAGGACAAAAACTACTACTATCAGTAGGTGGAGCAACGTACCCTAACTTTGGTGCAATTAATGTACCTGCATTGATGAATCTAGTTAAAGACTTAGGAATAGATGGTATTGACCTTGATTACGAAGCTGATACATCGGGTTGTAGCAATTTAAATACTAACTCACTTAGCTGTCCAACAGATAGCCAAATGATTAATATTATCAATCAACTAAGAACTGGTCTTGATCAAATACAAGCTAGTACTGGCAGAAAAATGTACTTGACTGCTGCAGTATGGTCAATTGGTGCCTATGGAACTCAAGCCTACCCAACAACTCAGTATGGACCAGTTGGTACAAAAACTGCTTTATGGGTAAATCCATTAAAACAGGTTGGTAGTAAATTTGACATGCTATTTCTGATGTCGTATGACGCAGGAAATGCTTCAACAACTGGTTATAAACCATTAGATGCACTAAAAGCATATAAAGCGCTATATTCAGGTCCAGTTTATCTAGGCGTAGAAGTACCACCAGAAGCTTGGGGTGGTAATGTAACTACTCCAGATCAGGCTGTAAGTTATGCAACTAGTGCTGCTCAATTAGGTGGTGCAGGAACAATGATCTGGGCATTACAATTACAAGGTACTGCTAATGGTGTTTCGGTTAACTCAATGAGCTACCTACAACCAATTTGTCGCTTATACAATCTAACTAATTGTAGTGAAGCAATTCCACTAAATTAAAAAAAGGGAGCAAAAGCTCCCTTTTTTTACAGATAAATTTATTAAACCAAACTAAGTCTGGCAAATTTACGTTTACCAACTTGAACAACAAAATTACTACCTTTAGCTAGCTGATGATTTTTATCACTAATTTTTTCGCCATCAATCTTAACCCCACCCTGCTCTATCATTCTCATACCTTCGCTACTTGAAGCAACCAAGCCTGCCTGTTTCAATAAAACACCAATAGTAATATTATCAGTTTCAAGAGCTAGTTCTTGTGTAGGTAAATCTTCAGGAATCTCATTACGTTTAAATTTAGTCTCAAAATCAGCTAAAGCAGCATTTGCCGCCTCTTGATCATGGAATCTGGCTACCAATTCCATTGCTAGTTTAACTTTTATATTGCGAGGATTTTCACCATTATTAACTGCAAGTTTAAGCTCACTAATCTCTTCTGGAGATTTTAATGACACCAAGTCAAAATAGCGCCACATTAAATCATCAGAAACACTCATGATTTTCCCGAAGATTTCAGTTGCTGACTCTGCAATACCAATATAATTACCTAGGGATTTGGACATTTTATTAATACCATCAAGCCCTTCAAGTAGCGGCATCATTAAAACCACTTGGGATGTCTGATTATTCTGCTTTTGTAACTCACGCCCCATCAATAAATTAAACTTCTGATCAGTACCACCTAATTCAATATCAGCTTTCATTGCAACTGAATCGTAGCCCTGTAGCAATGGATACATAAATTCATGGATAGAAATAGACTGATTGTTTTTAAAGCGTTTTGAAAAATCATCGCGTTCAAGCATTCTAGCAACCGTCTGACTGGCTGCAAGCTTTAACATTCCAGCAGCTCCAAGCTCTGATAGCCAAGTAGAATTAAAGCAGATTTCGGTTTTTTGTGGATCAAGAATCTTAAATACTTGTTTGGTATAAGTCTCAGCATTTATTTTAATCTGTTCTGGAGTTAATGGCGGACGGGTAGCATTTTTACCAGTAGGGTCACCAATCATCCCAGTAAAGTCGCCAATAAGGAACATGATATGATGTCCTAAGTCCTGTAGTTGGCGCATTTTAGTAAGTAATACAGTATGTCCAAGATGTAAATCAGGAGCAGTAGGATCAAAACCAGCTTTTACTCTTAATGGACGGTTTTGCTTTAATTTTTCAATAAGTTCACTTTCAAGCAATAACTCTTCGACACCTTTTTTTATTATCGTTAACTGTTGATTAATATCCATAATTACAAACTATTACCCTAACTAAATTAATTTTTTTTCTTTATGTATTTTGTGTATGACAAAACGACACCTGCCGCAACTGAAACATTAAGTGATTGGGTATTCCCTTCCATTGGAATACTAACCAAATAATCGCAGTTCTCAGCAACCAATCGCCGAATCCCCTTATCTTCACTACCCATAACCCAAACAATTTTTTTATCTGGAGTAAAATCAAATAACTCAACCGAGTTTTCGGCTAAGGTAGTCCCAGCAATCCAGTAATTATGTTCTTTAAGCTCTTCTAGCGTACGCGCCAAATTATTTACTACAATTACTGGTACATAATTGACCGCACCTGCTGAAGTTTTAGCTACAGTGGCATTAACACTAGCCGAATTATCTTTGGGAACAATTACCGCATCGACGCCAAAACAATCACAAGTGCGAATTATTGCTCCAAGATTATGCGGATCGGTTATACCATCTAGAACAATAACTATCGAAGACTCATTGACTGACTTATCTTTGAGAAAATCTTTCAAGCTAAGCTGCGGCAATAATGAAGATTTATTTGCTACCATAGCAACTATGCCCTGATGATTCACACCAGGTGCTTTTTTATCAAGAATATTTTTGCTAATATATTCGTATTTAATGCTAGCCTGATCTAATAACTCAACAAGCTGAATTACTCGTTTATCCTGTCTGTGACTATCAATATAAACAAGCTCGATTTGCTCTGGATTATTTTTTAATAATGCTTCAACGCTATGAAGTCCAAAAATAAAATTCATTATTAGAATACTTTAAACTGGTATGATCCGTCTGCCTGAGGTATACCAAGCATGGTCATAAATTGTAATAACTGTTCTTTTTTATCTTCTTTAACTCTAGATCGTAAAACTAACCCATTGATGTTTCCATTCCCTTCTACAGTTATTGTAGAATCTGGGGTACTATCAATATTGATCCCTAAATTAGAAAGATCTAATGCAACGTGGTAACTTCCAATTGGATTAACTGGTGCCATTCCAGATGCAACATTATCAAGTTTGACATCTATATTCCCCTGCATTTTTTTTGAAACAAGAAGTTTTGGCGCTGTAAGATGAACATTCCCAGATAAACTTAAGCTATTTAAATTATCAACCAAGGGGGTAAGCTGATCTAAAGATAAGG
This sequence comes from Neisseriales bacterium, assembly GCA_008017155.1. Classification (GTDB taxonomy): domain Bacteria; phylum Pseudomonadota; class Gammaproteobacteria; order Burkholderiales; family UBA11063; genus Aquella. The sequence continues at coordinate 127,813 of SSGX01000009.1, read as the reverse complement.
ACAGGTTTACATTACTAACTTCCAGACCTGATTTAGTTAATGACGCATCAGCTATTGTCTGATTTGAAGCACTAAAGTTTATATTAATAAATTTACTTAGTCCAAGTTTTATTTTCCAACCCATAACCATAAGTGGGACGGAGGTTTTCCCTTCTTTATCAATAGCAATTAGCATTGCTTGACCATTCCAAAATGTGCCCTGCTCATTAATTGTATCAAGCTTATGCTGTGAATATTTATAGACTAGTGTACCAACAATCCATGCCGGAGTGTTTAAAATAATACTACCTAAAAAAGCAAAAGCAAAAGCAGCTATTAGTAGTAATTTTTGCCATTTTTTCATTTATCATTCTGTTCAAATAATTAATAACTATTATAGTTATTTTAGCTTCTATAAAAAATTATAAATCGTTTAAATTAAAATGCCCCATTAAAGATGGGGATTTTAATTTTCAATAGATGAGATTATATCATTTAGTACAAGATAATGCATTTTTATCTAGCTATTTTATGTCTTGAATAAAAGGATATAGCTATTAAAAAAGTCAGATAATTTTATCTGACTTTTTATTGCTAAGTTATTTTAACGAACAATAACTGCAGTACCATAACAAAATACCTCATTAGCTCGCGTCTGATCACCACCGACACTATCAGAATCATAACGCATAGCCACAATTGCATTGGCGCCCATAGCCTGAGCCTGAGCTATCATATTTTGATAGGCATGTTCACGAGTTTGCTCACACATATCTGTAAAAGCCTGATTATGCCCACCAAAAATATTTTTGATATTACCCAAAAAACCTTGTGCTATGGTCGGTGTTCTAACTACGATACCATGAACAATACCAAGCACTTGAATAACTTCTTTTCCTGGCACATCATTTGTAGTAGTAACGACCATAATATTCACCTATAAAATATATAAACATTTTAATTATAGCAATTTTATACTATTTTATCCACTTTATCTCACGTTGAGAATAAAATAAACCATAAAGTAGGATATAAACATAGCCAATCACAGGAATCCAATATGAGTCAACAATATTACCAACGTCGGCAATCTTACCTTGAATAACTGGCAACAATGCACCACCAAGAATCATCATGACTAATAAAGATGCTCCCTGCTCTTTATATTGTCCTAATTTTGCAATACCAAGATCAAAAATATTTGGCCACATTACTGAATTGAAAATCCCAATTGATAGGATAGCCCAAGCAGCAAACATAGTATTATGTAACATAATAGCTACAACAAGATTAACAATATTTACAATCGAGAATAAAACTAGGTTTAAACGCGGACTTGATTTGCAAACAAGGAATAGAACAATTGCAACCACCTGAAAAATTGCATAATATGTCAATTGTGCTTCTGCCGAACCAATTGAATACATAAGGAAAGCAGTTAATGCAGCACTTACTGCAATCATAAGCAATAATTTACTTGTTGTAGCCAATTTACCCAAAGCAATCGAGCCAAGGAAACGACCGATCATAGCTCCACCCCAATAGAAGGCGAGCAGTTTACCAGCTACATTCTCAGGAAGGGAAATAGTATCTGGTGATTTTAAAAACGCCACTAGATTAGTACCAATTGTAACTTCAGAACCCACATAGAAAAATATTGCCCCCATCCCGAAGACTAAATTCAGGTGATTTAAGGCAAATAACTTACCACCAGTATCATGAGAAACATACTCTTCTTTAGTATGTAAAAACTTATAGATCATAAGAGCCAACAAACCGAAGAAACCAGCAAGAATAATGTATGGATATTTAAGATTTTCAGAATTGGTTTTTACTTGAAGTAGATCGTAAAACACTAACACTCCAATAATTGGAGCAATTGCAGTTGCTAGAGAATTAAAACCTCCCGCAAGATTTAACCGACTAGCCGCAGTATCTGGATTTCCAGTGATAAGTACCAGTGGGTTCGCAGAGATTTGTAGAAAGGTAAAGCCAAAACCGATCGCAAAAAGTCCTGTTAGAAATATTCCATAGCTTTTATAAATTGCAGCAGGAACAAAAATTAAACAACCAATTGCAGATAGAATCAAGCCAAAAAGAATCAGTCCTTTATAACCCAAATTTTCAAAAAATTTAATACCAAATTTAGCGGCCATAACATAAATCAGTGAACCAATAAAATAAGCCGTAAAAAAGGCAAACGCTACCAAGTTTGCTTCAAATTGAGAAACTGAAAACAACCCTTTGAAAATCGGTGTTAAAAGATCATTTAGACAGGTTACAAACCCCCAACCAAAGAATAGACAGTATAAAACAATAAAGTTTAGTGTATTATTTTGCTGCTTCATAAAATATAATCCTACATAAAATTTGTAGGATTATATCATCTATCGTTTATTTAACACTAGCAGTAATACCCACTAAATAATGAATAACAATTATTTATAAGTGAATAAATAGCGCTAATCTAGGCAAATATTACTCTCCTGCAAAGAAGCCCTTTACCTTATCAAAGAAAGACGATGATTTTGGATGGTGTGGCGAATTTGCACCACTACTACTATCACCAAACTGTTTTAATAGGTCTTTCTGTGCATCAGTTAGTTTAACTGGAGTTTCAACATAAATATGGCAGTATAAATCACCAACTAATACACTACGTAGCCCTTTAATTCCTTTTTCACGAATGCGTAATACTTGATTGGTCTGCGTACCTTCAGGAATTTTAAGTTTTACTGTTTTACCATCTAAAGTTGGCACATCAACCTCACCACCTAAAGCAGCGGCAATAAAAGTAATTGGTACTTCACAATGTAAGTCTTTACCTTGCCTTGTAAAGACTTTATGCTGTTTTACAGTTACATGAACGTATAAATCACCATTCGGTCCACCGTTTAAGCCAGCTTCACCCTCACCTGTCAAACGAAGAGTGCTACCATTTTCAACTCCAGCCGGAATTGTAACTTTAACCTTACGATTTTCCTTGATTAAGCCACTCCCACGACAATCAGTACATGGGCTTTTTATCGTTTTACCTCTACCATGACAGTCTGGACAAGTCTGTTGTACAGAGAAAAACCCTTGTGCAAAACGAACTTGACCAACACCATTACAAGTTTTACAAGTAACTACATCTTCAGGTTTTTTGGTACCTTTACCATCACAAGTGCCACATTTTTCAGTACGTGGAAATTTTATTTCTTTTTCTACGCCAGTAGCTGATTCTTCAAGTGTAATTTGGATATTATATTCCAGATCGCTACCACGCATGGCACCATTAGGATTCCTTCCGCCACCACGTCTACCACCACCGCCAAATATATCACCAAAAACGTCAAAAATATCCTCAAAGCCAGCACCACCGCTGAATCCTTCAAAGCCACCGCCAGCAGAATTTCCACCAACCCCTGCATGCCCGAACTGGTCATACATTTGACGCTTCTGAGCATCCGACAATACGGCATAAGCTTCTTGCAACTCTTTAAACTTGTCCTCAGCCTCTTTCTTTTCTTTATCTGGCAATGTGGAGACCCGATCTGGGTGAAATTTCATTGCTAATTTACGATAGGCTTTTTTAATTTCATCATCTGAGGCACCTTTAGATACGCCAAGAACCTCATAATAATCACGTTTGGACATTTTATTAACCCTAATTAAATTTAATTATTATATATAGACTGGATATAGAGTCTTTCAAGATTTTTTCAAGAGTAAGTTTGGAATTATTTAAAAAGAAAAACTATTTAACTGCAAAATCCCGGATAAAACCGGGACTTTAACATTAAATCAAGCCTTAGTTCAGGAAAGAATAATCCCTTCATGTCTCAATAACCATTTTTTAATGTCAAGACTAAAGAATATATTACCAGAATTAAAACCGCCAAGTTTTTTATCCGCGGCTATTATACGATGACACGGGATAAACACGGGAAGTGGGTTTTTACCACAAGCACCACCAATCGCCCTTGGTGCAGAATGTATAAGTGCTGCCGCATCACTATAACTAATCGTATGACCACGTGGAATCTGACGAATTATCTGCCAGACTTTTAATTGATGAATGCTACCATCAAATTTATATGGCAGATTAAATTGGTAATCTGGATTTTTTTGATATTCATCAAGCTGCTTGATAATCTCACTAGTTAAATCATGTTTAACTCCAACTATTTGTGGCAAAGAATCATCAAGCTTGGCAAAATTTGCCCGGTAAATATAATCATTGTCATGCTCAACTTGTAGCATAAAGCTCGGAAATGAATAATTTAGTTGAGTTAATGCAAGCATGACTTATGGTCCTGTACAAAAATCTTTTAGAAATTGATAATCCTGATTTTTTGGCTGTTTAACAATACTCTTAAACATCGCACAATATTTACGTCCATTACCACAAGAGTTATCATCCAGCATCACACCATCTTGATAACAGCCATCTTTAGCCGCTAAATTCAGTATATCCGTTGCAGACATTTTGCCAAATTTTTGTTTGACATCTGTGGTTTTTGCTTTAGTAAGCTGGCTAACTATACCGCTTTCATAACGATAACTGACAGTAAAATCATCACCAAGATATGGGTTATTTTGTGGCATTACCATTACCACCGCATTATTTTTCTGAATAATTGCAGTTAATGGTAAACAGGAACCAAATGGCTTACTAATATCTAATTTATCGCTAATGGTCAGCATAACATATTGACGACTACACTGATTACCACCCTGATCAAAACCAAGAAGCATCACTTGCTTATTATCAATACTAAAACCTTTAATCAGTTCGATCTGCGAAACAGTTGTTAAGCCAGTTGGCTTATCATCAAGCATCAGCGAGTATTGAGCAACACCCTTAACTTCTTCAAGCCTAGTACTTTTAATTACTCCAGCTGTGGTTTTAATTCCTGTTTCAAGCATCGTGGTTAGACTTAGTTTCTCAATTGTGCCAGCACTAGCTGCCAATAACTGCGACTCCGAATGGTTGACTACCTGTGAATACTCAACCGCACTAATATCCTGATTATGATTACGTAAATATAACCAAGCACCAGCAATAATAGCAGCTAATAAAATAATTCCAATAATTTTTTTCATTAAAATTTCATTTATCAGAAATTAATTATTTTGCCATTGGCGCCATACCTTGTGCACCCTGCTGTTGTTGCATCATCTGACGACGTTTAGGAAAACACTCTGGATGACTCTCAAAAATCTGACGATTTTGCATCATTAATTTACCCATAGTGCAAGCGTCTTTTTTATCATAAGCCGCATCAATTGCCTGATGATTTTGCTTCATTTGCTGATGATATTGCTTACATGAAGCTGGTACACTTTCAGCCATCATTGGTGCACTTGGAGCTGCAAATACAGATCCAACACTCATAAACCCAGCTAAAATTAATAATTTTTTCATACTAAACCCTTTATTATTTGTAACTATTTATACTGAATAACCACGGTAACTACCGGAATATGTAGCAAGAGCAAGGCGCAAGGCGACGCGGTTTACATATGAGAGTAAATAAGGAGCCTTGCAACGCAGCCATTGCAAAATAGTGCGAGTAGTTATTATTTAAGAATATCACAACCCATATACGAACGTAAAACTTCTGGTACCGTTACTGAACCATCAGCATTTTGATAGTTTTCTAGTACCGCCACCAAAGCACGACCAACTGCAAGTCCAGAGCCATTTAAAGTGTGAACTAGGCGATTTTTACCAGCGCTATCTTTAAAACGCGCTTGCATTCTTCTTGCTTGAAAATCAGTCATATTTGAGCAAGATGAAATCTCACGATAAGTATTTTGTGATGGAACCCAAACTTCAAGATCATAAGTTTTGGCTGAACCAAAGGTCATATCACCACCACAAAGAGCAATAACTCGATACGGTAATTTTAATGCTTTTAATACGTTCTCAGCACATTGCACCATCGCTTCCAGCGCTTCAAATGATTTATCTGGATGAACGATATTAACCATCTCAACTTTATCAAATTGATGCATCCGTATCATGCCACGAGTATCGCGACCATAACTACCCGCTTCACTTCTAAAGCATGGCGAATGACAGCTATACTTAAATGGTAGCTCTTCTTCTTTGTAGATTTCGCCAGCAGCAAGATTAGTAACTGACACTTCCGAAGTTGGAATCAAATACATATCATCATCACCACGCTTGGTTTTGAATAAATCTTCTTCAAATTTCGGTAATTGTCCGGTGCCATATAATGCATTCGCATTTACTAGATATGGTGAATAAATCTCGGTATAACCATGCTCGGTAGTATGTAAATCAAGCATAAATTGAGCTAATGCACGGTGGAGCTTAGCAATATTGCCTTTTAGAAAAGCAAAGCGGCTACCTGAAACTTTAGCTCCAGCTTCAAAATCAATCCCATTACTAAGACTAGCACCAATATCAACGTGATCTTTTACCTGAAAATCAAAATCTCGCGGAACACCTACCCGACGAACTTCGACATTGGCAGTTTCATCATTACCAACTGGTACAGACTCATGCGGTAAATTTGGTACAGTAGCCAGATATGCGTTTAATTGATTGGCAATATTATTAAATTCAGTCTCGACAGCTTTTAATTCATCACCCAAGCCAGCAACTTCTGCCATAATTGCCGAAGTATCTTCACCTTTAGCTTTTAATTGTCCAATTTGCTTGGAGCTGGCATTACGTTTTGCTTGTAATTCTTCAGTTCTAATTTGTAATTGTTTACGTTCTTGCTCTAGTCGATTAAATAACTCTTTATCAAATTTAAATTTTTTAATAACCAGACGTTCAGCGATCTCATCAAGGTTATTACGTAATAAATTCACATCCAACATCTTAATAGCTTTCCACTTAATATAAATTATCAGGTAAGTATTTTATCACTTTCCTAGTATGACATTAACAACAGTCTTAAAATTAGTAAATAAATCATCATTGTAAGGAATCTGGATTTTTGCGTATTGAGATAGCTCTTGATGATGCCCAAGCATGATACTATTTGGCAGATTTTGCATTAGTTCAAGATCATTTTGATCATTACCAAACACATAAATATTATCAGGATCGGGTAAAGAAAGAATGCTTAAACCATTATACTTATTGACGTTTGCAGGCATAATATCAAAGCATTTATCATAAAAATGACATTTTATGGTTAGTTGCTTATCAATGATGTATTGCTGAAAATGCTCAAGCCATTCAAAATCAAGGATAAGTATTTTATAAGCGCCATCAGAAATTACATGATGTGCACTTTCGGCTTTTACCTTACCTGTCAGTTTGACAATATCCTGATATAGCCAATGCTCTTTAGAAGGATGATAAAAATTACTTTGTCCATCAACCAGATAATGAATATGATTTTCTTCGAGGAAGTCAATTATTTCATGAAGATACGCTTCATCAATAAAGCGTTGAAGTTTTATTTCATTATCAGCAATAACTAAACCACCACCAAAAACTACGCTTGGTTGGCAAACTGACCATTCAGGAATTACGGGGATAAAATCACGAAATGATCGCCCAGTAGCATAAATAATCTGATGCCCGGCATCTTTTATATCTAGTAATAGTTGATTAAATCTTTCATCTACTGGCTTACCATTATAAACTATGGTACCATCCAGATCAAAAACAAAAGTCTTGACCGCCTCTTTTTCTATAATTAATTTTTCGTCAATAATCGTCTTATTCAATAACACATGAAGTCTTTCTCAGTAAACATTGTAGCCAGATTATATCATATGGGTAATTTAGTTTTATGCCGTTACAACAGAACCAGTTATCAAAACTTAATGTAATAACCCTTATTAAATGTAAATAATATCCTTCTGCATCTGCTCACTAACAAGTGGTTTAAATGCTGACTCTATTACCAAGTCAATTTTTCTACCGAACTGCACCTCAAGCTCTCTTTTAAATCCAAAGAAATTTTTGAGGGACTTTCTCTCTTTTGCTATCTCGACAGCCAAATCAAGATCGCTATCTTCATTTTGTTCACCTCTAGCAAACGAGCCAAAAAGCCCAATCCGGATTACTCCAAACTGCTCTTTGAACTCTGCTTTATGAGCGGTTAAATAGTCTAAAATTTCGATTTTTGTCATAATATAAAATCTCTAAAGTTATTTCAAAAAATCAGATAACGGTCTAGGTGCGCCATCTTCATTTAAATATTTCCAAAAAACACCAGCCTGAACACCGCCTATGGACGCTCCATTATTTGCTTCTTTACGAATGAATACCATCGCTTGATTTGCAGATGAATATTTTTCTCCATTATAAAGGACAGATTTATCTGTCTTGTCAAATATAGCATCATAACGATTTCTAGGATGTCCACGTGGGCCATAATCGGCAAATATATTAAGTTGGTTATTTGCTGGAATAATTAAAGAGTTTTGAATATTACTATTAGACTGTGGTTCCAAAGATTTTACTACATCTATATGTACCCCAATTGGAGTAGAATTATTTAAATCTGCTATTTCATTTACAATATCAAATAATTTTTTAAATTCTACAAAATCTGACTTGGAAAAACTATTACTTTTATCTGCTAACATTCCCTTTACACGTTTTTGAATATCTGCTAATGTATCATCTATCTTTTGCATTGTAAAATTATGTGTATTAATGACTTCCTTATAAGACTCTTCATATTTCTGCAGCGGCAATAAATTTTCAACAGTAAAATCTTTCTTATTTGGGAAATTATTAGGAACTGGGTAAATAATTGTTACGAATCCTTTTTTGGATGCTTTTATATTTTCTGAATATTTAACATTGGATTTATTGTGGTTATTTCTGCCTGATTCATCATTATCAAATATGCCAATATATTTTTTATTCTCATCTTGGTTATCTGATACACGCAAACCAGTAATTAGGTGAGTTATATTATCAGCACATCCCATGACAAATATATCAAAATCTAAATCTGGGTAGTCGTCCCTATAATGCTTCCATGCATTAAGTATATGACTTTTATCATGTTTACCTTCAACCAATAAGATTACATCTTTTTTAGTTGATAAAAATGCGGTCTGTTGCTGTGCATTCCAAAAATCACCAGCTAAATATTCTATTGCTTTAGCTCTTATAGAATCAACATTTTTACCACTATCTAAAGCGTAAATCCGGTTTTGGCTACTATTATCGAGATCTTTTATGCACTGCGTTAAAGTAGGTGAATGCGTAGTTAGAATAAATTGTCTATTGTGCTTGTATTGGCTAATAATATTTATAATATGGGGCTTATTATTCAAATGAATGTGCGAATCTGGCTCATCTAGCAAAAACAGGCTATCTTCCTGAGCTACAAATTCAAATGCCGCCTTTAATAATAAAAGCTTTTTTTCACCCTCACTTAGATCATTTAATGTTAACTCATCATTAAACGTGATCGTAATACTCGCAATCATCTCGCTTAATAGTGCATTATAAAAATGAGAAAATATATCTACTTCAATATAATGAGCTAATTTATCTTTTATCTCATCTAATGAATATTCACTCTTAAAATCAATATTTTTAATAAACGCATGCGTAGAATTTTCCTTCCAGGATTTATAACGTTGATGATTAAATTTAAATTCAACCTTATTAACATTCATTATTTTCAAAACATTTCTTACAAAATCTTTGGCATCTTGCAATTCAGATATTAATAAGGTAAGCAGTGATATATCCCAATGTTTTCTACTCAAAAAAATCATTCGTTGGGGTTTTAATCTAGTTTCAGTACTTAATTGCTTTATATATTCGTCAAATGATGATTTAAAAAATTTTGTCCATAACCTTTTTTCTTCACCACTATATACTGCAACTAGCTTTTGGGGAAATAAAAAACTATCATCACTAGCACTATATTTAGTATGATCAATAATTTGACCCACTAAACTCATAGTTTGATCAGAAATATTAGTTATATTTACACATCCACCACTATCTGAAGAAAAACTCAACTCAAATTTAAAAGGTATTTTCTTTGCTATTTCAATATAGTCAGACTCGGTATCACTGTAAATCTCTCTGAATATATAGCATATGGCTTCCAACACATTACTTTTACCGCTACCATTTAGACCGATGAATGTAATAATATCACTGTGATGTTCAAAATTGACATCTAAACCTTTATAACCTTTTATTTTTAGTTTAGTGATTTTCATGATGGAAGATGGCTTTCTCAAAATCTAATATGGCATTAGTTCTATTTTTTTCGGCTAACTGTTTTAGTTCTTTAATTTGATTTTTTATATTGGTTATATGATCCGCAATTTTATTTTGTATATCCAATGGTGGCAATGGAAATAATACCTTCTTACAATTATCAATCCCTAACTCTGTTTGTTTTGTTGAGTTTGCTGACTTAACAAGTGATATTTGCTTTTGTCCAAGATTACTGTTCATAAAACTAACAAAATATTTGCTATTAATCAATTTATTATTTAATCGAAGCAATAATAAATGGCTATCATACAATATATTTGTAACATCCTTTGAGACAACTGAAGTCCTACCTATTGTTCCCTCTCCGGTTGAATTAATCAATACATCATTTTCTTTAGTAAAAAATTTACGATCAATTGAATGTAGCCAAGCAGAATCAACATTTTTTGCATGACTTAAATCAAAATCATCCCACCTATTACATTTTTGATTAAGTATTATAGTATCACCATTGCTTGAGTACTTTGGCGATTTACCTCTATAAATATCCTTCAACAATTGAGAATTTTCTGATAAGCTAATAACATAATACAGATTAGAATTCAGATTTTTAGACAATTTGAGTGACCAACTATTCAAAATTTTACTAAATTTTGTAAAACTGAGTAGTTTTGTAGTAGGTCGACTGATAACAGCATCATCACCTTTAAGACCAAGCTCGCTATACAAGTATGTTTCAATGGATTGCTCTAGTTCTTGGGCTTGCTTTTCGCAACTATTAGCAAAATCAATTTTCCCCTGATATTCTGTCACTAATTGCTTTTGCTCCGCTAATGATGGTAATGGAATTTGCAAATCTAGCATTGTACTTAGTGTAAAATGCCTGCCATCTGCTCCTATTGCATTTTTGTCCCACTCACTCGTTAAACGTTGCACTTTTAATAGCATTTCCAAATACTGAGGTATTATTCTAGTAAAGTCAATATCTAGGTAAGTCATATTACTTGATGCATATGAGTCTGCAAAATCAGGATAAACAACTCCCCATTGCCCACCTACAGTACGAACCTTACAAAAGAATAAAGTATTAATTTTTGAGCGTTGATAACGTTTCATTGTCAATTCATGACCCTTGGCAATTCTATTAATATAAACGCCTTGCCCATGTGATCTAACTCCAAGTATAGGATATTCCATTGAATCAGAAATTTCTACCCATTGAATTTCGGTTTTGCTTAATACCTCCTTCAATTCTATTGTTTTAAAATTAAATTTCTGAGAGTTAATTTTAAAACTTTTAACATCCCAAGACTTAAAATTGGCAAATGATATAAAATTCAAGGTATTATATATTTCATTGTTTACCATAGTTTATTTTCTTGTTGGTATTGTTTAAATTCTGCCAATAGACTAAACAGTTGATTGCCTTTGGATTGAGCACCGGTAGTTGTAATCCCCGCATCGCCAATTTCAGCAATCGGAATCTGATAATCAAACCTAATCTTAACTAATTGCAACGTTTCTTCAGCAATTTTATTTTCAATAAGTTTTCTATCTGCTTGCAATTTTTTCTTTTCAACGGTAGTTAATTTTTCTTGACCTTTTTTAGCTAATTCACTATCTATATAATCTAACTCAGCTTTATATTTCGTCATCACCTCTAATTTAGCTTGTATGCAAATCTCATCATACTGTTCTTGCTCTTCTATATCAAATTTCTTTAGAAAAACTAGACTAGTTTTTACGGTAGCACCTGAGCTATTAAATACGTCTTGCGGCAAGGAAACGATCAGCAATATTTTTGCTCGAGACTCAAAATACTCGCGTACTTTTTGTAGGTTTGAACTATTTAACACGCCCTCCGGAAGCACTATACCAAGCCTACCCCCAGGTTTTAGCAAATCTAGGCACCGCTCAACAAACAGAACCTCTGTTGCTCCAGTTGTTTTACCAGTTTCATATAACCCCCGAATTGACTTACCAAAGTTTGCAGTAACCTGCTCCAATTCTTCCTTATAAACATCTCCATAAAGCTTAATATATTTTTCAATCATTTCTTCATTAGTATATTTATCTTCGACAGCAACCTTGGGATTATCTTTGGATAAAACCGAACCAAATGGTGGGTTGGTTAAAATCACATCAAAACGATTTCTAAATATACCATTTACATTTAATAAACCATCATTATGATGAATCCCGTTGTGACCGTCACCATGCATGATCATATTCATTTTTGAAACACGCGCCATACGCGGATTAGCATCAGTACCAAAAATTGACTGTTTTGATAGCTGCAATATCTCTGCTTCTTGTTTGCTATTTAACTGACCTAACTCAACCTCATATTGTGTCACTAATTTTTGCTCAGTTTCCTCGTACTGTTTCCTATCACTTTCAGATAAATTTTCTAATTCTTCTTCCGACAGCGAAATAAAACCGTCAAATATTTTACTTTCAGCTTCTTTTTTAAGCTTAATATATCTATTATCAATATACTCTTTTATTTTCTCAAAAACCCGTATTAAAAAGCCTCCACTTCCAGCACATGGATCACAGATTAGTTCTCCTTGTGTTGGCTCTAGAACATCAACCATAAATTCTACAACTGTACGGGGAGTGAAGAATTGACCTAATTCACCTCGGAAGGTATTGCTCAAAAATGTTTCAAAGGCAATTCCCTTGACATCTGCGCCAGTTTTGGTAAGATTATAAGTTTGCAATTTTTCAACAATTTCTTCAAAGCTACCTTCACGAATACGGATCTTTTCATTATCTTCAAATATATGATCTTGTCGATAATCTGCTTTTACATCCTCAAACATTCTTTGCATGTAGGATGACTCGGTCTCACTTTTGCCTTTAGACAAATTCCAAGCATCACGTAGCGCTTCAAAAGCTACTTTTGTAAATTTACCCTTCCTCTTGGGATCTCGCTCATACATTATTTTGATAAAGAGAACTTTACTGATTTCATCAAATGCTGCTTCAGGTGATAGTTTGTCATTATTGCGAATAATATCGTGACATTGCTTCAAAAGGGTAGCGAACTCATCGCCTTTAAAAGCTTTAGTTTTGTTTAATTCTTTTTCGAGTCTTTTATCATCAATAATATTATCAGCATGCGGGATTTCGCTAACAGGAGTTAGCTTCAAAGGCAATTCATCTTCTACAGTTTTATAAACCTGTAATTCCATACCATTAGATACGGCAAAAAGCTTTGCCCTACTCCATGTGGCATAGTTATACCCCTGATAACAATCTTCAACTTTCAACTTGATACTATCGGCTTTAAATTCAAGCACCATGAAAGCAGCTTTATCTTTCTTTTTATCTGTGGCAGTTCTCCAAATTACTAAGTCTGCCCTTGCTGCACCGTTTCCACGTTGTGAATATGTCAACTTGACCTCTTGATCCATCTGATCAAGGCTATAACCATAATCATTTACCAAATCACAAATGAATTGTTGACGAACTTTTTCTTCTGGCTTTGCCTCTAGATATTTCTTTTTCAAAGGAGCGTATATTTTATTATTTTCATATTTTACTGATAATTTTTCTGAAGCCATCATCTACCTATTTAATCTTTTGTAATTTAGACTAAAATTTTACCATTTCTTGACATTTAACATAAACATAATCCCATCCAAGTATAAAAACAGTTCAAGATTTCTCTTCAAACTCAGATTTAACCCCAAAAAATTAAAACTAGTATCTAATAATGTATTGCATCATATACATATCAGTGTGTATAATTATGCTTAAGAGGAGTTAAATATCATGAGCAAACGAGTTAATCTATATATTCAAGATGAAGTTCTTTGGGAGCACTTCACTCAATTAGTTGGTCGTGGCAATGTTAGCAAATGGATAGAAAATTTTATTCGTCCATTCGTTGATAGGTCTGATTTGGCTTCATCATACAAAATGATGGCACAAGATAAAGACAGAGAAAACGAAGCCAATGAATGGGTAAATGGAACCTTTGGGGATGTAGGTCATGAATCGTGGTGATGTTTATTGGGTTAATTTTGATCCAGCTATTGGTTCTGAAATACAGAAAAAACGTCCTGCCGTAATTGTCAGTAATAACTTGAACAATATGTATATGTATCGTGTGCAGGTGCTACCAATTACGTCTAATATTACTAAAGTTTATCCTTGTGAAACATTAGTTCAAGTTCGCGGAAAACAAGGTAAGGCTCTGGCTGATCAAATCACCACGGTAGATAAAAGTCGATTTGGTGAATTAATCGGTTCATTAAATAGTGCTGAGTTGGATAATATCTCAAAAATCATAAAATTACAACTAGATTTATAAACACATAACACACTGAAAAATCTATAATATTTTAACCAATCTAACTAATTTACAAATCAAAATTTTTTAACGATAGTCGTCAAGTAAATAAAAAAACGTAGTAATTCTTTGTTACTACGTTTTTATTTCACATTCAATCAATGATTATTTTTTATCATTAACTTCAGTATACTCAGCATCAATAACATCATCTTTCGGTTTAGCGCCTTCAGCTGCTTGTTGTTCAGCCCCAGCCGCGCCACCTTGTTGATTTTGCATATCAGCATACATCATTTCACCGATTTTTTGTGATGCAGTCATCAATTCTTGAGTTTTAGCTTCGATATTTTCTTTATCATCAGTCTTAACTGCTTCTTCAACCGCAGCTACTGCAGCTTCAATCTTAGCTTTCTCATCTGCTGATACTTTATCACCATAATCAGCCAATGATTTCTTAACCGAGTGAACCATTGCATCAGCATGATTACGCGCAGTAACCAATTCAGCAGCTTTTTTATCTTCTTCAGCGTGAGCTTCAGCATCCTGAACCATTTTTTGGATTTCTTCTTCAGATAAACCAGAGCTAGCCTGAATAGTGATTTTATTTTCTTTACCAGTTGCTTTGTCTTTAGCTGATACATGCAAGATACCGTTTGCATCAATATCAAAAGTTACCTCGATTTGTGGTGTTCCACGTGGTGCTGGAGCAATTCCACCAAGGTTAAATTGACCTAGTGATTTATTCCCTGCAACTACCTGACGCTCACCTTGCAACACATGAATTGTAACTTCTGGCTGATTATCCGCAGCAGTTGAAAACACTTGTGATGCTTTAGTTGGGATAGTAGTATTTTTATTGATTAGTTTAGTCATCACACCACCCATAGTTTCGATACCTAGAGATAATGGCGTAACATCCAATAACAATACATCTTTACGATCCCCAGCCAATACAGCACCCTGAATAGCTGCACCAACAGCAACCGCTTCATCAGGATTCACATCTTTACGTGGCTCTTTACCGAAAAATTCCTTAACTTTATCCTGTACGCGTGGCATACGAGTCTGACCACCAACCAAAATCACATCATCAATCTGGCTAGCTGATAAACCAGCATCTTTAAGTGCGACACGGCAAGGCTCAATTGTACGCTCAACTAATTCTTCTACCAATGATTCAAATTTAGCACGAGTAATTTTCATCACCAAATGCTTAGGACCAGCAGCATCCATAGTAATGTATGGCAGATTAATTTCTGTTTGTGTGCTAGAAGAAAGCTCAATTTTTGCCTTCTCTGCAGCTTCTTTCAAACGTTGTAATGCCATTACATCTTTTTTAAGGTCAATACCTTGTTCTTTCTGGAATTCAGTAATGATATGATCAATCAAACGTTGGTCAAAATCTTCACCACCAAGGAAGGTATCACCATTAGTTGATAATACTTCAAACTGGCTCTCACCATCAACATCAGCGATCTCAATGATTGATACATCAAAAGTACCACCACCCAAATCATAAACTGCGATTTTACGATCTTTACCTTCTTTTTTAGCTAGACCAAATGCTAATGCAGCTGCTGTTGGCTCATTGATAATACGTTTTACATCAAGACCCGCAATACGACCTGCATCTTTAGTTGCTTGACGCTGACTATCGTTAAAATAAGCTGGTACAGTAATTACCGCTTCAGTAACTGCCTCACCAAGATAATCTTCAGCAGTTTTTTTCATTTTTTTCAAAACTTCAGCTGAAATTTGTGGTGGAGCAAGTTCTTTATCATTAACTTTAACCCAAGCATCACCATTAGCAGCTTTTACAATACTATACGGCATTAAATCGATGTCTTTTTGTACTTCTTTTTCTTCAAAGCGACGACCAATCAAACGTTTAGATGCATAAATAGTATTTTTTGGATTAGTCACTGCTTGACGTTTAGCTGGCGCACCGACCAAAGTTTCGCCATCAGTATAAGCAATAATTGATGGAGTGGTTCGCGCACCTTCAGAATTTTCAATAACTTTAGGTTGTCCATTTTCTACAATCGCTACACAAGAATTGGTTGTTCCCAAATCAATCCCAATAATTTTACCCATTTTAGTTCCTCTTTTCTAGAATTTATTTTGCCATCACTGGCTTTGTCTTAATTATCAAAGTAAGGTTAATTAACAATATTTCAAGTAGTATTTTTACTTTTTTTAAATTATTTTGCAACGCTAACCATAGCTGCACGCAATACACGCCCATTTAGCATATAGCCTTTTTGCATAACAGCCACAATCGTATTTGCTTCTTGGTCATGCTCTTCTACCACATTCATTGCCTGATGTAGGTTTGCATCTAGCTTCTCTTTTGGCTGTGGATTGATTTCTTTAACCTGATGCGATTCAAATACTTTCACTAATTGTTGCAATGTTAGATCAACACCCATTTTTAGCATTTCAAAATTACCTGATTGATCTTTAAGCGCCATTTCAAGATAATCTTTCACAGTTATAATCTCTTTGGCAAAATTGCTAATTGCATAATCCCGAGCTTTTTTAATTTCATCTTGACTACGGCGCTGAGTATTTTGCATCTCAGCTACTAAACGTAAATTATTGTCTTTTAATTCAGAAATTTCAGCTTCAAGCTTAGCCACTTGATCAATTTCTTCTTTTACGATTTCTTCTAAATTTTCGGTTATATTCTCAGTAGTTTCAGATTTTGCTGATGAATCAATATGTTCTTCATTAGTCTGATTTTGGTTTTGCTGATTATTATTTTCCATAACTATAGTTCCCTATATAAATTTGTTACCTGAATGGATATATAGGATTATTATTAATTTTTTCAAGTTATTTGCCGTAAATATTACTGAATAATTTTAAAACCGACTGCATTTATTGCTAAAATACCGCCAATTAAACATTTTAGGACATTGATCAATGAATCAAGAAGAACGGCGTATAGTTGGCTTATCTGCCCTTGGCGGAATGCTCGAGCTATATGATTTTGCAATTTACGGCACATTTGCCATTTATTTTTCACATAAATTTTTCCCAAGTGGTAATCAGTATACAACCTTACTTGAAACTTATATGGTTTTTTTACTTGGCTTTATCCTACGCCCAATTGGTGGTATTATATTTAGCCATATTGGTGATGAACATGGACGCAAAAAAGTACTGGTTTATACCATTTTGATTATGGGTATTTCCTCATTGGGTATCGCGTTATTGCCAACATATGAGCAAATCGGCATGGGTGCACCATTACTTTTACTTTTGATGCGATTATTGCAAGGATTAGCAGTTGGTGGTGAGCTACCAACAACATTTGTTTATATTAGTGAATCAATGTCATCCAAAAGACTGCTTGCCTTTGGTATAACCATGGCTGGCGTATTTTGTGGTTATTTATTTGCTGCAATTATTAACTTTATAATGACCAAAACATTTAGTAAAGAGGCACTTAATGACTACGCATGGCGACTACCATTTGCTATTGGTGGGATAGTTTGTTTTGTTAGTTATCATATTCGAAAAACCTTACGTGAAACCAAAGCTTTTCAAGAGGTAATGAATAAACCCAAGCTTCCAGTAGTCTATCTTATAAAAAATTTCAAACCACAGATAATTGCAGGAATTTTTTTCTCAGCAACTCAGCAAGTGTTTTCGATAGTCGGGATTATCTATATGCCAAGCTATATGAATGCTATCTTAAAGCTAGATACTGCCTACATTAGTAATCTTTTACCCTGTGCGCTGATTGCAACTGTAATTATAATTGCGGCTGTTGGAATTTATTTTAATAAGCTACAAAATGTCTATAAATTAATGCTAACTAGTCTAATCTTGAATCTACTTATCGTCCCGGTAGTTTTTTTTCTTATCAGTTCAAAACTACATATAATAAGTGGCTATATTATCTTAATGGCATTGCATGGTTTAATTGGTTTGATGATCCCGTTATACATCACTTTACTATTCCCGACTAATATTCGCTTAAGCGGAGTTGCCTTATGCTATAACGTATCAGTAGCCACATTTGGTGGCACAGCACCAATAATTATCACGACTTTATTAAAAGAAACTAGCCTCATTTATCTGGTGCCAGTTGCTTATATATTGATATTTGTGGGGCTAAGCATTCTATTTACTATAGCAACTAAAAAGGTTGCTATAGAAAACATGATGAGTTAAATTTCTAATTTAATCACATTAAATATTAGTATGAAATACAATATACGCCGCTGGAATCCAATCCTGATCGCTATTCCAGATATCGGGATCGGTTTAATGTGGGGCTCACTAAGTAATGTGGTAGCCTTTTATGGCTATTTATATACCAATTCAGCCGAAGAACTAGCGAAAATATATTCAGTTGCTGCAATTATTGGTGCTGTTACACAAGTTATTGTTGGTATTTTAAGTGATAAAACTAAGCACAGATGGGGCAGACGAACTCCTTGGCTAGTATATGGCATGATACTCGCGGCTATAAGCATATCTCTTTGGTCGCTTGCTACTAATTTTAATATGTTTTTGTTATTATCTGGTATAAGCTGTATGCTAGTTAATGTTGCTCAATGTGCTTACTATACAATGGTGATGGAAGTTGTTGACAAAGATCAGATTGGTTATGCCAATACTCTATCAAGAACAAGCGCTACATTAGGTATGTTCTTGATGGGCTGGCTTGCTGGCTTTTTATGGGATGCCAGACACCCATCATATACTTTTTTTACGATGGCAGCAATAATTCTTCTCTCAACAATTTTGATAGTTCCAATACTTATCAAAGAACGCCCTGAAAACTATACTCAAAGTGAACCTTACAGATTTACGTTAGACTTCCTACGAAATAAAGAAATACTTAAATTATTCATCATTACATTTCTATTTTTTGGTTCGAATACGTTGGTAGTACAAATGGCAGCTTCTCTATTTGCCAAAAGTTATCAGTTTAGCGAGCATACGGTTGGGAAACTTGGCATGTTTCAAGCGTTTGCCAGTCTTTGTTTTGGCTTTACCGCATTTAAACTGATTGATGCTGTTAATCGTAAGTATATACTGCTATTTTCTACTTTTGGTTTAGCGGCTACTTTTATTTTGTTGGCTATGTTTTTATCAAGTAGCAGTAATTCGTTTATTCTGTATGGTGGTATTTTTATTTATGGCTTATTCTTTATTGCGGGTAAGGTTTGTATATACACAGTTTTATCGATGATTGTTCCAAATAATAAACTTGGTGAATACATCGGTTTATTGAATTTCTGTATCGCTCTGCCCCAATTTTTCTTTTCTATCTTTTTTGGCTATATCATAGATGCAGGATACTATAAAGTACTCTTGCCTTTCGCTGCATTTTTATATCTAGGTGCTTTCTTTACAACTATTACAATGCGGCTTACAAAGTATCGCTAGCAGCATCTAAACAATCAAAACAATTAATAATCAGATTAAATGCATGTTATAATAAAATTCTTTAAAAAATTAGAGATTAAAATGAAAAAATATTTGTTATCTGCTATGCTATTTATATTCGGATTACAACTTAGTTATGCAGATAGTGCTTCGGGTGACCCATCAGAGCTGTTATGTTCACCTCAAGGAATAGCCAACTTGATTCCAGCTTTTCGTGGCAAAGATGGAAAATTTGAAGTCCCGAGCTCAGAAACTGATTTACCACGATTTTTACAGGCTTATGATAGTTTAAGAAATGTCATAGCTGTAATGTTAACACAGGCCGAAATGAAAGCTAATCCAACACAAGTTGGCAAGCAAAAATTTACCAGATTTACACTCGGTAAGGACTGGATTGCTTCCGAGGTTGGATTTGAAGCTAAAGGCGATGTTATTCCAGATTACAGCAAAGGTGGTTTTGGCTATTATGCTGGTCCATCTTTTCTGCAAAATATACAACCCGTTAATGGAACCAGCGGTACATTTTATACGATTCCCAATAAAGGAGTCTATATTAGCCCCATGCCAACAATCTTGCGTTGTGTAAATGTACTAATGGAAACTTCCAGTCATGATAGCGGGACATTTATTTCACCATCGTATGCACTTGGCACTAAAGACGGTAAGGCGTTTATGCTCGTAAATGGCTGCCAGAATACAACCACCATGGCAACAATAAATGGACAAAAGGTTATGACACCAGGAGCAAGCTCATATCTGGGAATACAAGTCTCCGCTCAATACTTTAAAAAAGAATCTTCACCTAAATAATATTCTACCCTACCAATAATAAGGCTGGCAAATTTAGCCAGCTTTATCCCTCTTTAATCTCTCAACTATTTACGACACATTCCTGAATCATTCCATAATTCGCTACCAACACAATGATGGCAGTAGAATAAGCCAGCAGGATCATATTTCTGTTTTATCTTCAGTAAGTGCTCATAACTACTGCCCCAAAAGTTATTTTGCCAGTTTTGCTGAAAAAAATCAGCCTCATTTACATAAGTCCCACTATTTGGTGCTAACTTTCTAAAATCACTCATAGCAGCAGAAATTTGTGCAACATGCTTCAAGATTTTTTGATCTTTAGAAATCTTATCTTTACTAACATATTTTTCACTACCCGCAGCCATTATCACTAATCCTGCAGCATTTAATACTTGCGGATTAGTCGAAGTTTCTCCAACAGCCTTTATAGCATCAGGATTGGCACCAGCTAAGCCCTTATTTATATGTACAGAAACAGTTTCTACTCGTGAGGCACTAAAAAACGTATCCCTTAATTTATCAAGACTTTCTTGATTTATAAGTAGCGACTCGGGCAGCCACCATGATTGATAAGTATAGATATACATTGAGGCTTCAGCTGTATTTGATGCCCACCAGTACTCACCTTTCCCAGCTTCTGGTCTAGTATTTAATTTGACAAATTGAGGATAGTTTTTATGCCAGTAATTATAATCCCACATACTAGCAGCAGGAATTTCAAACGCTTCTTTATCAAACTTATATTTCTGATTATTATCAGTTAGCCATTGATTAAATGACTCCCAGACAATATTAGCTTTAGCACCGCTTATATCCTGATAAACCATAAAAACATCTAGCTGATTTTTACTATTAAAAGCAAATTGTTCACCCCAATTCTGATTATTCAGACTGCTATTATAAAAAACCAAAAATTTCTTAATCAATTCTTTATAAGCTTCATCATTAACTGCTCTAACCGTCTCTTTATATACGCCAAAATTTTTAGGTAAATCATGAACCTTGAGAACTAATTTAGTTACAACTCCATAAGTTCCACCTCCGCCACCGCGAATAGCCCAGAAAAGATCCTGATTCTGATACTCGTTTGCGATCAAAATCTTACCATCAGCAGTAACGACCTCTGCCTGAAGTACTCCCGCAGCACCAGTACCAAATTCCTTAGAGAAGCTCCCAAAACCGCCACCTTGAATAAAACCACCCGCAGCACCGACACTAGCACAGCCCCCACCCTGAACATACTTATGTTCTTTAGTTGTAACAACTGAGTAAACATCCAACCAGCGTGCACCAGCTGCAACAGAAACAGCAGCAACCGGAGATTCATTAGCCGCAGCACCAGATGGAACAAATGAAGGAAGATAGTTCACATGACGCATGGCATGAGTCCAGACGAGTAATGAGTCGGGCGCTGAAGAACGACCAAGATAATCATGTCCGCCACCTTTGATGACCAGTCGCAGATTATACTTACGTGCAAAGCTGACAGCCAAAGCAATATCTTTAGCTGAATCCGCTTCTACAGCATAGACACTGGGAGTACTCTGCCAACCATTAAGCCAGCCTTGAGATTGTGTGCCTCCAGATTGTGATTGAACATAAAATGGATTTTTTATCTTCAGCTGCTGCTCCTGACATTCCTTACTTTTAAAATTATTATCACAAGCTTTGGTTAATGACTGTGGCTTAATTAATTTGCCATCTAAACTAGATGCTAAATTTGCCCAAGCCTTGGCACCAGGCCAGCATGGTTCACTTGGCAAACAACGACAATTTTGCACCACAGATTCAGTTTTAGCGGTATTTATTGCAAACGCTAGCTTACAAAATAAAAAACACGAGACTGTTACAATAATTCTAATTTTTATCTCCAACTTCATAATAAAAAAGGTAGTTGCTATCAACTACCTTTTAACCTAGAGCTTAAATTTTTACTACTTTTAGTGAATTGGTACTACCTATCTGAGAAACCATTTCACCATAAGTAGCAATTACGGTATCGCCACTTTGTAAAATATGTTGCCTTGCCAGAAAATCACAAGCTTCATCAACATGTCCATTGGAATCTTTTGCCTTATGCTTAAGAAAGACCGGAAACACTCCACGGAACATAGACATCGATTGAAAAGCTTCATGAGAATCAGTAATTGCATAAATCGGCACATCAGTAATAACCCGAGACATCCAGCGCGCGGTAGCACCAGAGGTAGTAAGGGCAATAATCGCATCAGCTTCAAGATGATAGGCACTAAAAAGAGCCGCCATTGAGATGGTTTGCTGAATATTAGCAAACTTTTCATTGCCAAAATTACCATGCAAATTATCATCCGCCATTTTTTCCGCTTCTTCACAGACGCGTGCCATCGTTTCTACTGCCTGTAATGGGTATTTACCACTAGCAGTTTCCGCAGATAACATTACCGCATCGGTACCATCCAAAACCGCATTAGCAATATCAGAAACTTCTGCTCTGGTTGCGACCGGATTTTCAATCATCGATTCTAGCATTTGGGTTGCAACTATACTTATCTTATGGTAGTCACGACATACTTTAATAATCTTTTTCTGTAAACCTGGAACTAGAGCTTCACCAATCTCAACTGCCAAATCTCCGCGAGCAACCATTACCCCATCACTGGCACTAACTATTGCATTTAAGTGCTGAAAAACTGCCTCAGTCCGTTCCATTTTGGCAATAATTTGAGCCCTCGAACCAGCTTCAACTAATTTCTGCCTAGCAAATTGGATATCCTTCTCATCTTTAGGAAAAGATACCGCCACATAATCAACATCTTGAGTTGCTATAAATTTTATATCATCAAGATCTTTATCGGTAAGTGCTGGCGCAGTTAGTCCACCACCCATTTTATTAATACCTTTATTATTTTTAAGAATTCCACCCTGTTCTACCCGGCATGATATTTTAGTTCCATCTACTTTATTTACGCGAAAAGTAATTTTGCCGTCATCAAGAAGTAGCATATCGCCAGCTTTTACATCTTTTGCCAGATTCTCATAATCAACACCAACCAGATTCTTATCACCTAATTCTTTGAATGCTGTATCAAGAATTATGGTGTCGCCATTGGCTAACTCAGCTTGATTATTAACAAATTTGCTAACCCTGATTTTAGGTCCCTGTAAATCTCCCATGATAGCAATTGGACGAGAAAGCTTCTCCGCAATTTTACGAATATTAACAATGTTTCTTGCATGATCTTCATGAGTCCCATGAGAAAAATTAAGCCGAAATACATTTACCCCAGAACCAATAAGTTGTTCAATCATGTCAGGTGCTGCACTCGCAGGTCCCATTGTCGCAATTATTTTCGTATATTTCATAATTTTCCCGTATTTAAAAGCTAACTATAGCATTATTTTATCATCTATCTCTCAAATACTTAAAATTCGTTTCATTTATCTTTGCATAAAGATAGAAATTTATGCATTATTGTAAATCACAAGATTCATTTAATTAAAATCATACGAAATTATTTTGAAATAGTTTCTATAATCTGTTATAATTGAAAATTAAACAATCAAAACATAGGTCGAATAAATAGTGATTAAGAAAAATAAAGTACTATTAAGCATATTAGCAAGTATGGTATTGTTAGCTAGTTGTAATAGTGGTAGTAATAATAGTAACCCTGCATCTCCAATAGTAAATAATAGTCCGCTGGCTCAATATAAAGCAATGCTTAATTATAGCTCCAATAATACCACCCTAGGATTAAAAGCCGGTGGCGATACTAAACAACAATCATTTGTAGTACCAGAAAGTGGATTAACTCTAAACTCCATCAGAGTAACTCTCTTTAGCTCAACAAATTGTGCATTTGGCACAGAATCCGCAATTTTAACCATGAACGGCGATGGTGGAGTAAATTTTCCAGCTGGCACTTACACCTCTAGTAATGCATCTAATTATGCGTTAGCGCAAAGATTTAGCTCTGAATCCACATATGTAGCATTTAATGCCAAGTCAGTTAGGTTTGATTACTTTTATAATTCTGCTAATAGTGGTCCTGGCTGGGTATCTGCTAACTGCATGGAAAGTACAGGTATTGGCAATTATGATACGAATAATGTTTGTAGTGATAATACTCAGCCTTGCGGATTTAAGATTCTTCAAGTCGCTAATTTACCAGAATCATTCTTACGTGCAATTTTTTTAACTGCTCAAACTTATAGAGGTGACCTAAAGACTGCTGGTGGTGGAGCAGATGGCTATGTGGGAGCAGATAATTTATGTAATAAAAACTCGAATAAACCAGCGCGAGGAGCTGGTTCTACTTGGAAAGCTATTATAACTTACTATACAAACTCAAATAATGCCACTGAGTCAGGGATATATTATTATCGTTCAGACTATACTACGCGTATCGGACGTGCATACGGAGGAGGTATGCTAAATCGGAATGCTGCTAATACTGGCTTTGCAACAGGAGCACCAATAACTTTAGAATCATCTATTTCAGCTAGCAATTTCGCTGTCTGGACAGGATCTAGTACTAGAAATTGCAGTTATTGGACAAATAGCGGAATCAATAATGGTCTATCGGGACAATCAAACGTGGCAGATGCTAATTGGGCTAGTACAACTAATGATAAGTGCAACGCCTTAAAAAGACTATATTGTGCACAACAGCCTAATTAGTAATACTTTCATTTGGTTTATTGAAACTCATAATTATTTAACCACTATTTTTTAGATTATGAGAATTAACTAATCTAGCTTTAAGTCAAGTATATCCGAGCTTAGACAAGATCACAGCAAATAAGACCAATATAAGAAAAATTATTCACTTTTAGCAATCTCTCGTATCATTTGCAACTCTTCAATCAGCTCATCAACATTGTCATTCTGTACCATGCTTGATTTAACAATTTTTTTAAAAATTGCTGCACTTATACCATAGGCATCTTTTACATGCTTTTCAATATCTTTGCTATCCTGACGCAACTGCTCCATGGAACGTAAGTTAATTGAATATTCCTCTACTGATTTTTTAACTTTTTTTAGTACTTCTTTGTCATTATAAATTGCATTCAATATTTCATGCGTTTTCATCGTGCTCCTTCAGTTACATCTAGATTTTAAAAGATGCAAATTATATCACAGCAAAAACAATAACCATATTCCATATTATTATTTTTATAAAATGATAACTGCTGACTATAGACTAAAAATTTCGCATTATTTTAAGGATGAATAAAGTGCTAGGAATAATTATAAAATTAACCAGATAATCCACAAAGTTATTCCCTAGAGAATCGTTCAAATAATATTTGACTTGTATTTTTATCTTTAGGTAATAAATCATTAAGAGTATATTGTCGAAGAGTTTTAATAAATTGATTGCTCGCTTTATCAAGAATATTCCTAAATTCGCATAACCCAGTCATTTTACAGTCTGAAATGTTACATTCTACGACACTAAAAGTTGGCTCAAACTCTTCAATAATTCGTGCAATATCATGTTCATATGCTCTAGGATGAATCTTCATTCCTCCTCGAGTACCACGAAAAGTATAAATGTAGCGAAGCTTTGAAAGCTTACTGACAATCTTAGTCAAATGGTTACGGGCAACGTTTAATTTCCTTGATATCTCATCAACAGTAACCAGATGATTACCTTCCATCATTGCAAGATAAATAAGTATTCTTAGCGCATAATCAGTCTGTTTATTGAGTTGCATGTTATTTGTAATTCCACTTGAATGTATAATCAAAAGCTAAATAACATTTAAATATTACCATAAATAATTTGTTTAGATTAAACAAAACCTGAATTTTTAACATATTATTGTTAAAATCATGTAAGTTTAAATAAAAATTACAAAGGTATTGGATGAATAAAGATTTAAAGCTAACTAGGCAAGAAAAGAAAATTGTTGGATTAGCAGCACTAGGTGGTATGCTTGAATTTTACGACTTTATTATTTACGGCATATTTTCAGTTTATTTTGCTCATCAATTTTTTCCGGGTGATAATCAATTATTATCGGTTATTGAAAGCTATGTGGTATTTGTCTTAGGATATATAGCTAGACCTATTGGTGGTGTGATTTTCAGTCATGTTGGAGATGAACATGGACGAAAAAAAGTTTTAATCATTACTATTATACTAATGGGATTATCATCACTTGGAATTGGGGTTTTACCTACTTATTCTCAAATTGGAATTGCGGCACCTATTTTGCTTCTGATACTTCGCCTCACTCAAGGACTTGCACTTGGCGGTGAATTACCTAGTACTTATGTTTATATTAGCGAAACTATGCCACATAAAAAGGGTACTGGATTTGGAATAACCATGACGGGTGTAAATTCTGGTTTATTGCTTGGAATGCTAATCAATCAGCTAATGAATATTACTCTTACTCAAGTTGAGCTGACAAACTATGGCTGGCGCTTGCCATTTATTTTTGGTGGGGCATTATGTCTTATTAGTTATAAAATCAGGAAAACACTTCAAGAAACCAACGCTTTTGAAAGAATTCATGATAAGCCCGATTTTCCACTAGCTTATCTTCTTAAAAATAACTTGATGCAATTGTTAGCAGGAACTACTATGACTGCTATTATGTCTGGCTTAGTAGTAGCTGCAATAGTATTTATGCCAACGTATCTCCATGAAATAATCAAAATTGATAGTAAAACAATCAGTCATATTATGCCAGTAGCTATGCTTTTTAATGTTATTACAATTTACTTTACAGGGAGAGCAGCAAACCATCTTACTCCTCACACCATCCTAAAATATTTATTAATAGCAACAATAGCATTAGCTCCAATAAGTTATTGGCTAATTTTTGGTAACTTTATAATTCATGGCGTGATTATTCTTGGGATACTAGAAGGAGTTGCAGCAATGATTATTCCACTTCTAATAACTAGTCTTTTCCCTGCAAAAATCAGATTAACCGGAGTAGCCATGTCTTACAATATTGGATTCACTATTTTTGGTGGGCTAGCTCCAATAATTATTAGTGGCTTAATTAAATCTAAAATTAGCGGAATCTATACTACCCCAACAATCTATCTTATGGTAATTAGTATAGTTGCCTCAATAGGCTTAATATTTGCTAAAAGTTATAGTACAGAAAAGATAAAATAAAAAGCTGCTTTAAAGCAGCTTTTTATTTATAAATAGCAACTGGTTTTAGCTTTAGCTGTTTAACTACATTTGGACCATGTGGTGATTCATCAATATGTGAAGTCAAATCAGTACCAGCAACCATTCCTTTATAATGTTTGCCACCTTTCCAAGCACTAACATTACTTACGTCATAAACATAACCATTAAGCGCTACGTACGCTTTATGACCATCTTTACCATCATAATTTTTTAATGTTGCTGCATTCATTGTCGGCAGCTGAGGTGTTGTAGGCGCAGCATTCGCAACCAGTATCCCACCAGAAAGAAGCACCCCTAATAAGCCTATTTTTATTTTCTGCATAATAATACCTTTTAGATGTAAACAGTAATTGGTATTTTAGCATAGCATTGAATTTCCCAATAAATATATTTAAATTAAATTATTGAAATATAATAACCCTACCCTATATAAGGAATAGAAAGCTTACGCAAAAAGGAGAATAAAATGCGTTTTGATAAACTAACAACTAAATTTCAATCAGCAATGCAAGAAGCTCAAAGTCTTGCGCTGGCAAATGATAATCCATATATTGAACCACAGCATCTATTACTAGCCATGCTAAATGAAGAAAACTCAACAGTAGCAAGCATTCTAGCTAAAATAGGTGTAAATATTACTCCACTTAAAGTTGAATTGAATAGTAATATTACTAGGCTACCAAAAGTATCTGGTTCTGGTGGGGAAATAAATGTTTCTCGGGATTTGGCAAATTTATTAAATATAACTGAAAAAATCGCTATGAAGCTACAGGATAATTTCATTGCTTCGGAATTATTCCTTCTTGCTGCTTTAGAAGATAAAGGTGAAACTGGACAGATACTAAAAAAATTCAACGTCAAACATACTGATGTAAATAAGGTAATCATGGATATTCGTGGTGGACAGATGGTAGATAGCCAAGATTCGGAGGCTCAACGGGAAGCTCTAAAAAAATATACCGTTGATTTGACTGAGCGAGCACGAATCGGTAAACTAGATCCAGTAATTGGACGGGATGACGAGATTCGTCGGGCAATTCAGGTACTCCAACGTCGCACCAAAAATAATCCAGTATTAATCGGAGAACCAGGAGTTGGTAAAACCGCAATTGTTGAAGGACTTGCGCAACGAATTATAAATAGTGAAGTTCCTGAAGGACTTAAAAATAAGCGGCTTTTAGTTCTTGATCTAGCATCTTTATTGGCAGGTGCTAAATATCGTGGTGAATTTGAAGAACGGCTTAAATCAGTATTAAATGAACTAGCTCAGGATGAAGGTCAAACCCTGATTTTTATTGATGAGATTCATACTCTGGTGGGTGCAGGTAAGGCTGAAGGTGCGATTGATGCTGGGAATATGCTAAAACCAGCTCTTGCGCGCGGTGAATTACATTGTATCGGAGCAACTACGCTTGATGAATACCGTAAATATATTGAAAAAGATCCTGCGTTGGAACGTCGGTTTCAGAAAGTACTTGTTGGAGAACCAACGGTAGAAGATACGATTGCAATTTTACGTGGCTTACAGGAAAAATATGAAATTCACCATGGTGTTGAAATTACCGACCCGGCGATTGTTGCTGCCGCGGAATTATCCCATAGATACATTACCGACCGTTTTTTACCGGATAAGGCAATTGATTTAATTGATGAGGCAGCTTCACGAATCAAAATGGAGATTGACTCCAAGCCAGAATCAATGGATAAGCTTGAACGTAGAATAATTCAGTTAAAAATTGAGCGTGAAGCAGTTAAAAAAGAGACTGATGATGCGAGTAAAAAACGGTTAGAAATTATTGAAAGCGAAATAAATGAACTAGAAAAAGAATTTGCCGATCTAGAAGAAGTCTGGAATAATGAAAAAGCCATGGTTCAAGGGGCGCAATCAATTAAGGATGAGATTGACAAACTCAAATCCGAAATTGAAAGTTTTAAACGCAAAGGCGACTGGCAAAAAGTTGCTGAATTGGAATATGGTAAATTACCAGAATTAACAGCTCGTTTGGGACAGGCGGAAAAAGGTGAACATAAGCAACTAAAATTATTACGTACTGAAGTTGGCGCTGAAGAAATTGCCGAAGTTGTATCAAGAGCAACGGGCATACCAGTTGCTAAAATGATGCAAGGGGAAAAAGACAAATTACTTAAAATGGAAGATAAACTACATGAAAAAGTAATTGGGCAATCTCAAGCAGTAGAGGCGATTGCGGATGCAATTCGTAGATCGCGCTCTGGTTTATCTGATCCAAATAAACCATATGGTTCATTCTTATTTCTTGGTCCAACTGGAGTTGGTAAAACTGAGCTTTGTAAAGCTTTGGCAGGATTCCTTTTTGATAGTGAAGAACACTTAATCAGGATTGATATGTCAGAATATATGGAAAAACACAGCGTTTCACGTTTGGTAGGTGCCCCTCCAGGATATGTTGGTTATGAAGAAGGTGGTTATCTAACCGAACAGGTTCGCCGTAAACCATATAGTGTAATTCTCCTTGATGAAGTTGAAAAAGCTCATTCGGATGTATTTAATATTCTACTACAAGTACTTGATGATGGGCGTTTGACTGATGGACAGGGTCGTACAGTTGATTTTAGTAATACAGTCGTTGTAATGACTTCAAATATTGGTTCACAGCAGATTCAAAGTATGGCGCATGAGCCATATGAAGCAATCAAGGCTACCGTAATGGAGGAATTAAAACATTTCTTTAGACCTGAATTTGTCAATCGGGTTGATGAAGTAGTTGTTTTCCATGGACTAAATCAGGAACAAATACGGAGCATTGCCAAGATCCAGCTTAAACGCTTGGAAGAAAGACTGGCTAAAATGCAATTACATTTACAGGTTAGTACTGAGGCACTAGATTTACTGGCAAATGTTGGCTTTGACCCAGTCTATGGCGCTCGTCCACTAAAACGGGCGATCCAACAATATATTGAAAATCCGCTAGCTAAATCTATCCTAAATGGCAAATATGCTCCAGAACAGGCAATTATGGTTGAAGCTAGTAATAGTGAAATCACATTTAACTGATAAAAGCAGGTAAATTACCTGCTTTTAAACTTTTAGTTTTGTCAATATCTTATCTAGTATATTAGCAAAGGCAGTTTTATCTTTATCGCTATAAGGTGCAGGTCCACCCCTGATTTCAAGATTATCCCTTAAATGTGCCATTAAATCGCGGGTGGCAAGTTCCTGTTTTATATTCTCACGAGTATAAATTTTGCCACGGGGATTAATCACGAGTGCCTCCTTCTCAACTGCGCTACTAGCTAATGGAATATCTGCCGTGATCAATAAATCGCCTTTAGTGATTAAACGAATAATTTCATTATCAGCTTCATCAAAACCTTTATTTACTTGCAACATTTTAATGTTTGGATGTGGTGGTAACTGTAAAACTTGATTAGCTACCATAATTAGCTCAAGCTGCTTTCGAATTACAGCCCGGAATAATATTTCTTTTACCGCTTTGGGACAAGCATCTGCATCAACATATATCTTCATTATAGACTTTATTTTAAATCAAACAAAACAAGCATCAAGACTGTTTTTCGCAATAGTCGTAATTTCATCAGTAGAAAGATTCAAGGCATCAGCCAATGCCTGATAGTTTTCATTAACATAACCACCAAAATAGGCAGGATCATCTGAATTAATAGTAACCTTGACACCATAATCCATAAATTTACGTAATTGGTGCTTAGAAAGATCAGGAACACTTTGTAAGCGTTGATTAGAAAGAGGACACATGGTTAATGCCAACTTATCGTTAGCAATACGCTTAATTAAGGTAAGATCATTTATAGCATTATTACCATGATCAATTCGATGAACACCTAACTCATCAATTGCTTCCCAAACGTAATTAGCATCGCCCTCTTCCCCTGCATGAGCTACCAAATAAAGCCCAGCGTCACGAGCCAACTTAAACACCTGCTTAAATAATGATGGCGGATAACCAACTTCCGAGGAGTCAAGTCCAACCCCAATAAATAAATCTCTATAATTCATTGCTTCTTCAAATGTAGTAATTGCATCTGATTCTGGCAAATGGCGAAGAAAGCACATAATTAGGTTTGCATCAATATTTAAATTTACCTTAGCATCATTGATTGCACGTTTAAAACCCTGCATAAATGTATTCCATTTCACATTACGTGATGTATGCCCTTGCGGATCAAAGAATATCTCTACCTTACTAACATTTTGACTAGTAACTTTTTTCAAATAGGCAAACATCAGATCATAAAAATCTTGTTCAGTTTGGAGAACACCCATCCCACGATAATATAAATCAAGAAAAGATTGTAAATTAGTGAACTGATAAGCCTTTCGTATCTCCGCTACATTATTATATGGTAGTGCAATTTTATTTCTTTGTGCTAGCTCAAACATCATTTCCGGTTCAAGACTACCTTCAATATGTATATGTAGCTCAGCTTTTGTTAGACTCTGTAGTAATTTATTCATATAGAAGTACTCACTTAGATTTACTTAATAATATAAATTGAGTTTAGCATAAAATTGCATCTTTATGAAAATAACTTTTAAATTAATAAAAAAGCTGGTAGGGAAATACCAGCTAGAGGAAGGAAAGCACAAAAAGAAAAAACAAAAAAATTAGAATAAATAACCAACTTTAGCATAAAGTGTAGAATTACCAGCACCATTCATCGTTGTTTGTTTTTGGTTAAATGAGTTATCATAAGAATAACCAACACCAAGCAAAATTGTTTTAGCTATGTCATACTGGACTTCTGGATTGATAGTATAGCGAAAATCCTGAATATAACCATTATTAGACTGTCCCCAAAAAGTAGGATTTACCGTTGCTGGCTGTAATCCCGCACCACCACCTGCTTGAGTTGCATCATAAGCAGTCATATCAAGTGAAACTTTAAGAGCTGAAGCAAAACGATATTCAGGCTTTACACCAAGACCATAATATTGATTAATCGCACCTAATGATGTACCATAAGTATAAGTGGCATAAGGAATTACCTGAAAGCCATTACTATCACCCTTACCAAATTGAAATGCATAACCTGCCTTGGCTGTAGCTAAAAATTGCCCATAAGTTGATCCACCTAAAGTAGTATTGTAGCCAGGTAAACTCACCGCTAATGAATCATTATTTGGCATCCCGGTTGCTATTGCATTAATCCAGATATTGTTCTTTGTCTGAACGTTAGCACCAACTGACCACTCTTGAGCCTGACCAGCCTGATTCTGGTTAACATATACATTACCATATTGTAAAAAAGCATTATTATTAAAATCCTGAAATGAATCTGCATTAGCCAAGACACAAGAGCCTAGTGACAAGGTTACCAATAATAGTTTTTTCATTATTATTCCTTTTGATTTATAGTTTTGATAAATTATATTACCCCAATATAACCATTATTTAAACATGGCTATATAACCTTATATGGAGTAATTTTAATTCACTTAAAATCAAAATGTCAACATTAAAATTGTGGTTTTATATATTTAATTAGCTCCATGAAATGAATATAATTACCAAACATTACAGCGAAACAACCACATTAATAACAATGACAAACAACTGGTAGAGAATGAGTTTCAAAGATTATGACAACACACCAAAAGCAACTTAAACCCCTAAAAAAATAAAGGTATTTAACCATTAAAAATGTGCAGCATTTTGAAACAAAACTATAATTATAGAAATAGAAAATTCGAGGAGTAAAAATTGAGAATTGTCTGGGTACAATAAACGATAACTGTCCCAGACAAAAAGAAAAATTACAAACTTAATTGCAATTGTTTTAGGTAGTTTCTAAATTCAATACCAAATTCTGGATGTTTAAGCCCATAGCCAATAGTAGCTTCAAGATAACCTAGTTTAGATCCGCAATCATAGCGTTTACCTTCAATAATATGCGCAAAAATAGCTTCATAATGAAGGACTTCAGAGATTGCATCTGTCAGCTGGATTTCACCACCAATACCACGTTTCGTATTACGTAATTCAGTAAAAATACGGGGTGTCAGAATATAGCGACCAACAGCAGCTAGATTAGATGGTGCATTTTCTGGTTTCGGCTTTTCAACAATCTGCTCAATCTTTTTATACCGCATAGACGCTTCCGCAAGCTTAACTATTCCATATGACGAAACATCGGCTGGATCAACTTCATTTACACCTAAA
This sequence comes from Neisseriales bacterium, assembly GCA_008017155.1. Lineage (GTDB taxonomy): Bacteria > Pseudomonadota > Gammaproteobacteria > Burkholderiales > UBA11063 > Aquella. The sequence continues at coordinate 93,817 of SSGX01000009.1, read as the reverse complement.
ACCGAAGATTCAGTCTCTCGATAGACTTCCATCATCTGCGCTAAAGCACCTGGTTTAGCATCAATTAATTCATCAGCGAGAATAACTGCAAATGGCTCATTACCCACAACTGTGCTAGCAGTCAATACTGCATGTCCTAACCCTAAAGCCTCAGCTTGCCGAATATAGATACAATTCACATTGCTTGGCAAAATATTCTGGACAATTTCCAATAGTTTAGTCTTATTTTTTAATTCAAGCTCAGTTTCCAGCTCATAAGCCTTATCGAAATGATCTTCGATTGTCCGTTTATTACGTCCAGTAATAAAAATCAATTCGGTAATACCAGCATCTATTGCTTCTTCAACAGCATATTGAATCAATGGCTTATCTACAATAGGAAGCATTTCTTTTGGTGAAGCTTTGGTAGCAGGCAAAAACCTTGTACCCATCCCCGCAACAGGAAACACTGCCTTAGTTATTTTAGTAACCATTTACTTACCTGCAAAAAAATAATATTCCATTTGCTGGCGTAAATATTTACGTGCAGCTTCTTCAGATAAATTCAAGCGATTCTCATTAATTATCATTGTCTGCTGTTTAAGCCACGCTTGCCATGCTTCTTTTGACACATTATCGAGTATCTTCTGCCCAAGCTCTCCTGGCACCGGAGGAAAATCAAGACCTTCTGATTCAACTCCTAGCTTTATACAATTAATCATTTTTCCCATATGCTAAACTCTAAACTTTCTTGAATATTACTGTTGAATTAGTACCACCAAAGCCAAATGAATTTGACATTCCATATTCTAAAGAGCGCTCTTTGGCTACATTTGCAGTATAATCCAAATCACATTCTGGATCTTGTTCAAAGATATTAATCGTTGGCGGAATAATTCCATCTTGAATTGCTTTAACTGTAAACACAGCTTCAATCGCACTAGCAGCACCCAATAGGTGTCCAGTCATCGATTTAGTTGAACTAACAGACAGTTTATAAGCATGATCACCAAAAACTTCTTTTACCGCATTAGTTTCATTCAAATCGCCTAATGGAGTTGAAGTACCATGTGCATTTACATAACCAATCTGTTCTGGATTGATACCTGCATTTTTTAATGCCATGCGCATACTGCGTGCTGGACCATCAACTGTAGGTGCAGTTATATGATTAGCATCCGAACTTGCACCATAGCCAACTATTTCAGCATAGATTTTAGCACCACGCTTTTTGGCATGTTCATATTCTTCAAGCACAAATACAGCCGAACCTTCGCCCATAACAAAACCATCACGATCTTTATCCCATGGACGAGAAGCCGTTTTTGGATCATCATTTCGGGTTGATAATGCTTTTAGTACATTAAACCCAGCCATACCAACCGCACAAATACTAGCCTCAGCCCCACCAGCAAGCATAATATCACAATCACCGTATTCGATATAGCGAGCAGCATCACCCATGCAATGATTACTTGAAGCACAAGCACTGACCACGCCGTAATTAACACCTTTATAACCATAAAGGATAGATAATTGACCAGAAATCATATTTCCTAGCGCACCCGGAATAAAAAATGGTGAAATACGACGTGGGCCTTTTTCTTTCAAGGTTATTGAATTTTCTTCAATACTTGGTAAGCCACCAATCCCAGAACCGATAATTAATCCAACACGTTCCTTATCAATATTACAGTCTTCAATTCCAGAATCCCGAACCGCCTGAACACCAGCCACCATTCCCAACTGAATAAATCTATCCATGCGTCGTGCTTCTCTTGGATCGACAAAACCGTCAGTAGAAAAACCTTTAACTTCACCAGCAATTTTGGTAGCAATATTAGTAGCATCAAAATGTGTAATTAAATCAATTCCACTAACCCCAGCAATAATATTCTTCCAGCTAGTAGCCAAGTCATTACCAACAGGAGATACTATCCCTATTCCAGTAATCACTACTCGTCTTTTTGACATTATTTAGCTCCTTGATTGTTTAAATGATCAAATAAATATAACCAGGTGTCAATAACGGTATCCGGATTTAGAGAGATTGTTTCAATACCCTCTTCAATTAACCATTGGGCAAAATCCGGATGATCCGATGGACCCTGTCCACAAATCCCCACATATTTGCCATGCTTACGACAAGCACTGATTGCAAGATGCAACATTGCTTTAACCGCATCATTTCTTTCATCAAAAGAAGCCGCAATTGCCCCATTTGAGTCACGATCAATCCCGAGTGTCAACTGAGTCATATCGTTTGAACCAATTGAGAATCCATCAAAATAATCCAAGAATTTCTCTGCCAAAATCGCATTTGATGGAATTTCACACATCATATAGATATTAAGACCATTTTTGCCTCTTTCAAGACCATTATTTGCTAAAAGCTCAATAACCTCTTTAGCCTCCTGCGTTGTCCTAACAAATGGAATCATTATAGTAACATTATCAAAGCCCATCAAGGTACGTACTTTATTAATCGCCATACATTCTAAATCAAAGCAATCACGGAAGCTTGGAGCAATATAACGAGAAGCCCCCCTAAAGCCCATCATCGGATTTTCTTCGACTGGCTCATATAGTTTACCGCCAATTAGGTTAGAGTATTCATTTGATTTAAAATCTGACAAACGAACGATCACTTTTTTTGGATAAAAAGCACTAGCAATTGTAGCAATACCTTCAGCCAATTTGTCCACATAAAAATCTACTGGGCTTCTATAACCAGAAATTTTTTCTTCAACAGTTGATTTAAGTGGTTCAGGTAGGCTATCAAATTCAAGCAATGCTTTTGGATGAATCCCGATTTGGCGATTAATAATAAACTCTAAGCGAGCTAAACCCACGCCTGCATTAGGAATCATTGAAAAATTAAATGCTAGCTCTGGATTACCAACATTCATCATGATTTCAACCGGAAGTTTAGGCATATTGCCAATATCTAATTCTAATACATCGATATCCAGCTTGCCCTGATATATATGTCCAGTATCACCTTCACAACAAGAAACTGTAATTTCTTGACCTTCTTGCAATACTTCAGTTGCATTCTCACAACCAACAATCGCTGGAATACCAAGTTCACGAGCAATAATTGCTGCATGACATGTACGCCCACCCCGATTAGTAACAATTGCAGCTGCACGCTTCATTACTGGCTCCCAATCAGGATCAGTCATATCAGTTACTAAAATATCACCTGCTTTTACACTATGCATTTCTGAATGATCTTTAACCAGACGAACAACACCTGTAGCTGCTTTTTGACCAACTGCACGACCTTCAACAAGAACATGACCACGCTCTTTTAAATGGTAACGAATTTGTTTACCTGCTAGATTTTCCTGAGATTTAACGGTTTCTGGGCGAGCTTGTAAAATATAAATCTTACCATCAACACCATCCCTACCCCATTCAACGTCCATCGGACGACCATAATGTTCTTCAATAATCATGGCAAATTGCCCTAGTTCAACAATATGTGCATCACTGATAGAAAACTGATTCCGTTCATGACTTGGAACACCAACAGTTTTTACCGATTTACCGGGAACGGTTGCATCAGCAAATTCCATCTTCATTGCTTTACTACCTAGGTTTTTACGGATAATTGACTGCTTTTTCTTTACCAAATTTGGTTTATATACATAAAATTCGTCCGGATTAACCATTCCCTGAACTACACATTCACCCAAGCCATAACTAGATGTAATAAATACAACCTGATCAAACCCTGATTCGGTATCAACAGTAAATAATACTCCCGAGCTACCAATATCTGAACGCACCATTTTCTGCACGCCTGCTGATAGATAAATCAACGAGTGATCAAACCCTTTATGCACACGATAAGCAATAGCTCTATCATTATATAATGAAGCAAATACCTGCTTAACTGCTGATTTAAGATTATCGAGACCACGGATATTTAAATATGAATCTTGCTGTCCAGCAAATGAAGCATCCGGTAAATCTTCAGCTGTTGCTGATGAACGAACGGCAACTGAAATTTCGTTACCATAGCGCTTTAGCATCTCTTCGTAAGCTAGTTCTAGGTCTTTTTCAAAATCAGGCTGAAAAGGTGCATCCATAATCCAACCTTGAATTTCTTTACCAGCCTTGGCTAATTCAATCACATTATCAACATCAAGTTTATCAAGTACTGCATCGATACGTGCTTTGAGATTGTTGCTTTCAAGAAAGTGTTTATACGCCTCAGCAGTTGTAGCAAAACCACCTGGCACCCGAATGCCTTTGCTGTCAAGCTGGGAAATCATTTCTCCCAATGAGGCATTTTTGCCCCCTACCTGCCCAACATCGCTCATTCGTAAATTTTCAAACCAGATGATATTTTTCATACAAGAAGCCTCACAAGAAAGTCTTTTATCTTTATCTATAATTTTTTGATCTAATTATTATTATTTAAATAAAATTAAATTCAACCCACAAAATAGTATTTGATTTTATCACAGATTCCCTTCTTAGTGGGATTCTGTTATTTATTAGTTCCGGCTAATCTTAACAAAATTTGTACCAATTATTATTTAGGACTATTAAACTTTAGGGATATTTTTATAAGTATTGGTGTAACAATGGTTATCAATACTACCGCTAAGATAACAGCTGACATAATATCGTTATTTATTATCCCTAATTGATTCCCGGTTACGGCAAATATCAGACCAGCCTCCCCTATTGGTGTCATTCCAAGTCCAACGAGTATTTTATTAAATTTACCTTTTTCGGTATATCCACTTAAAATCCGCCCAATTAAACTCACCGCTAACAATGAGACGGCAAATAATACAATTTTGGGTTTCACAAGATCAGAAAGCTTAAAAATCAAACCGATATAAGTAAAAAATATTGGGACAAAGATATTTGATAATGGCTTAATTAATTCATCGAGTGAGCGAGTTTCATGTCCATGAACAGTTTTCAATATTTGAGCCTTGGTATTTTCGTCACTGGTATGATTAGCAATCAACTTTAGTTCACGCAAAAATTTGGCTTGTGAAAAATTCTTAAAGTCTTCAGGATCAATCACCAATCCAGCAATGAAAGCACCAATAACTGGAGCAACGCCAAGAATACTGGCAAGCCAAGTATAAAGAGTACAGATAAAAAATAATAAGCCTATTTTCATACTGATACCGGCATGAATTTTCACTGACAACCTAGTTAGTAGCGGCGTAATTTTACTGCCCAATGAGATAGATAAAAGAAAAAATATTGCTGTTTTTGCGGTAATAGTAATAAGTGTTTCCATTTCGATATTACCAGCTATCAATACCCCTGAGACTATGGCAAAACAGAGGATACTTAATACTTCATCAATCAATGAAGCAGTAAGAATTAATTTTACCTCGTTACTTCCTAAAATTTTCAGATCTTTAAATACTTTTGCTGAGATACCAGTTGCTGTAGCAGCACTTATTACACCAATAAGAATTCGGCTTTTGAGAGATAAATCAGGATAAAAAAAATGACTTAGATAGTAGCCACCACTAAAAGTAAGGATAGTGCCAAATAATGCAATTTTTATTCCAGATAATAATTTACTACTGATATCCTTTATTTGAGTTTCAAGCCCAATTTCAAACATTAAAATCATTGCACCGATTTCAGCCAAAAACTGGATAATCTCATTATGATTCATACCAATAAAAGTGGTAATGCCTAATAAATAAAGATGTCCAAGTACTACCCCGGCAAGAATTTCCGAAGTAACTACTGGCAAACCAATTTTCTTGACAATTGATAAACCTCGCGACATTAATATTGATAAAGCAAGCCACAGATAAATTGCGGGAGTAAAATCAACTGTCGCTGAAATATTGGCATTGCTAGGTGAACTAGCAAAACTCATTAGTGGAAACAGGATAAATAATGTAAGTGTAATTAACTTTATGTCAGGAACTAATACAGAGATAGGCCGTGTAAGTCGACTAACGTAGTTTTTGCTGAAGTTCATAAAGAAGATCCAATGCCTGTTTCGCAGTTAAATCATTTGGGTCAACTTGCCTAAGCTTACTTAGCACAACTTCTTCATTTGGACTAAGTGAACTAGGATATTCATCTGTAAGTGCAGCATCAATACTGAATAAATCAAGCTTGGCCTGTTTCTCACTTCCATCTTCAAGATGCTGCAAATATTTTTTTGCCGTAGCTAAAACTGACTTTGGCACGCCAGCAAGTGAGGCAACCTGTATCCCATAACTTTTGGCAGCAGGTCCAAATTCAACATGATGCATAAATACAATCTGATCTTTATGTTCGACTGCGCTTAAATGAACATTGGCGACTTTAGCATAGTGATTCGCAAGATCGGTTAATTCAAAATAATGAGTTGCGAAAAGGCTATAAGCAGCACATTTCTCAATTAGATACCTCGCAATAGCATAAGCAAGTGCTAAACCATCAAAAGTGGAGGTACCACGCCCAACTTCATCCATAATTACGAGTGATTGACTAGTAGCATTATTCAAAATATTTGCCGTTTCAGACATTTCAACCATAAAAGTTGATTTACCACCCGATAAATCATCCGATGCACCAATCCTAGTAAATATACGATCAATTATTCCAATTACTGCCTTAGTTGCAGGGACATAAGAACCACAATGAGCAAGCAGACAAATTATTGCCACTTGCCGCATAAATGTTGACTTACCACCCATATTAGGACCAGTAATCATTAGAAATTTACTAGTATCATCTACATTAATACTATTGGCAATAAACTGATCAATCTGTTTTTCGACAACCGGATGTCGTCCATCATCAATACGAATTTGGTGATGATTAACCAATTCTGGGCAACAATAATTACCCAAAAGGCTTATTTTAGCAAACGAAGCTAAAACATCGAGCGTTGCTATAGCATCGGCTAATTGCTGCAACTGGCTAAGATGTTGATTTAGAAAATCAAGAATTTCTTCATAAATTTTTTTCTCAAGTGCTAAAGCCTTATCATTTGCCGCTAAAACTTCATTTTCAAAAGATTTTAATTCTGGCGTCGTAAATCGCTCAGCATTTTTAAGAGTTTGCGTCCGCCGATATTCAACAGGGGCTTTATCCAAATTAGAACGCGAAATTTCAATAAAATATCCATACACACGGTTATATTCGACTTTTAAATTGGCAATCCCCGTACGCTCACGCTCTTTGGCTTCTAATTCAAGAATAAACTGGCTACCATCAGTATTGATATTTCGTAAGCGATCTAATTCAGGGTTGTAACCCTCATTAATCACATCACCTTCGCGAATCAATAATTTTGGTTCGGGCTTTATTGCGGCAAGGAGGTAAGAATAAATCTCTTGACTTACCCCGCTAAATTTAGCATAAATTTCAGCTATCAGACTAATCGAACAATATTCTCGAATAAACCCAAGCTGTGGAATCAACTGCAAAGAGTCGCGCAATCCAGATAAATCACGCGGACGGGCAGTTCTTAGCCCGATACGCGAACTGATACGCTCAATATCACTTACCTGTTTTAATACACCATGTATCTGGTTATAATTTTCCTGAAGTACTTTGACAGCTTCCTGCCGCGCACGAATTTCTTTATGATCACGCAATGGATTATTTAACCATTTATCGAGTAAGCGGCTACCCATTGTTGAAGCACACTGATCCATTACTGAAAATAATGTCGGAGCTTTTTCACCACGAATAGTTTCACTAATCTCAAGATTTTTTCGTGAGATTGCATCAAGAATCAGATAATCATTTTGATTATCATAAATAACACTATTGATATGTGGCAGCTGATTATTTTGGGTTTGTTTGGCGTAGTCAAGAATAATACCTGCACTTATGATAGCTTGATGATAGTTACTAACCCCAAAACCATCAAGATCATTTATTAAAAAATGCTCGCACAACCGCCGGAAATTCAGATCATATTCAAAATGCCATTCGGGAATAATTTTATAGGCAAGATTTGGGCGAATAATTTTTAGCTGCTTAATTAAACTCTCACTGGCAATTATTTCCGCAGGACGAATCCGCTCGATCTGGTTTTGGAGATCACTTGCAGCACATTCGCTAATTAAAAAACTACCACCGCTAAGTGATATCCAAGCAAGACCACATTGATTATTTTTCTGATAGATCGCCAAAATTTGGTTATCTTCTTTATCATTTAGAAGGGTTTCGTCAGTAAGTGTTCCTGGCGTGATGATACGAGTAACTTTACGCTCAACCGGACCTTTTCCAGTAACTTCACCTACCTGATCAACAATAACTACCGATTGTCCAAGTTTAACCATCTTAGTCAGATACTGATCAGCAGAATGGAATGGGACTCCCGCCATTTTTATTGGCGTACCAGCCGATGAACCACGCTGAGTTAGCGTAATTCCCAATAATCTAGAACCAAGCTCCGCATCTTCAAAAAATAGCTCGTAAAAATCACCCATCCGGTAGAATAATAGCATATCCGGATAATCTGCCTTGATGCGCAAATATTGCTGCATCATTGGCGTATGATTATTAATATCGGTAGCACTCATTGATTGGATTTAGTATTTCTGGATAATTTTAAGAATTGGGCTAACTAGTTTAGGATTAGCCGCAATAATATTACCGCTATCAAGCATCTCTTGCCCACCATTAAAGTCGCAAACTAACCCACCTGCTTCCTTAACCAATAAATATCCAGCTGCTATATCCCATGGTTTTAGGTTAAATTCCCAAAAGCCATCAACCATACCGGCTGCAACATAAGCTAAATCTAGCGCAGCTGAGCCAGCACGCCGCTGACCTGATGTAGATAAAAGCATTTCCTTAAAGATCGGCATATATTTATCAAGTAAACTCATATCATAAGTTGGAAACCCAGTTGCCAATAAACTATCAGCTAAATTTGCTGTCGTAGATACTCGAATTCGCCCATTATTTAGGCGAGCACCTTTTCCTAATTCAGCAGTATAAATATCATTGCGGTTCGGATCAAAGATTGCAGCATAAGTAATTTTATCTTGGTGTTTTACAGCGATTGAAATGGAATATTGGGGATGACCGTGTAAATAATTAGTAGTCCCATCCAAAGGATCGATAATCCAAGTAAAGTCTGAACCATTATCAATATTCCCCTCTTCTTCACCAAGAATATTATGATCTGGGAAAGCTTTCAGAATAGTATTAATAATAATCTGCTCCGCCTTTTTATCAACTTCGCTAACATAATCATTGTGTCCCTTACGATCTACTTTAATTCTACCAATATTTTTACTTTCTTGCTGAATAATATTTCCCGCATTATACGCAGCTTGTACCGCAATATTTAATATACCTGATGACGACATGCTAATCCTTTTTGTGCAAAAATCATTTTAACCCAATATTATACCCTAGATGAGCTAGCTAACCTTGTATCAAATAAATAAATTAGCCAAGATATAACGATGAGTTTTTAGCCATTTTTCTGCTGATTTATATTGTGGATAAGTGCTTGCAACAAGTTCCCAGAACAAGGAGGAATGGTTAAGATGCCTTAGGTGGCATAGTTCATGAATAACAATATATTCAATTACAAACTCTGGGAGCATTGCAACTCGATAGCTAAAGCAAAGATTCCCCTTGCTATTACAACTCCCCCAGCGTCCTTTTGCAGTAGTAATTTTTATTGATTGTGATTTAAGCGCTAGTAATTTCTGATATTTGTCAAGTAAGGGCATGACCAACAACTTGGCCTGAGATTTATACCAATCAATTAATTTTATTTTATGCTCTTCAATTGAGTCAGCATATGATTTGATAGTGTTTATACCCAGCTCAACATTTGAAAACTTATCTTCTAACATTTCAAGCTGATAGGCTCTACCAAGAAAATATAACTCGGTATTATGTTTCTGGATATTATTTATTTGAGAAAGCTTACGTTCTATCCAATGTTGATACTTATTAATTAATTCACTGATATTTTTAGTTGTAGTCTTCAATGGTGCTCTAATAACAACCATGCCATCTGGCTTGATCACTATAGCCATAGTCTTACGTTTTGATTTGATTACCTGATATTGCATCTAACAAATCGGTTGAGAGCTAAAAATCGCTAATACATCATTCGAGGATCAATATAATGCTTAAATTCAAGCAAATTATTTGCTGGATCAATTAAAACAATACTACTGTGTTCCTCAACTGTTTTAGCAAATCTAGTAAATAAAGGTGTAAATACGGGTAAATGTCTAACCTCAACAAGCTTTAATAAATTATCAAATTCTACTCTGTCTTTAAAAGTAATGCCAAAGTGACGAGGGTAAAGCTTTGGATCGGGATCAATTGAATGTGGATCTAGATGACAAACAACTTGATCGCCAAAAAAATCGATCGTCACCCTATCTTCATAGCGCCTAGCTAATTTACAGCCTAGCTTAAACACATAAAAATCTACGGTTTCGTCAAGATCTTTACATGGTATTGCGAGATGAAAAACATTACTAGAATCTCTCATTAACAAATAACCTTCATAAAGTTAATAATTTATAATAACATTTTTTAAATCGCACCGTAAGCTTTATGACGTAGATAATGATCAATAATCACTAGCGCTGCCATAGCATCAACAACGGGAACAGCACGTGGTAATACACATGGATCATGGCGACCATAAGCCTCAAGATCAATTTCATTATAATCAACATCAAGTGTCTTTTGCGGCTTACTAATTGTTGAAACAGACTTAAATGCCACCCGGAAATAAATATCTTCACCGCTGGTAATACCACCTAACACACCACCAGCATGGTTTGTCTCAGTTCGAATATCACCTTCTACCAGAACAAATGGATCGTTATGTACCGAGCCACGTAGCTCTACACCAGCAAAACCCGAACCAATTTCAAAACCTTTTACTGCATTGATACTAACCATAGCTTTTGCCAAATCAGCATGAAAACGATCAAAGACTGGCTCACCAAGTCCAACAGGAACATTACGTAGTACACATTTGATAACACCACCGATCGAATCGCCATCATCTCGTACTTCTTCAACTAGGCTAATCATCTCTTTTGCAATACTTTGATCTGGACAGCGGATAATATTTGCTTCAACATCAGCAGCTGTAACTTTTGTATGATCAATCTGTGCCTTAATCGGACCAACTTGCTCAACAAAGCTAATTATCTCAACACCCAATTCCTGCTGTAAAAATTTCTTAGCGATTGCTCCAGCTGCTACCCGCGCTAAAGTTTCCCGCGCACTTGCCCGCCCACTACCACGATAATCACGCATACCGTATTTCATGAGATAGGTAAAATCAGCGTGTGATGGTCGGAAAATATTTTTTAAATGGTCATAATCTGCTGAACGCTGATCTTTATTATAAGCAAGCATCAAAATTGGTGTACCTGTAGTCTTACCTTCAAAAACACCAGATAAAACATGAATAGTATCAGTTTCAGAGCGCGGCGTTGTAATCGCACTTTGCCCAGGCTTGCGCCGATCTAGTTCAGCCTGAATTTCCTCGGCAGTAATTTCAATTCCTGCCGGACAGCCATCAACAATTACCCCGACAGCACCACCATGCGACTCCCCACAAGTAGTAATCTTAAACAAGTGACCAAAACTATTCCCAGACATATTACTCTCAATTCAAACTTTTTGCAAATTTAGCTAAACTAGCCACTCCACCAATCAAATCTTCCTCATCCGCAGCAAAAGAGAAGCGTACATAACCCGGCTGACCAAAGCCACTACCAGGAACAGTCGCTACATTTGCTTCTTCAAGTGCCCGAATGCAGAACTCATCATCAGTCATATTTTTAACCCCAAGGCTTGCTAATGAAGTCCAAACATATAATGTTGCTTTTGGTAATGGTAATTCAATCCCAAAATGCTCCTTAAATGCTTCAACAAAAACATCACGGCGTTTTTTCATGCTGGCGTTAACCCAGTTAGTAATTTCATCCGCATGCTTAAAGGCACCGATTGCACCATGCTGGCACACTAGAGATACACCTGTAGTACTTTGGGTTGTAAGTGCACTTAATGCATCAATCAAATCTTTACGCGCAAGCATAAACCCTACCCGCCAGCCAGTCATTGCAAATGTTTTGGAAGCACTTTGTAAAATAACTATATTTTCTTTATACTCAAGAAAACTACCACAAGAAACATATTCATCATCAGTATAAACTAGTCCGCTATATACCTCATCACTAATGACTAATAAACCCAGTTCATTAGCAGTATCCATCAGCGCTTTCATTTCAGGACGAGTATAGATTATCCCCGTTGGATTAACTCCATTATTAATCAGTAATATTTTACAGTCTGGAGTATAAGCTGCTTTAAGCATTTCAGGGGTTAATTTCCAACCACCTTCTTCCGTGGTATTTATCACAACAGGCTTACCATCCATAATTTTGGTAATTGCTGGATATGAAACCCAGTACGGTGCAGGGATTATTACACTAATTTTTTCAGTAGGATCTTTTTTTAATGGCGAACTAGAACCAAGCAAGTACTGTAACATCAAGTATAAACCAAATTTTCCACCTGTAGTAATGATGCATTCTTCAGCAGTATAATTGGTATTATATAACTCATTCATCCGTTCAGCTGCGGCTTTACGCAATTCTGGCTGCCCAGCTGTTATCGGATAGGGAATATCACCTATTTCAATAAATTTAATCGCTGCATCTCGAACAATTTTCGGTGTTACCAATTTAGGTTCTCCAGCACTTAAGTTGTAAACACGAATACCTGCTGCTTTTTTGCTCTGGGCTATTGAATTAATCACCACCGTTACTGATGCTTGTAGTTTACTCATCGTTTTGAACCTTTCTTGACTCTTCAATTAATATCTCAAAAATTCTTGCAACCATGGTTGCAGATACCTTATGTTCGCTACATACATTATCATGAAATTCACGCAACAATGCTTCACGAGTGCGGTCATAAACCTGCATATTATTTTTTTTCTTATATTGACCGATTTTTTTTGCCAGATCCTGACGTTTGGCAATCAACTCAATAATGTCTGAATCAACTTTAGTTATTTGTAACCGTAATTGTTCAATTTCATTCATCTTAATTATTCCCACGCTTTACAACTATAAATCTGGTTATATTCGGCTGAATATCTTGTATCCCTTGCTTTAGTACGGCAAGATTATAACTCTTAGCTGCCTGAGCTGATGCTACAACAGCCGCTTTTGCAGGCAATATCCCTAAAGATAAATCTCTGGCTGCCTTCGCCGTATCGCCCCAGTCTATCGTCTTAAATCCGTGCTGATTGATAAAACCCTTACATTGCTCAAAAGCTGGAGTATATGAATAAAGCTCAGTGATTTCTGAAATTTGGGTATCAGCAAAACCGATAAGGCACTGCTCTACATTTAGCTGAATATCATCAATCGGCATAAAAGAATGACGACCCATGGCAGCAAAAGCTGGCCAGACTATCCCACTATTGTAGTTTACAAAAGGGAAAATACCAACATCTATCTCTTCCCGATCAAGTGCTGCTAACACCCCCTCCATATCAATCAGGTAGTGTAGCGTATGTTCACTCATATGTGCCTTTGCAGCATAAATTTGTCCTGCTTCCTCAGAGAAAGACCCAATATCCCCCGAAACACCTATTCGCATTATATTACCCTTTAATCAAGCTCTTAATTTACTTGCAACTGATAATAGAAGATCTTTGGTAGTATCCCAGCTAAGACAAGGGTCAGTTATTGATAAACCACCTAAATCAATCGGATCACCAGATTCGGCATTTTGCCGCCCTTCTTTGATAAAGCTCTCAAGCATAAAGCCTTTTACTAGCTTTTTAAGTTCTGGCTTATCTCCAAGGCTATCGATTACGTTTTTGACAATAATAGCTTGAGCATTATGATCTTTAACGCCATTAATCAAACAGTTATCATGACTAACATCAACAATTATTGCTGGATTAACAACACCACCCTTGGCAAAATGTCCTGCAACTTCATCTATATGCTCTACAGAATAATTAGGCTTATCATTACTACCTCTAAGGACTAGATGCGCGTATTTATTACCTGCTGTTTTCACTTCATAACCATCAAAAACTGCATAGTGAGAATGCTGAGCAGCAACAATGCTATTTACTGCAATCTTCAATGATCCATGAGTCGGGTTTTTCATTCCAACTGGACAATCTAGCGATGAGGCAAATATTCGGTGCTCCTGGTCTTCAGTACTTCTGGCACCGATCGCAACCCAAGATAATAGCTCCTGAAATCCACGCGCATTATGGGTAAATAAACATTCATCCGCAATCGGCAAACCAAGTTCAACAACTTGCGTCATTAGCTTACGACAATACCATATTCCGGCTTCAATATCTGGCTCAGCTAGTGGGTCAGGCTGATTAATCGGACCTGTCCAGCCTTTTACTGTACGAGGTTTCTGAATATAAACCCGCATAATAATTTTGATCTGATCTTTCACTTCTTCACTAATCTGCTGCAATCTATTAGCATAATCAAGCACGGCTTCGCTTGGCCATGCAGAGCAAGGTCCAACAATCATAAGTAAGCGTGAATCTTCTCCACTAAGAATTGCTTCAATTTCTTCTTTATGTCGTTCAATATTTTTATACCCATTCTCAGTCAAAGGAATTTTACTAATGATTTCTTCTGAAGTTGGTACTTTTTTTATTGTCTGATATGCCATGTATTGTCCAATATTCTATTAAATTCATTTACTAATTTTAGTTGCCAGTTTTAATAATAACTCTTCGGTAGCTCCCCAACCAAGACATGGATCGGTTATTGATAACCCTCCCAGATCAATTGGGTTTGCAGTTTCGGCATTTTGCTTACCAGGTTTTATAAAGCTCTCTAGCATAAACCCTTTTACCAGCTTCTTCAGTTCAGGCTCCGAGGCAAGATCATCAATGACCTTCAAAATAATATCCGCTTGAGCATTATGATCCTTGACACCATTAATCATGCAGTTGTCGTGACTGACATCTACTACTATCGCAGGATTTTTGACTTCATTTTTACGATAATTTTCAGCAACCTCTGCTATATGCTCAATAGAATAATTTGGCTTATCATTGCTGCCACGTAATACGATATGCGCATAGGGATTACCATCTGTTTCAACTTCATTACCGTCTAATACGATATAGTGAGAATGTTGGGCTGCAACCACACTATTTACGCCAATTTTCAATGAACCATGCGTAGGATTCTTAATTCCAACTGGGCAATCAATCCCCGATGCAAAAATTCGGTGTTCCTGATCTTCGCTACTTCTAGCACCAATAGCTACCCATGACAGTAACTCAATAAAGCCGCGAGCATTATGAGTAAACAGGGCTTCATCAGCTATCGGTAATCCCATCTCGACCACTTGTGTCATAAGCTTACGACAATACATCGCACCCGCGGCAATATCCGGTGGTGACAATGGGTCTGGCTGGTTTACTGGACCTGTCCAACCTTTGATAGTTCTTGGTTTTTGGATATAAACCCGCATCACCAGTTTTAATGCATGATTTACTTTGCTATCTAATGCTTTAAGTCTTTTCGCATATTCTATAACCGCAGTATCTGGCCAAGCTGAACATGGCCCAACAATAACTAAAAGGCGATCATCATCTCCACTTAAAATAGCTTCAATTTCCTGACGATGTTTATTTATACTTGCGTAACCAGCACCACTTAATGGTAGTGCTTCAATTATTTCATCCGCAGTAGGAAGTTTTTTTACAATCCGGTATCCCATTTTTACCCCAAACTAGATGTTCTAACATAATCCAAAGCTTCAGCAATAACTGATTCAGCTACCGGAAATGCAACTTTATTATCAATATTTTTAACTGAGCCAATACCAGTTAGCAGTACTAACACAGTTTCCTGATTAAGATTTTTTTTATCGCCACGCATTGCGGCTATGATAGACTGATTATCATACGATTCCAATATTGTTTTATCAATGCCTAATCGTGACAAAAATTTACTCACTTGAATGAAATCAGTATCCGCAAGTAACCCAAGAAAGTTCGCTACTTTTGCTTCAATAAGCATACCTAAACCAACTGCAAACCCATGCATAATCGCGTATTTACTTAATTTTTCAAGCGCATGCGCAATCGTATGCCCATAATTAAGAATCATCCGAAGATTTCGTTCTTCTTCATCAATCTCAACGACCATTGCTTTCAAGGCTACGGCTTTTTGTAGAACCTTTATTAATGACTTCTCTTCCAAAGCTAGTATTAAATCTAGATGGGATTCACAAAATTCAAAATACTCACTATCACAAGTTAGAAAGATTTTGACTGCTTCAAAAAACCCATTGATAATCTGATCTTCAGGCAACGACTTTAATAAATCGATGTCCATAATTACTGCTTTTGGCTGCCAAAAAGCACCAATATTATTTTTTCCATAGCTGGAATTAACTGCAACCTTACCGCCAACACTGCTATCAATCATAGCTAGCATCGAAGTTGGAACTTGAATAAAATCCATGCCACGCATATAGGTCGCAGCAATAAAGCCAGACATATCTCCAACTACACCACCACCAAGAGCGATACATAAAGTATGTCGATCACAGCCAAAAGCAAACATTTTTTCTTCTATTGCTGTCTTAGTAGCTATATTTTTTGAGTTCTCTCCACTTGGAAAGATAATTAGCTCAACCCTATAGCCAGAAGCCTGTAAATTATCGCAAAGTAACTCACCATACATTTTTGCAATAATATCATCACTAATTATAACAACCTTACCAGAATGGCAATACTCAGCAATCCATTCCTGCGCATTTTTCAATAATCCGCTAGAAATTACTATTGGATAGGACTTAGCTGGCTTCGGTGGAATGGTTACATTTATTGAACTAATCATTATTTATTTTATTAAAAATATTTTAAGCCTTAAATTATAAACTATTTAAGTCAAGTAGTCCTTATTAATTATTTATAGAGGTTTAATATTACCCTACCACTTCAGATAACAAAATTACTATCTTAACATTAGCTATATATACAAGATCAATCAATAACTTCTATCGTACTTAAGTTGCAAGGCAGCATCAATTATTGTCTTATCTACTATCTCACATGATACAATATTGAAGCTATTAATAAACAACAAATTTACTTGAATGCTTGTATGTCGCACAACATGTAATACATCAACCTAGGAGTGCTTAACTATGATTGGTTTTAATCGCTATCTCTTAACAACAATATGTATTTCCGCTACCTGTGGATTACTTTTTGGCTTTGATACTTCAATCATAGCAGGTGCATCACCGTTCATTCAAGAACAATTTTCAACCACCAACGCCCAACTAGAAATGGTTGTTAGTGCCTGTGTTCTTGGTGCGCTATTTGGAGCACTATCTAGTGGTAAGTTAAGTGACAATTTAGGCAGAAGAAAATTATTGATAATTACTGGAATCGTATTTATATTAGGGACATTATTTGCTGCTTTTGCACATAATGTCAATGCACTCATCATTGGTAGATTCATTATTGGCTTTGCCGTTGGTATGGGTTCATTTACAACACCAATGTTTATAGCAGAAATGGCACCCGCTAATACCCGTGGTAGATTAGTCTTATGGAATGGAGCATTTTTGACTGGTGGACAAGTATTGGCATTTCTGGTGAATTACTCACTAACTGCCACCGGTAATTGGCGAATGATGATACTAAGTGGAATAATCCCATCCATCATTTTAACTATTGGGATGTTATTTATGCCTGAGTCACCAAAATGGCTGGTTAGCAAGAATCATGAAGAAAAAGCCCTAGCTATTCTCGAAAAATTAAGAGGCAATCTAAATTTAGCAACAACAGAGCTTCAGCTAATAAAAGAAACACTTAACAACAAAAAAGCCAAAATTAGCGAGATTTTCGGTAAGACACTACGACCAGTATTAATGATTGGTTTATTGATGGGGGTTTTCCAGCAGTTCATGGGTATTAATACCGTGATGTATTATGGTCCACACATAATGAAAAGTATTGGCTTTTCAGATTCAATGACACAAATGTTTGGTACTCTTGGGCTAGGAATCACTAATTTCCTCTTCACCATAGTTACTTTAATGTTTATTGACAAACTTGGGCGGCGGAGATTTCTACTAATTGGTTCAATGTTAGCTGCATTAAGTCTTTTTACTATGGTGTTTCTATTAAGTAGTGATATAAGTGGATTTACTGCCTACTTAGCACTTATCTGCTTGATTACATATATTATCGGTTATTGCATTAGCCTAGGCTCATTATTCTGGTTAATGATATCGGAAATTTTCCCACTACATGCTAGAGGAACTTGTATGAGTTTTGTGGTTGCTATTCAGTGGGGAGCAAATTTTATTGTAGCAGCAAGCTTTTTAACCATACTACATGCATTAGGTATTGCTGCTACATTTAGCATGTATGGAATAATTGCAGTAGTTGTATTTATTTTTGTATATCTAAAAGTCCCAGAAACTAAAGGGATTCCATTAGAAATTATTGAACAGAATATTAAAAATGGTATACCTACTAGGTTACTTGGTAAAATTCATAATTAACTTTTATTCTAGGAGCTTTCATCATGACTCAAATAGCAATAAATAAAGATGCGACAGATTTTGGCGAATTTCGTAACTACACAGACTCAAAGCATCAAGAACGAGTTGAACGAACCTATCGTGAGATGCAAACCAATCAGACACTTGATTTTGTAACGCAGAATAAAACCAAATATTTTAAACTTGAACATGGAAAAATGGATGTCTATCAAGTGTTTAAACTATTGGAAGAAGTTGTGGATGAAAGTGATCCAGACAGTGATTTACCACAAATAATCCACGCCTACCAATCTGCTGAATCAATTTGTGATTTTGCAATGAATGGAGAGATTGAACTTCGTGATGACCTTGAAATCAGACCGTTATTCAAAGATAACATCTGGAATAACCTTCCCAAAAAATGGCGTGATTTATATTCAGCAAATACAATTAAAACTTTATACCATAGTATAAAAGACTGGTCATGGTTCCCCCTTCTTGGCTTTATCCATGATTTGGGTAAAGTAATGCTATTGCCTAAATTTGGTAAGTTACCGCAATGGGCAGTTGTTGGTGATACTTATCCTGTAGCAGCGCCTTTTGCCAGCTCAAATGTATTTTTTGCTAAAAACTACTATCAGGATTCACCAGACTTTAAAATCTATGATACTCAAACCGAAACAACTTTTGGTAATTATCCGAAAAACTGTGGTTTTGATAATATCCATATGACTTGGGGACATGATGAGTACGTTTATGAGGCAATGCGACAAGGAAGTACGATTTGTGAAGAGGGACTTTATTTACTTAGATACCATTCTTTTTATCCTTGGCATACACCACAAACTGGAGTGATGGCATATACCGAACTGGCATCAGATTACGATTGGCTTATGTTACCTCTACTTAAAGCATTTCAAAAGGCTGATTTATATTCAAAATCACCTGATTTGCCACCACTTAATGAATTAGAGGCAAAATATAAAAAATTACTTGATAAATTTATCCCACAAAAACAGATTAACTGGTAATATAATATATTAGCTATTAAAAGAACTAAGGAGTAATTATGCGGTATAGCTGGCGCTGGTTTGGACCAAAAGATCCTGTATCAATTCAAGATGTACGACAAACGGGAGCAACTGATATTGTTTCTGCCCTGCATCATATCCCCAATGGCGAGGTCTGGAGTATTGAAGAAATAAAAAAACGCCAGCACGAAATTGAATGGGATGAAATAAATAATGAAAAAACTAATCTTAAATGGACGATTGTTGAAAGTGTACCTGTACATGAAGATATAAAAAAACGTACTGGCAATTATCTAAAATATATCGAAAACTATAAACAATCAATTCGTAATCTTGCTACTTGTGGGTTAAAAATTGTAATTTATAATTTTATGCCAATTATTGATTGGACTAGAACTGATTTATCTTATCGCTTACCAAATGGAGCATTGGCACTGCGTTTTGATTTTAATGAATTTGCTGCATTTGATTTATTTATGCTAGAGAGAGAAAATGCACATAAAGACTACACTCCCGAACAAATCGCGAAGGCACAAGAAGTTTTTAAACAGTTAACAGATGCAGATAAAGCCCGGATTATTAAAAACATCATCGCTGGATTACCCGGTGCTGAAGAAAGCTTCACTATGGAAGAATTTCGTGCTGCTTTGAAGCAATATGATGGTATAGATGCTAATAAATTACGCGAGCACCTCTTTGCATTTTTGAAAGAAATCATGCCTGTTGCCGATGAATATGGTGTGCGAGTAGCAATCCACCCAGATGATCCACCGCGTCCAATGTTTGGCTTACCTCGCATCCTGAGTAATGAAAATGATATTCGGGCAATAATGGATGGTTTTAATAGCAAGAATTGTGGTGTTAACGTTTGTGCTGGTTCATTGGGTGTCAATGCTGACAATGATCTGGAAAAATTCATCCGCATTTGGGGTGAGCGAATCCCATTTGTTCATTTAAGAAGTGTTAAACGTGAGACCGATGGTAGTTTTTATGAAGATGAGCATATTTCTGGCAGTACTAATTTGGCAAAATTAATTAAAGCGATAATTGACATTGAGAAAGAAACCGGAAAAGAGATAATTATTCGTCCGGATCACGGACACCAAATGCTTGATGATCTGAGAAAAAAAACTAACCCCGGTTATTCATGTATTGGGCGTATGAAGGGTATTGCCGAATTAAAAGGTATGGAATTAGCAATTCGTACTTTTGGTTCCTAACCTTAATGGATAAGATGCAGCAAATACACTGCATCTTTCTTCTTTAAAATTAACGTTTAACCTCAAAACAGATTAAATCAAAATGAAATTACCCAAACAACTAATTACCCATACCATAAATCAAGATAATAGTATTACCCTTGAATGTGATGCCTGCTATGTCAAGATCTACCTACTAACTAATGACATAATCCGTATTCGGACTGCCTTTAGCGATGAATTTCCCGAAGAGTCATATGTATTAACTACCGTAGCTTGGGAAGATCGCTTTGATTCGTTACTTGGTAATGAACGCCAGAAAATAACTGCAATTAAGCCACAGATCACCGATACCGAAACTAGCTTATATTTTGAGACCGATACATTAAAGATAACCATCAATAAGTCACCTTACTATATTCAGATTTTCAATAATCAAGAACAATTGATTTATTCAGACCTCAAATCAAAGCCTTATGTAGAGGATCAGCTTGGACGAATTTATCATTACACAGAGATTGATATTGAAAAAGATTATTTTTATGGCTTTGGTGAAAAAACAGGTAGCTTAAATAAACTACGGAGAAGATTAGTCCAAAATGCCAAAGATACGCTTGGCTATGACCCAGAAAATAGTGATCCCTTATATAAACATATCCCATTTTATATCAAGTTAAATGCCAAAACCCAACATGCCATTGGGCTTTTTTACCATAATACTTATGAAGCAGTATTTGATATGGGAGTTGATCATAGTAATTATCACCATCGCTATAGTTATTACTCGGCTGATGGCGGAGATCTTGATTTATTTGTAATTAACGGTCCAAGTTTAGCCAAGGTTATTGAAGGTTATACTTCTCTAACTGGTAAATCAGCTATGCTTCCAGCCTACGCTCTTGGCTATCTTGGTTCGACGATGTATTATGTCGAACTTCCCGAGAATTGCGATCAGGAAATAATTAGCTTTGTTGAGAAATGTCGCAATGAGGGTATTCCGATTGATAATTTCCATCTATCCTCAGGATATACAGTAGATAGTCAGAATAAACGCCAGCTATTTACATGGAATAACCAAAAATTCCCAGAGCCAGCGAAGTATTTTGCTAGCATGCATAAGCTCGGAATACCAGTTACACCCAATATTAAGCCGGGAGTTTTAACCTCCAATCCTAACTATCAAACTATGGCAGATCAACGAATATTTATCACAACAGCTACAGATCACGCTATACCATATGTTGATTACTGGTGGGGCGGGATGGGTTCATTTGTTGATTTTACTAAAGAATCTTCACGAGATAAATGGCAGCAATATGTAACTGATAGCTTACTTAAACATGGTGTAACCTCACTTTGGAATGATAATTGTGAGTATGATTCACTCGCTGATAAAGATGCCTACTGTGATTTTGATGGTAAAGGCGCTAAACTTGCCAAGCTAAAATCAATCCAACCAAACCTGATGGCTTATACTGGTAGGCAAGCCATGCTCAAATATAATCCGAATTTGCGCCCATACTCGGTAAATCGTGGTGGTTTTGCTGGCATTCAGCGCTACTCCCAAACTTGGGCTGGTGATAACTATACGTCTTGGCAATCATTAAAATTCAATATTGCAACTATCCTTGGTATGGGACTATCCGGTGTACCCAATAATGGCTGCGATATCGGTGGTTTTTGGGGTCCGCACCCAGACCCAGAGCTCTTTGTCCGCTGGGTACAAAATGGTATTTTTCAGCCGCGGTTTTCAATCCATTCGTGTAATACTGATAACACAGTTACCGAGCCATGGATGTATGGTGAACACACCCATCAAATTCGTGAGGCAATCAAACTCCGCTACCGCTTAATGCCATATTTCTATTCGTTGATGCGTGAAGCTCATCTTTTTGGTACGCCGATTATGCGCCCACTAGTTTATGAATTTCAAAATGACCTGAACATCTATAATGAAGGTGTTGATTTCATGCTTGGAAGTAGTCTATTTATTGCTAATATTGTCGAACCCAAAGTGACTTCACGTGAAGTTTACCTGCCAAATTCAGCAAGCTGGTATGATTTTAATAGTTACCAAAAACATCATGGCGGCACTAAGATTAATCTAGCGGTGACTCTCGATTCAATTCCGATGTTTATTCGTGATAACGCAATAATTGCCTTATCTAATGATGAAGCTAAACTCGATGATGGACAATTCCAGCATCTTGAATTGATTGTTGGTGGCAAGGATGGCGAATTTAACTTATATCAAGATGATGGATTAACTAATGACTATTTAAAAGGTAGTTATAGAAATACCCTAATCCATGTCAATAGGATTGGCGAACAAACAAAAATCAGTTTCAAACATGAAGGCAGCTTCATACCCCATACCAATAGAATGGAATTGAAGCTGATAAATCAGGATAAAGGACCATTCTTTGTTACAATTGATGGGCGTAAGATTAAACAATTCCTCCACCGTGATAAATTTAGTCAAATTGATGAAGGCTGGTACTATAGCACCAGTAAGGGCGTAGTTGAGATAAAAACTACTTTCCCCAATAATGATAGTGAAATAATTGTTAGCTTCGCACATTTTGACTTAATTGGCATGTAAAGGGATAAATATTTGTGTGTAATATCAGATTCGAATAATAACAAATACATACAAGATTATAATTAAGGGGTAATCATGACAAAAAAACTTAGCTTTAAAGAAAAAGCTGCTTATGGTGTTGGTGATCTTGGTAATGGCTTCACCTTTGACCTTGGTCAAGCATATTTACTGAAATTCTATACCGATGTTTGCGGCATTAGTGGTGCGGCAGCTGGCGGTGTATTCCTATTTAGTAAGATTTTTGATGCCTTTATGGATGTTTTGGCTGGCTCATATATCGATAAACGAAAAGCTAGTAAAAATGGCAAATACCGCCCAGTTATGATTAATTCGGCATTTGTTCTCGCAGCATTGACCGTAATCACCTTTATCTTTCCAGATGTCTCAATTCAAGGTAAATTAATCTACGCCTATGCTAGTTATATGATTTGGGGACTTTGTTATTCAATGGTTAATATCCCCTATGGATCACTTGCCGCAGCGATGACACAGGATGTCAATGATCGGACACAATTAGCATCATTTAGACAGGCAGGTTCACTGATTGCCTTACTAATTACTGGTGTAGTTTTTATGCCTATTGTATTACTCTTTAATGATAATAAAATTGGCTTCCCAGTAGCTGCAGCCATAATGGGGGTATTAGGAATAATTTCTCATTATACCTGCTATAAATTCACCAAAGAAAACATTACCCCACCCGCAAATGAGAAACTTCGTACTCGTGATCTCTTAGGTGCTCTAAAAGGTAATAAGCCTCTTTGGATTTTGATTATTATGTCTTTATTTACGATTTCTGCATACAATATCAAGATTGCGATGCTAGTATATTTCTGCGAATATAATTTGAATGATGTTAAGCTTCTTGCGATTATTAATTTCATTATTATCGGTAGCTCGATCTTGTCAATATTTGCCATTCCACAAATGGTAAAAATTTTCGGCAAAAAACAAAGTATGCTAATTGGCTTCGGGATTAGTATTACGGCAGACATCATTAATTTTTTTATTCCTTCAAACCCGATAAGTTTTACAATTCTTGCAAGTATAGCATTTATTGCAATAAGTATTCCTAATGGTATAGTCTGGGCGTTGATTTCTGATATTATTGATTATGGCGAATGGAAAACAGGTAAACGCGCTGCTGGCGTTACCTATGCTGCTTTTAGCTTTTCACGTAAAGTTGCCCAATCAATCTCTGGATTTTCGGCTGGTCTTGGTTTGACATTAATTGGTTATGTACCCAAAGCCATCCAAAGTAATGCGTCCTTAACCGGGATTAAGGGCTTACTATTATTATATCCGGCAATAACCATAGGAATAGCCGCTATAATCATAACTTTATGGTATGAATTAACCGATGATCGCTGTCAAGAGATTGTAAATGAAATAGCTATTAGAAAAGGAATAGCATAACTATGAATTTTAATGAAATTAGCTGGGAGGATTTCGAGAAAATTGATATTCGCTCTGGACAGATAATAAATGCAGAGCCAAACACCAAGGCAAAAATTCCAGCTTATATTCTAACAATTGATTTTGGCGAACTTGGAATAAAAACAAGTTCAGCCCAATTAATAGAAAACTACACAACCGAAGACTTGATTAATAAAAAAGTTATAGCAGTTGTAAATTTCCCAGTAAAAATTATCGCCGGAATAAAATCAGAAGTACTTGTACTTGCAACAGTATGTAATCAGCTTGGAACATTATTAGTATCTGCTGACCAGAAGACAATTAATGGAAGTAAAATTAAATAAGAGGATTTTTCATGAAAAATAAAGTAGCAGTAGTAACTGGTGGAAGTGGTGTACTTGGTAATGAGTTTTGTAAAGCTCTAGCATATAATGGCTATAAAGTAGCGATTATTGGACGAGATAAAGAGAAATCAGCTGATCTAATTAAGGAAATCGAAGCAAATAATGGGATTGCGATTGCCGTTAGTGCTGATGTTACTGACCGTAAAAGCCTAGAAGATGCTGCGGAACTTATAGAAAAGACCTTAGGTAGTTGTGACTTACTTCTAAATGGCGCAGGTGGAAATCATCCTAAAGGAACCAGTAGCGAAGAATATTACTCAGCAGATATTGCTAATAAACCAGATGCAACCAGTTTCTTTGATCTTGAAGCAGATGGGATTGATTTTGTATTTCGTCTTAATTTCATGGGTACCTTATTACCCTGCCAGATTTTTGGTAAACAGATGCTTAATAAAGCTGATGCGACTATCATTAATATCTCATCAATGAGTGCATTATGCCCGCTAACTAAGATTCCTGCCTATAGTGCAGCGAAAGCAGCAATTAATAATTTTACCCAGTGGCTAGCGGTACACTTTGCCAAGACTAATATCCGGGTAAATGCTATTGCCCCAGGGTTTTTTCTTACCCAACAAAACCACAAATTATTAAAAACTGATGATGGGAAATGGACTAGTCGCGCAGAAAAAATCATTACTCATACGCCAATGGCTCGATTTGGTGAAGCTCACGAATTGGTTGGTACATTACTCTGGCTAGCGGATAGTAAGGCTTCCGGGTTTGTAAATGGAGTTGTAATACCAGTTGATGGAGGCTTTGCCGCATATTCCGGAGTATAGACACTTGATAAGAAATCTATGATTACAAATCATAGAATCAATTTGGGGCAAGCCATATTCTATGATAAAATAAGCCCGATTAATAACTGGAAAAACTAATGGCACATACTGTACTTGCGCGCAAATGGCGACCAAAAAAATTTGTTGACCTAATTGGGCAGCAAAATACCGTAACGATTTTAAAAAATATTCTAACAACAAATCGCCTACATCACGCCTATTTACTGACAGGAACTAGAGGTGTCGGTAAAACAACTATTGCACGAATTATTGCTAAGGCTTTAAATTGTCTTACTCCAGAAAATAATGAACCGTGTGGCAAATGTGAGAATTGCTTGCAAATTGATAGTGGGCGCTATGTTGATGTAATCGAAATCGATGCCGCATCAAATACGGGAGTTGATAATATCCGTGAAGTACTTGAAAATGCACAGTATGCACCAACTAGCGGTAAATATAAGATTTACATTATCGATGAAGTTCACATGCTATCAAAATCTGCTTTTAATGCAATGCTAAAAACCCTAGAAGAACCACTAGAACATATCGTCTTTATCCTTGCAACTACCGATCCACAAAAAGTACCGATCACGATATTATCGCGCTGTTTACAGTTAAAGTTACGCAATCTTGCTGCTAGTGAAATCGAAGAGCATCTGGCATGGGTATTAGATCAAGAAAAGATTAACTATCAAAAACAAGCACTCACTATACTTGCCAACGCAGCTAATGGTAGTATGCGTGATGCATTATCCCTAACCGATCAGGCAATTGCCTTCTCGGGCGAGATTATTGCAGAAGCAACCGTCCAACAGATGTTGGGTATAAGTGATGATGGAGTAGTTATTAAAATTCTCCAGTCTATAATTAACCATGATAGTGTGAATTTATTAGCTATTTGTGAAAAACTTAATAACGATGGTGCTAATCTTGAAAACCTAATGCAGCAGCTAAATTATGCCTTATTTCAGATTGGTATTGCTCAGCTTGCACCAGTTCCAGGACTAAAACCAGAATATCTTGAATTAGCACAACAAGTATCCGTTCAAGATTGCCAGTTATTCTTTGAAATAAGTAATTTGGCTAATGAGCAATTAAAAAAGATAAACAATAAATATCCATCCTTTACTATGTCGTTAATGCGCATGCTCGCATTTACGATTGGCAGTAAAGAAGAAAAACAGATTATTGTAAGTAATTCAAATTTTAATAGTTCAGTAATTAATACAATTCAAGAAGATGTTAAAAATAGAGAAGAGTTAGATCAGAGTTATACCGTCGAATCGCCACATTTAGAAAATGAAAACACAAGTATTTTAGAAATGGTTGAACCCGAGAGTCTAAATCAAACCATTGAAACTAAAGACTCTCCACCTTGGAAAGCAACTGAAGAAGATCAAACTAATTTAGATATTGAAGCAGATATAGTAGTTACAGCAGAATCTATTGAAACAAATTTTGAATTAGCCATAGAAAAAAAAGCTGAAAAATTTGATGGTGACTGGATAAAATTTACCAACTCTATTGATTACAATAAATATCCGATACATACCGGAATAGGTATGATACTAAAAAACTCTCAGTTAGAAAAATTTAGTGAAAGCACAATAACAATCTCTATTGATAATAAATTCAGAGAAGCGGTTACCCACGAATGTGTTGATACGCTTGAGAAACTATTATTTGAATGCTATAACAGCGAATATGATATTGATTTTAATTTCAGTGAGGTTCTAGACTCCTCATTAAACATTCATAAAGAAAACATTATTCGTGAAAAACAACAGCTTGCAGAAGAGGCAATTAAAAATGATCCAATAATTCAGGATTTAATCAATAACTTTTCTGCTAAAATAATCCCTAATTCAATAAAACCAATTGACTGATTTTTACATAAGGAACTAAAATGTTTGATAAAGGACAACTTGCCGGGTTAATGAAAAAAGCTCAGGAAATGCAAAAAAATCTTGAAAAAGCTCAGGAAGAGGTTGCAAAGCTTGAAGTTGAAGGCGAATCTGGCGCAGGAATGGTTAAGGTGCTAATGACAGGAAAGCATGACATAAAGAAGGTCTCAATCGATGATGCGGTTATGGATGATAAAGAAATGCTTGAAGATTTGATTGCTGCTGCAGTTAATGATGCCAATCGCAAAGTTGAAGAGCAAAGCCAATCGAAAATGGGAGCAGCTACAGCAGGAATGCCATTTGGTGGAATGCCTGGCGGAATGAAATTCCCATTCTAAAAAATAAAGCCCCTAGCTCAAAGCAGGGGTTTTATTTTTGCTATAATATACGGTGTTCAAGTGCAGGAATTTTAGCCCTAATTTCTTGTATTTTGTTTTTAAAAAGATTAGCATAAATTATTTTTGTACCTTCCTCACAACTACTCATAATTTCGCCCCATGGGTTTATAATCATAGAATGACCGTAGGTATATCTGCCAGTTTCATGAAGCCCTCCCTGATTAACCGCCATAAAATAACATTGATTTTCTATAGCACGCGCCACTGTCAATGTTTGCCAATGAGCTTTCCCAGTAGTATAAGTAAATGCTGAAGGTAATAAAATTAAATCAAGCTTACCCATTTTTCGATAAAGTTCAGGGAATCTAAGATCATAACAAATTGATAAACCAATTCTAAAACCAAAAATATCAACGGTTTTAACCTCTGAACCAGATACAAAAGTAAGACTTTCATCATACTGATTAGTTTCATCAGCATACTTAAAAAGATGAATTTTATTATAATATGCCACCTGTTCGCCATCTTGATTATAGACAATTAAGGTATTGTAGTATTTACCATTTAAAGCTTTAATAAGTATAGTTCCGGCAACTAGAAAGATACTACATTCTTTAGCAATCTGCGCTAATGCAATTTGAATAGCTCCAGCACCCAATTCTTCTGCAATGTCTAATCTTTTAGGATCATCAGGATCAGTTATTTGAATAAAAAACTCTGGCAACACAATTAGATTGGCTCCATTTGCGCTTGCTTCTTTAATTAAAGTTTGGGCTATTTCTAAGTTAGTCTTCCAGTTTCTAACAGAAACCATCTGAATTGCGGCTACTTTAAGGCTAGTTTCCACCGCTAGAATTTCCTACAGCAGAATTTACATTTTTGACGAATTGCTGTTTAACACCTGTTTTTTCAATTTTTGGTTTATTTAAATTACCACTTATATGATAACCAATTGTAAATAACTTATTCTGTGGACTACCCAATACTAGCTCGCCAAGGTATACTCCAAGCCCTATTAAAGGATTTAAAGTTGCGACCCCAGCTGTCAGTGCTATAGCAAAACCAAGACGAGGAGTAATCGATAAATACGCATCTACGTTATTATTAGCAAAGTCAACCATACCATTACTATTCACCTGTGCCAAAGGACCAGCTAAATATACATGCTTAAGTTCAATCTGAGAAGCAAGAATATCTGCATTTACTTCTAGAGTGTTAAAGAAAAAACCTTTTTTAAACAAATCCTGAACATCCATTGATCCAACCTCATAGATGCCTTGTAGATTTATAACACTTAATAAGCCACCCCACACTCCAGGATCAACTTTTAATAGTTTACCAGAAGCAAAATCAGCATTTACTGAACCAATCATACGTAGTGGACTAAAATCTTGAAATCCACCATTCCATTGTACTGAACCATTTATAGTTCCACGTCCTTTATCAAGGATGCGACCCAAATCAAGGGCGTATAATATATTACCTGCATCTGCTATCTGTGCATTAAATCTAAAATCGACACTGGAATTATCTCTTCCACAGCCAAAACAGTAGTTGGCACCACTAAAACCGATTGTGCCATCTTTGCTACTAATTAACCCACTTTCAATCAATAAGTCTTTACCCTGCTGCTCAATATTAACACCAAGTTTACCTAAATTATGATTCTGATAAAATAAATTATTTACAGCAATCTTCATTGAAGGTACCTTCATGTTGACAGCACTTTCCGTTCCATTCTCAAAATTTATCGGACCACTTTCTAGCTTTTTCGGAGCTTTCTTGAATAACATAAACTTATCTAGAGTTAGCAGAAGATTATTCTCTTTATAGTTATAATTTCCTACGCCACTTACTATTGGAGTATAAATATTAAAATATGCACTTGTTTTATCTATGAACACATTTGCAGTTCCAGCTTCAAGACTAATCTTACCAAACTTTATATCACTACTACTTAGCTGTAGTTGAGCAGGAAAAACCATTTGCTCAGCCTTGACAGTAGTGTTACTAGTAATTGCTTTTCTAAAGTAGGATGGGACTCTAGATTCGTCGGCTTTAAGTTCTTTACCTTCATTTATTCCTAATATCATTTTTTTAATAGTTGAAAGCCAGTCTAGAATATTGGTCGTCTCAGGATTAGCATTAATCGTCATTACTACTCCAGGATCTGGATCAGTCATAAAACCAGCATCACCAACTGCCAACTTAACTCGATTGGTAATATTTGTTGCACCTAAAATTACCTGACCATTAAGACGATTAGCATATTTAAAACTAGCAAGATAAGTACCATGGCTCATGGGTTTTAGATTAAAGTTAATTGCTGCGGGTATGCTTTCAGCTTTCTTCAATGGTTCAGCAGCACTACACATAACACCAACTAGAGAGCTTGAGGCATTAAAATTACTAATTCCCTGTTTATTTATATCAAACCTGATTTGTGTATCAGATTTCCCTTCAATAAGTTCTTCGATTGGAGGTAAATAAAATTGAGCAAGCTTCCGATAGTCAACTTTTGGGGCATTTACATTAAAATGAATTGTGCCGCCTGACTCTGTCTTTGCTGCAATTATAGCTCGTGAATCAAAAGCTTCCGCACGAAGCGACTTGATGTCAACCCCATGATTAGAAAAATTTATATCACCGTTAACAGCATTTAACAATGGTATAGGCATTTTAAATAAAGCACGATTATTGATAAGCCTATAGGTACCTTTGACTTCAGTTAATGCTGGTTCTGAAAATGGAACTTTAAGGTATAAGTCGAGATTCCCATTACCCTCGGCGATAAGCTTTTCAGACAATCCGCCAATTATCTTATCTATCGGTGTTTTTGCAATATAATTTAGGAAGTTTGTTGTTGAACCATGTGCCTTACCAAGAGCAGTAAGGTAAACTCCGGATTCAGAAGAAAAATCAGGAATAACAACATGGGCCATATCGAGATGATTATTTTCAATGGTTGCAGAAGCTGCATCTACAATAATACTAGTATTTTTTAAGGTAAATTTACCTTTGATATTTTCTAATGCAGGCCAATTTTTAACATAATTCAACTTTGCATTATCAATATCTGCTGTAATGTAAAAAAGCCCCTTACCATTTTTATAAGGAAAATCATTCAATCCACCATACATGTTCAAATCTGCATTGTTTGCATAGCCACTTGCTAACCCCATTTGTAACCATTCCAAAACAGACATGGGAATTGATTTTGGCAGGTAATAACCAACAGCGTGAACTGGCGTTCGCTCTAAATGTGCTTTAAGTGCCATATAGCCGACACTATCTGGATTATCCGGTTCAGTATGATAGTTCCCTTCTGCCCAACCTTTAAAATCCTTAGTCTCAAGATTCGTTTTATGTAAAACCACGTTTACCTTACCATGTGACTCAATATTCCACGTGATATTACTATCAAAATTTTTGAAAACATATGGAATTAAGAATAAATGAGGATAATTAAGTACACTATCTTTAAGCTTTAAATTAAGACTACCAGCATCCTTTCTGATAGAAATATCACCACTGACATGACTCATACTTGGTAAACTATCTTTAGTAGAATCAAGAGAAATATCATTAAATGCTGCATACACTTGAAAATCACGTGGTTTAAGAAAGTAACCATCCCAGTTATACTTTACTGACTGAATAGTACCATCGATACTAATTCCGTCTGTTGCCTTAAATAGGCTTAAAAAATTATTGATAGCGACCAAATTCGTATTACTTAATTCAATTTGACCTGATTTACCAACGTCGTAACCACCAGT
The DNA here is from genome assembly GCA_008017155.1 of Neisseriales bacterium. GTDB lineage: Bacteria > Pseudomonadota > Gammaproteobacteria > Burkholderiales > UBA11063 > Aquella. The sequence continues at coordinate 61,867 of SSGX01000009.1, read as the reverse complement.
AACACTAGCGTTATTAAATAATGCCCCGGCTCCAGTTACTATCGTTAAGTCTTTAGCATTGATGGTATAGTATTGATTATTTAATAATCTTATTTTTATATTTCCGCCAAGCTTTGGAAAGTTGACCAAATTAGCATCTGCCATTGCAACTCTGAAATTATTCACATCAAAATTTGCATTAAGATTTTCAATTTTCCCTTTTTGAATGTTGGCTTCAAGAGCAGTTGTCGCATTAAACTCATTTACTGGCGAAATTTGTGGCACGTACTGTTGCAAAGTATTAACAAGATTATCGTTACCATTTATTGATTTTACCACTAGTTTTGCTGAATTCCAATTTTGCCAATCTTCAAATTTGCCACCTTCCCAGTCTAGCTCTGCTTTAAGCATATTCTGATAAGTCTTGCCATAAATATCAAGATAAAGATAATGTTTAGACCATATTTTCTTTTCAAGACCAAGTCGTATATTATTTAAACGGACAAGAGGAATATCATTTTTAGAATCAAGATAAGATAAGTTAATGTGATCTAAGACTATTTGATGCTGTTTTAGTACCCAACGTTCAAGATCAATTGGACTATTCTTAGTATTTTCAAGAGTCTGCTTATCAGGATTATTTACATTAATGCCATTAACGAAAATATTGCCTGATGGATCATACTCAATATCAATATTAGTACCATCAATCAAGATTTTATTAAAAATCGGTTCAAGATCCCAAATACTAGAATAGGAAAAAACAAAATCAAGTTTATCAACATGTACTTTTTGCTTGCTATTTATTGGGTTGACCAGATTAACATCAGTAATAGTAATTTCAGGCAGGAAAGAGCTATTTAGCTTTGTTTCAATTGACTTTACATTAAGCTTATAGCCTGTATGTTTGTAAACCGTGGTTTCAATCCGGCTTCGGTATCCTTCAAGGTTGAGAAAGATATATCCTGTAATAGCTACGGAAGCCGTCATCAAAAGGATATAAAATCCAGCTACATAGGCAATAATTTTTACTAATAAGTGCCGCAAGGAAAAAGGCTTGGAAAGTAAATTCATTATAGGTCAAATTCTTTTCATTTTTGCAGCAAAATAAATATTATATAGAAAGTAAGGGGCATATGCTAAAATAGCGCTAATTAATTATAGATTATACCATCCTGCGTACTAGTATAGCAGTGGTTTTTAAGACTTAGGGGAATTATCTGCCATGAAAAAACTGGCTCCTGAAATATTTAAAGCGTACGATATCCGTGGAGTAGTCGCTACACAACTGACACCTGAAACGGTAGAGCTTATCGGTAAAGTATTAGGTACAATGACTATTGAAGCAAAGGCAAAAGGTTTAACTGTTGGTTATGATGGCAGACTTTCGAGTCCTGAACTAGCTAAGTATCTGATAAAGGGAATTTTAAGTACTGGCTGCAATGTATATGAAATAGGTCAAGTAACTACACCAATGGTCTACTTTGCTAATTTTGAATTAAAAACATTGTCTGGAGTTATGATTACTGGAAGCCATAACCCACCTGAATATAATGGGTTAAAAATGGTTGTTGGTGGTGAAACTTTGTCTGGTGACAAAATCCAACAAATTAGACAAAGAATCGAACAAAAAAATTATGTTTCTGGGGATGGAACCCATTACCACGAAGATATAACTAATGCCTATTATAATAAAATTACGAGCGATATAAAACTTAGCCGAAAAATTTCTCTAATAATTGATGCAGGTAATGGTGCAGCAGGTAAATATGCGCCTATACTATATCGTCGACTTGGCTGTAAGGTATTAGGTTTATATTGTGAAGTTGACGGTAATTTTCCAAATCATCACCCAGATCCATCACAAACTAAAAACCTAAAAGACCTTGTAGAAGCGTTAAAAGTAACGGATACTGAAGTTGGTTTTGCCTTTGATGGTGACGGTGATCGCCTTGGTGTAGTAACCAAAAATGGTAATATTATCTACCCTGATCGTCAAATGATGCTATTTGCAGCTGATATAATCAGTAAAAACCCTAAGGCAAAAATAATTTATGATGTTAAATCATCAAGGCTTCTTGCTGAATGGATAAAAGAACACGGTGGTGAACCTATTATGTGTAAGACAGGTCATTCGCTTGTTAAGGCAAAAATTAAAGAAACTGGCGCACTACTTGCAGGTGAAATGTCGGGACATATATTTTTCAATGATCGTTGGTATGGTGTAGATGATGGTGTATATGCTGGAGCTAGACTTTTAGAGATATTATCTATGGTAGATAATCCGTCAGAATTACTAAATGCTCTACCAAACTGCATTTCAACTCCAGAACTTAATATTCCAGTAGCCGAAGGTGAACAACATAAGATAATTGAGAAATTACTTAAAACAGCAAAATTTGCTGGAGCGAAGGAAGTTATCACCATTGATGGATTGAGAGTTGAATATCCTGATGGATTTGGTTTGGTACGTGCTTCTAATACAACTCCAGTGTTAGTATTAAGATTTGAAGCAAATACCAGTAGTGCTTTAAAAAGAATTCAGGATCAATTCCGTACAATTCTTAACAAACATGTAAAAAATGTAGATTTTTAGGTATTAATATGCAAATAATTATTTGTGACAGGCGTCAATAATGGGTGGTCTGTCAGTAATTCAAACAGTAGCGGTATACATTATACCGCTAATTTTTGCTATCACGCTTCATGAGGCAGCACATGCCTATGTTGCGCATAAGCATGGTGATAATACAGCGAAGCTTTATGGTCGGTTATCAGTAAATCCAATGCACCACATTGACCCAATTGGTACCGTAGTTTTTCCATTAATAAGTATCGTTCTTGGTAGCATGGCAGGTGGAGCGGGATTTATTTTTGGCTGGGCAAAACCAATTCCAATTAACTTTAGTAAGCTACATAACCCAAAGAAAGATCTTCGCTGGATAGCATTGGCTGGACCTGCGGCAAATCTTGCAATGGCACTTATCTGGGCGTTAATCCTAAAACTATCAATGTATGTCGGTGGTTATTTTGGTATCCCACTAAATCTTATGTCTCAAGCTGGTATCAGTATAAATATAAGCTTATTTATACTTAATCTACTACCAGTCTTACCATTAGATGGCGGAAGAATTGTTTTTTCTCTATTGCCCGATAAGCAAGCTATTAGTTATGCAAAAACTGAGCAATACGGAATGTGGATCTTGATTATACTAATTCTCTTTGGAGGGCTAAACTTTATTATGAGCCCACTATATAATTTTTTAGTAACAACAATTTTATCTTTATTAAATTAATCATTCAATGAACTCACACCCCAAACTATTTTCAACTATGCGACCAAGTGGAAGGTTACATCTTGGTCATTATTTTGGCGCTTTACAAAACTGGCGTAAATACCAATATGAGTATGAAAGCTATTTTATGTTAGCTGATATTAGCTCACTTACCAACCAATATAACCCAGAATTAAATCTAGAAGAGTTGATAGAAACAGTAGTGATTGACTGGCTGGCTAGTGGAATTGACCCTTCACAAGCAACAATATTTATTCAATCAAAAGTTCCAGAGCACTTTGAATTATCCACTCTACTAGCTGCCGTTACACCATTAAGCTGGCTTGAACGAGTACCATCATATAAAGAAAAGATTGATGAACTTGAACATACCGATCTAAGTACCTATGGTTTTCTTGGTTTACCCTTGCTACAGGCTGCTAATATCTTAGCCTATAATAGTAAATTTGTTTTAATCAATGAAGAACAATTAGCAAATATTGAATTTGTAAGAGAAGTAGCGCGGAGATTTAATCATCTTTTTGGTAGAGAAGAAGGGTTTGAAGAAAAAGCTCAACTATCAATAAAGAAATTGGGTAGTAAAAAAGCTGAAATTTATGAACAATTATTGATGGAATATCAGCAAGAAGGTAACGAAGAATCTTTAGAACGCGCTAGATTCCTCCTACAGGACGCATTAAATTTGGCACACGGTGATCGTGAACGCCTATTCGCTTTTCTTGAAAATAAAAGTAAAGTAATCTTTAATGAACCACAGGCAATTTTTGATAAATCGAATATAATTATGGGTGTTGATGGACAAAAGATGTCAAATAAGGCAAATAACTGTATTTATTTACGTGAAAGTGAAGAAGAAGTTAGTAAAAAGATTCGTTCAATGCCAACAGACCCTGCACGGATAAGAAGAACCGATAGAGGTAATCCTGAATGCTGTCCAGTATGGAAGCTACACCAAGTCTATAGTGATAAGGAAGTAAAAGAGTGGGCGGAGATGGGCTGTATTTCAGCTGGAATTGGTTGCTTGGATTGTAAACAACCACTGATTGATAAGATAAATGAGCAACAATCAGAGCTTCGCGAGAATGCACGAATATATGAAGAAGACCCTACACTAGTAAAACGAATTATTACCGATGGTTGTAATCGTGCTAGAGATGTTGCCAGTGATACACTAAAAGAAATTAAACAAACAATGAATATTAATTATTAGAATAGTTATTAATTATGAATATTACCATTAAAAACACTCAAGACATTGAATTTATGCGCATATCCTGTAAACTTGCGGCAGAAGTTCTTGATTATATCGAACCATTTGTTAAGCCTGGCATTACTACCCTTGAGATAGATAAATTATGCCATGATTATATTGTTAATGTGCAGCAGGCATACCCTTCACCATTAAACTATCAGCCAGACCCACGAGGTCCAGCTTATCCTAACTCTATCTGCACCTCAGTAAATAGCGAAATTTGTCATGGAATCCCAAATGAGCGTCAGCTAAAAGATGGCGATATTATTAATGTTGACATTACAGTATATAAAAATGGCTACCATGGTGATACATCTAGAACTTTTTTGGTTGGGGAAAAAGTAAGCCCACAGGCAAAGCGACTAGTACAAGTTACTTACGAATCAATGTGGCTAGGAATTAATCAAGTTAAACCGGGCAACTATCTTGGTGATATTGGACATGCAATCCAAACCCATGCAGAAAAAAACTATTACAGTGTAGTACGTGAGTTTTGTGGACATGGGATAGGCAAGATTTTCCATGAGGATCCCCAAGTCCTTCACTATGGCAAACCAAAAACAGGTCCACAACTAAAGCCAGGAATGATTTTTACGATTGAACCAATGATTAATCAAGGTAAACGTGAAATTCGTTTTATGAGTAATGGCTGGACTGCTGTAACCAAAGATCGTAGCCTCTCCGCACAGTTTGAACATACAGTTTTGGTTACTGAGACAGCTTATGAGGTATTAACTGTTTCACCAAATATGCCAGTAAAACCCGATTTTATAAATTAATAATAAATGAAACACTTACTACCTAATTATCTAATAAATAAACTGGTTGCTGAAGCTTTAGCCGAAGACCTAAATAATACACCAGATTGGACTGCAAATCTGATTAGCAAGGATAGTACTGCCAAAGCAATTATAAAAACCAATCAAGATATGGTTATATGCGGAATACAATTCGTTGAAACGGCTCTTCGGCAAACCACTCCCGATCATAAAATCAGTTGGTTAGTTAATGAGGGAGATAGCATAAAAGCTGGTACTCAATTATGCACTATTGAAGGCAATGCACGCGGACTCTTAACCGCTGAACGTACTGCTTTAAATTTTTTACAGACATTATCCGCTACTGCAACTATCACCCGTGAATATGTAAAAGCAATTGCTAATCTTGATACTCAAATCATGGATACACGTAAAACGATTCCGGGGCTCCGCTATGCACAAAAATATGCAGTACAAGTTGGTGGTGGATATAACCAACGTATTGGGCTCTTTGATGGAGTACTAATCAAGGAAAATCATATCATTGCTCATGGTGGAATTGAGGCTGTTCTGGAGCATGCATTCAAAATAACACCAGCATATATTCCAATTCAGATTGAAGTTGAAAACTTTACTGAATTAAAACAGGCAGTCGCCCATGGGGCTAAGTTAATTCTTCTTGACAATATGTCAACTGCCGAAATTTTTGAATGTGTTAGTTACTGTAAAGATAAGGATGTCATCCTTGAAGTATCTGGTAATGTAAATCTAGCCAATGTCAAAGATTATGCATTATGTGGAGTAAATCGCATTTCAATCGGCAGTCTGACCAAAAATATTCAGGCCATTGATTTATCAATGCGATTTATTTAGATTCTGACAGGAATAAAAGATTATGTTAACAATAGAAAGTATCAGTCCAAAATTATTAAAAGCAGAGTATGCTGTTCGTGGACGTATAACCATTCGTGCACAGGAGCTCGAACGTCAAGGACGTAAGATTACCTACTGTAATATTGGAAATCCACATACATTTAACCAAAAACCGCTAAGTTATGTTCGTGAAGTTTTGAGCCTTCTTGAGTTTCCCCAGCTTCTTGAAAAAGATTTAGGCGATCTATTTCATAGTGATTCAATTAGTCGGGCAAAACACATCCTTAAACAAATGCCAGAGGGGCTTGGCGCATACTCGGAAAGTAGCGGAGTTAGTTTCGTCCGCGAAGCAGTAGCAAAATTTATTAATAATCGCGACGGAATAAGTAGTAATCCGGATCGGATCATCCTTACTGATGGTGCAAGTAAAGCTGCTCAAACCGTGCTAACAGCAATTATCAAAAATGATAAAGATGGAATAATGCTCCCAATTCCACAATATCCGATGTATAGTGCAACGATGACACTTCTTGGTGGACACTCAATCGGTTATTATCTGGACGAAGAAAACCACTGGCAATTAAATGAACATGCACTACATACTAGCTATGCGAATGCTGTTAAACAGGGTATTAATCCGTTGGCAATCACTGTGATCAATCCGGGAAATCCAACTGGTGCAGTATTATCATATGAAAATATCAAAATGATAATTTATTTTGCACGTAAGCATAATCTGGCAATTTTAGCAGATGAAGTATATCAGGAAAATATTTATAGTAAATCTTCAAGTTTCCATTCGTTTGCTAAAGTAATGGATGATATGAAAATTAAAGATGTTTCACTCTTTAGCTTTCATTCAATGTCAAAAGGATTTTATGGTGAGTGCGGGCATCGTTCTGGCTATCTTGAAGTCAGAAATGTGAGTGATGAAATGTTTGCCCAGCTGGTAAAATTACAATCCATCAATCTATGTGCAAACTTAGTTGGTCAGATGGCTACCTATTTGATGGTTACCCCACCCCACCCCGGCGATGCTAGCTATGAATTATATATTCATGAACGTACAAGCATCCTAAATGACCTTAAAGAAAAGTCTTTGATTATTGGCGAGGCTCTAAATAAAATTGATGGTATAAAAGTAAATATTCCTGAAGGAGCAATGTACGCATTTGTGAATATTACTCTACCGGAATATCGCTTAAATACAGCTGATATTGCACCAGACGAGGCATATTGCTTGGCGTTACTCGAAAAAACTGGCATCTGTGTGGTGCCTGGCTCTGGCTTTGGACAACATCCGGGTACGTTACATTTCCGGACGACTTTCCTGCCACCTAAAGAAGCAATTCTGGAATTAGTACAGCAGCTAGAAAATTTCCATCGTGAATATACCAGCAATTAATTATTGATTAAAAAAGGTCAGATTTTTATCTGACCTTTTATTTTTAGATTGAGTTTCTACTTGCATTTATACTCGCGGCAAGTGATTTTTTCACCAAATGCTCATATGTTTCGTAACTTTTATCATTACTATCCATTTTGCGTAATTTATCCATCGCATATTGCTGAATTAATAATAATGGCAAAATGATCTGCTCACGAAACTCAGTTGACAGATCCTTGACTGGATTATCAGCAATCAGGCTATCATGCCCTGATATATAAAGTAATAATTCTTTGGTTAACTCCGCCTCATCATAAAGTTTTTGCCAAAAAACACCAAATTTTGGATCATCTCGTAGATGTTTGGTAATCTCAAAATTAGTCGTCGCAAGACTCTGCATTGAATTATCTACAAGCCCTTTGAAAAATAATGAATGTTGATATAGGTGCTGTAATTTATGCATTGCCATTCGATCTTGACTAAGTAATTTTTGGATTGCACTACCAACACCATAATAACCAAGGATATTTTGTTTCATCTGCATCCATGCCCCACCAAAAGGAATTGCTCGGAGGTCTTCGAGTTTTAATTCGCTACCTTTATTCCGTTTTGCCGGACGTGAACCAATATTCGCTGCGGCAAGATAATTAAGCGGTGTAATCTCCTGCAAATAATCAAGAAAGATCGGATCATTTTTCAATTGAAGGTAGTACTCAAGTGAATACTCAGCCATCTGATTAATCAATTCTTCTTCATCTTTTTCAATAATTGAACTTTCAGTAGTAAATAATTGTCCGGAAATACCAGCACTAAGTAAATGTTCCATATTGAAAATAGCTGAGTCGTGCGTGCCAAAATTAGCCGAAATCGTTTGCCCTTGAATAGTAAGCTGAATTTCATGTGCCTCAATCTCTTGTGCCAGACTCTGATAGAAGGCATAGGTATTACCACCACCACGCGATGGAGGACCACCACGACCATCAAAAAAGGTTACATTAACTGAATATTTACTGGCAAGGAGACTTAATTTTTTCTTAGCAAGAAAAATAGCCCAATTAGCCATTAAATAACCACCATCTTTAGTACCATCAGAAAACCCGAGCATGATAGTCTGTTGATTAGACAAGGCTTTCAAATTACTAGCATAGACTGGCAAATTATATAATTGCTCCATTATGGAATAGGAATTATCTAAATCATCTACAGTTTCAAATAATGGCACAATTTCGATCAGAATTTTGCTCTCACTATCAAGTTCCTGATTAATCAAGTTCACTAGCCATAAAACTTCGACTACGCTAGCTACTGAATCAGTATTACTGATAATATAGCGTTCAATGGCCTGTTTACCATTTAATTTCTGAACTTTGGCGATTGCCCGAATAGTATTTAATACTTCATTTGCCATTTCATCGGTTAAATTTGCTGAATTAAGATTAATATTCCAATTAGCAACTAGTAGATCTAATTTCTCATTGCCAGCTAGCGATTTGTAGTCATGATATACTCCACTAGCAGATAAAATTTCATGTACCACGTTTCTATGAATAGCACTATTTTGGCGAATATCAATTTTAGCAAAATGGAATTTGAAGATATTAATTTTTAAGATTACATCACGTACCAGCTCACTGAAAAGCCCCTGATATTTCTCTTTCAGTTCTACCATCACGGAATTAAGATCATTAATTAACTCAGAATAGTTTCTATACTGATCTTTTTTGATTTTTAATGCAATTTTACCAAGATCATCATATGGCCCATCAAAGGTTAATCTTAATCGTAAATCCTGTATGTCTCGATAGTAAAGGCGCATTAAGGAATTACGCAAACGATCAGCAACTTCAATTGTAACATCGGCTGTAACATAGGGATTTCCATCTCGATCACCACCTGGCCAGAAACCAATATCAAGATTAACCATTTCAGAAGAAAGCTTTGACTGAACGCGTGGTACTACATTATAAAAAACATGTTCCAAATACCAAATAATACTTAAAGCTTCATCAATTGGCGTTGGTTTGGCTTTATTAGCAAAGCGAGTTAACCCCATTTGCAAAAATAAATCACGGACTTTATCCAGATCATTATTTTCGATTGCTTTACCTAATTGAACAATGATCGCCAAGATAACATTTGGATAGAACTGGGTTGGATGTGCGGTTAATACTAGCCGGGTTTTATAGTTTTTTAGTAAACTTTGAAGATGCTTATGGTACTTTAGTTGCTCATTATTGACTTTTTGTAGCATATAGTCAATTGTACCAAAGCCAGACATATCATTTATCTTACTGAAGGCTGCATCTTCAAGTGCATCAAAGAGCACCACTTGCCGTTCGACAAATTGCAAAAATTTGATCAATAGCCCGGGTTTTCTTTCTTCAGGAATCGGAACAACTTCAAGATATCTAGCAACCGCTTCGGGAGGAGTTTTACCTTCTTTTAGCCAATCCTCACACATTTTACTAAAAATTGGTAATCTAGCACCTGCCTGGTCCGAATCAGCAAAAGGTAGACCAAGAAATAGACCGTTATAAATCTGGTATTTTAGAACAACTTCACTTTGATAAGATTCGAGTTTGGTTTTTACTGACTCATGGGCTAGATTACGCATTTTAATATCCCAGTAATTTTGTTAACTAATAGAATATTATAACTGGTATTTTAATAATCAAATAAACAAAATTTGCGAATGATTGTAATTTCTTATGTTTGAAATATACTCAAACTGTAAATCAGCTGTTTCAATCTGGCTAAAGCCTTGAAATATTGATTTATGTTGATTATTAAATAGTGGCGCATTAGCTTCAAGATACCACTTAAAGTGCTTCCGGGCAAATCTAACTCCCTGGACTTCACCATAATGTTCATGGATTGTCTGAATATGCTCTAAAACTAAATCTAGTAAATAATTAATATCATCAATCTGATAATAATGTCCATCGCTAAGATAATCTTTTATTTGTTGAAATAGCCATGGTTTACCTAAAGCGCCACGTCCGATGTATAAACCATCAGGATTTACCAAATCAATAACCATCGCTGCTTTTTCGGGAGAGTCAATGTCACCATTAGCAAATACCGGAATAGAAACTGATTTCTTTACTTTAGCAATAAGGTCATAACTAGCTTCACCATTATACATATCAGCTCTGGTTCTACCATGAATTGCAAGAGATTTTATCCCAGAGTTTTCAGCTATTAAAGCAATATTGGTAATATTTTTATTATCATGATCCCAGCCAAGCCGAGTTTTAAGAAAGATCGGAATACGCACTGCATTAACCGCAGCATTTAAAATACTTTCAACAAGCTTACTATCTCTTAATAGCGCAGAACCAGCTAAGACATTACAGACTTTCTTTGCTGGACAGCCCATATTTATTTCAATTGCATCTAGAGACTTAAATTTACTACAAGCTAACGCTGCTTCAGCAATTACATCTGGTGATGCTCCAGCAATCTGGATTATTGATTTAGGTTCGCCACGATTAGACGATTTTAGTCGTTGACGGGTTTTATTGCTATCCCAAAGATGTGTTTGGCTAGTAATCATTTCTGAAATACCGTAATCCGCACCATTTTTGATTGCTAGCGTCCTAAATGGAGCATCAGTAACTCCTGCCATCGGTGAAACAACCAGTTGCATACTTAGAAAACTTCTAAAATCAAAATTATTAATTGCAAAAGAATACTTTCATTATAAGGTTAATTACAGAGATAAACCAAGTATTAATTTTATCATCTAGATAGCAAATACATTATTGATTCAGCTAATAGGTTCATATAAAAATTAAGCATTGATTAACTTGACCAAGATAAGACTTATAGTAGAGTAAATGAGGTTAGGAGCTTGTGATTAGAATTATTTTCATTATGAATTGATACCTTCTGACGATCGGTTAGCATGATAAAATGGATATCTTGAAATTATAAATAAGAATAAAACATAATGGCTATTTCTGATAATACTTTAACTGCGCTCAAAACTCCGCCACATTCAATAGAAGCGGAACAATTCCTTCTAGGCGGGATTCTACTTGATGAGAATGCTTTTGATTATATTGGAGGTTCTTTATTTCCCAAGCATTTTTACCGTAAAGAACACCAGATAATTTTTGAGCACATAAGTAAACTAAAAGCTGATAATAAAAATGTTGATGCAATCACTGTTGCCGAGTCACTAAAATTAAACAATCAACTTGAATTCACGGGTGGAATTGATTATCTACATAATTTGGTTGAATCAACGGTTTCTTCAACTAATATTCAGAGCTATTCAGAAATTATCCGTGAACGTTTTATCCTCCGTGAATTGATTAGTGCGAGTAATGTAATTGCCGATACTGCCTACGCACCGCAAGGACGCAATGTCGATCAGATTCTCGATGAGTCAGAACAAAAAATCTTTAATATTAAAGACCTAAACGCCAGTAATAAGCAATTTTCACAATTTCGAGACTTGCTCGATGAAGTAATTGCCAAAATGATGGAAGCCGCCCAACGCGATGATAAAGATGGAATTACTGGAGTTGCAACCCATTATAGTGAGCTTGATCGTTATACTTCAGGCTTACAACGTGGTGAATTAATTATCGTTGCCGGGCGCCCGGGGATGGGGAAAACCTCATTTGCGCTAAATGTAGCTGAAAATATCGCTATTCGGAATAAAATGCCAGTTGCGGTATTTTCGCTCGAGATGCCAGCCGTTCAATTGGTACAAAGGATGCTTAGCTCGTGTGCGCGTGTGGATCAAAGCCAAATGAAGCGTGGTGATGTTACTCATGATGATATGGAAAAAATCTATATTGCCATGAATGAGCTAAAAAATGCCCCAATTCATATTGCAGAAACTTCTGGAATTAATGTAATTGATCTAAGAGCGCGCGCCCGGAGGCTATCTGATCGTGTTGGTAAACTTGGATTAATCGTAATTGATTATGTTCAGATTATGACAGGAATCAGTACTGGTCCGGGTTCTAATCGGGCACAGGAAATTGCTGAAATTTCGCGTTCACTAAAAACTCTAGCAATAGAACTGGATGTACCAATCATTCTATTATCCCAACTTAACCGTGATGTAGAAAGTAGAACCGATAAACGTCCAAATATTTCAGATTTACGTGAGTCTGGTGCCCTAGAGCAAGATGCGGATATTATCCTATTATTATATCGCGATGATTATTATAATCGCGAAGATAGTAAGGAAAAAGGGATTGCCGAATTAAATATTGCTAAAAACCGGAGTGGCTCAACTGGAACAGTAAAGCTAGCATTCCTAAACCAATACACCAGATTTGAAAATCTTGCTTACGAATGGGAAAGTGAACATTAGCACGTCGATCAAACGTAAAGAACAAGCAAAGCAGATTTTTTCAATCTTGCAACAAGCTAATCCAAACCCAACAACAGAGCTAAACTATTCAAATGGATTTGAGCTATTAACCGCGGTAATTCTTTCAGCGCAAGCAACTGATGTTGGTGTAAATAAAGCTACGGCAAAATTATTTCCAGTAGCAAATACCGCAGCTAAAGTCGCAGCTTTGGGGGTAGAAGGTATCATTCCGTTTATCAAAACTATCGGACTATACCAAACTAAAGCCAAGAATGTGATAGCTATGGCTACGATTCTTAATGAAAAATATAATGGTGAAGTACCAAAAACTCGTGAAGAGCTAGAAGCATTACCGGGAGTTGGCAGAAAAACGGCAAATGTTGTATTAAATACATTATATCGTCAACCAACAATGGCTGTTGACACCCATATCTTTAGGCTATCAAATCGTCTTGGAATAGCCAAAGGAAAAACAGTTCTAGAAGTTGAACAAAAATTACTTAAAGTAGTACCGAAAGAATATCTGCTTGATGCACATCACTGGCTAATTTTGCATGGACGCTATATTTGTAAGGCACGTAAGCCAGAATGCGAAAAATGTCAGATTACGGAATATTGTGATTACTACCCACACTAATTTCTACGATCTGAGCTATTAAAACCATCTAACCATATGAGATATTTATATCACTTTTGATAAAATATAACTCTTTCTGAATTATTTTTTACTTATAAAAGTGCCAATCCACTTGAAATTTATAATAAATAACCATAAATTACTAATAAATCAAATCTTCGACAAAATATATTTACGATTATTTATAAATTGGAGTCATCTGTATGCTAAAAAGACTAATTACCAAAAAGAAATTAATCACTATTTTGATTTTATCAATTACAGCCTGCTCTAATCATCCTGAAACACAAGCACAAAATAACAACAATAATACAGAACATGCAACCCTTGCGAAACAGCAGGAAACAACAATCGACCAAAATAATCCCTCATCTATGGCAAATTGTACACTTGGTGGACCAAACTTTGTTAATCTAGTAAAACAGGTTGGTGATAGTGTTGTTAATATAAGTGCTGAAATAAATCCAACGCAAAGAAATGCAAATTTAGGAATTGACCCAAATGATCCGTTAGCTCAACTATATCGTTATTTTGGAGTTCAGCCACAGCAACAAAAACCAAGCCGGGCATCTGGCTCTGGGTTTATCGTTAGTAATGATGGTTATGTACTTACTAATGCACATGTAGTAAATAAGGCGACTAAGATTAGCGTAACCACCCATAATAAGCAAGCATTTAATGCTAAACTAGTCGGGCTTGATACTAAAACTGATATTGCCCTACTCAAGATTGAATCTGGAGGGTTGATTGCAGCTAAAATTGGTAACCCTGAAAGTCTAGAAGTTGGGGAATGGGTTGTCGCAATCGGTGCACCATTCGGGCTTGATAATACTGTCACTGCGGGGATAGTCTCAGCCAAAGGGCGCAATTTGCCTAGTGAAAATTATGTTCCATTTATTCAGACTGATGTTGCTATCAATCCGGGTAATTCTGGTGGACCATTATTTAACACTAAAGGTGAAGTTGTGGGCATTAACTCACAAATATATAGCCGCAGTGGTGGTTTTATGGGAATCAGTTTCTCGATCCCGATTGACATTGCGATGAAAATCGCCGATCAATTAAAAGTAAATGGTAAAGTATATCATGGACAACTAGGGATAAATATTCAGGAAGTAACACCTGAATTAGCAGCATCTTTTGGACTAAGTAAACCATCAGGGGCACTGGTGGCAAATGTATCAGCTGACTCTGGTGCAGCTAAAGCTGGAATTCAAGCTGGTGATATTATATTAAAAGCTGAAGGTAAGGAAATAATAAAAGCCTCTGATTTACCAATTATTATTGGTAGCAAAAAGCCCGGTGATATTATTGACCTATCAGTACTTCGTAATGGTAGTATTAGTAATCTAAAAGTTACTTTAGGCAAAGGAAATGAACCTGAAGATGAACAGCCGTTGTTAAATGTAGATAAAACACCAAAGTTAGACAAGCAACATACTGAAAATATTGAAAAATTCGGCTTACAGGTTTTAAATGTAAATGATCCAAGAATTACCGGAAAAGTTCGTGCGAAATATGGTGTAGTCGTGCTTGATGCCAATAATGTAGCTGCCGCAGCCGGGATCGGACGTGGTGATGTAATTCTCATGGTAAATAATAGAAAAATTAATAGTGTCAGTGAATTGAATAGTTATCTAGGCAATACCAAACAAGTTGCCCTACTTATTGATCGAGGCGGGCAACAAATGTTTATAACTATAAATCTGCTTGGAGAATAAGTTTATTTATTATATTTGATAATAATCCACTATCTGGAGTATAATAATAGCCTTAACTACCGGGGATGACATGGCTTCGACGGGGGTTACAACGTAATTAGAGTGCATACCGTGATCTCAGTTTCACGCAAAACGCTGAACTAAATATAATCGCAAACGACGATTCATTCGCAGTAGCAGCTTAAGTCTGCTCTCGTTACCCTAACTTGTTTGTTGGTTAGATCGTAACGCCATTTAAACAAACTTTGATTTAGGTCGACCACTGATCTAGATTAAGCCTTTAGTGGTTAGTCACGAGTTTTGCCTGGTAGGCCGGCGGAATTCGGGCGAATAAAGATAGACCTTCCTAAGTATGTAGGACTCGTTATAGCGGGCTTTCGGACGGGGGTTCAATTCCCCCCATCTCCACCACATAATTTATTGATTTATAACAGATTTTAAGTGGCGAAAATTAACAAGTTCGACACAGGTTCGATTTAAACACCGACAAATCCTTAAATATTCCTAACTTTCTTAATATTTACCTACAAATTTATAACCGTTTTTTGCATCTTGCGGTATCCATTTACCGTAATGTTTAAATATCATTTCTGTATTTTCGTGCCCCAATTGCGTTGCCAACCAAAAAATATTTTCACCATTACTTAATAACGTGCTGGCATAAGTGTGCCTCATCTGATAGGGATTTCGATAATCAACCGCAGTTTTATCAATTACCTTTTTCCACGCATCGGCTAATTTATTTGAACTATGCCACGGTTTATTAGTATTTGGGTTATTGAAAATAAACTCATCGTTCCCGGTAAACTGGCGTTGATTAATCAAAGCTTCAAGAGCCTTTGGAAGCAATAATATTTTTCTAATACCAGCCTTTGTTTTAGTCGTTTTAATTTCACCCTCAACCTTTGCTCGCTTTATGAGTATTATTTCATCATCAAAATTAACATCTTCCCATTTTAGCGCTATTATTTCAGACGTTCTTAACCCAGTCCAGAAGTTAAATTGAATTAAATTTTTAACTTGCCCCTCTGCTGTATCAATAATAATATTTTTTTCAGCATCAGTAAATGGGTTAACTTCATATTCACTTTTTACCGCCGTTTTATTTAGTTCTTTTGACAACTGGATTTCATCAAAAACATTTTTGGTTATGTATTTATTAATGACTGCGTCATTTATCAATGCTTTTAACAATGACAAGCGATTTTAGACTGTTTTAGCGGTTATATCACTTAAACCAAGCTGTAATAGCCATTCTTTAACATCCGTAGCTGACAAGTCTTGAATGTAAATATTGCTAAAATATTTTAGTAAATGGTTAGTAATTTTTTTATAGCCCGTTAATGTAGAAATAGATAAATTACCTTTCTCATACATCAAAGTATAATCAGATAATTGTTTATTAAGCAATTCGCCTATTGTTATTTTTTGTTGGAGAGGTTTGCAAAACAATTTTATTCTTGATGAGTTTGGGAAGTGTTCCGCATAATTAAATTTGCCACTATCAATTTCTACTAAAATTTGATTTCTTTTAAACTCCGCCCGTCGGAGGTTTTCTTTTGTCGGTGGTATATGTAATGTTTCCTTGCATTCAACGCCATTATACAAAAGAATGTGAGTTTAGGTTCAATTATCGGAATGATAATCTCTATGCTATAATATTAAAATTGGTTAGAAATAATCCGCTTTGATTGTCTAGCCCCAATTTTATTTATCAAGCAAGAAGGATTGACAACCCGGGAGTAATGATTATCAAATAAGTTTTCTTATTTAAGCTATTTACTAGTAAGAATATCTACAACTAATTGACAACTTCGCTCACGATCAAAGTCTTCAAGTACATTATGTGCAGAATTTTCAAAACAATAGCTATAATATTTGATTTGATTTTTACCAAGCATTTGAAATAATTTATCAATATCAACAGTTAACTCATATTTACCATATAAAATTGATAAGCTAAAGCATTTCATTTTAGCTAGATTAACATCTTCCTGAGCGAAAAAAAGCTCACGCAAGCTTTTTATTGGAATAGCTAGATATTGAAAGATATTTTTGGCATATTCACCATCTAATGTATCACTACAGGTATCTCGCCCAGGACGAATTGTCTTCGGTAAATATGGAATAAGCCGGATAT
This sequence comes from Neisseriales bacterium, assembly GCA_008017155.1. Classification (GTDB taxonomy): domain Bacteria; phylum Pseudomonadota; class Gammaproteobacteria; order Burkholderiales; family UBA11063; genus Aquella. Next base: position 44,489 of record SSGX01000009.1, on the reverse strand, counting down.
AAAAATAAGCAAAAAACGGATTCATTAATAATTTACGATATTTAACATCTGTTTTGGCGCAGTAAATTCCTGGGCTACACAAGATCAGATGATTGGTCTGACGGTGTTCTGCAATATAACTAGCCAAAATACCACCCATAGAATGTCCAACAATACTCACCTTCTCAGCTACAGAGGAAAGACAATCAAAATAAGCCAAAGAAAGACGATACCAATCTTTACGAGTTGCCTTATTTAGAATGACTGTTTTGGTATTACCAAAACCAAGTATTGCTGGTGCAATATAGGGAATCCCTAACTCTTCTAATTTGGGAATCAGGAATTGAAACTCCTGTGTTGATCCAGAAAACCCATGAAGCAACAAAACCGCATGCTTATACCTTTTCTCGCCAAAATTAAACCGCCAGCGAGCCTCACTAAAACTCTGATATTCGGGTAAAAAATGAAACCGCTCAAGATACTTATCATTAAGCCGCTCTGCCAGCAGTTTTATGACCCAATTAGTAATTTTTATAGCAGCAAGGAGTGCAAGAAAAAAAAGACCGACTCTTATATGCCAATCTTTAATTAGGTTTTTATTACGAAAAATCTCTAAATCAATCATTGAAATAATAACACCCAAGATTATAAAGAAGGATAGACCCGTCACTATCCCCCAGAGGATGAGATTATTTCTTTGATTAAGATCTTTCTTCAAATTTATGCCCCACCATAGTGATACTCTTTTTCGGTTTTATCGATTAATTTTGCATAATCAGCATTACTAAGATTATTCATTTTCAGATCATTAGCAATTTTTTTAGTTAAATTACTCACCAAAACATCTGCCTGCGAAATCAGTATCTCGGTAAACTGCTGTAAGAGTTTATCTGCCTGTTTGGGATCCATTTCGTATAGTTTCAGATAGGTTTCTTCCACTGCAGCCTGTTTGACAAACATTTCACTTTCAAATTGGTTAAACTGTTCATGAACCATCGGTGCATATTTTGGATAGTTTTGCATAACTAGTGCTTGAAGCTTACGATATTTCCAGTATTCAGAAGTATTATCTGGGATTGCATCAACTGCCGTTTGATATGATGTCGGGATTTCTGGTAGACCACGATAAAATGGAATATAGATTGATAAATCAGGCATTCCAATTGCAACATATTCAACGTAAGCAATATCATCTGGCAAATTAGGACGAATTTGGGTAATATGCGAAAATATTGCACGCATTACGGAAGCTGGACGATATGGTGCTTTAGGATTCTGTGTAGTGTATGGATCATATTCTGTGCCCTGATAATGTAACCTCAACCCAGCCGCGACATCAGCTACACTAAGTTTTTTAGTTGGGGTTTCCCAGACAGGAAATAAGCCATCTCCTACTGTATAACTACTCCCAGTATAAAGCTGCTCTAATGATTCGATCCTTGGATAATTATAGGTTTTATCGTGCTCACCATTTTCTACATATACTTTAAAGAAATTAAAGCTTTCTTCTGGATTTACTTCATTCGAGCCAGTTAGCCAGTCCCAAAAACCACGCGATTTTGGGGAATACAAATCATTATCGACTGCGAACTTAATTAAATCACCTGAACCCATAAAATTATTCGCATCACGTAGATTTACTTTCTGAGTTCGCCCCTGATTGGCTGAAACAAAAAAACTATCATTTGGTAAGCGCCATGCTACCCAGCGGTGACCACTAGCTGTTTCCAGATACCAAGTGCCGTCAGTCTTATCACTAATTGCTACTCCAAAGCCTTCTGCAGCCCCCTGTTTTTCAATAATCGAACCTAAAAGCATAATACCTTCGCGAGCACTATGTGCTGACTGCAGAATTACACTAGGAATGGAATCCTCATTAATACCACTTTCTTCCAGATATGGATCTATCTTTAGGGCATTAGCAGAGTTAAAAATAGTTTCTGTTGCCGAAATAGCAACCCCAGATTCATTTATACCAACTTCCTCCATGGAGAAATTTGGCTTACTTTTGCTAAATGAGCGAGGTAATGCAGTATAAGCAAGTGAAATTGCTGGTAGTGTATAAGTAAAATTATTTGCATTCGAACGATAAAGTTTACCACTCGAATTAATAGTTTGAGGATGATTCATAATTGCAAAGGTTTTTAAAGCATTACTAGTATCATCATTACGAGCTACTATAATTGAGCCATCAGTAGTTGCATTATTACCAACAAGAATGGTTGTGCAGGCTAGCGCGCTCCCAGTAATTAATGTACCAATACATAGGGATGTTAACAATTTCACCTTCACTATCATAATTCCTTCAAAAACTATCAATAACTATTCATTTCCCCCATTTTGGAGACCCATTCCACCACTTCGCTTAATGATCTAAAGTCTTCAATAGACCTAACTTTTACCCTTGGGTTAAGCTTATGCACAATATTCTGGATTGCCTTACTTGGTCCTATTTCAAGTACCGTTGTTGCACCCAATTCAACAAGAACATTAACTAACCGATCAAAATTTATTGTTTGAGCCAGTTGGTTACATGCAGCATTAATCGCAGCACTAGTACTATATTGTACCGCAGCGTTAGTACCTGATACCACTCTTAAATTAAGTAATTTATGCGAATAATTATTAAATAGCGAAACAAATGGAGCTACTTTATCAGTTAATAGAGGAGTATGTGCGGCAACACTAACTTTTAAAGAATGTATACTTAGCATTCCGGGTAACGATTTTAGTTCCGCTTCTAACTGCAATAAATCTTTACTATAACCACCGACAATAAAACTCTGCTCAGATGTTTTTATCGCCAAATAACAATTATGCTTTACCAATATAAGATCAATTTGATCAGATCGTATTCCGCTAACTGCAACTAGTCCGCTTGGCTTTGAAGTAGCCATGAGACTTGCTCTAGCCTTAGTAAGGACTAGTAACTCATTTAATTCTAGACTAATTGCAGCAGCTATGGCAGTTATTTCGCCTAAGCTATAGCCTGCAACAGCAACTGGTTCTGGTAACTTATCGTGTATTGTCTGCCAGAGGATATATTCATAGCTGGAAATTATCGGCTGGGCATATTGATTTGAGAAAAAATCGTTATCGTCAAGTGTAATTTCAGGTAATAATGAACACGAGATATTCTTTTCCACAGTCTTAATTAGCGATAGATCTAATTCGCTCTGAAATCTAGCAAACATCTGCTTATGCTGATTACCTTGCCCACTAAAAATAATAGCTAATCCCATATCTGTCTAACCATATCAAGAAAAACTACGGCAGCAAATACATCGGCGCTACCACCTGGACTTAAATTCTTACGGATAAAATCATGATGTAAAGATAGAGCAGCATCATACTGCATTTTATTACACTCAATTTTAGATAATTGTGCTGCTTCAATTTTAGCATATTTTAAGGCATCAATCCCGCCACGATAGACTAGATTGGTATCATCCAGATGCTGCATGATATAAAAAAACAATTTTAGCCGTATATATGTTTCATTAGTATAGAGTTGCATATATGAAGATAGCTCCTCAAGTGCTGCAAAAATAAGTGGGAACCCTTTACCTGCGGAATCAATAATGCCTTCAAGCTGATATTGCTCACGTATTTTACTACCGTGACTAGCTGGATTTGGCTTGTGAGTTGAAAGATCAGCAGAGTAATTTTTAATGATTGTAGCCGAAAGAGTTTCAGAATCTAACCCTCTTGAAATCAAATAGCTAAGTCCAGGGATCAATAATCCAAAAATAAAAATTGCACCACGATGAGTATTAATACCATTTGTTGCTTTAAGCATTCTAGTTTCAGCTGCAATTGCCAGTAATTTTAATTCATCAAAGCTGACATTATTTATTCCAGCCATCACCAACTCATGAAAATAGCTACCCAAAGCATCAATACTTCTAAGAAATATAGCATGATCCATATCAGTATGGCTACCATTATCAATATGACTAACCAATCCTGGCTTTGGATAAGTCTCGAGTTCCTGATATAATGCAAGCTTTGCTAAATTACTAAGCTGCTGGGCTAATTCCTGCATATTGGAAGACTTCCCTTTGGGTTAAAAGATTTACCTCATGACTAGTTTTAACTAATATTTTTTCACTGGAAGCTAAATTTAAATTAAACCATTCGCGAATTGCAACCGAACATTTGCGATTAAATATAATTTCACCATCAATAGGCAATTTAGCGCATGAATTTAGTTTATCAAATAAATCTGCAATTCCCGATAGCTCCGCCTCATTCTTAACATAGAACAAAAGATCAAGATCAGAAGTAGCCGTAGTATAGATTTTATTAGTTAGGTATTCCCAGCTAAAAGAACCATAACAACAAACCGAAATAGTGTTAGTTAATTTATCTAGCAAGGATAAAATAAATGTCTGCTTACCACTAGCTATAATTTTTTCTCTTAATTCTGGCTTATTAAGAATATCAATAAGCTTAATAGGCATGGTATGGTTTGTGACTTCAGAAGTATCAATTAAGAAAGTTTGCCGTGAAAGAACTGATTTATCTGGACCTAGACTTCTGGCAACCAGTAGCTTATCCAAACTAATTGCTGGCTGGCGGGTTACCACATAGGGTAAATTTTCATTACCCCGCCAGATCAAATCATGGCGAAAATATTCAGTCATTGATAACTTGGCTAACAATTTTATTAGCTAAGGTTCGCCCTCCTCTTACATCAGCAAGCTCGCGCCAATGATTGATTGAAGGAGCTGCACCCCCAATATCGCTAATAATTTGTGGAAGAAATGCTGCTGGATCAATAATTTTATCAATCACACCAAGCTTCACAAAATTTTCAGCACCGGGTGCAAAAATTGCTGAACTTTTACTAAGCTCTTCAAGCCTTACTAATGGAATCTTGGTTACCCGTGACATTGCTTCTAGCCACATAACGGCAATTTGCGCTTCTGCCAGTGCATATACCTTTTCAGCATTAAGTCCGGCAGCAATAAATGCACCACCCAAAGCACTACCATAAACTAGACTAAATACTCTAGCCCCTTTTGCGCGAGCATAATGAATTACCTTAATCAAATGAGCAAAATAACGATTTAAGCCAAGTAACTCCGCCTGACGACTTGTTTTTTGCCCACCAGTATCAATGAAAATTAGTAAATTAAACTTAGGATCTAAATTTACTTTATCTAAAATAAATTTTGCTAATTTAAGGCTCATTACATTATCAAGCTGGGCAGCATCTACTATCCCACAAAGGCTAAATTGCTGATTATCAAAAGCAGCATCCCCAAGTAGAACATTATTATCGACGGAATAATTAATTTCGTTACCAAATAATTGTTGCAATAAATCCTGATACTTCATTTTAATAACTCCATGAAATCACTATCCGACAAATCGGGTATCTGTTGTGGATTACTAAGTCCAGCTATAGCCCAAACATCAATACCATCACGACTATTTTGATTATCAATCAATCTTTGCTCAAGTTGCTGATATTCATCGAGCAAAGTTTTCTCATTAAATAAAGTTGGTTTATCTAGTAACTCCAATAGTTTTTGCCGAATATCACCAATTTGCTTACTAGAATAGAATGCATCACCCATAATAGAACGGTGTCGTCCGCCGCAAGTTCGCCAAACCAGTGCCCGATCAGATGAATCGTATTCCGCGACACCCATCACTGTCTCAATCACTTCTGGTCCGCTAACACTAGTTCGTGCATTTTCAGTTACAATTATGGCATCCAAGCATTGTGACACAATGCCAATTCCACCAAAAGCACCATTTCTACCAGCAACGATACCAATTACCGGAATAGAAGCCAGCTTTAACTGGATAATTGCAGCAATTAGCTCACTGATCGCAATTTCACCAGCATTAGCTTCATGTAGTCTTACTCCGCCGCTATCAAGAAGAAAGATCATGGCTGAAACTTTATCTTTAAGTGCTTTAAGACAGATGCCACTTAATTTAGCACCATTAACTTCACCAACCGCACCACCCATGAAGGCATAATTTTGCGATGCAATATAAACTGGCTTACCTGAAATTTTTGCTGTTCCAATAATTACACCATCATCAAATTCTACAGGTAAATCAAGTTGCCCCAAATGCGGAGAAACTATTTTATTAATTGCTGGCATGATTTCAGTAAAACTCCCACCATCGACCAAAGCATTAATTCGCTCTCTAGCATTTAATTCAAGATAGCGACTATTGCTATAATCATTACCCTGATTACCACTAGCTGCTAGCTCATATAACTGACGTAAACGTAAAGAAACTATTGCTGGTGTTGCGCCACAATCATTTATAGTGAATTTACATGCACCGACGGCATATTTAGCGACAAAATCACTAATTACTGCCTGCCAGACTGCTGCAAATCCGGGAACTGTAGTATTAATTTCAATAAAAAGCTCATCTACCTTATCATGTTTCTCAAGGAGAATTTCGAGATTACCTGAATTAACTACGCCCGCAGTTATACCAAATTCACTCAATTTATTTGTTTTTGAGCTAAAATTATATTGTAGTTTTTCCATTTTACCAGTCCCGATACATTGATGGTGGATTATAAAGCCCACCGGAAATTTCCACCAAGTCTTTGATTGATTTTGCCGCCAATAAATCGCGGGTAGCATCACTAAACCTGATCCCTAAATCTTCAGGGTACTGAATTGCCCCACGCTTATGTAATTCGGCTACTTTTTGTGGATCTTTAGCCAGGCCCACTGGAGTATATCCAGCAACGGCGCGAATTGCCTGTTCCCGTTCAGCAAGATCTTTACATAGCAATAAGTTAGCAATTCCAATCTCAGTAACAATATGTGTAACATCATCACCAAAAATCATGATTGGCGGAAGTGGCATCTTCATTTTTTTCTGTAAGGTAAGAGCATCAAGCTCTTCAACAAAAGTAGGCTGACCAGCTGCCTGAAAGGTTTCAACCATTTGCACCACGAGCTTACGCCCTTTTAGAAGTGTTTTATCCTGCGTTTGTGCATATTCCGCTCCGGCTTTAAGCCAAGTATCAGAACTATGTCGTCTGGCATTAATATCACTACCAAGATTTGGTGCACCACCAAAGCCAGTCATACGCTCTATTGTTGCGGTAGAACTATTTCCCATTAGATCAATCTGTAATGAGCCACCAACAAACATATCAATCGCATATAAACCAGCAAGCTGGGCAAATGCTCGATTGCTACGTTGCGAACCATCACTACCATTAAAGAAAATATCAGCATGTGCACGAACGTATTCATTCATCCCAACTTCACCGCCCGGCGAACAGATGGTTTTTATAAACCCAGATTCAATCGCTGGAATAAGCGTGGGACAGGGATTTATCACCATGTATTGGCAGATTTTCCCTTTTAAACCCAATGATTCAGCATAGGTTGGTAACAGCAATTCAACTGCCGAAGTAGCATAACCAATACCATGATTAAGCCGATTTACACCATATTTGGCATAAATCCCCTTGATTGCCATCATTGCCATCAGGATTTTCACTTCATCAATTTTTGCTGGATCGCGGGTAAATAATGGTTTAACCATCTGTGGCGTAGGACTATGGACTAGTACATCAACCCAAGATGCAGGAATATCAACTCGGGGTAATTCATCGACTATTTCATTTACTTCAACAATTACAATACCATCCTTAAAGGCAGTAGCTTCGGCAATAGCTGGAGTTTCTTCGGTGTTTGCGCCAGTATAAAGATTCCCAGCCCGATCAGCTTTCTCCGCAACTAATAACGCTACATTGGGAGTAAGATCAAGAAAATAACGCGAAAATAGCTCGAGATAGGTATGAATTGCTTTCATCTCAATCTTACCTTCGGCAGCAAGGTTCATGACGCGTGCGCCTTGTCCGCTAGAATAACAGAAATCAACCTTACTGGCTATTCCACGCTCAAAGATCTCAACGTGTTCAGGTAAAGACAGACAGGATTGAACAATATGTAAATTATTAACTATTTGCGGGTTGACCTTACACAATCCTTTTGCTAGGTATACTGCCTGCTTCTGGTTATCCCCTTCTAGACAAACCCGATTATGAGGCTTAATTATCTCTTCAAATAATAAAGGAAGCTTAGTGCTATCCTTTAACCATTTGCCCTCAAGGAGCTTACTGGCAGTTGCCAAAGTCTCCTTTTTGAGTAACTGATTTTGAATAAATTTCATTAACATATCTCCAATTGATATTTATGCTTGTCAATATTATATCTGAGGTTGTCTGCCTAGATATATAGCTATTTTTAGATAGCTCACTTCTATTTTTAGGTTCAATCTGATTTGTTATCAGATTCGTTATCTAGATATATGAGCCTGAATTTTGATCTATGTTCACTATTAAAAAATGATAATAGGCTACTATTCTCAGGGTAAGCTGATAATAATGGTAAAATCACCGCGCCACCGATGACGCTACGCGAATCATTCGCCGCAGTTCTCATACCCCAAATATTTTGGTAACTTAACGGTACCATTTCATGATTTTGACTACTCGGATTTGGATAATTTCCTAAATAGAGTAAAATATGTCCGGGAATCTGTACTAAAGTCATAAATCCATGTCCATTTTTAAGGAGATACGCTTCACGTTCCTGACTACTCAATTTATCGAGAATTGCTACTTTATTACCAGCTTCAGCTTGATCCTGCGAATTTCGTGGTAAATAAAATCCAAATGGCGTAAATAATGCTTTTGTCTCTGCCGAACAGTCATAATTAAAGAGTTGACTACCCCAACCATATGGTTTGCCAATCTGATTTTTGATAATAGCAATCATATTATGTGGTGTTAATTGCAGCGGCATTTTTACAGAATTATTTTTACTTAGAATAACCTCTTTTGTACTAGCATAACCATTATTACCGCGAATAGGAATTAAAACTTGATAAGCATCATCTGTTTCTGCAATCAGTGGCAAAGTACTTCCATTATAAGCTACACCGTAATTTACATTTTTATTATTGGTGATTGCCTGTTCTTTGGTCATAGCCACCAAGCCATGATTTGCTGCATTTAACCATTTCTTAATAAAAGGCTCATTCACTCTAATAATGCCAGCTGTTTTTACCCAGCCAATCGCATCACTACTAACTACTAGCGACCAAATTTTATCTTTACTTTCTTTTACGACATATAATGGCATCCCAGTAAAAACTGCGGCTGTCTGTAAATTATCAAATGGATAGCCTTCACCTGCAATATTATGGTTATAAAATAACGGTTCAGCGGTCGGTAATGCTCGTAGATCAAGATTATCAATTGCGATTGCCCGATTTCCTGAAGCGTAAGTAAAGGTCATATGATCATCGAAATCCATATTATTAGCAATATTCTGAAATTGCTGATAAGTATACGGGCGATAATTTAGTGCATATGGGGTTTTATTTTGCTTACCATCATGTAAGTAAAAACTTGTAGTTAACTGCGACTCATAGTTAATTATTCCCCTGCTATTTGCCTGAGTTAACTCTTTATTTACATAATCTTTACTCCATGGTGATAAATCATCATTAGCATCTGAATAGTAATGACGATAAAAATCTGCTAAGCGTTGCTCCTGATAATCGGCACTAGCCAAGGGCTTATCATAATTTGGGCTAGCCGGGCTAATCCAGTTATCAATATTTTGATCATAATGTTCAATCGGGAATAGATTAATAGTATCTTGTCCAACTACCCTACCCACGAGTAAGATACTCGTTGCCATAAAACAAATGATAATTTTTTTCATACTTATCCACAAAATAATTATTTCAAAATAAGACCTAGTCGATATAAAACTTCATACAAAAAAGTAGAAAGATTCATATATGAATTACATGCAATACGGATAATAATTTAATTAGAAATTGGCTTATACAATAAAACTAACACTATTTAACTAAGAAAACAGCCCTAATTATGCCTCGTGTAAAATACTCTACCTTATGATGTTTGTATTATTTCATCAATCTGTAATACTAAACGCTCAGCTATATTATCAATTGGCAGATCATTAGCATCACAACCAAATGGTTCTTCAATTTCTTCAGCCAAAATTTCGAGTCCCAACAAAACATAAATAAGTACCATAATAATTGGCGTAATTAAGAAACCAAAACTATTAATCCACCCAAAAGGAAAGATCAACATATAAAATAATAAGGCAAATCGTGTAAACAGACTAAATCCAGCTGGTGGAGGTGTATTCAAAATTCGTTCACACCCGCCAATAATATCGGTCATCATTGATAAGTGATTATCAAGTACCATAAATTGTTCAAATTTAATTCTACCTTCATTATGATAATAATTTATCTTACTAATTACCGTTGTCATTAATACAGTTGGTGGGAACTGACTATCTTCATCCAATCCAAGCTCTAATAAAATTTTTCGATTTGCATCAAGATCATGACGCAAATGATGCTTTAAAATTAATGGAAAACTTCTTAAATAGGATTTAAGTTTTTGATCATTTTCTATGCCGATATATGCATTTAGCTTAATTGTAATATTTCGCATATTATTGACGAGACTGCCCCACAAGGTACGAGCTTCCCACCAACGATTATAAGCTGCATTTATCCTAAAACTGATTATTATAGACAAACAGAAACTAAATAAAAGATGAAACTGCCCAAGCTCGGTATTATCTTTAATAATATTATGCTTATAATCAAGAATACCTATCAGTGCCGAGTAAAATATCATAAAAATTAGAGTCTTTTTTAGCTTTTTGAAAAGCTCTTGTTTCGGCAAAAAGAATAAACTTTTAAATAATGATAATGGGGTGTAACTATTCTCTGACATAATTTATAGCTTATAAAATAATACTATAGGCAATTAGAAAAACTACCTGCACTACCGTAACTGTCAAACCATTTTTGATCATAGCTTTGATATTTTCACTCTCCGCAAAACCCATTGCTGCAAACATATTTGCACCCGGATAAGCAAAATTAGTAATTCTAGTTGCCAAAAGCATACTAAAAGCAAAGGTAGTAGCTGTTAATTGCATTTCAATTGCAGCAGGTGAGAACATTTCATGCAACATCTTAATCACTGCAGCTGAAGCAGCAGGCATCCCAAAAGCTCCGGTTAAGCCAATCAATATTGAAAGCATGGATTTACCACCAAACTTCTCAAGAGGAATAAATAATTCAGTTAAAGCTTTAAACCCGCCAGCATTTTGTACTAGATCTAGCATTGGACCCAATAAAACAAAAATGAAAAATAAATGAAAATTCTTTTTCATCCCTTCGACCAATAGTTCAAAAATTCTACTTAATTTTACTCCACCAGATAGACCAGTAATCAGCGCCAAAAATAGCATAACAAATATTACAAAAGAAGTTTTTGCCTTAAACGTCAAACCATAAACTACGCAGGCAATAAAAGCCAAAATAAAAATTATTGTTGCTAGATTTTGGCGTTTAGTTGGGATAAAACGTTCTTCATTCGGATCATGATAAAAAACTTCATGACTATATTGGCTTTGTAATTTCCCAGCCATAACCCAAGTAGTAATAAGCGTAACTAAGGCAATCGGAATCGCCGCATGAGTAAGCATTACACCATAACTGATACTAGTAACACCAAGTAAGGCAACCACGGGTGGTGCAAATGGACCTAGAATTAAAGCTTCCTCACCAGCTGCCTGCATCAATACTGCCAGACTTGGACGAGACAATCCGACACTTGCCGCTATTGGGCGTAAAATTGGCGCTAGTATTGCTAATCCACCGGCCAGAGTTCCTAATACAGCAACGATAACTACCGAAGATAAAACCACACCAATTTTTACCCTAGTCTGGGTATTTACCCCAATGCCATAAACAATTTTATGTACCATAGTATGACTAACTTTAGTCTCATTAAGTACTTCACCAAGACCACGACCAAGCATGATTATAAAACCAACCAGTGCCAGAAATGAGCCCAGTGCACTTTCCATTACCTTACCAATTTCAAGTGGTGATGACCAGTTAAAAATAAAACCGATTCCAACGCAAATTGCGGTTGCAACTAGAGGTTCAACATTCCTAAATACTAAAATTGCATAGATAACAATCACAGAAAGACTTGCTAACTGTAAATAAAAGTGCCAATCCATTTTTACCCCCAAGTAGTAAATTTATATCTAATCTATAGTACTCTTGTAGCCACAATTTGAAGTCCATCAATATGTTCTATTCCAAGACCAGGACTCTCTGAGAGACTCAGAGTAGCTCCATTTAGTGTAACTCCACCGGTAACTGGATTAGTTTTAATCATGGTAATTGGATCAAGATCAACAAAGCGGATGTTCGCGCGACTAACAATAAAACTTGCCATTGCTGCTAGCCCAATTGGTGATTCCAGCATACAACCTGCCATACATGGAATGTTATGGCTAGTAGCGAGGTCATAAATCCCACGCGCAGCATAAATTCCAGCTGATTTCATTAATTTGATATTGATACCATCAGCCAAACCCTCACTAATAATCCTTACTGCATCACGAATACCAAATACCGACTCATCAGCATAAATTGGTAATTTAGAATTATCTCGGACATATTTCAAATTAGCATAATCCCACGCTTTAACTGGCTGTTCGACCATAGCAATATTGACTTTACCTAACACCAGCTGTTCAATGATATTAAGTGCAGATTTAGCATCCCAACCCTGATTGGCATCAGTAACAATATTAATCTCACCACCAACAGCATCACGAATTGACTTAATGCGGATTATGTCTTCATATGGGTTCAAACCAACTTTAATCTTGAGAGTTTCAAAACCCTGACTAATAAAGAGTCTAGCATCAGCAACCATTTCAGATACATCCTTGACACTGATGGTCGTCAGAATTTTTACTTCAGCTTTGCCACCACCAAGGAATTTATAAAGAGGTATCCCCATTCCTTTAGCAACCAGATCATGAATCGCAATATCAAAGGCAGCTTTCGCAGCGTTATTATTTACAAGAGAAATATTTATCTCACGTAGAATATTTTCATAGCTATCAAGACTAGCACCCAAAAATTTATTTGCTAATAACTGTAGTCCGCCAATTATTGATTCCTGACTATCCCCAGTGATCACTGGGGTTGATGCTGCCGAACCATAAGCAATGTGTCCGGTATCAGTTTTAAGAATAACCACGATATCCTCAACATGTTCTGTTCTACGTAAGGCGGTAATAAACGGACGAATCAATGGAATTTGTAATTTAGCAATTGAAATCTCGGTAATCTGCATTAGTTTTCTTCCATTTTCAGTGGAATAGGTTTTCCATTATTATCTATAGCTACGTAGGTGAAGATTCCTTTAGTAACCAGCTTCGATTCCCTAGTAGTATAGTTATATGTCCAAGTTTGTAAACTAACTTGGATTGAAGTCCGCCCACGCTTAATTATATTGGCATAACAAGCAACCAAATCTCCAACTTTCACCGGATTGATAAATGACATTCCCTCTATCGCAACTGTAGCCGCTCGCCCTGATGATGATAAAGACTTGGCAACAATAGCTCCGCCCAAATCCATTTGGGATAAGACCCAACCACCAAAAATATCGCCATTGGCATTGGTATCACCTGGCATGGCAATTGTTTGGATAACCAGCTCACCTTCAGCAGGAATTGATTTAATTGACATAAATTTGACCTCTAAATGATTTATATACAAACATCAAAATATTTATAAAATTAAATAAAACAATTAATTAACAAAAATGGGAATAAACTATGCAAAATTGGAAATAAATTAAATAATTTCCAACCCTATAATAACGACTTCAAGGTTTTGATTAAGCTAAGGCTAAGGATTACCTTGTATTTAAATTGACCTGCAATATCTGCCATGCAGGTCACCTTTTTTGTTAAGAATTAACATTTTAGCCCAGAACAATCTTCGAATTTCATCTCTTGATGCAACTTTTCGAGGTTTGCTGATAGTTTATCATTAGTAATAAAACCAGTAACCTGATAATCCTTCATATCAATTCCATTTCTATCAAGAAATACTATCGAAGGTGGTGCAAGTACTTTATATTTCTCCAATAAAGCCTGACTACTTTGATTATTTTTGCTAACATCAATTCGTATCAGCTTGAATTTACTCATTAATTGATTAACTTTTGCGTCACTAAAAGTTTTCAAATCCATCTCTTTACAGGCAATGCACCAATTTGCATAAAAATCAAGCATTACTGGCTGATGTTGATATTCAGCTGATTGTAATAAGTGGCTTAAATCAGTCTGATTATCAATAACCGTAAATCTTGAATCTTGCTCAACATGATGAAAATACCCTAAATTAACTGTTATCGCCAAAACTAGAATACTCGCAACACTAGCTAGAGAGTACTTTAATAACTCTTTCATATGAATGCCATGAGCAATGATATGAATCAATGCGATACTCCAAATCAGATATAGAATATGGCTATACATTTCTGGAATAACCCGCCCGAGCATGTAAATTGCCATTAAAAGCATAACCATACCAAGTAATCTTTTAATAAGTAGCATCCATAATCCAGCTTTTGGCAATAATTTTTTGCCAAATACCGCAATTAGCATTAATGGCAACCCACTTCCCATACCCATGGCAAAAAGGCTGCTACCGCCTAGCCAGACATTCCCCGTGCTACTAATATAAACTAACGCACCGGCTAATGGCGCAGTCACACACGGTGATAAAATCAGTGTTGAAATAGCACCAATCAGAAAAGCACCAAAAAATGAATGGCTATTATATTTATTTAAGCGGCTATTAATTTTATTTTGTAATCCGCTTGGTAATTGTAACTCAAATGCACCAAAAAGCGACAAAGCAAAAGTCATAAATAGTATGGCAATGGCCGAAATAACCCAAGTATTTTGCAAAAAAACTGAAAGATTATAACCAAAAACTGCCGCAATTACTCCACCAATGGAGTAAGAAACAGCTCCCCCAACTATATAGGAAAATGCAAGGAAAAAACTTTTCTTTGTTGAAATATTATTTCCCGCAATAACCCCAGCTAAAACTGGTAATAAAGGAAACACGCATGGTGTAAAAGCAATCAATAAGCCCAAGACAAAAAAACTGGCAATAACTACAATTGGACTATTTTGAAAATAGCTGGTAATTTTTTCAGAGCTGCTATCTGCGGTAAAAATTCCCGAGCTTTGATTATCGAGTTTTGGACCATCTATTTGCTGATTATTCATCTTACCAGAAGCATTAGTTAAATGTATATCAAGAATAGCAGATTGTTCGGGATAACATAAATCAAGACCTTTACACCCTTGATAATTAACTTTTAATTTTAAAATACCATTTCCAGCATCAGTAACTGGAATCCGAATCGAAGTTTTATGTTCATAGACTTTAAATTCACCAAGATCCTGATCTTTAAGAACAATTGGATCAGGAAAAACTGGTTCACCCAGTTTGACATTACTAGTTTGCTCTGGAATAATCTTAATCTTGTTTTGATAAATATGATATTCATCAGCAATATTAAAATTAAGCCAGATAGCAGCTGAACTCTCAGCTTTAGCTGATACTTGAAATGCTTGCCAAGCTGGCAAAAAATCACTAGCTTGACAAAAAATTGCTACTATACCAAACAAGAACCCTAAAAACCAACGCATAACCATCTTACCATTTTAACTACGTTTATGAATATTCCAAGTAATTGCAAAGAAAAATATTGCCAATACACTTGAAATTAAAAGCATAATAAAACCACTATCCCAGCCATGATTTTGTACCAGATACCCCATTAGCGCTTCAGCCCCCATAGTTCCAAAGAAATAGCCAAATAGCCCAGTAAACCCAGCCGCTGTTCCACCAGCTTTTTTAGGTACTAAATCGAGTGCAGCAACACCGATTAACATTACTGGTCCATAAATAAGAAAACCTATTACACCCAAGGCTGCTATCGTAACCCATTGATTAGTTGATTGCCAATAAACAATCAACCCAAAGAAAATCAATACCATAGTTATAACACCAAGTGGCGAACGCCGTCCAGAAAAATATTTATCCGATAGCCAACCAACAAGAATAGTACCAGGAATCGCTGCCAATTCAAAGAAGGCAAAGCCCATACTACTATAAACATTACTAAAATGTTTGACTTTATTTAGATAAGTAGGTGCCCAATTTAGGACTCCATAACGCACACAATAAACGAATACATTGGCTAATGCCATATACCAGACATTCTTATTAACTAACACGTAATCAAACAGAATCTGTTTAGTTGTCATCTCCTGTTCGCGATCTTTAAGATCATGTTCAACTTCAGCTAATGGAAAATCATTACGGTACACTTCAATCGGAGGTAAACCTACTGACTGTGGGACATCTCTTCCAAAGAATAGAACCCCACAAGCAATTACAATTGCAACCATAGCCGGCAGATAAAATAAACCATCCCAGTTACTAAATAAACCAACTCCGATTGCAACAATAAACGGTAATAATCCAGCACCAACATTATGCGCAGTATTCCAGATTGACATTTTGGTACCACGTTCGGAATCAGAAAACCAGTGTGTCATTATTCTGCCACATGGCGGCCAACCCATTCCTTGTACCCAGCCATTTAAGAGCATTAAGCCAAATAAAGCGCCAAAAGTGAGAAATGATGGAGCAAGAATATTAGTAAGTGCGGAGAGAATTAATCCCAGCGCAAGAAAATATCTTGGATTACTACGATCAGAAACATTACCCATTATAAATTTACTTAAACCATAAGTAACCGCAAGCGCTGAACCCAAATAACCAACTTGCTCAATAGAAAACCCATCTTTAAGTAGATATGGTTTGGCTAATGCTAAAGTACTTCGAACAAAATAATACGCCATATAGCCAATATAGGCAGTTAAAAACAATTGCAAACGATAACGTTTATAATTTACATCAATCTGATTTGCTGGGATTTGATTAATAAACTTGGCAGGCTTCAGGAATCCAATCATAGAGACTCTTTCAATACAAACTCTAAACTGGATTTTAACAGAATTTTTATTATACTGGTTATTTAACTAAAGGAATCACAAAAGTAGTAGACTCCATACTGTCAGGAGATGAAGTTATTTTGTGTTTAATTATTTTGGGAATTATAATTTTTGAATAGGTGGTTTTTTTATTTTGTTGATGCTTATATACTAAAAAACCAATCAAGACTAAGCAAATAATTAATATAAGCAAACTAATAGATAATTGCCTAACACTAATTGGTTCAATTTTTTGTGGGTAGTTATTAGTCATAAAGGAAAAGCCTCGCTTATCACGAGACTTTTACGTAAAATTAACGACTAAATACATCAACACGCTCACGTAGCTCTTTCCCGGCTCTGAAATAAACTACATGACGTTCACCAGAATCAATCGCAACCCCATGACGTGGGTTACGAACTTTACCAGCAGCACGATGTTTTAGTGAAAAGCACCCGAATCCACGAATCTCTATACGCTTACCCGTTGCTATACTAGAAGCCATTGTAGCAAATAATTCTTTAACAATAGCTTCAATTTCTTTACGACTTAGCTTGGGATAAAGCTCAGAGATTCTCTTAATAATATCTGAGCGATTCATAATTATCCTTGTGACAATTTATCCTGTAGTAAAGAACCCAAGTTAGTTGTACCAGCAGTTTTATCTGCTTGTTTAACTTTCTTGATTGCTTCAGCTTCATCTTTTGAATCTTTAGCACGAACTGATACAGTAACAACTCTAGATTTACGATCAATATTTGTAATCATAACTTCAAGCTCATCACCAACATTAACTACTTTAGTTAAATCATCAACACGCTCAGATGAAAATTCACGAGCAGGAAGAACAGCATCAATTTCAGAAGCTAATTCAAGAACTGCTTGCTCAGCAGCAACTTCTTTAACTGTACCTTTAACAATTGAACCTTTATCATTAAGATTTAGGAAATTAGCATATGGGTCGTTATCAAGCTGTTTGATGCCTAGAGCAATACGCTCTTTCTCAATATCAACTGATAAGATAACCGCTTCAATATCCTGACCTTTTTTATAGTTACGGATAGCTGCATCACCAGACAATGTCCATGAAATATCAGATACGTGAACTAGACCATCGATACCACCAGCTAGACCAATAAATAGACCAAAGTCAGTTATCGAGCGGATTTGTCCAGCGACACGATCACCCTTCTGGTTTTTCTCTGCAAATTCAACCCAAGGATTAGCTTGACATTGTTTCATACCTAAGCTAATACGGCGTTTTTCTGGATCAATTTCAAGAATTTGTATTTGAACTTCATCACCAAGTTTAACCAACTTAGAAGGATTAACGTTTTTATTAGTCCAATCCATCTCAGATACGTGAACCAAACCTTCAATACCCGGCTCAAGCTCAACAAATGCCCCATAATCAGTAAGATTTGAAATCTTGCCATGTAAACGAGTTCCAACAGGGAAGCGTTCAGCAACACCAAACCAAGGATCATTTGAAAGTTGTTTCAACCCTAGAGAAACACGATGTTTTTCTTGATCAAATTTCAATACTTTAGCTTCAATTTCCTGACCAACAGTCAACACTTCAGACGGATGTTTAACACGTTTCCAAGAAAGATCAGTAATATATAACAAGCCATCAATTCCGCCAAGATCAACGAATGCACCGTAGTCAGTGATATTTTTAACGATACCCTGAACAACATTACCTTCTTGCATTTTCTCAGCGATAGCTTTACTATCTTCACCATTACGCTCAACAAGAACAGCTTTACGTGAAATAACGATATTATTGCGACGACGATCAACTTTAATAACTTTAAATTCTACTGGCTTAGTTTCGTATGGAGTGAAATCACGTACAGTACGTACATCAATTAGTGAACCTGGCAAGAATAAACGTACATTTTTGTACATAACACCAAGACCACCTTTTACGCGACCATATACACCACCAGTTAGAACATCACCACGCTCCAACGCACCTTCCAATTCTTCCCAAGCTGCGATACGACGAGCTTTGTCACGCGACAAACGAGTTTCGCCATAACCATCTTCAATTGCTTCAATCGCAACTTTTACTACGTCACCAACTTTAACTTCAAGATTACCTAATTCATCTTTAAATTCACCAAGTGCGATTGATGATTCAGATTTTAGACCAGCAGTTACTGTTACATATTTATTATCAACAGCTACAACTGTTGCGTCAATAACTTCACCCTCACGCATTTCAAGTTGTGCTAAGTGTTGTTCAAATAAGCTTGCAAAATTTTCCACTATTTAGGACCATTTAAAAAAATAAAAAATTAAAACTCGTTATAAATCTATATATTTTATAACACCACAAATCAGGATTTCTGATACAAATTAGAAATAGCCGCAATGGTTTCTTCAATGCTTAAATCAGAATTATCCAGAACATTAAATGAAGAATCATATGACAAAGGAGCAACACTTCTATTCGAATCTTGTTCATCTCGTGTCTTGATATCTTGCAAAATAGCCTCAATTGTAGCAGATTTATTAAATAATTGCAACTGCTTATAGCGCCGCTCAGCACGCTTTTCGGCTGAAGCAGTCAAAAAAACCTTTAGTTTTGCGGTTGGAAAAACTACGCTCCCCATGTCCCGCCCATCAGTTACCAACCCTGGCTCTTTGGCAAAATCGCGTTGAAACTGTAGAAGTCTAGTACGAACATCTGGAATTGAACCATATTTTGATGCCAGCATACCAACAAACTCCTCGCGAAGTGTATCAGTAACATTTTCACCATTGAGAATGATACCTACTTCAGTAAATTGAAGCTTCATAGTTGCAATCAATTTAACCACTTCACTCTCATCAACAGAAGTATCACCATAGTTACGATAAACCCATAATCCAAGCGCACGATAAATCGCTCCAGACTCAAGGTAGTGAAAACCAAGCCCTTTAGCTAACAATTTAGCTACTGTACCCTTCCCTGACGAAGCAGGACCATCGATTGTAATCACAGGAACCATCAAATTAATTACCTCCATTTATATAGCTTTTGGCTTTTGTAAATAAATTAAAAAAATTATTACTAGTTGCTTCAGCAATTACATCGATCTTTACTTGACGCAAATCTGCAATAAATTCCGCCGTATGCCGAACAAGCGCAGGATGATTTAATTTACCACGGTGCGGTACAGGCGCAAGATATGGAGCATCAGTTTCCACAAGAAGACGATCCAAAGGAACGTATTTAGCAGCCTCCTGAATATCTTTGGCACTCTTAAATGTCACGATTCCAGAAAACGAAATATAACAACCAATATCCAGAAATTTACGCGCCCAATCCAAGTTTTCGGTGAAACAGTGGATTACAGCACCACATCCATCAATTCCACTTTCAGCAAGCATTTTCCATGCGTCTTCCGCTGACTCACGAGTATGAATCACAAGAGGCAACCCCGAGCGTTTAGCAACATTGATATGAGTCTTGAACCGATTGTGTTGCCAACTCATGTCTATATCCTTATTCCAGTAATAGTCAAGCCCAGTTTCGCCGATGGCTACCACTTTAGGATGCCCGGAATGTTTAAAAAGAAAGTCTTCTGTAAGTTCAAATTCTGGTAATTTTTCATCGGGGTGGATACCTACAGTGGCAAAGATGTTATTCCTAGCTTCAGCAAGTCTAATTACCTCATCTATATTATCTGGTCTTGTTGCTACACACAATCCATAACGAACATCATTATCAGCCATTTGTTGCAAATAAGCATCAAGATTTGTAGATAGCTCTGTAAAATTTATATGACAATGAGAATCAATCAACATAAAACTACCTTCTTTTGTTAAAATATTACCCTTTAGCAAGAAGCCCTTGATTTTACCATAGTGCTACACTAAAGAAAATTACGATTTCTGACATCTACAAACAACAATTCAGCTTATAATTACGAAAAAGGAAGCCCATCAGGCATGAGTCGAGGAAAAATTTATGTTATTGCTGCCCCATCTGGAGCTGGTAAATCAACTTTAGTAAATGCACTGTGTAAATTAGATGACGGGGTTCAACTTTCAGTTTCGCACACCACAAGGGGCATCCGCCCTGGTGAAAAAAATGGCGTAAACTATTTCTTTGTTAGCACCATAGAGTTTCAAAAAATGGTTGAAAACAACGATTTTCTTGAGTATGCTGAAGTTTATGGCAACTTCTACGGTACCAACATTAATACCATTAAAGAATTTCTTGCAACTGGCAAAGACATCATTCTTGAAATTGACTGGCAAGGAGCAAGGCAAATTCGCAAGCTATTCAATGACGCAGTACTTATATTTATCGCTCCACCATCATTAGAGATACTTGAGCAACGTCTTCGCGACCGTAAAACGGACAGTCTTGAAGTTATCGAAAAAAGATTAAGCATGGCAATGGAAGATGTAAGCCATGTAGCAGAATTCGACTACATTGTAATTAATGATGATTTCAATACTGCGTTGCAGGATCTCTGTAGTATAATAAGAGCTGCTCGCAACAAGACAGCTCGAAAGCTTGAAGTCATAAAGCAAAAATTCAATCTCAATATAGGAGCCGGCGATGGGCTGGCACGAATATAATAAATCAAGAACTTATTTTTTCAGGAGTAAAAATGGCACGTTTTACAGTTGCAGACTGCATGGAAACTATTAATAATCGTTTTGATATGACAATTGCCGCTGCGTTACGCGCGCGCCAAATTGAAAAAGGTAGTGATATCATGATTGAACACGAAGAAGGTGATAAGCCAACCGTAATTGCATTGCGTGAAATAGCTGATCGTAAGGTTGACCAACAAATTTTAGGTCGTGTTGAATAAATAATTTCAGAATAAAATAGCGAGGTACTTTAATGGAAATCAATCACGGCGAATATCAAAAACTTGTAGATGACCTTAGAAGAACCTTGCTCTCAACCGCCCGAAGACACCTTCACGGCAAAAAAATAGAAACCATTGATCTAGCCTTTCAGGTGGCAAACCATGCACATTATGGTCAATTCCGTAAGAGTGGTGAACCGTACATTACCCATCCGATAGAAGTAGCAACATTAATTGCCGACTGGGAACTTGACGAACAAACAATTGCTGGTGCATTAATGCATGATGTAATTGAAGATACCCCCGTAAGTAAAGAAGAATTAACCAGAATATTCGGCACTAGTATTGCAGAACTGGTAGATAGCGTAACCAAATTAGATAAACTACACTTTGAGTCTGAAGAAATAGCTCACGCTGAATACTTTAGAAAAGTTGTTTTAGCAATGGCGAAAGACATTCGCGTAATTTTGATCAAACTAGCCGATCGAATGCACAATATGTTGACACTAGGCTCAATGCGACCAGAAAAGCGTCGTAAAATCGCTATGGAAACGATGGAAATCTATGTCCCAATCGCAAACCGGATTGGACTACATAAAATACACCTTGAACTTGCTGAAGAAAGTTTTAAACATCTCTACCCAATGCGTTATAAAGTAATAAATTCAGCGGTAGAGGCTGCACAAAAAAATCGTTTACCACTCACTGAAGAAATCCTCAACAACATCAGTAATGCACTTAAATCAAATGGAATAAAAGCAGAATTTAAATATCGTCAGCGAACGATCTCTAACCTTTACAATAGAATGTTAAAAAGACAACAATCATTTGATCGAATTTATGATATTTTTGAGATTAAAATAATTGTTGAAACTATTGGTGATTGCTATCTTACACTTGGTGTAATTCATAATCTTTATCAGCCAATTCCAGGCAAATTTAAAGATTACATTGCAATACCTAAAAGTAATGGTTATCAGTCCTTACATTCAACGATGATGAGCCCCACCGGAGCACCATTACAAATACACATCAGAACAACGGAAATGGAAGATATCGCTGAACATGGAATTATTAGTCATTTACTAAAACAGCAGCGTGGAATTGATTATGGTAGCAGTGCTAAACAGCATACAGCCAACTGGATTAATAACATTCTTGAAATTCAAAGTAGCACATTTTCAGCCAGTGATTTCCTTGAAAACATTAAAAAGGATCTTTCGCCCAAAAACATTTATGTGTTTACTCCTAAAGGTAAAATCATTCACTTACCTAGGGGCTCAACACCAGTTGATTTTGCCTATGCAATACATACGGACATTGGCGATCATTTTAATCGAGCACGAGTTAATCAACGCTCAGTTGAACACGATCATCGACTGCAAAATGGTGATGTAATTGAAGTTAGCACATCTCAATTTAGCGAACCAGATGAAAACTGGTTAAACTCGGTAATTACCGGGCGTGCAATCAGTAAAATCAAGCAGTATCTAAAAGAACAAAAATATGATGAAGATGTAAGTAATGGCGTAAATTTACTTAATATTGGGCTTCACATTGCTGGTAGCGATACTGTTGTAACTGATGAATTATTAGAAAACCTTATTAATACACAATATGCAGAACGCTTTAACCTTACTGATTTTGAGCAAAAAATTGGTGTTAATGAAATCCCGGCTCTTAGAATAGTAAGCGAATTACTTGATATAAATGCTGGGAAACCTTTAAAATTAAAGCTGAGTAATTGTAATTTACCAATAATTCAAGATGACATTTGTTGTCCATTACCAGATGAGAAAATATATGCAAAGCTCACGCGTAAGGGTGAACTTGAGCTACATAGCTATGACTGTCGCAAAAATAAAACAATCGGACTTGATAAGCTTGTTCCAGCCATTCTCATTAATGACACCGAGGCACAGTTCCTGTCAAAATTGACGATAACGATTGATAATTTACCCGGAGTATTCAATAAGTTATCAGCAATCATAGCCGAACGTCAGATCAATATGGAAGAGATATTTCAGGAGCGCAGTGACAACCATAGTGTAGTTGTAGTTAAGCTTACTATCAGTGTTTCTACCGCAAAAGAAGTAGATGATTTGCTATCTAATATAGCAGAGAACGATTTTGTCATAAAAGCAACGCGTAGTTAGGTTACAATATAGCATACGTGTTTAATTGAATGATATCAACGATTGTAGTAGCATTGAGCTATAAAAAAATTGACAGAAACATTAAAACAAGTATATGCAGTATGAATTCAGATACGGTTCATTATTTAGTATAAGCACCATAGATTAAGGAAAATGCAATGATTACCAATAACAACTCTAATGATAAAACCAATGAAATAGAACTGTCAGACAATCTAGTTCCAATAATCCCGCTGAAAGATGTGGTAATCTTCCCAAATATGGTAGTTCCATTATTCGTTGGTAGGCAAAAATCAATCAACGCCCTTGAAATTGCTGATAAAAAAGACAAGCAGGTTATATTACTTAGCCAAAAAAACCCAACAGACAATGAAGTAACAGAAGAAAATCTTCATACTACTGGAACACTGGCTAAAATACTTCAAATTTTGCAACTACCAGATGGTACTAAAAAAGTTCTAATTGAAGGCAAAATCCGTGCTAAAGCAACAAAAATAATTGAAAAAGACGGTTTCTTAGCAACTGAAATTCAGGAAATCCAGACTAAGCAAGACATAAGTAAGATAGAACAGGAAGCAGAACGCCGTGAAATAATTCAGTTATTTGATGAGTTTGCCAAATTAAATCAGAAAGTGCCAGATGAAGTTGTATCAATCATTGCAAAAATAGCTAATATAGAACAGCTTGCAGATGTGATTATTACTCATGTAATTATGGATTTGACAATTCGCCAAGAACTACTTGAAACATCATCACTTAAAAAACGTTTAACCATGCTTCTTAAAGAATTAAATCGTGAAATTGAAATTCTTACCGTTGAGAAAAAAATTCAAGGGCGCGTTAAGCAACAGATTGAGAAAAACCAGAAAGAATATTACTTGCATGAACAACAGCGTGCAATTCAGCAAGAATTGGGCGAAATCGAAGAATTAAACGAAATTCAAGAACTTGAAAATAAAATTCACAAAGCCAAAATGCCAGAAGAAGCTGAGAAAAAAGCCCTTGCTGAATTAAAAAAATTAAAAATGATGCCGCAAATGTCTTCTGAAAGTGCTTTAGTAAGAAACTATATCGAACATTTAGCAGATTTACCATGGAATAAAACTACTAAGGTAAGTTCAGATCTTGATAAGGCACAAAAAATTCTTGATAAAGATCATTATGGGCTAGATAAAATTAAAGAACGGATTATTGAATATCTTGCAGTTCAACGTCGTACTGAAAATAATAAATCACCAATCCTGTGTTTCGTTGGTCCTCCAGGAGTTGGTAAAACTTCCTTAGGTGAATCAATTGCCAAAGCGACAAACCGTAAGTATGTAAGAATTGCACTTGGCGGCTTACATGATGAAGCAGAAATCCGTGGGCATCGTAAAACCTATATTGGCGCGATGTCGGGTAAAGTCTTACAAAATATAAGTAAAATCGGCGTTAAAAATCCATTATTGCTTTTTGATGAAGTTGATAAAATTGGTGCAGATCATCGTGGTGATCCAGCAGCAGCCCTACTGGAAGTACTAGATCCAGAACAAAACCGCGCATTTGTTGACAACTACACTGAGGTAGCATTTGATTTATCGCAGGTAATGTTTGTTTGTACGTCTAATTCAATGAACATTCCTGGTCCGCTACGCGACCGGATGGAAATAATTCGTTTATCTGGCTACACCGAACAAGAAAAATTAAAAATTGCCGAGCAATACCTATTGCCACGCCAGATCAAGAACAATGGCTTAAAACCAGCAGAAATTGTAGTTGATAGCGAAACCATTCTGGATGTAATTCGGTATTACACTGCCGAAGCTGGTGTACGAAGTCTAGATCGACAAATAGGTAAACTTTGCCGTAAAGTGGTAACGATGCTTGATACTAAAAAAGTTACAGGCAAGAAAATTAAAATTACAAAAGACACATTAAAAGATTTTCTAGGTATTCCAATTAATGATTTTGGTATCAGTGCTAAAGAAAATCGTGTTGGAAGGGTTACGGGTCTTGCATGGACAGAAATCGGTGGAGATATTCTTACAATTGAAGTAATTGCCATTCCGGGTAAAGGAAATATTATCCGTACCGGACAGCTTGGTGATGTAATGAAAGAATCGATTCAGGCTGCAATAAGTTTAGTTCGTAGCCGCAGTAATCTTCTTGGGATAGATGAGAAATTCTATGAGAATAGAGACATCCACGTTCATGTACCAGAAGGTGCAACTCCTAAAGATGGTCCTTCAGCAGGTATTGCCATGGTCACAGCTATAGCCTCAAGCTTGAACCACGTACCAATTAAGTCTAGCGTTGCAATGACAGGTGAAGTAACTCTTTATGGTGAAGTCTTGCCAATCGGTGGACTCAAAGAAAAAATGCTAGCGGCACTTCGTGCTGGCATAAAAACAGTGTTAATTCCTGAGAAAAATGTTAAAGACTTGGATGAAATTCCAGATGAAATTAAAGGGCAACTTGAAGTTATCCCAGTTAAAACAGTTGATCAGGTGCTTGAAATTGCGCTAGAATATAAGCCAATACCATGGGATCAACAGACCATATTGGATACATCAACAGGAAAAGAACCATTAAAGAAGAAGCCCACTAAAGCAAAAAAATCTGGGCTGCGGGTTAATGCCTAGATAGTGTATAATATCTGACCTGATAAAATGGTAGTACTCAATTAGTACTACCATTTTAATTTTTATATATTTAAAATTTCTGGAAAAATAGCTTTGGCATTACTGGGTTTTTTACTAACAATAGGAATTTTGGTAGTTATCCATGAGTTTGGACATTACCTCTTTGCAAGATTATTTAAAGTAAAAGTTTTAACTTTTTCAATTGGCTTTGGTCCAAAAATAATCTCGTGGCAAGGCAAAAATAATCAGTGGAAAATAGGTGCAATTCCACTTGGTGGCTATGTACAAATGCTTGATGAAAGAGAAGCTCCTGTTGCCCCAGAGTTTAAGCACTTAGCATTCAACAATAAGCCCCCATTCCAAAAGCTCCTTATTGCTTTTGCTGGCCCATTGTTTAATATCTTATTCGCGTTTATCGCTTACTATTTTATTGGTCTCTATGGAGTTTACAACTTAAAACCTGTAATTAGCACAATTAATCCAACTCCATTAGTACAAAATCTTGAAAAGATAACACCAAATAGTACCATTATAAAAATAGATAATCAGCAAATAGACAGCTGGAGTGAGGCTGAAGAAATATTTCGTAAAGATCTTACACGAGCTGATAAAATTAATTTATCTTTACTTAATGAGTCGAAAATTTATCAAATACAATTAGACTTCAACAAATATAAAAACAATGCCAGTGAATATTCACTTACCGACTTAGGCTTATATCCATTTAAATATCTACCAATAGTCGCTTATACCGAGCCACAATCTGCCGCTGTTAAAGCAGGCTTAAAAGAAGGTGATGAAATCTTAAAAATAAATGGACAAGTTATCAGTAACTGGTTTCAGGTTAGTAAATTAATAAAGTCCTCACCAAGTGAAAAACTTATCTTTATAGTCAAAAGAAATGACCAAGAAATAACTCTATCAATTATCCCGGATTCAGTGACTGACGAAGATGGACAAATAATTGGTAAAATTGGTATAATGCCTACCTTAGATAATAGCTTAATTGAAAAAAACAGCTTTATAAAACACTACAACCCCCTAAATAGCTTAGGCTATGCTTATACTGCCTGTTTAAACTTGGCATATAACAATATTGCCATGCTTGGGTTAATGCTAAGTGGCAATGTGTCATGGCATAATTTGGGTGGCCCTGTTTCAATAGCTAAAGCTTCTAAAGTAGCGATGCATCAAGGTATAAAATCGTTTGTTGATTTTCTAGCATTAATTAGCCTAAGTTTAGCAATCATGAACTTATTACCAATTCCAGTTTTGGACGGTGGTCACATACTAATTTATGCTATTGAATGGCTTACGGGAAAACCAATGGCTGTAGATATACAACAATTACTATTCAAATTTGGGATGATTTTTGTGCTTGGGGTAACATTCTTGGCGTTATATAATGACTTTCTGAAACTACTCAATCTGTAATGAAATTGCGACTGAAATTACTTGGTATCATATACTTGTTACTTATGGCTAATAGTAGCTATATCTACGCTGATGACTCTGGCTTTGTAATCCAACAAATCCGTATTGATGGCTTACAGCGAATTGAGATGGGTACAGTATATAGTTATTTACCAGTTAAGGTAGGAGATACCCTTACTACCAGCAAAGCAGATGATATTATTCATAAATTATACAGCACTGGTTTTTTTCAAGACGTTCGTGTCGAGCAACAGGGAAATACTCTAATTGTTGATGTTGAAGAGCGTCCAGTTATTGCTCGGATATCTGTTAGTGGTGATCATGAATTCGACCACGATAAGCTAGTAAAATCGCTAAAAGAAAACGGACTGTCTGATGGCTTAATTTTTGACCAAAGTATTCTTGATAACGCTGTCATGAGCTTAAAAACTGAATATTATAACCGTGGTTTATATTCAGTAATGATTACGCCTACTGTCACCCAACTTGAACGAAACCGTGTTAACATCCAAATAACTATCTCAGAAGGTGTTACCGCCAAGATCGGTGGAATTGCATTTACTGGTAATCAAGCCTTTAGTTCAAATAAGCTTCAAAAGCAAATGTTCCTGACAACTGGAAACTGGCTTAGTTTCTGGTATAAAGATAATCAATATTCAAGTGATAAATTAAATGGTGACCTTGAAACCGTAAAAGCTTTTTATCAAAATCAAGGTTATATTACATATCGCATGAACTCGGTGCAAGTGCAACTGACACCAAATAAGAAATTAGTATACATTACGGTAAATATCCAAGAAGGTAATCAATACCGCTTTCGCGATATAAAAATCGCTGGAGACTATAAAGATATTCCACCAGCAGAATTACAAAAACTAATCACCGTTAAACCCGGGCAAATAATTAATCAGGAAAAACTTGATAAAGATATTCAATCAATAAAAACTGCTATGGGTAAATATGGTTACGCTTTTGCCGCTATTAATCCGGTACCAGATATCGATACTAAAAATAACACGGTTGCTTACACCCTCTTCATAGATCCGGGTAAAAAAATCTATGTCCGCAACATTAATATAAGTGGTAATGAAAAGACTCGAGATGTAGTAATTCGTCGTGAATTTCGTCAAGAAGAGGCAGGAATTTATAATGCAGATGCTATTAAACGTTCAAAAGATCGCTTAGATGTACTTGGTTATTTTAAAACAACTGATATAACTACTACACCAGTTCCAGGGGTTAATGATCAGGTTGATTTAAATGTTAAAGTAAAAGAAACTAATACAGGTAGTATTAATTTTGGAGTTGGTTTTGCCCAAGGTCAGGGTATCATCTTAAATGGTGGTATTTCACAGAGTAATCTATTTGGTTCAGGTAAATCTGCTTCTATCAACGCATCGTATAGCCAATTAAATAGTAGCATCTCTTTATCATTCACTGACCCATACTATCTCGCTAATGGAACAAGTCTAGGTTATGATATTTACGATACTACCTTTACACCAAATCTGGTAGGTATTAGTCCGTATTCGACACAAACACTTGGTGCCCGAGTTCGTACTTCAGTTCCAGTATCTGAGTTTGATCGAATTAACCTAAGTCTTGGCTTTGAAAATAATCAAATTAGTATTAATAATAATACTGCGCCACTCAGATTTATCCAATTTACCAACCAATATGGTAGCTCAGTAAATGCTATTCCAGTAACTGTTAGCTGGGCACGAAATACATCAGATAGCACATTATGGCCAACTAGTGGTGCTACCTATAATACTAGTTTCACTATTACAGCACCGGGTGTGGGAGCGCAATACTATAAATTTGACTCGAAAGATGCTTGGTACTTCCCTCTTTCACAAGATTTAACTTGGAAAACCAATGGTGAACTTGGGTTCATTAATGCTTACGGGGATGGGCAAATTGTTCCATTCTATCAAAACTTCATTGAAGGAGGTCCTAACTCTATTCGCGGTTACTACATTGGTAGTATAGGTCCAAAAGATACGGATGGCTCATCACTAGGTGGAACGCGTTGGGCATTTTTAAGTAATAATCTATTATTCCCTATGCCCGGGGTAAAAGATGATAAAACAGTTCGTATGAGTGCTTTTTATGATATTGGTACATTATATGGTGGTGACCCTTTTGGAATTAATCCATTACAAGCGGTACGTGCCAGCTATGGTGTTGGATTAGTCTGGATATCACCAATGGGACCGATCCAGATCAGTTATGCGATACCGATGTTTAATCAACCAAACGACAATATTCAGAACTTCCAGTTTACACTTGGTTCAATGTTCTAGATATAATTATTTAACATAAATAGTTGAAGTTATTGTAAAGTAACTAACTGATTATGGTTTAGTCAATTTAATTTTACGAGGAAATACACTATGAAAAAAATGAAATTTGCACTTCTTGGCTTGGCTTGCATGAGTTCAGTAGCATTTGCGGATGATTTTAAATTAGGTTATATCAATGTTGATCGTGTTTTTACAGAAGCAAAACCAGCAAAAGCAATCCAACAAGCATTAAAAGATAAGTATGGTCCACAGCAAAAACAACTTGAGACTATGAATAACAATATTATTGCTGAACAACAACAAATGCAGCAAATTGCAAATAAAGCACCTAGTTTTGATAAACTTAGTAAATCAGATCAGTCTCAGCTAAAAAATCTAGAGGATAAATATCGTAAAGACCAAGGACAATTTCAGCAACAATATATGACATTCCAACAAAACCTACAAAAATCTCAAGAATTTGCTTTAGGATCTTTAATGACTAAAACTAATGCTATCCTTAAAGACATTAGTGATAAAAAAGGTTACGATTTAGTTCTTACCTCTAATCAATTAGTATTTGCAAAAGCTAAATATGATTTAACAGATCAGGTAATGGATCAGCTAAATACAATTGATGCTACTGATATTATCAAACAGTTAAATAGCCCACAGACTATTCCAGCTCCACTAGGTAAACCAGGTACAGGTGCAGCTACACCAGCTCCAACTACAGCCCCTTCTAAATAAATATGAGTGGTGAAATAGATGGCATATAAACTTTCTCAATTAATTGATTTATTTGGAGGCAAGTTGGAAGGTGCTGATATTGAAGTTCACGATATCGCGCCAACTAATCTAGCAAATGAAACTCAAATAACCTTTCTTTCTGATAGTAAATACAAAAAACACTTATTAGATTGTAAAGCAGCAGCAATAATCATAAGTGAGGCAGATGCTAGCGATATAAATATACCAAAAATTATCACACCTAACCCATACTATTATTTTAGCCAAGTTAGTAATCTGTTTCACCCACGAAGGAAAATAGCATTTGGAATTGCAAAATCAGCGTTTATTAGTGACTCTGCAAAACTAGGTAGCAATCCGGCAATTGCACACAATGTGGTTATTGGTGATAATGTAATAATTGGCAATAATTGCCAGATATTTGCCAACACTGTCATTGGTAATGACGTGGTTATTGGTGACAATGTAACAATTTACCCAAATGTGACTATCTATGATAAAGTATCGATTGGAAATGATTGTGTTTTTCATAGCGGTTGTGCAATTGGCTCAGATGGCTTTGGTAATGCTAAAGATGAAAAACATCAATATCACCGCATTCCACAAATTGGTGGTGTAAAAATTGGTAATCGGGTCGAAATTGGTTCAAATACTACTATAGACTGTGGTACATTTGAGCCGACAATTATCGAAGATGGTGTCCGAATTGATAATTTGGTACAGATCGCGCATAATGTAAAAATTGGTGCACATACAGGTATTGCATCTCAGGTTGGAATTGCTGGAAACAGCAAAATTGGTAGGCATTGTATGCTTGCTGGTAATGTAGGAATTGCCGATCATGTTTCAATTTGTGACTTTACTGTAATTGGTGCCAGCAGCAATGTTGGAAAAGACATCACTAAGCCTGCATTATATTCAAATGGTATGACAGCGATGGAATATCGCGATTGGGCAAAGATATTTGTTCACATTCGTAATTTGGATAAATTAAATACTAAAGTTCGTGATTTACAAGCAAATTTTGACAAAATAGGGAGCAAGCTTGATGAGTGAAAATACTTCGACCGAATTAAACATATTGGAAATTATGAAGTGGCTACCACATAGATATCCATTATTATTAGTTGATAAAGTAATCAGTCATGATGGTACGAAACACATTAAGGCATTAAAAAATGTCACCATGAATGAAGAGTTTTTTACCGGACACTTCCCTAATTTTCCTGTAATGCCAGGAGTATTGATGATAGAAGCGATGGCACAAGTTTCAGGAATACTTTTCGGGTTAATCTACGGTATGCAAAAAGAAAATGAACAATCATTTTTTGCTTCAATTGATAAAGCCCGCTTCAAAAGACAGGTTATACCAGGAGATCAACTAATTTTTGATATTGAATTACTAAAAGTAACCCGTGGCATTGCAAAATTTCAGGCAGTAGCCACAGTAGAAGGACAGGTAGCAGCTGAAGCTGAAATCATGATCGCCAGAAGAGAGGTTTAAAATGGCAAAAAAAATACATCCTACCGCAATTATTGATAATAATGCCATATTAGGTGAAGATGTTGAAATTGGCGCATATTCAATTGTAGGTCCCAAGGTTGTTCTTGGAGATGGTTGTTTCGTGGGTAACCATGTTAATTTGACGGGTAATACGAATATCGGTAAAAACACCAAAATTTACCATTTTGCATCTATTGGTGAAGCACCACAAGATAAAAAATACAATGGCGAAGATACTAAGCTAATCATAGGTGATAATAATACCATCCGTGAATATTGTACATTTAATACTGGTACAGTTCAAGGTAATGGTCAAACGGTAATTGGGAATAATAACTGGATCATGGCATATGTACATATTGCACATGACTGTATTGTTCAAAATAATACCATTCTTGCCAACGGAGTTACACTTGCCGGACACGTAACAGTTCAAGATTGGGCGATTTTGGGTGGCTTATCACCAATCCATCAATTTTGTCTAATTGGTGAACATGCAATGCTTGGTGGACAATCTGCAGTAAATCAAGATATCCCTCCTTATGTTCTAGCTTCTGGTTATCGTTCTGAGCCTAAAGGTGTAAATATTGAAGGTATGAAACGCCGTGGTTTTAGCTTAGAACAAATTGAGAACGTAAAACAAGTATATAAAATCCTATATCGTAATGGACTTTCTTACAGTGAAGCAAAAGCAATCATTGAAGAAATGGCTATTGGTCATCCTGAGCTACAAACTTTTGTTAGCTTCTTTAATCAGTCAACTCGTGGCATTGTCCGCTAATGCTTAAAATTGCGATGATTGCAGGAGAGGCTTCAGGCGATATGCTGGCCTCTTCTTTAATTAGAGCCATCCAAAATCAATATCCGGGTAAAGTTGAATTTGTTGGCATTGGCGGTAAAATGATGCAGGATAATGGTTTTAAGTCTTGGCATAAGATGGAAACTCTATCAGTAATGGGTTATGTTGAAGTCATAAAATCCTTGCCTGACATATTAAAAGTTCGCTATTCTGTTTTAAAGCAGCTTCTAGAATATAAGCCCGATGTTTTTATTGGTGTAGATGCACCTGATTTTAATTTCTTCATAGAAAACAAGCTTAAAGAGGCTGGTATAAAAACTGTACATTATATTAGTCCAACGATCTGGGCTTGGCGCTACAAACGTATTTTCAAAATAAAAAAATCGACTGATTTAATGCTATGCATTTTCCCTTTTGAAGAAGAAATTTATCACAAAGTTGGAATGGCTGCAAAATTCATTGGACATCCAATGGCTAATGATATTGAACTAAATATCGATACTTTAAAGTATCGTAAATTATTGAATCTGCCTGAAGATAAAACGATTATTACTATTCTTAGTGGTAGCCGGATTCGCGAAGTTAATAGCCTTGCTGAAATTTTAAGCCAAACCTGTCACAAAATAGCAGAAAGAATACCTAACTGTCTTTTCATCTATCCTTTTGCCAGTCAACATACTCTCGCAATCATGGATAAATACCTAAATGAAAATAAACCAGGTTTTGAATATAAACTAGTATTAAATCAGACTCGCGATACAATCAAAGCTAGTGATATGGTAATTGCCAAAAGTGGTACGGTAAGTCTCGAAACTGCACTATGCAAAAAGCCGATGCTGATTTGTTATAAAATCAATAAATTTACTGAATGGATGCTTAGACGAATGGTAACTATTGACTATGTTGGTCAGCCAAATATTATTGCTGGCAAGGAGATAGTTAAAGAGTTCCTTCAGGAAGATGCCAATCCTGATTCTATGAGTGAATACATATTTGAATTATTTAATAATCAGCAAAAGCGTAAGGCAATGATTGACGAGTTTTATAAGCTCCACTATACCCTACTTCAAGATGGCAGCACTGAGGGTGCCAAAGCCGTGCTAGATTTAATTCAAAATAAAATTAATGATTAGTACTGATTAAGTGCCGGGAACTATAAATGCCCCGGCGAAGTATAAAATCTTTTTAGCGTTTTATCAACTCTAGTTGAGCCTTTCGTTGCTCCTGACGTAATTGCGGCATATCAATCCCAACCAGCATACCGTTTTCTACCTTGACTTTGCCAGCAACATAGACCATATCAGCTTTAGTTGCACCGCAAATAATCAATGCGGCTAATGGATCATCAGCACCCCAAAACTGAATATCATCTAGTTTGAACATTGCTATATCTGCTTGTTTACCAATTTTTAATTCACCAATATCATTCCGTCCAAGTGCCTGTGCGCCACCAAGAGTTCCCCAGCGAAGAATATCCTTATGGCTGACCTGAGAGCTATTATGTAAGCGCTGTAATAAAAATGCTTGCCTTAACTCTAACATCATATTCGAATGATCATTTGACGCTGAGCCATCCACCGCAATGCTTACTTTACAACCAGCTTTTTCAGCCACTACACTTCTAAATACTCCAGATGATAGAATCATATTTGAAGATGGGCAATGGCTCATCCCTACCCCGGCTTTACCAAGTCTTGCTAATTCTATATCAGTATAATGAATCGCATGAGCAAGCCAAGTACGATCATTTAGCCAGCCAACCTCTTCTAGATAATCTATTGGACGGCAACCAAACATTTTTTCACAGAATTTATTTTCATCTTCGGTTTCAGATAAATGCGTATGCATTCGCACATTATATTTTTCTGATAGTAGTGCAGTTTTTTCCATGATTGATTTGGTTACCGAAAACGGTGAACAAGGAGCTAACCCAATCTGAATCATGGCACCGTCATGAGTTTCGTGGTATTTATTGATTACGCGTTCACAGTCAGCTAGAATATCATCTTCACTTTGAACGACGCAATCTGGCGGTAAGCCTCCATCTTTTTGTGAAAGATTCATTGAGCCACGTGTAATCATTGAACGCATGCCCATCTCCCGTGCTGCCATAACCTGTATATCAGTACCATTTTCCAAGCCTTTAGGAAATACATAATGGTGATCTGCTGAAGTAGTA
This sequence comes from Neisseriales bacterium, assembly GCA_008017155.1. Classification (GTDB taxonomy): domain Bacteria; phylum Pseudomonadota; class Gammaproteobacteria; order Burkholderiales; family UBA11063; genus Aquella. The sequence continues at coordinate 8,991 of SSGX01000009.1, read as the reverse complement.
CATCCTGACAATAATAATTCAGCCATCGCGGTTTTACTTGCGGTATAAAGTAACTCGGGGGTCAAACCACTCCAAACACTATAAAGAGTCGTCAACCATGCAAAAAGCTCTTTATCTAATGAATCATGAAAAGCACGAGTTAAAGTCTGGTAGTAATGATGGTGCGTACTGACTAACCCTGGGATTATTACATGTTGACTAGCATCGATAGTTTTATCAATAGTAACTGAAGGCGTTGCACCTTTGGCTACCAGCTCAATAATTTTATCATTTTCAATTACCAAACCATTTTCAGCATTATCCGCTAAAATTGCTTTCGGGTTTTTAATCCATGTTTTCATCCAAACTCCTACAATAAAATACATCGGTACTTGATCACTAAGTTTAATTGCAAAATAAGTACCTTAAAATATTTATCTGACTACTTGCGAAAACTTTCTTTAATAACACTACTTAGCGCAAAAGCAATCGCAACCGCTACACAAAATAAAGAAAAGGCTATTTTATCTATCGTTAATATATTATGTGAGCTTGCACCCTCTCCACGAATTATAGAGGCAATTGCGGTGCTTAATAATGCGCTACTAAGATAAACCACCGTATTACACACCCCGACCCCAATCCCTTGTAATGGCGGCGCTACAATTTCCATTATAACTGAGTAGGATAAAATAGCACTACTACAGGAGAAGCCAAATAGAAAATATAAAATTAGTGCAGTACTCACATGAAACTTGGGTCCAAGAATTAGTATACTTAACAAAATAAGACTTGTTAGTGCTCCCATAAGCAGTATTTTTTTTCTAGTTTGCAACTTTATGGATAATACACCAATAACCGGATTACCCACCGCAACTCCAAGAAACATCACCGAATTAACTAGCGCAGAATGCGCCAAACTATGGCTATCATAATTACCCTGAAATCCAATTAACCAATTTGCTCCAAAATTAAATAAAGTTCCCAATAACAAACCAGCATAAGCCGTAACTAGCCAAAATTGTTTATTCGCCGTCAATTGTTTAAATAACGCTAAAGTCCTGGCGCTATTCCCCGTTTGTTGTGTGCTATACAATTTGCTAGCTGGATTTGACTTAACAATTAAACCTATCATAATTGCCAAAATGAAACCAACTATTGCCAAGACTAGACTAGTATTTTTCCAGCCATGTAAAAAATTGATAATCTGCGGTAAAAACATATTAGCACTAACAACACTAATATTACCCATACATTGAGTCAAACCAAAAAATAGTGAAAATTTATCTTTGTCTAGCCAGCGTCCGATTAGTACGGCAATGCTCACAAAAGCAAATGCAGAACCAATGGCTATAACTACCCGGGCAAATATAAGTTGTTCAACATCATTAGCATGACTATAAATAAGCATTCCGATACTTACCAAAATACTTGAAAGAGTAAGGATTATCCGGATTGAAAATTTACTCACCATAATTCCGGCGGGAATTTGACATAAGGCATATATCAAACTTGAAATAGCTGCCAGACTGCCAACAGCATTTACAGATAAGTTCAAATCATGCTGCTGTAACTGGAGGGAAACTCCATAAAAGCCGTTGGTTATAAACAGCTCATAAACCGCAAAAAAGCTTGCAAATAGCCAGATCGCTATAGAAGTAACGCTATTTCTCATTAATAAGCCCTCCTAAATCTATCATTATATTACTATAAATTCTCATTAGATATAGTTAAAATCTGCAGTATAAACGCTCACTCGCAAGACATCAGGAGTTTGAACAGAAAATTCAGGCAATTTTATGTAGGTAATTTAAAGTTTCCCTATATTTCCTTTACCTTTTAGTGAAGGGGGATCATCTTAGATACCAAATTTTATTAATGGATACTCTGAAATTAATCTGATCTTAATCTATCAAAAGCGTAGATCAGATTGATTACGTGATAAAATATATGGATACTGCATTCGAGAATAAATAAAATGTCACGGCAAATTAGAAGATTAAAAAAACTTAGGTGACGATCATATTTATTGGATTCGCTATAGTGGTAAAGCTATAATTAAGATTATTACAAATGGGAGCAATCAAAATGATTATTTGTGGTGTCGATGAAGCTGGACGCGGTCCATTAGCTGGGAATGTAGTTGCAGCAGCAGTAATTTTAGATCCAAGTCATCAAATTATAGGACTAAATGACTCCAAAAAACTATTAGAAAATAAACGAGAGTTCCTATATCAGCAAATAATTACATATGCCAGATGCTACGCCATTGCGGAGGCTAGTGTCGCCGAAATCGATACTATTAATATTCTTCAAGCCAGTTTGCTTGCTATGTCACGGGCAATTGACAAATTAACAATAACACCAGATAAAGCAATGATAGATGGCAATAAAACCCCAAAATCAGATGTAGTATGTGAAGCTATAATCGGAGGTGACGCGCTGATTGCTGAAATTTCGGCAGCGTCAATTTTGGCTAAGGTAACTCGCGATAGGCAGCTTATTGAATTAGATAAAGAGTACCCACAATACAGCTTTGCCAAACACAAAGGCTATGGAACTAAAGAACATCTAAAAGCCATAGAACAGCACGGGATAATTCATGGTATTCATCGAACTAGTTTTGCACCAATTAAGCAACAATTACTCTTTTAAAAGTTTTCAAAGTCTAGTGCTCTGAAATTAATAAATCATCATCAAGTAGATAAGAGCCTACTTGTAATAATTTTCTTGGAATGCAACAATGATAATTAAATGCAATTGCCTTATTGATTAATTCATCTTTACTTGTAACCACAAAGATATACTTTAATGCATTCAAATGATCATTTACACGCTCTTTTGAAATCTTATAGCCAAGCTCGGTCAATATTTCAGCCACCTCAGAGTATGAATAACGTTGAATTGATAAATATAATATCATGTGTTTGCGTTCAGTCAAATGCTTGTTAATTGCTGCAATCTGCTCATTCTCGTCAGCCGTTAGAGGTGGAACACAATCAGCAGAATCCGCCAATCTTGATAAATATTTTAATGGATGTGGGGATACGAATTTGGATAATTGTCCATGCACACCTATTACATTATTTGTATGTGGATTTATAATTGGATATTTTTGCGCAATGTAAGCATATTTATCAGGAGTAATATACAGGAATTTCTGCGCTTTGCGCTCTGCACATATCTGAATATCTTGCTTGCGAATAGTATTAACCATACTGACATATGATTGCAGCGCTGGGATTTGATAGTCACCTTTACCAATTAGCTTACCTTCTTCTCCCACAACATCCAAGAGTTGGATGAACTGCTGACTAGCTGCACAATAGTTAAAATTCTTATCCTTAATATAACTAATTCCAATATAAGCATTTGTACCATATAATAGCTTAAATGCTGAAATATATTGTTCCAGATAAATCTGATCTTCGGCATTATTGACAGTTAAATCCACATTCACCTAATACCTCCTTTTATGATTGATTAAATTAGAAATGTCACTTGAAGAAATAAATGTAGGTAAAGACGCCTTATACCTCAAGTGATAAATTTAGCTACTTAGCTTTAGAAGACCAAAAAGGTATATTTGCATGAATTACACTAGGTACAACTGGACTAGCTGCATTACCAAAACCTGTATACTTGTCATAACAAGAAAAAATACTTTGCCTAAAAAAATCGCGGTTAGATGGAAATTGAGGATTAGTAGAAACATTGTCAATTCCAAGTAAATAATCTTTTTGCTGTTTACCATCAACTAGCTTTTCAAGATCAGTCCCAAGCGAAATCTTATTTTTCCCGACAGTTCGCCACTCTTTAGTATCATTATCCTGTACATAAAAAGGCATTGCTTTAAAATCTTTTACCCCATTAGCGATCATGTTAAATATCCCAGCAGACTCAGTTTTCTGGGTAATAACTATTGATTCTACTTGACCATCCATATCAGTTATAATCACGGTCTTTTCTTGCCCCTGCCGTGGTAGATAAGATAAATCATTTACAAAACAGGCTTCTTTTGGAAATAGACTTACAACCAACTCACGACCATTAGCGCCAAAAAGTTTAAATTTAGCTGGCTTACTAGAGTTAAGATTCCCAATCAGAAAAAAGTCTGAAGCATAAGCCTGACCGACTGATGCAATGCCTAGCGTTAGCAATAATGGTTTCCAACAAGTAATATTCAATAATTTATTCATTCTAAATGACTCCTTAAAATTTAAATTCCATACCAAGATTAATAAAGTTTGGGTTTGCCCCAGTTACGATTACATCTTCCAAATGTAATTCCCAATGAGTTGACAGATTAAACGCAAGCCCTGCACCTAGTAAAACACCGACATTTTGTGTACCTAAATAACCACTACCAGATATTGGAGCAGAATACTCATTTAGCCCAACTCCCAATTTGCCATAGAGTGATACTAAATCCCCCAAAGGCAAGACTCCCTTTACTGCTGCATCAAACATATGGTAACTTTTACAAGAACCATCACAGTATGCGTATGATGGCGAATAAATTGCGCCAGCTTCAAGCCCCAGATAGTTATTAAACCTATAACCTATATTTAAACTAACACCTAAGGTTGAAGGGCTAAGATTGGCATCAAGAAACACTGGATTATCAATTGCAAGTGCCGAAAAGCCACAAGCGCAAAGTGCTAATATTGACAACTTTTTAAAAAAAGACTTCATAAGATTTATATCCATAATTGAGCCATCTCCTTGCAAGCAATGATATTAGCACCACTTAGTTATCAAGAAAAACCACACTTCTATCCACATGTAGCAAATACCCCAGTGATGCTAGATACCTATAAATATACCCACTATAATTATCTAGACTACTTCATAACTACTTAAAAAAATCAGCAGCATAATAAATAATCCATGATAATATTTTGAGAGAAGCTATTCAAGTTAGGTAGGCTATCTATAACCATGACCCAAATAAAGTAAGACTAACCTAATATAATAGCCAGAAAATTGGCAGCCAGATAAAGCTGCCAATTTAATGCGTCAGAAGATTAATTATTTTTTAGTATATTCTAATTTTACATAAGTAAGATACTGATGATCCATATTTGCAGACTCTTGACCATACATATAAAAATTAACATGATATGTACCTAATCCAAGAGTTGAATTCAGCCCATCATATTCTTCATCACTCCACGGTGCGGTCTGTGAATAGTTATATCTTTTTTCACTAGTGTAAATATTTTTAGATACAAATACTTCTACAGCGCTATAACCAGTGTTTTCTTGATCACTACGATGATATGTACTTAGAAAGTATCTACGCCCCTGCCCAATTACTCGTGACATGAAAATATCTAATGGTACAACTTGTGGAAATAAGTCACTAACAGCATTCATTTTTATCGTATTAATTCCTTCTGTCCAACCATCAGTAAGCTTATAATCAGGAGCCGCAATAACACCAGTATTATCACCAGACGGAATAAAATATGCTGTATAAGGCTGTTTCTGTCCATTAGGATATATTGTTACTTTCTGACCCTCTGTTGAGGGGATGGTATTACTTAGTGTTGGAATTATAGTACCTCCAACCACTGATAAATTAACCGGATAAGTATTAAATACTTTGCTTTCCTGTTTATAAGATAAGGATACTGGTAATACAATACTTTCTATATCCTGCCAATCTCCCGAAGTTTTCCTTATTTGCAAACTACCAGCTAGAATACATTTTTTTTCTTCCTCTTTACAGTTGATGTCCTCAAGGCTAATAGTAAAGTTTTTAGGAAATGAAGAATTAGTATAAAACTTTATATCACTAACTGGAAATTGATTATTTAACCCAGATTTATCAAATACCATTTCAAACGGATATTTTTCATTATGAGCATAAATAACCTTATCCTTAAAGTGCCCATAGGGTACGATGCCTTGAGTATTACTACTAAACGGTTTACTTAAAGTCACCATAGCAATATTTTTTAGTTCGGTAAAAACCGGAGCATATAATTTATCACTCGGAGACATACCTGCACCGGCTAACTCTATTTCCAGCTTCAACTTATGTTCGCCAAATACACTTAATGGAAATTTAGCAGTTGCAATACACTTGTTGCTAGAAGCGTCATTTATCTTACAATCAGTAAACACAACTGAATCAGGTTTGTGTTGCCAATATGGTGTCATAGTTAAAGGATAAGTAACCAATCCATCAGTTATCATCTTTTGATCAACATTTACTGTCGTTTTATAAGTAGCAAGCCAATAATCACCATTAGCCGGATCTCTTACCAATTCAACATCAGAAACAATTGATTCAATTGTTGCCCATTTTCGATTAAAGTTTACATTTCGTTTTATATCGTTAATTTGCTGCTCGCTTGGTTTACTACCAGCATTATCAATATAACTATATCTAATGGGTAATTCGACATTTGCCATTAATAGGGCATCACTTTCGAATGAAGCTTGTTGTTCCAGAAAGCTGGATGCAGGTATTTTGAGATCAATATAGCATGCCCCATTTTTATCAATAATACCAACCTGTGACCCAGTAATATGACATTTATCATCAACCACTTCAGCTTCAAAAGGTATCCCTGTTACATTAAATTTAGCGGCATCCTGATTTCCTTTATTACTGAAGGTGTATCTGAGTGTCAAAGCATTATTACTAAGTGCAGTAAACTGATAAGTATCATTTTTCTCAGTCATCCCTATTGGCTTATTTTCTGCTGTAACTTTAGTCATAATAGCTGCACGGTCTCCAGCAGTCACCTCACTAATAAATGGTGCAGATCGACCAAGAACAGCCTGACCATTTATATTATAATCAACCCTAATTTCATTACTTTCTCTAGCTACGATATTGGGTTGTAGGGCATATCTAACCTTAATCCCGCAATTATCTTGAGCTTTAAGACTGAATTTACTCGAGCCACAGCTAGAAAATTCCAAGCTTAAACCTTTAACAGCTTTCTCTAATCTAATCATATCTACCCCAGCTGTGAGTTTTTTCGCTGTATTACGGATAGTAAAATCAGCTTCCGCCCCTTGCCCAATAGTAGCCAGTAGATCACCACTACCATTGTTAGGAGTAATTGTTAATATATGATCCAGTATAACTGCTGAATATGGAATACCAACGGTAGTAAAATATTGTTTGACTATTCCATCTACAGACGTATAAGTTCCAGTTATATTCAGATTTAATATAGCATCATTAATAATATCCTTTGGCTCATAATCAACTGTTATATCACACGTGTCCTTCATAGTACCACTACAGTCACCCCCTAGTGTAAAACCTTTAGCTGCAGCTGGAAGGCTAACTTTCATGTTTTGCAAATTTCGACTAGAATTATTTGTGAGTGTAATAGTAACCTGATTTGGTCCATCATTAATCAGTGTATTAATTAAACTACCATTAATTTCATTCGTAATGTCCATTTGTGGCTTTTCAGCTTTATATCCAATATTAGTCGTTACGTTTTGATTTCCGTTATAGTTTACTGTAAATGGTTCATTACCATTTACCTCGCTTGTTGCTGTTACTTTATATTCACAAGCATTATCGGCTCCAACTTGAGAACATGCATCAGAATTAATAACGCTTAATTTTTGTAATCCAGTAACTTGTAAATTAGTCGCAGGAGAATTGCCACTGTTAAAAACAGTGATTGAAGCACTTTCTTTGCCATCAGCTTTAACTTTTACACCATGAGAAATCAGCAAATTAGCAGCTTCAACTTTTTCAATTAATACGCCACCATCACTAAAGGCAACTTCATGTCCATCGCGGTAGCCTGATATACGAGTATTAACAATTGTATGATCAGCCAACGCCTTACCTTTTATCAATAAAGTACAGCTATTACCGCTCTTGAAACCAGCTGCACTACAAAGTACACTCCCATTTGCAGCACTAACTTTATCAAAATCCTGAGTAAGAATAATTGGTACCGAGATACTATAACTACCATCTTTACTATTTATCTGCCCTATATCATTTATTGCACCAACACCAGCACTACTGCCAACCTGATCACTCATCCGGATTAGCTGATGTAATACTTGAGACTTACCATCCGCTGCTTTCAATATTACCGTTAACAATACATCTCCAGAGATTGCCAACTGTGGGCTAAATTGGATACTACTACTACCATTAGCCGGAATCTCTTTACCTACCGAAGCAACTAGCTTAACTATATCTGACTGATCTTTACTTCCTGTTATATCCGTTACTTTTACTGATTCAATTGTATAACTACTAGCAGTGCCGTTATTGATTCGCAACAGATAAGTTGACTTATAACCATTTCTTACTGGAACAACTCCAAGCTGATCCAGATAAACAGTACCATTCCCAATGATATCATTAGTAGTATTATTAGAAGAGGTAGTACCGTTAGTCCCACCACCACAACCAATAACTACTGCCGCACTTAATGCTACAGCAGAAATTTTGGCTATGTTTTTAATATTATATTGCCTTTGCATATCTTATTTAGTCCTTATTAGAAAAGTTAGATGCTTTATGCAAGGGCAGATAATATCATTCGTCGTTTTAATTTCAAAACCACAGATTAATCCACATCATCTATATCCAGCCACCATCCCTAGTACCGATAAAGATACCCCCCATATAAAATGCATATTCCTCTATAAACCAACTGTCTCTTAGCTTATAATTAAATTTACAACAGTTTTAATAAATATTTATCAATTACTTAAACTAGGTATTTTGCTATAATCCTTTCTGAAATTAAATATGGGCTAGACAATCAAAGCACATTTGAAGGTGTGCTAATATATTGTCATGATTCATAAAAATAAGTATATAAATAGTTCAAAAATTTCAGAAGCTAAGTTTAGGGAAATAGTTAGGTATTTTGTTGCAGATTTATCAGCAACGCAAATAGCAACTTTATCTGGAATAAGTCGAAACTCTATTAACAGATACGTAATGGAAATTCGCCATAGAATTTATGATTTCTGTAATTCAGAATCACCATTTATTACTCTTGG
>SSGX01000004.1 GCA_008017155.1 Neisseriales bacterium | reverse complement strand
AGCTAGACAGTTCTAAGTGTATTGATAATACAGTTCAGGACACTATTGGACAGGGTGGTAATACAGCTTCAGACAAGATTATATCAATGCTTGAACAGCAATTAAAAGAGTCAAAAGAACTTTTAAAAGAAGCGAAAGAAAGAGAGGAATGGTTAAGAAGTCAGTTAGACAAGACAACTTTACTATTAGAAGATAAAACTATCAAAAAACGCAAAAAATTCTTAGGGATTTTTTAGTTCACATTCCGAACTAATTTAGCCAACACGAATTTCAAAATCGCGACTAAGATAGCAAACAAAAATAGTAGTAATTTATGGTCTTCTTGATGATAGCACACATAAATGGAGATGCCAATTAGAGAAACTGGAAGATAAAAGGTTACTTTATCTAAAAATCCAAAGAAAATAGCAAAAGCTGTAATTATCAAATAAATCATTAAAGCTATCTGAGTGGCGTAGGTTAATTCAAAAATCATATGCTATTTTTCCTTCTTAGATAGATCATCTTCTCGGTGATAACCAGCATACAAGCCAAAAGCACATACCCCAAGAACAAATGCCACAAATAAAATTAATGCTCCTGTTGTCATGATAGATCTCTTGAAAAATCGGTTCCATACGCATTACCATCAACATCAACTCCAGAATATCCACCTACCATAGGAAGCCCATTTGCTGGATTAACTATATTGTGCTTAATCTCATGCAATTCAAAATCATTACCAACTTTATAGCTAGGCATATCATTTGCCGGATTTGAGCACTTATGACTACGATTAGTTCCACAACGTTTATTAAGAAATACTATACACGCAAAGAATAAAAGGCATAAAAACGCTTCCATAATGTTTTCCTAATTGTTTTTAAGTGTTATTAGAGATAGTAAATTTAATCTTTAGTGCCATAAACATGCCCATAAACATCAATTACATCATCTATCATAGGCATACCATTCGCCGGATTAACATCATTTGTTATAAAATTATTTGCTTCAAAATTATCATTATCTTGGTGTTTGGTATTTTTTCTTGATCCCATAATAGCAAGGACTAGGAAGAAAACAAATGCCATTATAAATAATAGGCCTTCCATGATAATTTCCTTAAGTGATAATATCTTCTAATGATGAATATTAGCATAATTAACTGTCATTTTCCAACTCACTAAGTAGATCTATCTTATCGGTGGTAGACTTCATTTTATAAGTTTGAACCTTAGTAATTCTGTTTCCATTGTAAAATAATCTAATGTTTAGAAAATATTGAGCTGGATTGATTGATTTAAAGATAATTTCTTTTGCTAGCAACTCGTTCATTCCTGTATGAAAGGTTGGTTTTGAGTAATCCCACTTTTCTAAAGCTTTTAAGGCATTATAATCCAGGGTAAATAAGTCACTATTAGGATTATCTATCATCATTGCGTAAATAAGTTTAAAGACTTTTAATCCCGCACCTGAAAGATTAGCTAGCTCTTCTATTCCTAATGCATAAATTTTTATAAATTGCTCTGTATCTACGATTTTTTCTTCAATAAAGACTGCGCCCATTTTCCCCATATGTTCACCAGTTCCCTCATCAATAACGAGAGCCTTATTACCGTTCTTTAAAAAATGTTTTTGAGATTTTGTTATTAAAGACTGATCTAAATCTTGTATGCTAGGATTAATAAGATAAGATTTTATAAGAGATTCTTTTTTTATGTAAGTTTTAGCCACAATAAATACTCCATGCTGAACATTTGACAAAAAACCATACTTTTATCTTAACTAATAGAAAAAAAATACGCCAGTTATCTTAACACAAAATTAAAGTAAGCTTAATTCTAAGTTAAGATAATTTTGATAAATCTTAACCAAAAGTTAACACCCTCTTAACTCACAGTTAAAGCTTTGAAAATTTTTCCCCCATTAACATACTGATTTGATTTGTTCTCACATAAATCGCCTTCTTATATTCTTTAATAGCGACTTTGTCGCAATAATTTAATGCCCCTATGGGGCTAATTTTTGCCTACGGCATTTTGCCCTAAAAACGCGAAGCAAAATTATTACTACGCAAAACTAGATTTAGACAGCAACCTGTAGAATTAGCGGAAATAAGCTGTTAGGTGTATTGTGGTCAGGTAGGCTTTAGCCGTTAGCTGTCCACAATCAACTAATGGCTTATTCTGCGGTGAGCGATAGCGAAAATTCACAGAGTTGCGCAAGTTGATTGATAGTTGAACCTTAAAACGACTTACCCACCCCCTCGATGGGTGGGATAAGTCGACGCTAAAGCGTAAAAAATAACTCACTTCGTTCGTATTGTAATTTTTTGCAATTAAGGCACGAGGGGCAACCTTTGAGAATAAGTGATAAACCGCGATTGTAAGGCTGTTTTTATCGCTGTGGTGCGTTTATATGGTGGTTCGACGAGCTCACCCCCATACCCCCGTAATTTTTTGCCTGTAGCGTTTAAATTTAATTTAGACAAACCAGAAAATTACAAAATGCAACAGTTCTATTGCTATTATCTTTGAACATAAAATCTATAATGGTTATATCTCTTCATTATCTTGCTTTTTGTATTATCTACTTTTCTTATCCTTTTTATATCCTTTGTCATTCAAAGCCCCTGCCGTTAGCCTAAACTATAGTCTTGTATCGTATCTTAGGTTTTTACCAATGCCAACAATATCAACGGCTGGACGCCTGATATTGTTTAAAACGCTAGGGCGTTTTGCATTGCAGAAATTGCGCCTACGTCGCAGCGGGGCAAATCCCTTAAGTTGTCCTCGTTCCTCGGTTAAGGGATTTGCCCCGCTGCTCCCTCCGTGCGCTGCTTGGTACGTTCGTCCGTGTGCCGTGCTTTGGAGCACTGGCTGATTGCTGGACGCATCAGCCCACATACTCACTTGACCTCATTACTGGACGTAATGAGCAATCAGATTATCTTTACTGGAAACTACTATGGAAAATAAAAAGGTAAAAAAACAAGCTCGTGTTATTGAAACCGAAAGAGATATTTGTGTTTATGAGTTTTTAGACCGTGTCGGAGTCGCAACCTATGAACAAATTAAGTTGTGGTTAGATAGTCGCAATAATAAATCGACGTTAGACGCTGTTAAACAGCGGTTAAGAACATTGGCGCGGTTTAATAGGGTTAAGAGCTTCAAAACATATAAAGGCACGTATTACGCTTTAAATAAGCATTCACAGCGACAAAACGCACTAATAACTAAAATTAACTTTGAAAGATTGGACCATGAGGATTTTTTACGAAACTTGTACCTAAAATTTGATGCAATTGATGAATGGTTAACTAGTCGACAGATTTTAGCTGAAATTAAGGTTGGTACTCGTTCAAACAAGTTAAAAATACCAATACCGGATATGATTATTAGAGATAGCAATTTCAATGAGCTTGTACATATTGAATATGAGAGAACTAGAAAAAGCGGCCATGATGTAAAAAATGTGATTTTTGATGTAGTTCATTCACCAAGAAGATCGCATTTCAATGCAAAAGTATTGATCATTGCTGAAAATATGACTATTTTTAACAATTATGTAAAGCAAATATCTTGCTTTGAGAATGATCCATTAGTAATAACAAAAGATTTACAAGCATTCAAAGTTAGAGATGTAGTTCATATTAATGAAACGTTATATAATGATTCTGCGGAGTTCTTTATCTGTTTGATTTCTAACTATACAAAGGTTCTTAGAGATAAATTTAATGTTAGTTTACCTCTAAAATTTGATGAAAATGGAGAACCAATAATTAACTGGTGATTTATGCTATAATTTGTTAAGATACCCACTAAAAGGAGTGAAAAATGACTAATGGTGCTTTAATTGTATTAGAAGTTTTCATTTTTCTAGTCGTAGTTTTTGGGATTTATGCTTGCTACCATCCTGAAGATGATCTATCTAAGAAGGAAAAATAGCATATGATTTTTGAATTAACCTACGCCACTCAGATAGCTTTAATAATTTCTTTAGCTTAAATTTTGAGCCCATTTTCAAATGAAAGTAACCTTATGGCAAATCAATACAAAACAATGGTTGTATTCAATGGTACAGAATTACAAAATACAAATCTAAATACAACTATTTTAAATGCGAACAGTAAATCTATTAAGCTTAACATAAACAATACCCTTGGTTCAGCTGTTGTGGATTTTAATTGGACAGAATGTTTTAATGGCAACAATGCAGCTTATATGGTCAAACATAATTACAACAACACTGTGTCAGCAGAGAGGAAAAATGTAATTAATGCCATTAAAACTATTCTTTTAAATCTTAGATTTAATCTTGGACAAGTTGTTTTATTTGCTTACCAAGGTTCTGAAGAATACTTATAGTGTTTAAATCGGTGGATTTTTACTGAAATATAAACGTTTAGTTCTCTCTATTAAACAAAAAATATGCAAGCCTCTGTCCCAGTGGAAATTCGCTTTTTTGGTATTAATAGAGAGCTTTTCTGGCTGTGATTTTGTTACCTATTATGGTAGTAATAGGGAATTTGGCTAAACATTTCTTAGTAAAACCGACCTAAATTTAGATCGGTTTTTTGCTGTGTATTTTGTACATTTGATGATACTTGGAATTGACAATTCAATGTAGATAGTATTATAATAGTTGTATAGAAGATAGGGTGCTCCAACACCCTACCTGTGCTAATTATTTAAGACGCTTAGCACGGGCTCGCTTCTTATAAATATGAAGTTGGACTATTATCTTTACTCGGATACGTCCAACTTTTTTCATTAGAAGCAAGCCAATCACCGCTTCAAGCATAATGATTGCCTTTCTAAAAAGATTAACAATACATCGCCCTTAGCGGCTAGACTTGCCAGCCACAAGGGCGACACGTCTAGTCCTACATTACTGTAAAACTTCCGTTATTCTACCCTATTTTATGTGATACAATACACGATACATTTTAATACAGGTATACACATGTCAAAAGTCAGTATATCACAAGCTGCTAAAATGGCAGGAATAGGCAGATCTACGCTGTATAACAGATATATTAATACTGGTAAAATTACTGTAGAATCTATTGAAGATAAAAAAATGATAGATGTATCAGAATTGATACGTGTATTTGGCAGTAATATCAAGCTAGACAGTTCTAAGTGTATTGATAATACAGTTCAGGACACTATTGGACAGGGTGGTAATACAGCTTCAGACAAGATTATATCAATGCTTGAACAGCAATTAAAAGAGTCAAAAGAACTTTTAAAAGAAGCGAAAGAAAGAGAGGAATGGTTAAGAAGTCAGTTAGACAAGACAACTTTACTATTAGAAGATAAAACTATCAAAAAACGCAAAAAATTCTTAGGGATTTTTTAGTTCACATTCCGAACTAATT
>SSGX01000024.1 GCA_008017155.1 Neisseriales bacterium | reverse complement strand
TAAATATTTTTATGTTTAATTTCGATAAAATATTATTAATAAATATTTTTTGATAAATTTTTTTTGAATTTTTTTTTTTTTATTTTTTATTATTTATTATTTTTATTTTTTTTGCTCTATTTTTATTCGATTTTTTTTGGTTTATTTTATTTTATTTTAGATTAGATTAGATTAGAAATTATCCAGTTATTTTATGTAAATTTTTTAATGAAAATTATCATTTTTGGGCTATTTCAGTAAAATTTTTAGAAATTATCAGTTAAGCCAATATTCATAAATTTCTATTCATATTTAATTAAAAATTCTCGATCCGATAAATCCAAAGATTTCAAAATTAAAAAAAATCATTATATAACATACTTACTCCAGTTTTCCTATCCCTTCACTTGCTCACTCTCTTTTTTCATCATTTTTGTTTTAATTCTTTATATTTGTCGATTTGTGAATTTACGGGTTGATTTTTTCTCTTGTCCTGCACAGGAAATTGCCAATTTTAGCATATTTCCATTAGCAGAGACTTCTTAATGTTATGCTTACTACATATCTAGAAGATTTGTTCTCTTGCGTCTTTGACTGCGTAGCTCATCTACTTTTTATTGACCTCTAAGCAATATCTCCATATCTTCAGGATCACATCGTAATTTATAATCATATCTGAACCCTGAGACCCCATCCACTCCATCCATCCTCGCAAGCATCTCCAAATATACCTGAAACCCTGCATTTATATAGATCAGTAGTATATTCTCGATTTTGTCGTCTAAATCTGGTGCCAATCCTTTCGTGAATCTGAGATTGCCCACCAAATAATGTACTCCTAATATGAAATATGATGTTGAACCTATAAGAAGGGTGCATTTATAAGCGAGAACTTGCCATTTAGACCAATCGCAATAGATTATCATCACTCGAAAACTTCCGATATACAACAGCCATATTATCGGGTAGATTACAGTCAGGATATAGTACAAGATATAGAGTGGGGTATACGGCAGAAATATGATAATAAAGCTCATAACCCCAATATACTCCAGTATCGCAGCAAGCAAAACTTTGTCCACCATAAAGAACAGCTTCATCAAAACCTTCCAATTCTTACACAGTTTATACGCACACATAGGCAACACAATCAACCTAAACAATGCAGTTGGTGGCACAAAGATCAAATCCCTATAAATCCACTCCCCCAAAAATATATACAGATTCTATGTGGCAGTCATCAAAGATGCAATTATAACCATCGCAAACATGCATTTAGACTGTTTTATACGAGTTATTGACTATTCTTATTAGTTTTAGGTGTATTAGTAGTCGGATTAGTGGAAAGATGCATCCACGATCTCAGCGATCATTTAATCGATACGATAAGGAAAGTGAGGGTCAGAGCAGCGGGTGTCTGAGTGAATAGGGTCAGGAGATGGCGATTTAAGAGTGAGGTGGCGAGTAGAAGACTCAGGCGAGTATTAATTTGCAATTTTGTTGTTGAGCATCCGAGTCTATTTTATAGAATTTTCTATAAATCAAAATCAAAATACACTAATCTATAACTTATCTCCAAATAATTTAAAAAACATATATATATAACAATAACTCAAAATGAACATCCACGGTCTCTAAGACTCCTAATCCGAAGACTTCCAAGGTTCCACCTCCAAATACTAATAATAAAACTAATCAGATTACATTCAAAACGATAACTAACAAGAACAAGAATAGCCATCATAATAATCAGGTATTGAATGAATAATTTTTAGATTCGGAAGAGGAATCGGCTGATAGCAGTTCACAGCAGATGGAAAATATTCGGACGAAGGAGGAGAAACTGGAGTATGATTTGTTGAGGATGGCTATAGAGAAATAGAAGAAGCGGAAGCCATTTCAGGAGGAGGTTATGCAAGATATATTAGGGAAATTGGAGGTTTATGGGCAAGCTGCTCATGTTAAGGTAGGAGAGGAGCTGATTACTCTGAGAATACAGGAACTGGTGTATAATAAAATTTTAGTACAAAGTTATAATTCCTCGGAATTTCGGATTATACTCTCGCATTATCATCTCGCCAAAGCCTACTTAGCCCATCAGTGTCTGGAACAAGCAATCGAACACATAACTCTCGCTCTCTTCAAAAACTAAAAACTCTTCGAATAGCTCCCTCAGACAATCTAATTCCATTGCCAAATGCTAAATATCCTGGGTGAAAGTTTGATGGCCAAAGGTGAATACGATGATGCTGTAGAGAATCTGAAGAAAAGTGTGGAGATAGCTAGCAGATTATATGAACAAGATCACTCTCAAGACACCGATAAACTTAGTAACCCAGGTACAAATATATTAATAAATATAGAGGAACTTTGTAATAAAGCGAAGATATATTTATCGAAATGTTATTTACATCATAAGGAGTATCAAGAAGCCATTGATATAGTCAATTAAGTTTTATAACTTGTGAAGGAAAAAGATAATGGTTAATAAAGCTATGCTTTGGCTTTGATATAAAAAGCGAATATCCTTGCAGCACAATCAAAATATAGTGAAGCAGTCTCCGCTCAGTAATAGGCAATAAGTACATCTCTCATAATGTAGACCTTCTCATCCAAATAAACTACTCCAAACCATAATTAGTGGCCGATCTCTATATATAATTGGCTGGATATTTCTAAAAACTCCTGAATTTCTAAAACACTCTCTCCTGCCTCCAAAAAGTGAAAACCCTCTATCAACAGCTCTACCCCTCCCATGATAAACGGATAATAAAAGCGAGAAGGAAGATAGCTACTACTCTCCTTAAAAATTAAAGGTTTAAATAAGCAATCAACTAGCTGTTAGAGATCATCTAAGTAGAGTAAAAAGCATTCGGAGAGAGTTCAATCCAAGTGGCCAGAAGCTACAAGCTCCTAGGCACTGTATATTTGTCAATGGATGTAGGACTAGCCAAAAATTATTTAAGGAAATCTATCAGCATATTTTCGGTTCATAGCAACACCAAACAAGTTAACGAGATCAAACAGAAGTTAAGGATGATTGCATCTGGGAAGAATTAGTATGGGTTGGATGTGGTTCATGAGAAGATGATTAGCGAGCAAGATATGTGATGATATTTTTGTGTATGTGATCAGTGTTATGGCTGATAAAAGTTATAAGATTATATAATATAGATAGATAATAATAATAATAATAGATGCTAAACTCTTCAGTACCCCTCTTCTTACTTTTCTTCATCTCCCTGTTCCATACCTGTCAACCCTACCACTACCCAAACTGCCTCCAAACCCTCCCCACCGAAACCTCCTCCAACAACTTCAACCTAAATTTCCTCGAAATCACCTCCTTCCTCTTCGAAACCCAATAATAACTTCTCCAACAAGCAGCCATGAGTGCCCTCTTATAATCAAACTACACCGATATTAACAACCTACTTATCGAGAACCGCATAAACTATGTATTTTTATTAGCCAGCATAGGCATGTTTTGTTTGATTGGCTTTGTGATCAGGACAACATGTAGGAATGGGGAGTGTTTAGGGAAGTTTACCAGTAAGGGGTTGATGAAGGTTGTGAATCCTTGTTTGGTGTTGTTGACGTGGATTGGCTTTGTGGTGGTTTTTGTGGTATTTACTATTACATTGAGGGTGGCTGAGAATTATGAGGCTACGCAATGTGCTCTTACTGAGATTTCTGAGATTATAGAGAAAGGGGATCCAGGGAGTGGGTGGGGTGGCACAACCGCACAGATTACCCATCTATAATCACAGCTCTAATACCTATCTATTCTCTAACAGATGCCCAACACATTCGATTACAGCCGATAAATCCTCAAAAACCTAGTTTCCCAACACCACAACTTCACAAACTACCTGTACACCCAATACTCCACCACAAAAATAACCTTCCAAAACAATTAAAACCTAACCCTAAAATAATCCTTACCCACCCTCTTCTCAACCACCCAACTAAACTAATCAATCCTCTATCTGACATCTCTAGCCTAAATCGGTATAAACATTGAGACTTCCGTATAAATTGCAAAGCAATCAGTCCAAGATACCACAATTTCCCTGAAAACTCGGATCAAGTATATCCAGGCAGAGAGGGATTCTTTCTCGATTATGTTGACTGATTTTGTGGCAAGAGAGAATGTGTATCGCAGTATTGAGGAAACTTCTTTGATGCCGTTGATTATGAAGATATTTATTGGGTTGGGAATTGTGTGTTTTTCTTTGTATGGGATAATAATTATGTTGAGTGCTACTGGTAAGTATTCTAGGTTCACTTGTATCGGAGATACACTCTGGTTCTTCCACATAATCATCACCTTATTAGCCATCTACCTTCTCTACAGTATCTTCCAAATCTCCACCAAACAAGCCGGACAATGCCAATTCTTCTAATTTCTAAAAACCGACCCACAACTATTCTACAATATATCCGCATCCTAACATAGTAATGTCTATGTGTATTTATATCCATGTATCTTTGGGGATGGAGATTTCCAAGATCTAGCGCATACTGAGTAATTGGAGGATGGGTTGTTGCATGTGATGGGCAATTTGACACTTTATATTGATGGGATGGATGTAGTTAGTGGGAAATATTAGAGAGGGTATCAGTTTAAGAGGGTTATTGAGAGCATTGTGAGGGAGATTAAGGAGATGAGGGTTAATAAGAATAATGGAGTGCCATATCTGCAAGGACTCATATAAAATCTTAATAGCTATACCTACAAAAACAATGGTTGTTTTAACCATTACTGGTCATACTCTCGATAAGCCTGCAATCATCCAATCCTCCAATACCCCACCACAAACAACCTCTCAGATACCACCACTACATACTGTCTCCTTTTCTACATATAAGATGACATAGGATAACCAGCCCGTCCCCTATACTACTCTGAATTCCTCAAATTTTATGGTCAAGGTTATCAACAGCAGAAAAACTGTTCTGAGCAGTATAAGGAGATTTTAGAATTAGGGAGACTGATTACTGATGAGTTATTGATGTTATCACAGGGTTTGTAGTCCTTACAAAAATAATTGTCCTAATAACTAGACTAACTGATGATATTCCTCCGAGTCCTACGTTCCAACTACCTCCTAAAACACAATCAATACACCTATCTCCTCACCCTAGCCAACACTCAACCATCCAACCACAAATCCACCCAAAAATGGCACCAAGCAACCCACATCTCCTCAAACTGCAGCATAATCCACCAAAAACTAAACATCCTTTTCTCAATATTTTGCCTAGACCTGAAATCCGATCTCATCAAAACCTATATAATCCTGATATTCTCCCTGATAATTACTGGAATTGTACTGGTTTTGGGTGTCTAGTATGGGTTCTATAATGATTTTGAGGAGTATAGTCATGTGCAGGGGAGGGATTCTTAGGGTAGTTAGGGTGAGAGGAGGGAGTGGAATGGGAGGAGGAAGTTTATTTATCAGTTTTTTAGGAATCGGAAGGGAAGGGGGAGAGGGAAAGAGAAGGGGAGGGAGATTAATGGAAGGAGAGAGTGAGAGATCTATATATTATTATTTATTTGGAATCTATAAAAATTAATATTATATAAAGAGAGAAATCAGTATGTGCAGATACAGATGTAGAGAAAATTGGAAAATTCTGATTTTTGTAGGAATCATCAATTTAATTGGGGCTTCAAGGACTTAGGGATGTATATTATTGGAATATTATATGATATGATATATAATATCTCTTGATACGGATGTCACCCTCCACAAATAACCCTCTAACCAACAGATACACCAATTCTCCCTGAGTACTCCATAGATTCCTATCACAACTTGTTCTTCCGTGACAACACTAACAACAAACTATACATATCATCATACTCCCCTACCTCCAACCCCAATAAACACTAGATAACCTTCTAAGATGAAATCTCCTCCATGGTATAAGGTCTCCACCTGAGCAAAAACTCCAAAAT
>SSGX01000061.1 GCA_008017155.1 Neisseriales bacterium | reverse complement strand
AGTTAAAAAGAATCGAATTTGCATGGATCCCAAATTTGACTGCCATGACTGGTTATTCATCATTCCCGGCGATGGGTAATCTTGGTTATTTTTTTGGTGGTTTTGCTAATTACACAGTTAATGTATTTCAACTAATCCAGCAACAAAAACAAGCAGAATATATTGTAAATACAATTATGTTTGCAAAAACTCGTGTCCAACTAGAAGTAATTTATCAGGTTGCAATCAGTTATTTTAGTCTTCTTGCATACGAACGAGAAGAGATCTTATATCAAAAGCTCTTGTCGGATATGGAGACGGTATTAGCTCTTAACCAACAAAGATTTACTACTGGCGTTAGCTCCGAAAAAGAACCATTTGTAAGTAGTGCTGAAATTGCTGAAATCAGGTCAAAGCTCGAAATAATCAGGCATAATATTGTATTAAGTCAAAATGCATTAAGCTTCCTAACAAACCAAAACCCAGGGAAGATAATTCATAAGAATACATTTAATAATCTTGCACCAAATATACTGATCCCAGGAAATTTACCGCTTACGGTATTAAATAATCGCCCCGATGTTGCCGAAGTAACCGCACGTCTTGAAGCAGCCAATGCTGGAATTGACGTAGCTCAGTCAGAACTGTTACCAACAATTAACTTTAGTAACTTCTATCGTGATGCGTCACAAAATGAAGGTTATGGTTATGTTCCCGGTGATCTAAAACAATCTGTAATTAGTGTACCAATCATAAACGCACAGATTTTTGCCGATATTGCTGCTAGTAATGCTATCTACAAACAAGTTTACTATAACTACCTGCAAACAGTAGAAGCTGCCCTACGCGATGTTGACAATGACATCTCAGCCCACAATCAATTTTCAAAACAGCTTGATGATAATACCCGCGCACTTGATTACATAAATAAATCATGCGCGCTTGAAAGTACAAGATTCAATACTGGCATCAGTAGTAAACTAGAATACACCAAATGCCTGGTACGGATAGACTACTATGAGATCCTACTTACCCAAATAAAAATGGCTAAATTATTGGCAACGGCAAAACTATATCAAGATTTTGCTATTATCCGCGAATAGTTGGAATAATTAAAAAGTACTAATAAATCGGAATCGGACGGTTCTCTATAATTCTATTGAGCACAAAACTCGAATGAACACCGCTTACTCCGGGAATTTTGGTAATTTTGCCAAGTAAGATCTGGTGATAATGTTCCAAATCAGTTACCAGTATTTTTAGTATATAATCGGCAGACTGTCCGGTAATTAAGAGACATTCCGTTATCTCAGGAATTATTGCAATCTGTTTTTCAAAGAAATCAAACCGCTCCGTAGTATGTTTATCCATTGAAATCGATACAATCACCATTAGCCCAAGTCCAAGTTTCTTAGAGTCAAGTATCCCCTTGTAAGCACTTATTATGCCATTATCTTCAAGAAACTTTACCCTCCGTAAACATGCAGATGGTGATAATCCGACTAGATCAGCAAGATCCTGATTAGTTATTTTGCCATCTTCTTGAATTGCTCTTAAAATTGCTTTATCATATGAATCAAGAATCATTTGCAATAATCTTTCATAATTTAATAAACATACAAAATTGTATATCATATAAATACAAAAATAAAGAATTTTTGCAATAAAATTAATAAGACTAATTAATATAATATCGTTATGAATGATAAAAAGGAAATCAAAATGCTAAAAAACCCGGCTACAAAATATCAACCGCCTGAACAATTTTATTTTCCACAAAGGACATGGGTAAATAAAAACATAGAAAAAGCCCCGATCTGGCTATCAACTGATTTACGTGATGGTAATCAATCCTTATTTAATCCTATGAGTATTGACACTAAACTTAAATTCTATAATGAGTTAATCCGAATTGGATTTAAAGAAATAGAAGTTGGCTTCCCCGCTGCTTCTGAGATTGATTTCAAGTTTGTCAGAAAACTAATTGAAGATAAACTGATACCTGATGATGTAACCATTATGGTAATGACCCAGGCTAGAAAAGATTTGATTCAAAAAACCATTGAAGCAGTAAAAGGCTGTAAACAAGTAATTGTTCATATTTATAATGCAACAGCAAAGCCATGGCGTGAAATTGTTTTTGGAATGACAAAATCTGAAGTTTTGGAATTAATTGATACTCATGTTAGATATTTTAAATCTCTAACCGATGATATTACCAATACGAAATGGATACTGCAATATTCACCAGAAACATTTTCTTCAACCGAGCCAGAATTTGCCTTAGAAGCATGCAATACGGCAATAAGAGCTTGGGAAACCTCAGACACACGACCAATAATTATCAATCTACCTTCTACGGTTGAAAATACAACCCCAAATGTATTTGCTGACAAAATTGAATGGATGAGTAATAATCTTGATTGCCGCCACAATGTGATTCTATCGGTGCATCCACACAATGATCGCGGCACTGGAATTGCTACCGCAGAATTAGCACTACTTGCCGGAGCAGAGCGGATTGAAGGCTGCCTTTTTGGTAATGGCGAGAGATGTGGAAATCTTGATCTTGCGACAATTGCCCTAAACCTTTATACTCAGGGAGTCAAGCCCGCACTTGATTTCTCAAATATCAATAAGCTTGCCAGAATCGTCGAAGAATGTACCCAATTACCAATACATCCACGACACCCATATGTTGGAGACTTGGTATTTACTGCTTTTTCTGGTTCACATCAAGATGCAATCAAAAAAGGTTTCACGTATCAGCAAACTCAAGAATTATGGACTGTCCCTTATCTACCAATTGATCCGGCTGACTTGGGTAGAACTTATGAAAGCATTATTCGGGTTAATAGCCAGTCAGGGAAAGGTGGCATTTCGTATATCATGGAAAATAACTATGGAATTACAATGCCACGCCGAATGCAAATTGAATTTAGTAGCATAGTACAAAATCATGCTGATACTAGCGAAATGGAAATAAGCCCTAATGAAATATGGAGATTATTTAATCAGACATATTTAGACAAGCCTGAAAAATCACTAAATTATATAAGTCACTCATTTACTGATAATGGCGCAATTGGTATTAAACTAGAGGTCAATGGCAAAGAAATTTTACTATCCGGCACAGGGAACGGCACTATGGAAGCAGCGGTAGCAGCTCTAGGCAATTATCTTGAGATCATTAGCTACGAAGAGAAGTCCATTAGCAGCGGAACTAGTGCCGAAGCAATTACCATGATTGAATGTAGAAGTGGCAGTGACGGTACAAGTAAATTTGGCGTAGCCAAACATCAAGATATTGTAACCGCCTCAATAATGGCGCTGATAAATGCTACTGAAAGATTTGGTTTAGTAAATCAGATAATAAAAAATTAGCTTTTTCAGTATAAATAAAATAAGCCAGCATTCACTGGCTTATTTTATAGAGGTAAAGCGAATCATGCATGATTACACATGATCTACAAAATTATAGCATGATTTTTTTATAAATGACTACCGTCCAAAATGGATGGTGCACAAAATGTAATTATCAATCACCCATATTAATTAAGGTTATGCTAAAATAGCTTGCTATATTTTTTAGAGGATCTTAGCATGCGTAAATTACTAGTTGTTCTTTTGGCATTACCAGCATTATCATTTGCTAGTAGCCTAGATATGAGTACTTTAAAATGTAAAAACATGAGTATTACTACTACTACTACTTTGAAACAAGTACAAGACAACTGTCTTATTAAAGACCAGAAAAGTCACAAAGGTATGTACGAAGTAGAATTCAAAAATGATACTACTGGTAAAAGTGTAAAATGTGATTTTGCTAAAAACGACCCAACAGCAGTTGTTAACGGCTGTCGTTAATCAAATTAAAAAACAGGCATCTAGCCTGTTTTTTAATTTATAAGTGTTTGTTGTATCATTCGTTTGGGTCTCAATTGTAATCCACCATTATCTTCTATGATATCCGCAACCCCAAGAAATTTTGATTGATAGTAAAGTCGATATTTGCCTAACTTTAGGCACTCATTAATCTTGCAAACATTACCATGCCCAATTTTAATATACTGCTCATCATTGATCTGATACGAGTTTAAATCTGGCAAAATTGAATCGATTGGCAATAATGGTAAATTACTAATATTTTCAGCTATTTCCTCAATAGTGATTGCAGCATTAATAGAAAATTGATTAGTTCGAGTTCGCCTAAGTGCGATAAGCGAAGCACCAGAGCCAAGAAAATTACCAATATCTTCAGCCAAGGTACGAATATACGTTCCTTTACTTACTAGAGCACGAAACTCAAGCTGTTGCTTAATTGAATCATAATTAATCAATTCCAATTCATAGATGCTAACTTTTCTTGACTGGCGTTCAATAGTAATACCTGCCCGCGCATATTCGTAAAGCGGTTGCCCATTATGCTTTAATGCAGAATACATCGGTGGAATCTGATTAATCTCTCCAGTAAATTTGCCTAATGCTAACTGAATTAACTCCAAACTTACATTGACACTATTTCTAGCAATAATTTCGCCTTCTGCATCACCAGTATTGGTAACTATACCCAACTGCATTGTGGCATAATATTCCTTATCACCATCAAGCAAGTAAGAAGCAAACTTAGTCGCCTCACCAAGGCATACTGGCAGTAAACCTGTCGCCATAGGGTCAAGAGTCCCAGTATGACCTACTTTGGTCGCATTAAGCAAATATTTAACCTTATTGATTGCCTGATTGCTGGATATTCCTAATGGCTTATCCAACAACAAAATTCCGTCAATCTGGTTTCTGATCTTCCGGCTCATCGTCTTCCGTAAACTCACTACTAACTTGACTAATCAGACTTAAAATCCTTGAACCACGCTCAAGTGATTTATCATATACAAATTTAAGCTGCGGTACTGTATAGGTTGTCAAACCTTTGGATAATTCAGAACGGATAAATCCTTTCCCCTTTTCCAAAGCTTTAGCAACATTATCAGCATCATTACTATCCATTACTGTATAGTAAATTGTTGCTAAAGAATAATCGTTGCTAACCTCAACATCATTTACAGTAACCCAAGCAACACGAGGATCTTTTACCCGACTTCGTAAAATCTGCATAATATCCTTATGGATCTGATCAGCCATCCGCCCTGAGCGCGGATTATTTTTTTTTGTAACCATCTAAACTATTACTCCAAGGTACGCTGAACTTCTGAGATTTCATAAGCTTCAACAATATCACCTTCTTTAAGATCATTGAAATCTTTTAGCGATAAACCACATTCATAGCCAGATTTAACTTCTTTAACATCATCTTTGAAGCGTTTCAAACCACTTAGTTCACCACTATGAATAACCATGCTATCACGAATAATCCGTACTTTAGAATTACGACGGATAATACCATCCAAGACCATACAACCACCAATTACTAGCTTACCAAAGCTAAATACCTGACGAATTTGTACATTTCCTGTGATTACTTCACGCTCTTCAGGGGATAATAATCCAGATAAAGCAGCTTTAACATCATCAATAACTTCATAAATAATATTATAATAACGAATCTCGATATTATTACCTTCTGCTTGTTTTTTGGCATTATTATCGGCACGAGTATTAAATCCAACAACGATCGCATTTGAAGCAATTGCCAAGTTAATATCCGACTCATTAATCCCACCAACCGCAGCATGCACGACCTGAACCTGAACCTCTTGATTTGATAAACGTTGTAAGGAATGGGTTAATGCTTCATATGATCCCTGTACATCTGATTTGATAATGATATTAAGAGATTTGATCTCACCAGCACCAACAGAAAACAAGTTATCAAGTTTGGCAGCTTGCTGTTTCATTAAACGTTCCTGACGTGATTTTTCTTCACGGAAAGACGCTATCTCACGAGCTTTACGCTCATCTTTTACAACGATTAAATCATCACCTGCATTAGGTACTTCAGTTAGACCCAAAATTTCAACAGGAATAGATGGACCAGCTTCATCAACAGGTTTACCACGTTCATCAAGCATTGCACGGATACGCCCATAACTAGTACCAGCAAGAACAATGTCACCTTTACGTAAAGTACCCGATTGCACTAAAACCGTTACTACCGAACCACGTCCTTTATCTAGCCTTGATTCGATAACAACTGCTTTAGCAGGAGTATCATAAGTTGCTTTTAATTCTAGTACTTCAGCTTGTAGTAGCACAGCTTGAATCAAATCATCAATTCCTGCACCAGTTTTTGCTGACACCGGAACGCACATCACATCACCACCCCAATCTTCGGCAACTAGCTCATAGGTGGTTAATTCTTGTTTTACTTTATCTGGATTAGCTTCTGGCTTATCCATTTTATTCATCGCAACTACGATCGGAACACCAGCAGCTTTTGAGTGATTAATCGCTTCAATTGTCTGTGGCATAATCCCATCATCAGCAGCAACCACCAAAATTACAATATCAGTAAGTTGTGCACCACGAGCACGCAAAGCCGTAAATGCTTCATGCCCAGGAGTATCAAGGAATGTTACCATTCCATTTTCTGTTTCTACATGGTATGCACCGATATGCTGGGTAATACCACCAGCCTCACCTGCGGCAACTTTAGCTTTACGAATGTAATCAAGTAATGAAGTTTTACCATGATCCACGTGCCCCATTACCGTTACAACTGGAGCTCTTGGTTTAAGATCAGAGTCATCATGAGAAACAACTTCATCCAAGAAACTTTCTGGGTCATTAACCGCGGCAGCTACTGCTGTATGTCCCATTTCTTCAACCACCAGCATCGCAGTATCCTGATCAATTGACTGGTTAATCGTCACCATCATACCCATTTTCATTAAGCGTTTAACAACTTCAGCCGCTTTTACTGACATCTTATGTGCCAGATCGGCAACTGTTATTGCTTCTGGGATAGCTATTTCAAGAGTTTGAGGTTTCACTGGCTTCTGGAACTCCTGTACTTTCAGTGCTTTTGCTGGTGCTTTTAATTTATATTCAGATTTTTTTGGTGCTTGGTGAGTTGCAGGAATAACTTGGATATCCTCTTCTATCTCTACCTTAATGTCATCAAATGCTTCATCAAGGACACCATCTTCTAGGCTGGAGTCTTCCTTACCAATCACCTTCATTTTATTTGGTTTTTTAACTACCTTGCCTGGTTGCAGTTTGGCACCTTTTTTATCCTCAACTTCATCCAGCTCTACATTTCTATCTTTTTTCGCTGTAACTTTAGTTGATTTAATAGTAGCTTCTTCTACTACTATAGTCGGCTCTTCAACTACTACAGAATCAACTTCAATATCAGGTATAGTAGCAGCGACTGTTACTTGTGGCTCTAGCACATCTGGTTCTACTGTAGTAACAACTTCACGAACCTCAGTTTTCTGGTGTGTTGGCTCAATTATTTCTTCGTTATTTATGTTTTTATGAATAACTTTTTTACGTTTTATTTCAACCTTGATTTTCCCACCAGTATGATGATCTTCTTCTACTGCTACTGCTTCATTAGCTGATTCTTTTTTCTTACCAAGTGATAGTTTTTTGGGCTTTGCAGCACTTCCACCACTAAGATATTCCAAAAGCTTTGTCTTATCATCTGCGGAAACTTCGTCATCGATTGACTTATCAATTCCAGCCAGTTTGAACTTAGTCAAAAGCTCAGACTGGGAAATATTTAATTCAAGAGCAAATTCTTTTATAGTCATATATTATCTCCTTACTCTTGAAAGTAACCACATACTTCACGAGCTTTTAAAATTAATTTATTAGCTGTTTCAATGTCAACACTGATAACATCCATCAACTCATCTCCGGATAAATCAGCAAAATCATCAATACTCAAAATACCACTTTCTACTAGTTGCAATAAAACATCTTGCGAAAATTTCACAACGGCCGCTAGCTCATGTGCAAGTTTATCCATTTTATCTTTGTAGATAATTGTTTTTGATAAAAGTTTATTTTTAGCACGTTCTTGAAGCTCTTTTGCAACATCTTCATCAAAATCTTCAATCACTAGAAGATCTGCCACATCAACATAAGCAACCTCTTCTAACGAAGTAAAGCCGTTATCAACCAACAACTCAGAAATATCATCATCAACATCGAGCATATCATTAAACATCTGCACCAAATCTGAACGCTCATGAGACTTTTTATCTTTAGCTTCAGTTTTACCGTAGATATTAATTGTGCAGTTAGTTAATTTACTAGCAAGTCTAACATTTACTCCATCAGGACCAATTGCTGAACCAAGCTTATCATCTTCAACTACAACATCAATCGTACGTTTTTCTTCATCAACAGTAATACTATCTATCTCAGCTGGTGCTAAAGCATTAAGAGCAAACTGCGCTAAATCATCAGCATATTCAATAATATCGACTTTTTCACCAAATAATTCTTTAGTAACACCGTCAATACGTTGATTCCTAAATCCAATACAAGCACCTTTAGCATCAATCCGTTGATCTGTTGTAAAAACGGCAATTTTGGCACGATTCCCAGGGTCGCGAGCAATTGCTTTAATCTCAACGCGTCCGTTCATGATTTCCGGCACATTATTTTCCATAAGTTTGGCTAAAAATCCATTACTAGTACGTGAAATACTTAAACGTCCATTTTTAATCTGTGGATTTGCTTTATCAAAATAGCCTTTCACCATATCGCCTGGCTTCAATACTTCCTTATCAATCAGATCAGGACGCATAATGATTGCTTCAACTTTACCACAGTCAACAACAACATTACCACGCTCAAATTTACGGATTTTACCAACAATAATACCGTTATTCCGCGAAAGGTATTCGGTTAAAACCTGATCACGCTCCGCATCTTTAATCCTCTGAGCAATAATATTTCGAGCAGTTTGTGCCGAAACTCTCCCCAGATCAACATTTTCTAATTCTTCTTCGATCACATCACCAATATTAGTGTCTTCACCAAAACGCTTAGGATCAGAACGAACATCAGACAAAGAAAGCTCTTTATCATCATCATAAAAGTCAATATCAGAAACTACATTCCATTTACGCACCGTCCGATATTTACCTGTATTACGATCAATAATTACATCAATCTCAGGAAATTCGCCATCAAAACTCCGTTTAGTTGCAAAAGCCAATGCTTTCTCTAGACTTTGGAATACAACTTCCTTATCCAAACTTTTTTCTTTAGCTAAAACATCAACTAGCATCAATACTTCTTTACTCATGGCTACCTCCTATTTCTTTTTTGGTTCAAAAATTAAGCGCCCGCGATTTATATCGTCAAAAGCCACTTTAAATATCTGTTTATCAGCAAGCTCTAAACTCACCTCTTCACCTTCAACTCCAATAATCCTACCCTCAAAAACTTTCTGATTATTAATCATTTCATGGGTTTTGACCTTAGCAAGCCGACCACTAAAACGAATATAATCATTCAGTTTTTTTAATGGCCGCTCAAGCCCCGGAGATGATATCTCAAGACGGTTATAATCAACTTCTTCAACAACTAGCACCCGACTAAGATGATTGGAAACATCCGCACAATCCTCAACGGTGACACCACCTTCTTTATCAATAAATACTCTAACAATTTTAGCAGGTGTGATTTCGACATCAACTAACTCATAGCCAAGTCCGGGAACTGTCTGCTCAAGAATCTGTAATAACTTCATTTTTTTCACTCAACAAAAAAGTGAGCCTAAAAAGGCTCACTATAATTTACCATCGCTATTATATCACAATCAGGAATGTTTCGTCTATATTACAAGTCCATTATTTAGAAAATTAAAATAAGCAAAATCGAATAGATAAAATCATCTTGATTATAAGCAATTACAATAAATTTTTGATCAAGCTTGTATTAAGGAATAAAACAAATTGACAAAAGCTCGAGTTCCAAATTATAATTGAGTAAGCTTAACCCTCTACAACAGGAATACTAATGTATGACGATATTTTTATGTTTGTAAAGTTAGTTGACATTGGATCGTTTAGTGCTTTGTCGCGTAAACTAGAGACAACTCAGGCAACAATAAGCCGCCGAATCCAAAATCTAGAAACACTATTAGGCGTTTCACTTTTCCATAGAAATACTCGCAGGCTTGAGGTTACCGATATAGGTAAACAAATTTATGAAAAATTCCGAAATCAGGAAGCTAACTTACACTCATTAATTGAAGAAACAGTACATTCATCAAATGGGATATCTGGAACATTGCGAAT
This sequence comes from Neisseriales bacterium, assembly GCA_008017155.1. Lineage (GTDB taxonomy): Bacteria > Pseudomonadota > Gammaproteobacteria > Burkholderiales > UBA11063 > Aquella. The sequence continues at coordinate 2,384 of SSGX01000061.1, read as the reverse complement.
AGCTCTGCCTATTGCTATCTCTAGAACTATAATAACTCCTCATTTAGCAAAATTTCTAGCAGCTTATCCAAAAATAAATCTAATAACTTCATTTATCACTGGGCAAATTGAGCTAGTAAAAGATGGCTTTGATTTAGCAGTTAGTATTGTGCTACCCAAGGCTCAAAACAATATTATTAAACTCCTGCATAAATTTAATATTCATCTTTATGTAAGTAGCACCTATATCAATAAATACGGCAACATAACTTCGCTCGATCAACTAGGTAGCAATCATATTTTGCAAATGGGAATATTAACACCAGAAGGAACAGTCATCAAGGAAGTGGTTGCAAAAAATAGGACAACCCAAGAAGAAAGACAAATTACACTCAACCCACGACTAAGCATAAATAATCTTTTACATGCATATGAAATAGCACAATCAGGAGAGATTATTGTTGCAGGCTGGGACTCATTGCTTGAACCATATATGAAAACAGGAGAAATTGTAAAAATTCTTCCTGAATATTCATTTGGTGAGATCCCATGTTATCTTATTCGTCAATCGCAAGAAACAACCGCACTCCAATCAGCGTTCATTGACTTTATTGAGCGTTGTTTTGATTACTATCGCTCAGACAGTTATATTAATAGCGAGTTAATCCTGTAATGTATAAATGATCCAATCAACGCATATGGGTATGATTAATCATACTTGGCACAAAGCTTTTGTATTGGTATTCTTGGTATAGTTCGCCTAATGTGTGGTTTTTAATGTTCATTAGCAATACTCTATAATCCAAAAATAGTTTTTAATTTATCTATTTCACTGAAAATATTCACAAAAATCTCTTGTTGCTCAGTAGAGGTTTTAAAATTACATAAATAATCACACAGTTTAGTTTTATCTAACTCCTTTAATATAGATTCAACACCATAAGCATCAGTCTTATTATGCTCTTTTATATAATCATCATAATTAAAATATGGTGACAGTGAGAGTAAATTTTCAACACCTTTTTTATATTTTAAATTATTTGGATTTTTTTGCATGCATCTGATAAATAAATTTTCGTTATCACTAGATGGTTTGTTGGTATCTGTATCATATAAGAAAATAAGTTTTTTATTTTTTGCTATAAAATTATTTGATTTAATGAATGAATAAGCACTATTTAAAGCTTTGTCACCAGTATTTGTAGCTCCGCCATTGATATATGATCCAATCCATTTCACCTCTATATTACTGATACCTTTTAGTTCTAAGCATTTTTTAAAATATTTCTCATCTGTTTCACCCTCAACAAAAACTATATTTTGAGCAATAGTTGAGGATAGATCAATATTAAATGCTTCTTTTACTAACTCTTCATTTGTCCAAGAATAGTATTCTGGGCTGTCAGAGACATAAATTCTTCCACTACTATCTTTTTTAAGAATAATTACTTTATCATTTGATCTATTTGGATTGTGTATAATAAATGGGGAATGTGTAACCGCAATTATTTGTGATGTCTGAATACCTGTATTAGCATCAGTAAAAATATTCTTATAAAAGTCCATGATTTTCATTTGCCATGTAGGGTGTAAGCTTATTTCAGGCTCATCAATTAATACTATTGCCCCCTTTAAACTATTAACATCTTTTAGTAAAAAACCTCCTCTGAAAACAATTTGTTTTTCTCCTGAGCTTAATTGCGATAGATTTGATTCTTTGCCATGTTCTGTGAATATTACATCTTTTGTATTATTTATATTTCGAATTTCTTTAAATCTTTTATTAGGGAACATTTGATTAAATGCATTTGTGAACCTATCTAGTCTTAGATGAAGCTTTGTCTCATCAAATTTTTTATGCTGTTGAGACCAAGTGCTATAGTCGATAGCATCAGAATTTACCATATCTACAAAAAGTTGAGCTATCTCAGTTGCAAGATTTTTGTTAGAGCGTAAGCTAGAACCATTATGGTTATCAATTTCTTTAGCTGTTACATACGTAATCTGTTGTGGTGTATAATTTATTTCAATATCAGAAAAAATCATACTAGTCGATTTAATTGTTTCATTAATTGCAAAAAAATGACCATCAATTGTTTTAGTTTCTCCGCTTATAGTTTTAAAACTGATGTTAACTTGTTCCCAACTCTTTATAAAGTTATAATACTAATCACAATATAATTCACAGTGTTGTATAATATTGGCATCTAATAAACTAATGAGCTTAAATACAAATGACAAATCCAATCCAACTTCCTACTGATTTCGAAACATATGACTTTGTGGCAATGTCTAAAAAGGAACGTAACTCTAAAAATAAAATCAGACTAATAGCTATGGCACATATCCAAGATGGCAAGACACTTAAACAAACCGGATCGGCATTAAAGGTTCATTGGTGTACT
>SSGX01000026.1 GCA_008017155.1 Neisseriales bacterium | reverse complement strand
TTAATTTTTTTGTCTTTTGATTTGTCCAATGGCGAGCCTTTGAAATGACATTTTTAATTTGTTTTACCTATAAATTAGACTTTAATTCTTTATATTTAGTCATTACATATATTAAGTCAATTATGGTGGGATTTTGCTGAATTTTTTAAATTTTTTGAATAAAATTTGCTACTCTATTTTTGTTAAGAAAATATCTGCAAATTAGATTAAGTTAAAAATATTGATTATTGATTATATGGGTACCAAGTAGTCAACGACAGAAGTGAGCAAAGAAACCTTCTCTAAGCTAGATTTTGGTCACTAAGTTTTTTAGAACATGGAATGGGAAGGAGCTGAACCCATAATACTCATAAATTATCAATTACATCATAATCTCAAGATTCCTAAAGTGAAATCTGCAATCAAGTAATGCCCTGAAGTGACTGCGTTAAATGATATGAGAACATAAATTTCGAGCCAATAGAGAAAAAAATATCCTTATTCTGCAATCGGAAAATTGATTATGAAATTCGGAGATGACATACAATAGGGTTCTGCTGCTCTTATTGGCAAATTTTTGGTAGTAACAGCTGCTCACAACTGCTGGCATAACAAAAAAGGCCTTGAAGCTTAAATAACTTTTTATTTAGGAGGTCCAAATTTCAGAAGTTTTAGAGTGAAGTAAAAAATATATCCTCCATAATTCAGACAACGCATTTATCTTCCATAATATGACTACGCCCTACTTATTCTAGAATAAGATGCTTCATAGTATGGTTATCTTGGAACGCTTTTCAACCAATCGGCTAAAATCAAAGATCCAATTATTTTGGCAGGATTTCCCTCTATATTCAAAGGATTATAAAACATTGAATACAAAATTGTGAAAAGTTAAGGGTAAATACTAAGTCGATCTGAGGGACTTTTCAAGCTTTCGATTCAGGGTTCTGGAGGATAAAGTGGGTCTCCTATCTTATACTTTAACAAAAATACTGGAAAATATGTAATAATAGGCATCTACTGTGGATATGATCCATAAACTTCATCTTATTTTGGATATGAGCTGAATAAATTTTCTTTCTTACAGTTAAGATCATTTTTATAGAAGTTCACTGAAAACATTGATTTAAGTACTTTTCTTAGGATGCAGATTTCTTTAGTATTTAAAAAAATAGTTTGGAATTTTTGAAGAAGAAGTAACATAAAGCAGTTACTAGCTTTAAGCTCCGTAAATTTGCTCTTATTCAGGCTCTTCTTTAAGAAAAAAACATTAGCGTGAGGAAGATAAAATTTCAACAATTTCCTGTCTCAATAATTTTTAGATGCTTTAATAATTAATATTGAGTGATAATGGCTTAATAGATTGTAAAATAAGCTATTTACCTGAAAGCCTGAAAATTCTCTCCCTTGGTATTGAAATTAATTATTTAGATCGTAATCTCTTGAAAAACAATTTTTTATCAAATTTCATGAAGAAAGGCTTTCCTTGCCTAAAAACTCTCGATCTAAGTATTTACTAGTTAATGTAGGTGAAAACGATTTAGAAGATGGGAAAAATATCACAGTTGTTGGGTCAAAATTTCCCGAACTCACCTTTCTGAACATGAGCAATAATATTATAAAGTGCTCATTTTTAAAAAAGTTAGGGAAGGCAAAATTTGCAAATCTTTCACATCTTTTACTCAAAGCTAATCCCCTTTTTGAAGGCTTTATTGATCATGATCTATCATAATGTGAGTTCTTAAAACTGAGAACTCTAGATTTAAGTGAGACAGAAATAAGCTCATAGGCTATTGAAAAATTAGGGGACATTAAGTTTGACTGCCTTTCAAGCCTATTCCTTCTTAACAATCATCTAAAAAGCGATTAATTAACCAAATTACAATCAATAGGATTACTACACAATGTGTTGATTCTAAATTTGAGCAAAAATGAGCTTAAAACAAAATAATTATAAGTATTAGCATCTTTGGATATGCCCTATCTCAGAAGTCTTTATCTCAGTAAAATTATATTTACATAGACAACTGCCAAATATGTGATGTTAATGAGCTATGCAATGCAAGATTCTTCAGCTCCCTTAGAGCATTACAAATAAACAATAATCAGTTAACTCAGTAGCACTACCAAATAATAGTCAAAAAAGGCGAAAACTTGAAAAATTTATCAGTCGTTAACAATAAATATTAATTAAAACAAGGAAATCTCAGTGAGAATGTAAATGTATTTTTTAAATGGAATAAAAAATGATAAATTTATTTTTGATAATTTTCCAAGAAATCATGCTAATTTATTGATTCTCAGTTAATTCATCGAAATTTGATCGAAATTTTGTACTTTAAGCAAAAAAGTACATATTGCTGAATGATGATAACATGATAAAAATTCATAAATATTGAATCATATTGATCACTTTACCATAAATAATACAAGTAATCCTATAAAACAACTATTTAAAGTTCGACTGCCCTAAAGATAACCATCTCAGATCACAATAAAATACATAAAATTAAATGTTAATAGAATATTAAAGAGCATGTGGATAGCTCTTACAAAAATGAAAGAGTATCAGAGATAATGGTAGAGGATGATCGCCTAAATTTTTTAATACTTGTGAAGGGAGAAAAATGGATTACTGGATTTATTAGAATGCTGAAGAATAAAAAATTTATTTATTGAAATACTTATCAAATTTTAGGATATATATCAATAATTTTTAATGTCTTTATTTCAACAGGAAGGGAGTCAACTCTAGCAGGCTGGTCTCAAAGAGATTAGCCGTACTAGAACTCTTGATGATCGAAATCTCCAAAAAGATCAGAGCTTCAGCATAGGCAAGCATAATATTAGATCACACATCACTGATTCCGAAACCTCTCCAAACGCAAAATCATCACGTGCCAGGATGACATCCAATAATTAATCTAGAAATCTGCAAGGATCAGCGGTTTAACTAGGTAGATCTAGATATTACCAGAGCAGATACTATCAATAAATCCATCAATAATCTTTTAACAGCGTTTTCTATAACGAGAACAATCCAGGTGCAATTCAAAACAAAACATCCCAACAACTCATGTATGAAAATACAGTACTCCAACAAGAAATTAACTAAAGAGATTAGATTATCCAGATGTATAAGTCAGGTTACCATCCCTAAAACTATCCAATCAATGATTAAATAATTAGGGATATAAATTTAAGGCTAGCGCACAAGAACACTCTCATCGAGCAGATTCATCGAAGTATGATGCACTTCAATGAATAAGTTTCAGAATCAAAAATACAATTATCACCCATCTGCATCCACCACTTCTAGACAATCTTAAAGCTGATAGAGACTCACTAGCACTATCCCTTGATCGTGACCCAGAGGTTTATCGATACATCGAAATCCGCCTAGAAAATTATCATTCGTAGCCACGATGAGAGAGTAATATCTGAATGGCAGTACAAATATGAACAAGTATTTTCTGAAATGAATTCTTGGAGAGAGAAAGTAATTTGGTTCGAGTCTGAGCAAAATCGATACCTGCACTAGATCAAGATCTTGAAACAAAATCTAGAGAGCTCATAGATGAGATTTAGATCTGAACTATAGAGACAGATAATGCTGATCAGATAATAGTAATCAAAACGTTACCAAGCCTAAATAAACCAATTACGAGAGCACCTAAACCGCCAGAAAAACTAAACCAGCCAAAACACAGTCTATGTAAACCAAATAAACAACCTCAAGATATAAATTCAAAACTACCAAACAAGAATCTCGAACTATAGCGTGGAAATAAACAACTACAAACAGCAAATATCCAACTACAATTTATAGATAAACAACTATAAGCAACAAATTTCCAAATTCAATGGAGAGATTGGTGGCTACAAGCAACAAATTCACAGTTTGCAGATCTAGTTGCAGAATTTGAGAAATCAACCTCAACCTAATATCCAAGAATATACTGTCCAAATCAATAATTATAAGATTCAGATTAATAGCTATGTGACTGAGATTAACAGTCTTAAGCAACGGATCAATCAACTTAATGGTTAGATTAGTGGGTTGAGGAACCAACAGCAATCTAGTTCTGGAGAGCAGAATGAAGTTATCATTAACTTGAAGCAGCAAATTAATATTTATATTAATGAGATCAGTTCGTATAAAATACAGATTACTAATCTGGAAAATCAGCTTAGAAATCAACCTAAAGACAATTCAGAGAGTTACAGGAACCAAATTCGAGAATACCAATCAACAATCCGCTAATACTAACTCCAAATCTCCACCCTCTAACAACAGCTCCGCTCCCAACCAAAAGACAACTCATAAACTTACAAAAGTCAGATTAGATAATATCAATCCACTATCTAACAATACAAATACCAAATCTCGACCCTCTAACAACAACTCCGCTCCCAACCCAAAGACAACTCCGAAACCTACCGCATCCAAATCCGCTAACTTCAAATGACAATCGATCAATACAAACAATAAATATACGAATTAAAATCTAGCAGTCAATCCAAGGGCTATGAAAACTAACTGCGCCGATAGAACTAGAAACTGGAACAACAAATAATGTAACTTAATTTCGAGATTAATCGGCTGAATAATCGGATTAAGAGGATGGAAGATGAGGGGACCTATGAGGCTTTGGAGTGGAAGATCAAATATTAGGAGAGTGTTAGTGAAATTAGGAAGTTGAAGATCAAATTGGAGGATAGTAGTCAATCTTCGTATAATTAATGGGAATATAAGTATAATGATTTGAATAGGAAATATCAGAATATTTAGTCATAGTTCCAGTACTATAAAGAATAGTACGAAAGAATAAGTCGATAACTTAGCAACAGCAAGAAATTCGACTAGAGTCAAGCTCGCCGCGAACTAACCATAACAATCCGCCACTAACTCTAAAAAACAATCCGCTAAGAACTCACCATCCAAATCCGGCAAGAACTCTAAGTGCGAATCCGCAACTAACTCCAAAAACAACTCCGATAATCCCTCTAGCTAACCATCAGAAACTAGCTCTACATGCAAATCCAAGAATAACTGACAATCAAGATCCAAAGCTAGCTCCACAAACAAATCCGTGAAGAAATCTAGATCGAGTACAATAAAACTATCTAAGAATACTACTATAAGTTGGAAGATGCCAACAAATACATTCAGGAACTCGAACAACAAATACAGGAGTTGAGCCAGCAAAACAATGGGGATGTTGAGGAGCAGATGAGGAGGTTCCAGGAGGAGTTGGAGGAATGGAAGAGAAATTTGGAGGAGGCAGAGAAATATATATTCGAGTTACAGGGGCAAGGACAGCAGTATTAAAATCAAATTAGGGAGCTCAATATAGAATATGAGAGTAAATAGAGAAAACTAATTGAGAAGATAAATATTCTAACAGCCGATCTTCAGCAAGCACGACTAGAAATCTAAACAAATAGCCAGCACTATAAAGTTAAAATAAGGACCCTCTAGATGTAGATCGAAAGACTGCAAGAACTTCTAAACAACAAGAAAGTAGACAACTCCTAACAATATCTTGGACAAATCCGAGACCTGTAAGCCTAAATCGGCAGGCTAACCGAACAAATCAAATCCCTAAAAGCCTAGAATAACTCTCTCCTAAGCTAGATAGCCACCTACAAAAGATAAATTCAATAATTTAAGAGCAGAATTGAAAAATATGAGATCAGAATTAGAGAGTATTCATAAAAATCTCAGATCTAAATTTCCAGTGTTAAGAGGGAGTATGAGATTATTATTTTGGAGCTGAGGAGAAGGATTTAGGAATTTGAGAAAAATGATCGTCCTGTTGATAATGGCTGGGAACAGGAAAGAGAGAGGATTATTTTCTAGTATTAGGAGCAACTGAAGGAGAGGTGGGGACAACTCAATGATGCTGAGATGTATATCTAGAAATTCACCAAATAAACTAACTCCTATATCATGTAACTCGAAATCAAGATCAAGGAACTCTAGGAAAGAGAGACACAGGTGAAGCCAACTCCTTAAACAAATTAATAATGGTACTATTTGATTGATTAACGCTATAAGTTAATAAGATCTCAGTTGATGGCCCTTGGGTAACAGACAGCAGCCTCAATGAAATCCGAATCCGAATACTGGTAATCATACCATCGAAGAAGACAAGAATAATTCAGAAAAATGTAATCATCCATAAAGCTTGCCTTGGGTTCAATGTCCGAGTTCTAGCAGACAATAATCATCCGTAAGAATTAATTACATCGATTGGACCTCACAAACCTGTAGCAAATTTTATCTGAATTGCATGAACTCAGAAGACAGAAATCATAGCTGAAAATGAATGATAGTTTTATTGATAGATTTTACTCTACTTTGAAGCAAGTATCAACAGAATTGCCCCAAAGCAGTGGGTCAATTCTGAACCAGACTGGGTATTCGACAAACAGCTAATCAAGAACAGTTCAAGCTAGTTCCTACATTACTAGGAAATGAGATGATTTTAGCATCTGAATATATTTACAAGTATAAATTAACAAAATAATATTCAATAATATTCCCAATCTTTGCTTATTAAATAATTTTTAAAATCACGAAATATTTCAAAAAATATTTCACAAAAAACCAACACTAAATCTAAAAAAACTTTCTCCCCCACTCCCCAGCCCGATAATCCATCAAATCCCTTAATTTCCTTATTTCCTAAATTTCTGTAATATTCCTACCGTATTTTAATTCCTTAGAGGGTATTTTTAAAATTAGTTTTGAAGGGTGTGGAAATTATTTGAAAATTATTCTTGTATTTTTGCTCGTGGATAATATTTGAGGAGTTTTGCGAGCTTGTGGTTATTTGTTATTTTGAGTTATTAGCTTAATTTATTCTTTCTTGGCTTCTATATTATTTGAATATTATTCTTGTATGATTCTTCACGGTCTCAAATAAAAGAATAATCCTTAGTATGAAAAAGCACTGAATTCCCTCAAAGATATCTATAATTATGCTGAAGTTCTCGATGAGGAAGAAAAAAAAATGATCGATGCTCTATCAAATTTATTCATAGAATGCAAAAAGTAAAGGCTGGTCTCAATTTTCCTCTAACGCGTCAAGAGATACGCAATTTTGAAGAGTCCTCCCCCAGATTTACAATAAAAATGGTAAACAAAAAGAATTGTAACGGGTTTATATGGTATCGCATATAATGAGAGAATTTGGCATTTAGTATCGCTCTTGCATATAAGCTGTCTGGTTGTGATTGTAATGCTGAGCTCATTTAGTGGTTTTATTGATAAATTCACTGAAACCCAATCTATTGAGCCTGGAACTATTGTCATTAAATGCATTGTTTAGACGGTTTTTATATTGCATTTTTTTATTAGTTGCACCAGAAAAACTTTCTATAAAGGGCAGAATCGTGAATTTCTCAGGGATACCATCCAATATTATCTTTCTACTTACCTTCTTATATTTGACGTCAGTATGCTTATCTTGATAATCTTGTTCATTGCTATGCCACGCTAAGCTGAAGTCGCCATCACCCTATTTTTCACTTCTGTTTTAACTTTAGCAATATAGCTTTCAGATTTAATGAAGCTGGAAATGGTTTACCTGAAATCATAAAAAAACAGATAGATATGGAGTCTCATAAAAGTGGCTATCTTCAATATTCTATTTGCTCATTGTTTGGCGACAATTTTGTTGGGAGTCGCCAAGTTTAATAGTGAGGATAATTGGCTATTAACATTTTACGGAGAAGAATACCTCAATATTTCATGGCACTAAAACTATGTTACCGCATTTTATTGGGCTGCAACTATCATGATGTCAGTGGGTTTTGGCTAAATAACGCCAACCAATGAAAATTAGAGACTAATCATTGCTTTCCTCTAAATTTTCAGCTGTGTTGTACTTGCTTACAATGTAACGGAAATCGGAAACATAATCTCATAGCTTCGCAAGAAAAAATAAAAACTCTCTGAACAATTGAACATCTATGAGCTAATCCTCACCCACCACAAAAAGACAAACAACTAATTGAATCCTATTTTATAGAAGAAAATTTATAATCATATAAATGATGAACTATCATAAGCGAATTAGTATCTGTTTCAAAATAGGAAGTAAAAGTTTCTTGATAGCCTGCCTGAAAATTTGAGATCTGCGTACTATCGGGAAGCATACCAGCCGGTATTCCAGAAAATTATGTTTTTTCAAAATTTGAAACCCAGTACTCTTGGGGAACTTGCTAAGATCATGGAAAACAAGTATTTTTATCCTTAAACCCCTTTTGAAACTAAAACAAATTAAGATATACTGATTTTGCAGAGAGGAAAAGTCAGTCTCACATGCAAGAGATTTAGCTCTGTTATGGGTGGGTTGGCTTATGATTACATCTAAAGTTTAGAGGGGTAAGCTCCAGTTTTAATAACTGTGAACTTTTTATATTTCGAGTTGAGGAAAACTTATGAAATTACAGCTGTATCGCATTGCAATCTCTGGAAAATAAGCAAATAAAATTTCTAATCGGTTCTCGAAACATCTAAAATTGATAAACAATTTTATTTTTCTATTCTCCATCGGCACCCTTACCATCACACAGCTTGGGATATCATAAAATGCCCAAGATGCAATTAGTAAAGACATACTTCATTCGAGTGCCCCAAATTGCACTATATTCCAATAAAAACCCATATTATTGAAAAATATTAAAAAATTCCAGGAAAAGAGCAATAGAGAAACTTCTTCATCAGAAGATAGAGGATGTATGGATCACATATCGCATTAGTCGAAAAGAAATAATTGGTAAAACTTTCTGAGAAATTCTATCGATTTGAGCACGGACAAATAGAGGAATTCGAAGAACAAGATTTAATACTGGAAAAAGAGAGAAGAGTTGAGAAATTGAAAAAATCTCATGAATTGTCTAGGATTAATTAACAAAAATTAAAGATGGTTGTCAAGCAAGCTATCCAAGAGTATCTTATCGGATATATTGATTAATTTTGGGACATATAGACCGATGCAGCTTAAAATTATCAATTTTATTTCCCCTTGCTGAACCCTAACACCCTCCTAGTAACACCAGTGAACATCCCTCCCTCCTAGATCTACAAATTAGAAAAAAC
>SSGX01000034.1 GCA_008017155.1 Neisseriales bacterium | reverse complement strand
GACAATAGAGACCTGGAACCACTCCTTCCCATCTCGAACAGGACAGTGAAACGGGTGATCGCCGATGATAGTGTGGGGTATACCATGCGAAAGTAGGACATTGCCAAGCTCCCAACAAGACAAAGACCCGGATAATACCGGGTCTTTACATTTGTAGATATAAAAACACAAAAGCAAGAATTGCTTATAAAACTGTCTAAATATAGACTATTTAGTTTAACTTTATATTTTATATCTTATTTAGATTTATATCTTCTCATTTACTCTATATTCTATCCTATCTTAGCTTTATATAGAGAGTATAGAAAGCTATCTATGAAAATCAAAACTATCTCTAGATAAGGTAGAATACAAAGGTTCATATCTCCCTCCATAACCTTCCTGACCTCCGGTCAGGAGCATGTTATGGGGCTTATATTTTTTATCATACTAGCATGTTCAATTTCTTATTCTGATTATTTTACTTCTTACTATAGCTTACTATAGCATCTCGATAGAATATTAATCTCTCTCACAATCAATTAATATGTCTCAGGATTAAATCTCCCTTTTACTCATTTATATCTATATTACTTTGTTTTTATGTGTTTATATTATCTAAACTTTATTCTAATATTAGTTTTCTAATTAATGATTTGTATATATCATAAATGAAATAATCGCTAGTGATCACAGATATGATACAATAAAAGCTTTGTTCAAATTTGGGTTTAATTAGCAAGGAAAATATGGAAGCACAAGGTTTGTCGAAGTGGTTTTATCTCGGAATTATTGGGATAGTGCTTGGTGTAGTATTGATATATCGGGCACATGGAAATAATAAAAGCAAAGCAATGGAAAATGGATATCTTATCTTTATTCTTGGTTGGGTTGGGATAATTTCCGAATTTACTGATTTTGCAACGGTTCTATTAGCATTTATACTGGTAAGTGGAGTTATCTTATTATTTGATAAGTTTAAATGGTCTAAAAAGCGTGGTATTGCTGATACAAAACCTCATTATGTTCATTATTCGCGAGAGTTCTTTCCTGTCGTTTTGGCTGTTTGGGTGTTACGTGCTTTTCTATTTGAGGCTTATCAAATACCAAGTAGTTCAATGCGTCCCGATTTGACTGTTGGTGATTTTATTCTGGTTAGTAAATTTGACTATGGTATTAGAATGCCAATTACTAATCAGGTTATAATTCCTGTACACGAAGTTGCTCGTGGTGATATTGTTGTTTTTCAAGACCAAAATGTAAGAAATCGTGATTTAATTAAACGCGTTGTTGGAATGCCGGGTGATACTTTAGAATATAAAGATAAGCATCTTATTATAAATGGCAAACCTCTTGATTATACCAGCGACGGCTCTTATGATTATAGTGAGCAGGGTGAAAATGGTCCAATGATAATCCATAACGAGCGCCAGATTGAGGATTTGCTTGGTATTGTCCATCCAATAATAATTTGGGATAAATTACCGCCAGTTATTCAGGAAATGGTTCAAGATTTTCCGGGTAAAGAAAACTGCTCTTATAATAATAGTGGGTTTATTTGCAAAGTTCCTCCCGGACATTATTTTATGATGGGAGATAACAGGGATAATAGTCTAGATAGCCGCTACTGGGGATTTGTTCCCGATAAATCAATTTTGGGTAAGGCAATTTATGTTTGGATGAACTTTAAAGATTTGTCAAGGGTAGGGACTAAGATTAAATAATGCCAAATTATTTAGATTTACAAGAAAATTTGGGGTATGAGTTTCATGACGTTTCTTTATTACGTCAGGCAATAACACATAGAAGTTATGCCAAAAATAATAATGAGCGACTGGAATTCTTAGGTGATGGAATTCTTGATTGTTTAATTGCACTTAATTTGTATCAGTTATTTCCTAATTTATCGGAAGGTGAATTATCAAAAATGCGCTCTGCGTTAGTCAATCAGGATGGATTAGTCGAGATTGCTGAACAGTTAAATGTCGGTAGATATATATTCCTTGGTGATGGTGAAATAAAGAGTGGTGGTCGTGAGCGTCCATCTATACTCGCGGATTGTCTTGAGGCTATAATTGCTGCAATTTTCCTTGATGGAGGATTTAATCGGGCAAGAGAAGTTGTTGAGCGTTTATTTTACTATCCTCTTCGTGAGCAGCAATATGGTAAAACTAAGGACTATAAAACCCAACTTCAGGAATATTTGCAAGCACGTCGTTATAAACTTCCAGAGTATAAAATAGTTGACATGCGTGGGCCTGAACATGATATGGTTTTCTTGGTTGAATGTGAAATTACTGAATTGGAGTTAAAAGCAGTCGGTTCAGGCAAAGGTAAGAAACAAGCAAGCCAAGTAGCTGCATATAATGTTCTAAATTTATTGAATAGTTGTGAAACAAATGATTAAAACTTACTGTGGTTTTGTAGCGATAATTGGACGCCCCAATGTTGGCAAATCTACTCTGATGAACCATCTTATCGGGCAAAAAATTAGTATTACTTCGCGTAAGCCGCAAACAACCAGACATAAAGTAACTGGAGTATATACTGCTGAAAATACTCAGTATATTTTTGTTGATACCCCAGGATTTCAAAATAAATATTTGACAAAGCTTAATCAAGCGCTTAATCAAAGCGTAGTTAGTAGTTTATCAAATGTAGATGCGATAGTTTTTGTGGTTGAAGCGGGCATATTTAATAATGCTGACGAAGAAGTATTAAAGCTTTTGCCAGTGAATGCAAATGTTATTTTATGTATAAATAAAAATGATTTGCTAAAAAATAAAGACGAACTTAATAGCTTTACTAATAGTATTGCTGGCAAATACCCTTTTAAAGCAACTATATCTGTAGCAGCTAAGCATCATACTGGTATGACAGCTATTCTTGATGTGATTAAACCCAACCTACCTGAGAGTGTATTTCTCTATCCAGAAGACCAACTTACTGATAAGAGTAGTAAATTTCTTGCAAGTGAGATTATTCGTGAGAAGCTTTTTCGTTATCTGGGTGAAGAATTACCTTATAGCTTAATGGTTGATATTGATAAATTTGAACAGACCCCAACAGTAACTAAGGTCTATGCAACTATTATCGTTGATAAGGATAATCAGAAGCCAATAATAATTGGTAAGGGTGGTGAAAAGCTGAAGAAGATTTCTACCGAATCAAGATTAGATATGGAAAAGCTTTTTGAGACTAAAATTCATCTTGAAGTTTGGGTTAAAGTAAAAACTGGTTTTGCTGATGATTTACGTTTTTTAAAGCAGTTTGAATAAATGATATCTGTAGTTATCCTTACTAAAAATAGCGCTACATATTTGGAACGTTGTCTGAATGTATTAAATAAATTCTCTGAGGTTGTTATAGTTGATAATGGCTCGACTGATGCAACCTTGGCTATTGCAGCTAGATATCCGAATGTAAAAATATATGAACGTGAGTTTTGCGGTTTTGGTCCACTAAAAAATATTGGTGCTGATTTGGCAAGTAATGATTGGGTTTTATTTGTCGATAGTGATGAAGTATTACATCCAAAGCTTGCTGAATACATCCTAAGCCTAGCTTTAGATGATAGTAAAGTTTATCAGTTTTATCGTAAGAATTATTATGATAATCTGCTCATAGATGGTTGTAGCTGGGATAATGATTATGTTACACGTTTATTTAATCGTAAGGTTACTAGATTTAATGATAATCAAGTACATGAAAGTATTATTACTAAAGAGCTAAAAGTTGAGAAAGTAGCACAAACATCTGAGCGCTTTATCTATCATTTTCCTTATACTAATACCTCACAGCTAATGGCAAAACTTGAACATTATGCGAATCTTTATGCCGCTAATAATTATGGTAAAAAATCTGTAAAGTTATGGATGATTCCGTTAAAAACAATTGCGGCTTTTATTAAAAACTATCTGCTCAGAAAAGGTTTTAAATATGGTTATGAAGGATTTTTGATTAGCTCCTATAATACTATGGGTGTGCTCGTTAAATATCTGAAACTATATGAGTTAGGCCGTAAGAAAAATTTGGCGATGGCAATTGTCGTTGATGATGAAAATGTTAATTTTGAAGAAATTATTAGTTCAATCAATTCACAAAAATATTTACCTACTAAGCTTATAGTTTTAATATCTGATCAAATTTTAAGCGGAAACAAAAATCAAATTCAACAGAAATTTCATGAAGAGCTTATAGTTCCTGTGAAAATTATTGGCTTTGATACTCAGGATACTCAGTTGATTCTGAAAAGTTACCTGCTTGAACTTTCTGAATATGATGGTGTTATCTTATTTGAGCACTATAACATTTTAAAGAAAAGTAACTCTACATATCTTTCAAGGAAATGCATTCTTGATGATAATTTTAACCAGCTTCAGAATGCTGAATTTTTTCAAAAATAATACTGGTCAAACTTACTCATGAGTTCTAAAAAAAAGCTATTAAGTATAATAATTCCGATGAAAAACGAGAGTGATTCGTTAGAATTACTTTTTCAGCGGCTACGAATCATTACAGATAACTACACTAAAATTAATTATGAGTATATTGTTGTTAATGATGGTAGTACTGATGATACTTTGGATAAGTTACTTGAATATCAAAAAACTAACACATCTCTTAAAGTGAAAATTATTGATTTATCACGTAATTTTGGCAAAGAAGCTGCGCTATACGCAGGGTTTGAGTATGCTGATGGTGATTGTGCAGTTAGTATAGATGCGGATTTACAAGATCCTCCAGAATATATTCCTGAAATGCTTGAATATTGGTTTGATGGCTATGAAGTTGTAACCGCAGTACATCAGTATCGTGAGACTGATACTTACATGAAAAGAAAAACTGCTGGACTTTTTTATAAATCAATTAATAAAATAAGTGAAGTTAAGCTTACTCCAAATGCTGGGGATTTTCGTCTCTTAGATCGAGCTGCGATAAATGCATTTTTGACTCTGGGTGAAAAAGTTCGTTTTAATAAAGGTCTATTTGCTTGGATAGGCTTTAAAGAAAAGCTGATTTATCATAAACGAGAGCTTAGGCAAGCTGGTTCCAGTAAATGGAATTATTTTAAATTATTCAAATTCGCTATTGATGGAATTACTAGCTTTAGTAAATCTCCGTTAGAAATTTGGTTCTATCTTGGCATTGGAGTTGCCACTTCAAGTTTTCTATATGGTATATTCATTATAATATATAAGCTATTTTTGGGAATTGATGCCCCTGGTTACGCTTCATTATTGATATTTTTACTATTTTTTAGTGGTTTACAGATGATTGGAATTGGTATTTTAGGAAAGTATATTGGACGGATTTTTATAGAGTCTAAGCGACGTCCAATTTTTATTGCAAGAAAAGTATATACTAATGAGGATGTTACGGATAAATGAATCAGGAACATTTTCATGATATGTTTGCTATGGAAGAAACGCATTTCTGGTTTCGGGCACGGCGTGAAATTATAGCTAGCGTGCTGGATAATCAAAACCTACTTGATTCAAAGCTAGAGGTATTAGAGATTGGCTCTGGTACGGGGGGGAATCTAGTTTATTTCAGGCAGTTTTTTTCAGATATTTGTGGTTCTGAGATCAGTATCGATGCAATTAATTATGCACGGAAAAAAATAAAAGATATACGTCTTGAACAAGGCTCATTACCTAATGATATTCCATTTGGTGACAAGCAATTTGATCTTGTCTTGCTCTTTGATGTGCTGGAACATGTAGAACATGATCAGGAGGCTTTAGATGCTATATATAAAAGACTCAAGCCTGGCGGTAGTTTGATAATTACTGTGCCTGCCTATCAATTCTTATATGGTGCCTATGATAAGTTTTTATTTCACTTTCGTCGCTATAATTATTTACAATTATCAAAGCTATTGAAAAAATCAGGATTTTTAATTAAATTTCACTCTTACTTTAATTTTTGGTTATTCCCATTGGTTTTAGTTTCACGACTGATTGAGCGGGTTTTAAATCGAACAGCTAAATATGCGATTCAGGGGAAAAATGATTCACTTTTAAATTCACTTTTTTACCAGATTATGCGGAGTGAAAAATCTATTCTTTCAAAAAAAATTAGCTTACCATTTGGTTCATCTTTAATTTGTATTGCAAAGAAAAATGCAGATTAATTCTAGAATAAAGCTTGTTGTTATTGAATTATTCTGGTTATTTACTGCCTTCATCTTTGGTACCTTATTAGCAGTTAATATTGTTGGTGATTTAATTTTTAATTCACATCTATTTAATTTTATGACTGCTGATATGCTGGTATATTTTATTGGCTGGGATTTTTATCGTCATGATAATTGGAGCTGGCCACTTACTTATACCAGTAGCCTAATGTATCCAGTCGGTACTACTATGGTTTATACCGATTCGATTCCACTTTTTGCAATTATTTTGAAGCTATTACGTAATTATTTGCCTGAGCCTTTTGTTTGGCATGGAGTTTGGGCAATTATTAATAATATGCTAATGTTTTATTCTGGTAGTTTATTATTTAGAATATTACGTAAGGATATGTTATTAGCCTTTATTGGTGGCTTATTTATGCTTTTAGCTTCACCAATGCTATTTCGCTTTTACTTTCATTTTTCATTAGCTAGTCAGTGGTTACTGGTTTTTAATTTTATATTATTATTAAAACCACAGATAAATCATAAAGCTGATATTTGTTGGCAATCAGTATTATTATTTGTTGCTTGTGGTATACATCCGTATATCGCATTTATGAATATGGGAATGGCTTTCGCATTGGTTTATCGATTAAGTATCAAATATTATCTAAATCGTCAGATTCGTTTATTTTGCTATAGTTTGATTACTAGTTCAGTCATTTTTATGGCTGTATTTATTGGCAGTGCTTATTTCTTTGGTTGGTTTTTTGGTAAAACTCAAGGTGAGGCATATGGTTTTGGAGTATATAGCGCAAATGTGCTTACTCTGATTAATCCGCAATTTGGTTCTTTATTGTTTAAGCCATTAAAGGTTGGTGATGGACAGTATGAAGGTTTTGCTTATCTTGGTATCGGCGTAATACTGCCGCTGTTATTTTTGCTGGCGTTTAGGTTTAGGTCATTCATTCTGGAAAAAGTTAAACTGAGCAATTTGGGCTTACTTATTGTACTGGCAGTATTTACGCTAATAGCTTTCTCCAATATTTTACAAATTGGTAGCATTTCAATTAATTTACCGTATAGTGGGCATATCTTTTCTATTTTCCGTGCGTCTGGTCGATTTATCTGGGTACTATATTATTTCATAGTAATTATTACAATATTGGCAATTTATGATAATTTTACTAATAAGAAAATTGCTGGGCTGATATTAATGTTACTTCTTGGCTTGCAATATGCTGATACCAAACCATTACTCAATGGAATTATACAAACACATTCATCTGGAAAACCGCTAAATATTTGGAATGCTGATTTAAAATCAACTTTCTGGTATAAATTAAAACAAAATGGTATAAGACATATAGTAGTTATATCCAATAACCCACAAGATGTTGATTCTCTACAACTGTGGTGGGCAGACTCAAATAATTTCCCGGTAATTTATAAATTTGCACTGCTGGCGGCTCTAAATGGTAGTACAATTAATAATATGCATCTTGCCAGAAGTAGTATTGAAAATGAAGCCGCAATTACTAAAAGCATTGATGAATTTAAGCAAGCACATCTTGAATTAAACACATTATACATTGTCCCGCCTAATTTTGATATCGCAAAGCTAGAGAATTGTCATAAATTAGATGGATATAATGTTTGTTATAATATTTCGAGACAAGCTCAATGAGTACATTAGCTATACTACAAGTTAGTTTTTTAGTTATTCTTCTTGCTACTGTCACTATTTGGGTATTAAATTATTCATCCAAAAATTATAAATCTTCTACTTCAAAATCTATGGGGTTAAACTTAACTATTAAGGATTTGGGTCTTCTACTAATTCTTTGTAGTATCTTCGGCTATATCAGTCAGATAAACCTAGGAACTAAAGATATTAAAAAAAGTGTTTGGCAAGGTAATTATCCCGGAAAGCAAATTGAGCTAAAATTTCCACACAAGACTGAATTAGGCAAAGTCTATTATTATTCTGGGTTTACTAATGGTCTTTTAGAGATAGATGCAATCAAAGAAGATGGTGTAAAAGCTAAACTTGAGATAGAAAATCAATCTGAAAGTAGCCACTTTTTATTTATGTGGATTACTGTTAATATCCCAGAGTCAGTTGGGAAGGTATCGAGTATAAAATTTATAGTTGAAAAACCGCTAGTTTCAATAAATCAGATCTTTCTGATGGATAATAACAATAAGCCCGTAACCAATTTCACTATTATTGGAAATGTTAATTCTGACTATGATTCAATCATCTCAGACTTTATTCCATTAAATTTTAAGCCGAGCATACAATCCATAAATAAAGATAGTACTATTTGGGATGAAATTTATTATGCTACTTCTGCGTATCAGCTAGTTAATTATATATCGCCTTTATATGTTAGAGAACATCCACCCTTAGGAATAAATATTATCGCTTCAAGTATTACGTTATTCGGAATGAGTCCATTTGCTTGGCGCTTGCCAGCTTATATTACAGGAGTTTTACTTATACTGATAGTTTATTTATTTGCTAAACAAATATTTGAACGTAGTGTGTTTGCATTTCTTGCCAGCTTATTAATCAGTCTTGATTTTATGCATTTTGTTTTTAGCCGTATCGCAGCATTAGATTCAATATTAATAGTATTTACAACGGCTACACTATTATTTTTTTATCGCTATTTCAATCATAGCCAAAAAGAAAATTATTCCGAGGGGCTAAAATCTTTATTAACTACAGGTTATTTATGGGGCTTGGCTCTTGCTACTAAATGGTCTGCTTTATTTATGATTTTTATTTTTATTGTCTTGATTATCTACAGTGAACTAGGGTTATATAAAGATAGGACTAGATTATTTTTTAGGTTATCACTATATTTAGCTGCGATTATTGTCTTACCAATTTGCATCTATTCTCTAAGTTACATCCCCGAGTTTATAAATAGCAAAGAGACGAACTTTTATCAATTTGTCTTTGAGCAAATTCTATACGCCTGGTATTTTCAAACTGACACTATGGTACATATTAAACCACATTTTTATTCGTCAGTATGGTGGAGCTGGCCAATTTTAAAAACTCCTTTTGCTATTTTTCGTAATAATGATATATTACATGGTTTGTCAACTTCAATTGTGCTGATGGGTAACCCAGCTATTTGGTGGCTAGGGATTGGTTCTTGTTTGATTTTACTGGTTAATTATTTAGTGAAGCGCGATAAGGTAAGTTTTTTCATTTTATTATCAATAGCTTCGATGTATTTGCCATATTCATTATTTAAACGCAGTACTTTTATTTATTATTTCTATTTTGTAACTCCGTTAATTACTCTAGCAATAGTTAAATCCATAGATATACTATCCGTCTATTCCAAACGATTAATTTATGCCCTAACCATAATTTATATAATTTATGCTTTTGGTTTATTCATACTGTTTTATCCTGTATTAGCCGGCGAAACTGTAGCGCGTAGTTATATATACAATTATCTTCATTGGTTTTCTACTTGGGTTTTCTAAGTGGTGTATTTAATAGTTAAAATATCCTTAAATTGCTAATCGCCAATTTATCTCTTTGAAATGGTTAATATGTTTCATTTCTCTACTACTGCCAGTTATCAAATAATTAGTTTAGTTTTATTACTAATTGCCTCGATAGTATTTGTCTGTATAAAGGTCAAAATTCATCATTTTTCTTTTAGAAGATTATTTGCTGGGATAGATATTAAAGATCTATTAATGATGAGCATTATTACTATCGTCTATATCGGTTTAAGCTCAGTTAATTACGGAGATAGGCTTAAACAGGGGCACTGGTTTGGTGATATTGAGAGTAAAACTCTCACTATTACTTTAGCCAAGCCAGTAGAGCTTAGTCAAATAAATTATTACCTTGGTTTGTCTAGTGGAGTTATCGACGTAAGTGTCGAAACTGAGGCAAAGCAAAAATTTAACCTAAGTAAGGTTGATACTAATGAAAGTATGCCTAAGGTTTTTACTTGGGTAAATGTTAATTTGCTAGGGTCGGCTAAAGTAACTAAAGTATTTTTTCAGATTAGTAAGCCCATCGTAGAACTCAAGCAGATTGCTATAATTGATAGCAATAAGAACTATATTCGGGATTATAAGGTTAGTTCTACTCCTTATGATAGGAGAGATGATCTAAGTGGACTCACTTCACCTGAGGTACCAGAGCACTTCCAGATGAATTCTCTCTGGCATTCTACTGCAGTATGGGATGAAGTGTATTATGCAACTACTGCTTTTCAGCTAATTAATTTTTTACCTCCTTATGTATATGTCCATCCTCCACTTGGGATGCTTCTCATCGGACTAGGAATCTTAGTCTTTGGGATGAATCCATTTGGGTGGCGCTTCTTACCCTTATTAAGTGGTATTTTTATCTTACCACTAATATATATCTTTACTAAAAAAATATCAAAAAGTAGGATAGCCGCAAGTATTGCTAGTATTTTACTCTGCTTTGATTTTATGCATTATGTGATTTGTAGGATGGCATCGATAGATTCTATCGTTACATTATTTATCTTTGTTGAATATTTCTTCCTATATCTATATCTACAATCAAAAATAGAAAAAAATAACTGGCAAGATTCATTTCGTTATCTCTTTGCTGCTGGAGTGATGTTTGCCTTTGGTATTAGTATTAAATGGTCGGCGCTATTCTCCTTACTTCCAGTACTAGCTATACTAATCTATGCCGAATTTATCTTAGATAGAATTAGAGTAGAATTTATAAATAAGATATTTGTAATCATTATTAGTTTTATTATCATTCCGCTTATTATCTATGCTCTTAGTTACTTGCCTAATTATATGATCTCACAGGAAACGAGTTTTATTAGTTTCATTGTTGATATGCAAGAAAAGATAATAAATTACCATACCCGAGATGTACTTGTTCAGCATAGTTCTTCTACTTCAAAGTGGTGGACTTGGCCCTTTGATATTAGACCATTTACTATCTATAGTTATGGAAATAATCTAAAAAAGACATTTTCTACCGTACTTTTAATGGGGAACCCTGCGATTTGGTGGTTTAGTATTTTAGCTTTTTTCATCTTTATAATTAATCAGCTTAAAAACTTTATCTCTTATCGTAATATCAATTATGGAATGCTATTTATCCTGATAGCTGTACTCTCCCAGTATTTGCCATATGCTTTTTTTAAACGTGGGAGTTTTATTTATTATTTTTATACAGTTACGCCGTTTTTATTTATGATTATTGCTTTTGTGCTTGCTGAGTTATGGCACGGTACAGAAAGGTCGCTGAAGGTCTTTGTGATATTTTATCTATCTTTGGTAATATTTCTTTTTGTGGCTTTCTTTCCTATTTTAGCCGCGATAGAGGTACCAAAAAATTATATTACAGGTTTTCTTTTATGGTATAAAACATGGACTTTATTATGAAGCTTACGGTTTAGCGTCGAGCTGCTTTAGCATTGAAGTTTGAATAGCTGGGTTACCTTTAGCTATAGTGCTAATTGAATCTCTCAGATTAGCTCTAAAATCTGGATAGCTATTTAGGACTTTATTAATTAACTCCTGTGATCGTATTGTATTGCCTCTGAGCTGCTCCATATATGCAAGTTTGATTGTAAAACCAGGGAAGGGTGTAAACTCTTCCACATTTTTGCTTGCATTATAGGTAAGGTCAAATAATTTTTTATTATCCGGTGTTATCTTATCAAAGTTTAACTTCTCTGCAAAGTTGGCATCAACATAGTATGACCAGAATGGATTAGCTGCCATTTGATATTTAATCATAATATTATGAAGTGGATTATTAGCTATATAATTAGCGGGCTTCTTTAGTTGTGCTAAGATTAGAAAGTAATTAATCCCAATAATTATCTGCCAAATAGCTAGAGTAGATATAAGTATAGATATTAGCTTAAATAGTTTGACATTTTTTAGGCTATAGATGGCTTTATTATTGCTAAGACCAACTAATATAAATAGGCAGTATAGAAACTGGACATAAAATAGAGGGTATTCGACTTGAGAATGTATTAATAAAATGCATATTATTCCAAAGATCAGTACTTGCTTAGGTACATCTTGTTTCCATGCGCTATATAAGGCGGCACAAAAGAAACCAACCACACATAGAAAACCTAATATTCCAGTTGTTGCTAAAACTTGAATAAATATATTATGAGCATTCATCGGGAGTGCTAGTTGTGGTAATGGCTTCGTCTTTGCTTGGATATTACTTTCAAATAAATATTTACTATAATAGTTCCAACCATTACCATAGAGTGGATGCTCTATAAACTCATGCCAGCCTCTTTTCCATAAGGTAGTGCGTTGGCTATCACTTGCAGACAAGTTTGAGCTTTTACCTTGTGCCAGATTATTTAGCATATTTAGGCTAGTTTCTATTCTTGCATTATTTGATGTGTGATTATTTGTGTTAACATTATAATTTGCATATGCGAAGTTAAAATACCCCTTAGCTGCGATTAAAATGCAGATAGATAAAGTTATACCGTGAACTAATAACTGTTTGCCTATACACTTTTCTTTACGAAATATAACTACCCCATAGCCAATCATAAATAAGGCAAAGAGGACTGCTATTCGTGAAAATGTTAAGCTTATAAATATACTGATAATAATCATCGTAAAATAAGCTAAGATTAAGTGCCATTTATTTTTATTTATGGAGTTTACTACATTTGCTAGTAATCCCCAAGCTAGTAGGTCAGCTAGGTTATTAGCCTGATTTAAGCCACCACCGATTCTTTCTTCAGACAAAGTCAATAGATTAAAATGAACTATCGCTGAATTGGTCAAATCAAAGCTGTAAAATTTACTTGAAAAACTTAAGCCAATATTATTTAACTGAAGGATACAGATACATATTTGGATATAACAACAGAGGATAATCGCTTTAGATATTATTTTAAAGAGTTTATCTTTTGCTTCGACTGATAAGTTAAATATTATTACTGATAATAGCACTCCAATGATTATCACTGCTATAGCTTCAAAACTATAATTTATATAAGAATCCAAAAATGGTATCTGACATATTAAAATAGTAACAAAGACTAGCATGAAAACTTGCGCTAGATTCATTCTAACTATAATCGTTTGAGTCTTCCGATAGTAAATCAATATCAATAAGGCTGCAATCAATACAGTAAACGCTTCTCGGATATAATAGGGAGCAATAATCGTAGCTGATGCTGGAACAAAGAAAGGCAAAAATGGAATTATAAAAAGAAGTGAAATTGAACCCATTATTAATACAAATTTTTACTAATTATTTGAATTGATAGCAAATAAATAAAGCTAGCAAAAAGCTAGCTTTATTACAGACACTAATAATATTAGCGGCAGCTTGATGGTGCGTATGGGCTACCACCAGAAGTACATGCCCATGATATTCCCGCTGTAGACGAGCTTGGAGTCATAGAAAAAGTTACTGGACCAGCGGCTCCAAGACTTGTAGTTATTGCAACAATTGAACCACCAGCTCCAACTGCCACAGAAGCTGTATTTGTACCTGTGATTGAGGCAGCTAATCCTGCCTGAGTATTAGATGTTGGAGGAGTACCATTTGATTGGTAATATTCAGAAACTGCAGTCTTCGCAGAATCAGCCAAGGTTAAGGCTTCTGAAGCTTTTGCTCTATTAGTATAATTGCTATATGCAGGTACTGCAATAGCTGCCAAAACACCGATAATAGCTACAGCGATCATCAACTCGATAATCGTGAAACCTTTATTGTTTTTGATAATGTTCATTTTTCTTCCTCGTTATATTAAAATTAGCGAAATACCACTATTCCTTAAGATATTATAGCAACAATGAATCCTTTAAACAAGGCTAGCAGCTAGAATAACTTTATTAAATTGGTGGGTCTTTATATAAGGTATTGTTTTATTTGTTTTGAGTATTGATTGTTATAGTGTTGTTTTTTTTACATTAGCTTGATACATTAGACAAAGTGGATATATTTGTTAATTAGATAACTATAAGTACAGTGAATAAGTATGGGTGTAGATAGGGATATAGTTAATATTACTAGCATTGGGTGAGTGATAAGCATTCTTGATATAAGCTGATTTAGTTCTAAATTTTGTATTAGTAAAGATTGATTTATTGTATAGATTTTATGAAGGTAGTCGATATGCATCAGATCTACCAGTTTCAGTATAAAATACTTTAAACTTATCTACAAGTTGATGGTAAATAAGCACTTCCATTAGAGCTACATGTCCATGTAATGACGTCTTCAGAGTCACTACTTGGACTAAATGTTATATCAAAAGTTCCATTAGCTACTGCGATACTGGTTACTGCTATAATTCTACCAGTGCCATCATTGGTAACTGATACAGCTTGTGTATTAGTGCCACTAAGTACTGTTGGTAAACCAACTTCAGTATTACTGGTGGGGTAGCTTCCGCTTGATTGATAAAACTCTGAAACTGCGATTTTTACTGAGTCAATCATCGCAAAAGACTCAGAAACTCTTGACCTTACGGTGTAATTATTATAAGCAGGAACCGCAATAGCAGCTAAGATACCGATAATGGCAATAGCAATCATTAATTCAATGATTGTAAATCCTTTATTTAGTAAGTTCATTATATTCCTCGTTGATTTAAGTTGCTAAATACCATTATTCCCGGTATTATTGTAGCAATAATTAGATATATATAACAAGCTTGATAGTCTAAATAAGGATGTTAAAAACCATTTTATTTATCCAATCTATTGTTTTATGGTGATTTACATTAATAATATTGTTGCTTTTTGTAATAGTGTTGTAGAATTAGTTGTCTTTAACGATGTGGGCTTTAGTTAGTAGTAGGTTCGGTGTTTTAAAGTTTAGAATCCTAAAATAAAGCCAAAAATAAATAAAAACGTAAGCAAATATTGCAATTAGGATTATATACTGAGACTTATAAAAGAATAAGGCAATCACTAATTGAGGTAAAATAAACCAGAGCATTTTAATTACTACCGCTGCATTACGGTTATGTACATCATGTTGAATTAATCTACCATATACTACCATATGCATATGTAGCCGATCAGGCAGAAAGGGTGACTTACCACGCAGAAACTTTTTACGATAAATTGAGAGTAAAGTTTCACTGATCGGGTAGATCATTATTAATAATGAAGTAAATGGACTATAATTCGGTACTTTTTGTGAAAGTTCAAGAAGGATTAATGAACCAATAAAGCCAAGTAAGTAAGCACCGCCATCACCAAGGAAAATCTTGCCATGTGGATAGTTCCAGATCGCAAATCCAATAGTAGCGCCTAAAAGAATAATTATTGTATTATCTAGATAATGATAATTGGCAATATAAGCAATAAAGAGGCTAGCTAATAAAGTAGATAAAGAGGTAGTTATGCATAAACCATTATACCCATCAATGATATTAAATGAATTAGTCACGCCAAGGATAATAAAGACAGTTAATATAACACTAATAGGTTCAAAGCGTAATAGGTAATCAAAAATAGCGACATTGGTATGAGTAATAGTATTCACTACATGTACTGTGTAAATTCCTATCATGCAAGCAAAAATCACCATTACTAATCTACTTAAAGGCGAAATTCTTTTGTAAAGATCTTCGGTAAAACCAACCAAAAAAACTAAGGAAGTCGGAGCAAGGATTTTTATAAAAAAAATCGCCCATAATTTATGCATGACTAATCCAGCAATTGCTAATATCCAAGCAGATAAAAAAATAGTTAAACCGCCAACTCGTGGAGTAGGGGATTTATGAAATTTTTGTGCGCCAGTGTAATTATCGAGAGTGAGTTTTGCATGCCATCTGATGCTTCTTATGATTATCCAACAAAATAATGCAGATAATATAAGCGCTAGAGTGAAAATATACATTTAATGGATATATTTTATTAGTCCGGCAATAGCAAATACTCCAGCAATTCCGGTACCTATAACCCATTTTATTAGTTTGATTTCTAACTCTTTTAATGCTACCAACAAGTCGCTTTTTGTAACCAGTTCTTGATTGGTAACAATGTCATTAATCACTGTTTCAATTGCTCCTGCTTGCATCGTGTGTTTTTCCTAACGGGTATATTCTGTAATGTCATTGGATGTATCGTGAAATTCAATCCTGTAGTTACTAGCAAGCTTAGATGGAGCGACACATTTTATTACGTTGGCATCATCACGCTGACTTTTAGATTTAACCGGATAAACTACCATAGTATGCCAGCCAAGACCTTCATCTGAAGTTGCATTTTGGTTAGTTTCTTCTTCGTTTAGTGGCAAGTTATTGCTATCATAGAATTTACAACGCCAGTGTCCCTGAATCGGACGATCGCCCTCATTAACCAAAACAGCACGAACATGCATTAAGCCTTCGTGTGGATTGGTAGCGTAGCTTCCATCTGCCATTCTTCTCACGGAAGTCATCTTGGTAATTTCAACTTCACTCCATGCTTTCTGGTTTAGCTTTTTCTCATCAATCTTAGCTTCATCACCGTTTTGTACTTCTGGTTGATTCATATAATTACTATAATTACTAGCACTAGGTGTGCTTGAGCAGCCAATAGTTAATAAACTGACAGTTAAAATAATCAATGCATGTGTAGTGTTAAATTTCATAGTAAGTCTCATTCAAATTTAATAGATTATATCCTGTTTGCTTGAAGAATCTCAAGAACTTCCTGATGATTATATTCTTCTGCTAAATCAATCGCAGATTTTCTTTCATCGTCAGTTTGCAGCAAATCAGCATTATTCTCTAATAGAACCTCAATTACTGCTTTCTTTCCATGACGTGCAGCCATTAATAGTGGGGTTCTGCCATCAATATCTTTATGCTCTATATTTGCCCCAACACTTAATAAGAATTTTACCAGATTGGCTTTGCCGTGTAAAGCAGCCATGCTTAATGCCGTCCTTTTATTATGATTGCTGTGCTCTAGATTAGCTCCAGCTGTAATCAAAAGTCGCACTACGTTTGATTTGCCATGTTCAGCCGCAATCATTAGCGCGGTTTCGCCATTTTTATCGGTTAATTCCAGATTTGCACCTTTATCAATTAGCATTCTAATTACATTGGATTTACCATCTAAAGCTGCTTTCATTAATGCTGTAGTTCCATCTCGATCAGTTTCGTTGACATTCGTTGCTGGATTAGCCAAAATTACTTTTACCTGTTTTGCTGTACCTTCTACAACTGCCAAAGCTAGACTGGACAAATTTTGTTGTAGGGTGATCTTTTCTCTTATTATTGGTGCGACTGGTTTTGCTGATTTTAAAATCTCAGCAACTTGCTGGTAGCCTTTATCCAAAGCTATTACGAGAGCGGTATTACCTTCATCATCCTGCTGTTTATAATCTGCACCATATGCTAAAAGTAGCTTGGTTAGATTTACCGAACCAACCATTGCAGCAAAAAATATTGGGGTGCGTTGATGATAATCTGAATGTTCTATATTTGCTCCAGATTTTATTAAAAACTCAGCAATTTCTTCCTGTTGATACCAAATAGCAAAGATTAGTGCAGTCCATTTATTATTATCACTTGCATCAATATTTGCTCCAGCTTGTACCAGTAATTTGACAATTTCAGCTTTACCATCGCGTACTGCATACATTAAAGCACTCCAATACGACTTATTTGTATATTCAAGATCTACACCAGCATTAATAAGCGTCTCAACCACTTCGCTATTACCACTCCATGCAGCCCAGATCAATGTCCGTCCACCACTAAATACAGTTGCTTCAAAATTTGCTCCAGCTTTTACTAGATGGGTAACTATTTCATGGTAATTTTTCTCCTCAGCTATATCTAAGGCATTTTGTCCAGCTTTATCACGGTGTTCTAAATTAGCCTCATTTAAGGCTAGTAAGTCTATCATTTTGGGCTGGTTATACCATGTTGCAACTAGTAGTGGGGTATGTCCGTAACCATCAGTATGTTCTAGATTTGCATTGTGATTGATCAAAAATTGAGCTACTTCTTTTTTACTATCCCGGATAGCATAAATTAATGCTGTCCAGCCTTTTTTATCGGCATGTTCAATATCTGCACCATGATTAATTAGTAGTTCTACAACATCCAGATGTCCCTTCCATGCAGCGAATAATAGTGCTGTCCAGCCATATTTATCTTTGTGTTCAATATTTACATGGTTACTAATTAGAATTTTGCAGATATCATATAAACCATCTTTGGCAGCAAGCATTAATGGTGTCCAACCATTTGTATCTTCTTGTTCTAGATTAAGCCCATTATTGGCTAAAATTTCTACACATCTTACGTTGTTACCTAGAATTGCGTAATGAAGAATCGAGTATCCTCGATCATCAACTATTGAATTTGATGGTTTTATTACACTAAGAAGTGATTCAAGAATCTCCTGATGATTGTCCCTTGCTGCATACATTAGCGGAGTTCTACCATGACGATCCTGATGGTTAGATTCTATGTTATTATCTAAAAGTAATCTCGTGCTTTCGCTACGATTATTACTAATTGCATAATTAAGTGCATTCCAGCCGTAATCATCACGATAGTTAATATCTGCTCCGGCAGCAATAAGTGCTTTGGTCATATCATAATTTCCATCGCGAACTGCATAGATCAGTGCTGTTTTTCCTTGTTTGTCTGTACTATTTAATTTAACACCGGACTGAATAATTGTGTCTGCAATATCTTGATCCCAGCTCCAGTTAGCAAAAAATAATGCTGTCCAGCCATGATTGTCAGTTTGTTCCGGATTTGCCCCAGCATTGATTAGAAGCTTCAGAATTTCAACATTACCGCTTAAGGCTGCAATACTTAATAATGGCCAACCATCTTCGTCTAACTGATTTACATTAGCACCAAGATTTATCATCTGTTTACAGGTTTCGAGATCTTCTTTTCTTATTGCTTCAATAAGTTCTTGATTAAGTTTTTTCTGATCTCTATTAATCGTATGGTTTGTCGAGTTTCCTAATCTACTGATAATCTGACTATGGTTTAGATTTTGTGCCAATTGAAGCGCTGTCATGCCATTAGTATTTTGCTTGTTAATATTTGCCCCAGCCTGAATCAACATCTCTAATGCTGCAATATGTCCACCAATTGCAGCCTGCATTAAAGGGGTTATTCCATGGCTATTAGTACGGTTGACATCTATTCCATCACTAATCAATTTTGCCATTTTCATTAAATCATTACTGGCAGCAGCTTCAATCAGTTGCTCTATTTTTTGCATTCCTCGACCTTCAATTTTAACTGTCTGTATTTTATAGTCTTATTCTTTATTTTGTACACTTTTACTACAGTGTATAAACGCCCGTAATTATAATCTAGAATAGCAAATATTACTGTACTTTATTCCTGTATTTATTTAAGAAAATATCTTCTAAAGGTTGTGACTATCCTCTAATTTTTATTGATGAGTAAATAAAAAGATTTTAAAAGACTTTCTAGACGTGTTTCTGAGTTTTAGTGTTTTGATTCAGGAGTATCACTAGTTAATTTAGATAGAATATTTGTGAATAGTTGTTTAAAATCTGAAAGTTCGGTGGTACTTCCATTGGTCTTAATATCATTAGCAATAATAGAGATGGCATAGCTATGCCCATTATTAGATGTGAAGTAGCCTGAATAAGCTTTGACATCATCAAGAGTACCAGTTTTTACATAAAGCTGCTTTCGATAAGCCTTGAAATCATGTCCTAGAGTCCCTGATTCGACTGGCGTAGGTAGGCTTAATCTAAATTTATCATAATCTGGTGAATTATAGACTGTTTGTAATAGTTCGGTCATGTGCTTAGCTGTTAATTTCTCATGGCGCGAAAGTCCGGCACCATTTTCTGGTGTAAGTTCAGTAAAATTAAAAGTTTCGGCGAGAGTTTGTTTATAAAGCTGTAAGCTATTGGTATAAGTATCGGAATTATTGCTTTTATATGCTCCAAGGCTCATAAAAAGGGTCTTGGCATAGGTGTTATCACTCATTTGATTCATTGTTGGTAATAAAGTGTTTATTGATTCTGAATGATGTACCATGATAGTGTTTATATCTGTAGGGGCAATTCCTGACTCAATTAAACCATAACTAACCCCAGCTTCTTTGAGCGATTTTTTTATGACTTCCTGATCATGCTTGAAATCATCGCCAAGATAGATGCCGATTTCTTTACGGTTACATTTTTGCGGTAGTGATCCAGTTAAGCTTAAAGTGTTTTTTGTAGTTTTTCTGATAGTTACATAATCGTTAGCATCATTACAACTAGCTTTGCCAGGTAGGTATTTAAGATTATTTAATAGTTTAAACTGTAGGTTATCAGGTTTAACTAGGCTTATTTTGCCATTTTTAATTCTGACTAGGACTGGAGTTAAGTCTTTATCAATAAGTAGTCCATCTGGTTCGACTGAATATGTGGCATATGGTTCGGGATGTAATTCACTATTTTGGGGTTTATTATTAAAGATACTGCTATCTAAAATAATATTACCATCGATTTGATTAATTCCGGTATTGGCTTTAAAAGATTGAAGGATGTTATTTATGGTATTTGAATTTAGGAATGGATCACCACCGCCAATTAGATATAAATTTCCTTTTAATGTCGAACCTTCAATAGTTCCAGAATAGCCAAGTTTAGTCTGCCAGTTAAAATCCCAGCCTAGCTTTTGTAATGCAACATAGCTGGTTACTACTTTCATATTTGAAGCCAGTAGCATTGGTTGATTAGCGCGATACGAGTATATTTTTTTATTATTGTCAAGATCAATCACTGCTATAGCAACTTTATCAGTCAGTGTTTCTGGAATATTTACTTCCAAAGCAAAGGCTGTTTTTAGTAATAAGCATAAGATTACAAATTTATTTATTTTTCGCACGCTCAAGCCGCTTCTGGTTTGGAGTTTTTGCTAATTGGCGATATATTTCGATACGATCTCCAGCTTTAAGCTCATAGATGTCAGCTTCAAATTGGCGTTTGCCGAAAATTCCAACTGGCATATTAGTCAGATCGTATTCAGGGAAGTAATCGTTAATTTTGGAAATCTTTATAGCTTCAGTGATTTTAGTCGTGGTAGTGATCTCAATTTTTATTATTTTTTGTAATTCTGGGGTTGCAAAGGCAACCTCAATTTCGATTAATTCCATTTTTATTTCCGGTATATTTCGTGAGCTTTTTTTACAAAACTATCAACAATACTTTTTATTACCAGCTCAAATACAGTACCAATCACTTTTTCTATAATGATATTACTAAATTTATAATCAAGTTTAAATTCTATCTTGCTACCATTTTCACCTAAAGGAATAAATTTCCAGTGACCCTGAAGGTGTTTAAATGGTCCATCAACCAGATTCATATCAATACGTTCATTTTGCGTATTAATATTTTCTGTAGTAAAGTGAGCTTTCACTTTTAGATATGAGATATCAACTCTAGCTACAATTTTATTATCTTCAGTCTTTAGTACCTCAGAGCTTGGACACCACGGAAGATAATTCTTGTAATTAGCTACATCTGACACCAAAGCATACATTTGAGCTGGCGTGTAGGGGGTTATGACTGATTTAGAAATATTTAGCATTTTCTACAGGCTACCAGATAGTTTATTGATGTATCATTACTTAGATTAAAATTCTGAGTTAATGGATTATAATTAATTCCTTTTATTGACAGAATTTCGAAGCCATTTTTAGTCAGAAGATGACGTAATTCAGATGGTTTTATGAATTTACTATAGTCATGAGTTCCAGTTGGTACCAGTTTCAACAGGTATTCAGCAGCAAGAATCCCCAGAGTGTAACTTTTATAGTTGCGATTTAAAGTAGAAAAAAAAGCTATCCCATTCGGTTTAAGTAGTTTTGCACAATTCGCTATTATATAATCTGGATCAGGTACATGCTCAAGCATTTCCATACAAGTCAAAACATCATAGCTCTCACTTGCAGTTGCAGCTTTCTCGCTGATTTCAATGCATTCGTAATTAACTTGCAGATTACTTTCATAAAGATGTAATTTAGCTATTTCTATCGATTGTGGAGCAAGATCGATTGCATCAACAATTGCACCTTTTGCGGCAAGCGACTCTGATAAAATACCACCACCACAGCCAACATCAATTAGTTTGCTATTCTCTAGTTTTGCATTATCTACTACGAATTTAACTCGCGCTGGATTAATCTGATGTAGCGTTTTAAATTCGCCTTCCTCATTCCACCATTCGTGGGCGAGATTATTGAATTTATCTACTTCTGCTTGTGAATAGCTCATTACATATCCTGAGAATTATTAGTGGCAGAAAGTTTACGGTTAATCAAGTTTAAAAATTCATCACCAAAACGATACATGCGTTTCTCAAGGTTACTCACATCAGCACTAAATTTATTATATGCCATATATGCTGGAATCGCGACGAAAAGACCGATTGCAGTGGCAATTAATGCTTCGGCAATACCTGGCGCAACTGAAGCAAGTGTTGCTTGACCTGTATTACTTAGACCAATAAACGCATGCATAATTCCCCACACTGTACCAAGTAGTCCAATATACGGACTTACTGAACCAAAGGTTGCCAGAGTTGATAAGCTTTTCTCATAACTATTTAATTCTTCATCAATCGTTGCGCTTAATGCCCGTTCAATATTCGCAGTAATAGTATCTTTATTAGTTATCCCACTTTTACTAACTTTGTTATACTCACTTAAACCAGCATAAAACATTTGTCCAGTTGTAACCCGGTTATTTTGAACACTTATTGAATTATAAAGATTAGTAATACTATTACTATTTTGATACTGTTTTATAAATTTACTGGTTTCTAATTTGGCACGACCAATAGAAACCCATTTGCTAAATATGATGCCCCATGATACCACTGAAAATACTGCCAAAATCGCCATTACAATCTGTACTGGGACAGATGCGTTACCGATTAATGAAATAATTGAAATTTGTTCCATGATCCCTCACATATGTGTTTGTCTGAATACTTAATCTGAAAATACTCGTAATAATTCATTATTATAACATTAAATACTTACTGATAATAATGGTGAATAAAAATGAAGTGGAATTGATTTATAGTCCTTTCTCGCAAATAAGTTTAGCATAAAGTCGATCGGGGTGCAGTGCTTGACGTAATTTACTGCTGCATGACAATTGAGAATCTTCAATATAGTCCGCAATTATTTCACCACAGATTGGAGCGGTTAAGATTCCCTTAGCGCCATGTCCGATATTTAGGTATAAATTTGGCAATTTTTGGCATGGTTCTCTAAATTTTGCCTTGCGATCCTGTTTGATTCTGGCATATGTGTTAGCAAATATTTCAAAATCACTGATCGGACCAACGGCAGGTAGATAATCATGTGGGCTACTGCGGAAATTTACCTGTCCAGATAGTTTTTCAGGCGTTATATCATCTAGAAGCGGGGAAAGGAGATTATTGAAGTTTGCTAGATTTTCTTGATGTTCTTCAATTTTTATGTCGTTACTATCAGTATTAAAATTAAATGTAGCTCCCAATGTGTATTTCCCATCTACTGCCGGCGTTATATAACCTTTACCACATAAAATTCGTTTTACTCCAGATGATTGAGGAACTATGCTAATTTGTCCGCGGATTTTTCGGAGTGGAAGATTTTTAGTTTGTTTAAACTGGTTTACCGCATAGGCATTAGCTAGAATTAGTATTGGAGCTGCTGTTATTTGCTTTTCATGGCTATACAAATGCCACTTATCATCAAGCCAATTAGTATCAGTTATTTCTACATTAGTACATATCGTAATTAAAGGATGTGTTGCGAGCATCTTTACCAGCTGTGCTGGTTTTAGCCAGATTCCCGATGGATAGTATAAACCGTCTAGCGCTTCGTTTAACTTATAGCCAATTAATTCTTCAATCTGCTGCTGATTAACATATTGGAAAAAATCCTCAGGTAATCCTTTATTTAATAATTGCAGCTGGCGCTTTTTATCTTCATCAGTTTGTGCTAACTGAATCAAGCCACATTCCGTATAATCAATGCTTTCACTAAGAAGGCTACGAATCAGATGATGGCTATAGCGGTAGCCATTGTAGCTAAGTTCCATTGCGGGTATATCAGCTGCCGACCAGCTAGCATAAAGCATGCCTTGATAATTACCGCTAGCTTCCATTGCTAGGAATGGATTTTTTTCGTAGATTATTACTTTATAACCACGCTTGGCAAGGCTGTAAGCAGTAGCTGCACCACTTATTCCACCACCAATTATTGCGACTTCTTTTTGCGAGGGTTTTACTGCTTGGTGCTCTAACCATATTTTTATTTGCGGCGTTTCTGGCTTTTCCTGTGGGCTCATGTAGTACCCATGAATCATTTCACGCTTGAAAGCAAATCCTTTAGTCTTGATAACGCTAAAACCAGCATTAACTAAGCCTTTACGGACTAGTGAACTGGAGGTGAAAGTTGCATAACTTGTATTACTATGACTTAATCTGGCAATTTGTCCAAAAACTGCCTCTGTCCACATTTCAGTATTTTTAGCCGGACTAAAGCCATCCAGAAACCACGCATCAACTTTATGTTCAAGTTGTGGTAAAGTACCAGCAATATCACCAATAATTAGCGTTAATTCAATATTACCATTAAAGCTTAGGCGATGGAAACCGGGTAATAATAAATAGTATTGTGTAAGTAGTTCATTTTGTTCTTCTGCTATTTCAGGGAAGAACGCTAGAATTCTTTTTAAGTTATCAGGATGAAGTGGGTATTTTTCAATACTAATAAAATGTAGTCGGGTATTTGCTGGCGCAGTATTTCGCCATAGTTGTAAAGTTGCTAGAAAATTAAGTCCGCTACCAAAACCTGTTTCACCGATAGTGAATGTTTGATTTTCTTTAAGATTTGAAAAACGCTCAGCTAGGGCATTATGTTTATGGAAAACATACTTTGTTTCTTCAAGACCAGATGCCTTAGAAAAATAAACATCGCCAAATTTATTTGAAATCGGAATATCATTTTCCCAGCTTATTTCTGCATAGTATGTCATTAACTAGAAGATCCTGCCTTAGTTATTGCCAGATTTGCCAATTCATCAGCACGCTCATTGTTCGGATTTCCGTTATGTCCACGTACCCAATGCCAGCTAATATCATGTGCTTTTGCTGTTTTAAGTAGTTCTTGCCACAAATCAGGATTTTTGACATCTTTCCAATTTTTACGTTGCCAACCATCAATCCATTCGGTCATGCCTCGTTTTACATATTGAGAATCCGTATAAATTTCGATACTACAGCTACGTTTTAACGCTTTTAATGCTTCAATTACCGCAGTTAATTCCATTCGATTATTTGTGGTGTCACTTGCATAGCCATAAAGTTCTTTTTTATGTTCGCCATAAAAAAGTATTGCACCCCAGCCACCGATCCCAGGGTTTCCTTTACAAGCACCATCAGTATAAATAATCAGCTTTTGTTGCATGTTTTCGCGGTACCTAGGTTTACAGTTTCGGGGATTTTAAAAGCTTCCATATCCATCCGTTTGATCAAAGTCGGGGTAATTACTTCCTTACGGGCAATAATTGCAAAACTATTTGCAAAAGTTGGAAACCATCGATCACCAATCTTATTCATCCAACGATATTTATGAATTTTTTTTACATCTTTAAATGGTGGAGTGTAACCAAAAAATTTACCACCTTCAAGATGAAAATTTAATGTTTGCAGCTGATCTTTTAATTGTCCAAGTTTTATCAGTCGTGCATTTTTAAGAATGTTGATTCTTGATTTCAGAAATCCGAACCAGCTATATCGATTAAACGCTGTAATGATTAGTTTTCCTTGTGGTGTCAGTATTCGCTGAAATTCCTGCAGTACATGATGGTAGTTATTGGTAAACTCAAGGACATGCGGACAAACAATTAAGTCGATACTATTTGTCGCTAGTGGAATAAAACGCAAATCAGCTTTGAGGTCAATATTAAGCGTATAATGATTGGGGATTTTATTACCATGTAATAGATTTATTTCACCCAGTCCAATTTGGAGTGAATTTGTTCCAAAAATAGTTGAAACATTATTATGCAAGAAAAAACGCTCTTTACGCAATATCTCTCTACCCATTGGGGTATGTAAAAGCCAATGCTGTAGTTGACTACAGTCATAACTTAAGTTGGTTCTTGAGGTTTCCAAGAAGTATTTACGTTTGTGGCGCGCTTTAATCATTATTTATCAGTCAAAATTATTTGCCAATTGCTTATTATAGCATTTTAGTAGGTATATGCTCTGCTGCACTATTCCTTATGCTGCCATTTTGGCAGATTGTTAATTAGTATTATTGTTGATATAATTCAAGTAATTAATGTGGTATTTTGACTTATTTAGGTTTTGATGACAAGCCTAATATTGCTTTGTGTAGCAATTGTGGTAATATTTAATAATTTGATCTAATTTAATTTATTTAATATTTCAAGATTTTTTTATCAATGGTGAGTCTTTTTTAGTTTATGTCTACTTGTGCTGATGTTGAATCATGTATAATTTGAAAAATAAATTTAATTTTTTACTATGAGAGGGTAAAAATGAAGTTTAAATCTAAGCCATATAATAAGGTTTTATTAGCAGCTTTGCTCGCAACTAACTTTATTTTAAATGGTTGTAGTAGCGGTAGCAGTAGTGACAGTAGTGGCACTAGTCCACAAAATGGTTACCTTTCCGCTAGCTATGATGCTAATCAGGAAATTAAAAATATCCAAGTGACCAATGGGAGCATTCAAAAAGTATTTATTTCCTTAAAGGGTAGTACTGGAGTGGTTGGTCAAAAGGTTAATGTTGATCTATCTAATCATAATATTGCCACAGTTTCACCTAAAACCTGTGCTCTTTCAAGTGGATCAAATGTAAATTCAACATGCATGGTGACAATTAGTGGTAATTCACTTGGTAGTACATCATTACTTGTTTCTTCTAATGGTTATTCAGGCTTAACTCTGCCTACGACAACTGAAAGTTCTCCAGTATACGGACAGTTTGAAGTTGAAAGTTCTGATGGTAATTACTATCCGGCGGAGTCCGCAATTAATGGCGTAAATGCTAGCTATCCGGTAAGTACCCAGCAGATAACAATCAATGCAGGAATCTTTGGTAGTTCAGGAATCGAAAGTACTAATTCCGCAGTATTAAATTTTGCAATCGAGAGTGCTAATGGTGCTACTCTTAATCCAAATGCTTCTCAGGCGTGTGGATCTATTACTACAGTTAATAATACATGTACTGCTACTAAGACTAATCCTATTTGGAGTGTATCTGGTACTCCTTCAGCACCGATTCAGCTTAAAGGTACAGTCGCAGGAGCAATTGTGGCTGGTATTGTAAATCCATATACTCCTATTACTGTGTTTGAAAGTGCCGCTGCGCCTAATGTAGGAAAAATTGTAGTTTCTACACAAAGTGGCAATATAGTTCCGTTTGGTATGCACGCTCCTGTTTTTGTCAACTGGAATAAGGGCGAGCAGACAGGGCAGGTAACTTTGACACTAACGTCTAGTAATCCTTCAGCAATTCAATTTTATGCATATAATGAAAGTGGTATCAAGAATACTTTTGCAACTACGCCAACATGTACGCTCAATAGTCCATTTGAATCATTAATGAGCTGCGGTTATGGAGTTGAAGCAATGAGCGCTTCTGGTTCAAGTACTATTACTGCTACAATTGTTTCTAAGTCTTTAAATGTTCCTACTATAGAATCACTGGTATTGACTATTAATGCACAGGAAGCACCTATTCGTACTCTTAAATTTACGAATAATTCGCAAACTAAACCTATTTGGATTGGTATTACTCAGGGTGGTGCGAATGCATATACCAGCCCTGCTCAAGATGGACAATCTGTAACAACGACGCATGATTTATCTCCGGGAGCAGTATCTTGGTGTGGATTAAATAATCCACGTGCAGCATGTCCAGTCGGCTCAACCTGTCGTCCAGGTGGGGCAAATTCTGGTGGAGTAATGTTTTGCTTTTGGGATGCTTTAGTTCCTGTTGGCGGAAGTTATTTGATGGAGTCTAATGGTGGATCTGTCACTGTCAATATTTCCGGTTCAAGTAGTGATCCAAATGGAATTATCTGGAGCGGTAATTTTTTTGCTAGGACTAAGTGTAATGAAAGTGGTGTATGTGAAGTGGGTAGTTGTGGTAATGGAACTGGCTTAGCTTGTGCCCCAGGTACAGGAGCTTCACCGGGAGGTGTGGTTACTCTTGGAGAACTAACCTTCCAGAAAAATAATAATCCTGACTATTATGATGTTTCAATCATAAATGGTGTAAATTTTGGATTGCAATTTGGTCCAGATCAAACAACCAATCCCGCATCCTCTTCAAATGCCTACACTTGTGGTGTTGCCGGAAGCATACAAAATCAGGGATCATGGCCTTCTTCAACAGGGTTACCTGCTGCAACATGGTTGATGAAGCCAGAATCAACCTCAATCTATCCATTTGATGGTAGCGTAGCAAATCCACAGATTTATTATAGTTGGGTTGATGGTGACGAAAATTCACAAAAATGTTCAGCTGAAAGTTGTACTGGTGGACTAGTATGTGGTTATCACTTAAATTCAGTATATAGTTCTGAATCTGGTATTAATCAGGGAACAAATTCTGTTTATCAACAATACTGTGGACATAGGGTTGCATGGCTAACTGCTGATTCTATTGCTGGATTTAATAATACTGAAAGTAATGGTGCATCTCAATACTTTAATTTAAACGAGTCTTGGTCTAATCCGGTAACTGATTATCCAAGTACCATATCTAGAGGAAATAACAATATTTATGTTACTAATTTGCAGTTATGCAATATGAATACTTTTAGTTCATATCAAAATCCTGCTCCAACTGGCAGCGCGGGTAACTCGGTACTTGCTTGTGGTGGTGTTGATTGGTCAAATTATAATGGGCAAAATGTAACACGTATAAATTCTGGATTTACGCTAGTAACGCCAAATCCAAATTGGGTAAGTAATGTTTTACCAACGATTGGTTGGCTTAAAACAGCTTGTCCAACATGTTATACATATCCATTTGATGATCCAACGTCAACATTTACTTGTACTCCAGCAGCTACGGCTGGTAATAGCGCGGTTTATAGTGCTAAATTTGGAGATTTATCTTCTCCGTATTGATGAGCCTTGTTTATCAAATTATACAAAAAGCAGACTGAGGTCTGCTTTTTGTATAATAGTCTAAAAGATTACTTTAATTCTAGATTAGTCTTTTTTATTGTGAACATATTAAGATCGTTCTAATATCAATGCTAACTAAATACTGCTGCTAGATGTTGAGTATTATTTTTCCAAAAGCTGATGCTTACGCTAACTAATTAGAAAGGAGTTTATTTTTTACTTAAACTGAGATTGGTTAGAATTACACCAGTAATAATAATCATTCCACATAAAATGATCGATAATGAAATCTTTTGATTGAAGAAAATTACACTCATAACTAATGTAGTGAATGGAATGGCATTTAATGCTACTACTACTTTAGGTACACCAAGCGCACCAATTGCTTCTGAATACCAAAAATAAGCAGCAACCGAGCCGATTATGGAGGTATATGCCATAACTAGCCAGAAGTTAATAGATTGATGCGTAATTTCGCTGATATTACCAAACATAAGCATACTAAAGAATAGTACTATGCAGCCAAAAACTGCAGCATAGCTGGTAATTGTCAGAGAGTCAATTTTTCTTTGCGTGGCTTTACGATTCATAAGGCTAAAGATGGCGGCAAAGAGGCAGAGAAATAGCGCGTAAACTTCACCAATTGAAAGATGAGTAAATATTTCTGTGCAGAAAAATTTCCCACATGCTGGATTAGCATAATTTATTACACCAATAGTACCTGATAAGGCAACTAACATACTAAGATAACCAGTAAGGGGAATCTTTTGGCGAAACACGATTGATGCCATAAATGCAGTCAAGCAAGGACTAAATGAGAAAATTAGCACAACCATATTCGCTGTTAGGTATTTTTCAGCACCAAAAAAAGCTAGGTTATAGAGTCCGATTCCAACTACGCCAACCGAAATTAGTAATAAGCAGTTTTTCTTAAATAATTCGGCATCAAAAATCCTACCACGTTTTATCTTAAGAATGATAATTAATATAATTGATGCTATCAAGTAGCGGATAAATGCAGTACTATACATATCCAGATGGCGAACTAGGTAGTTTGCTGCATGATATACTCCAGCCCAAGAGATTATTGCTAGAGTCAGTTTCAGATATGCATTATTTGACTTCATCTGAATTTATTGCAACTTGAGCAATTGATAAATCTGTTTTCATTAGGTAGCGAGATAAAAGAACGCCAAGAATACCTACTAAGATGATGAATAAGCCTAAGCATGATTTTGGGTCGCCATGATGAGACATTAGTGAAATAAATCCACTACCTAGTGAACCACCAATCATTTGAACAAAAGCATAGACAGCTCCAGCAGTTCCGGCACTTTTATCAAAAATGCTTAATCCTCCAGCACTAGCATTTGGATAGATAAATCCACAGCCAGTCACCATGATTATCATTGGAATAATTACGGCATAAATACTCACAATACTGAATATCCCACAGATTAAAAATAAAATACCTGCGGCAGCTAGAAATATTGCGCCTGTTTTTAACATCTTATCAATACCATAATGATAGATAAGTTTTGTATTTACATAACTTGAGATAATCAGAGTAAATGAAATTAATAGATTCGTATAACCAAATTTTTCTGGAGATAAGCCAACTTCCACCTGTAATAAATAAGGCGAAAGGGTAATGTAGGCAAACATTGAACACATTGCAAAAGTACTAATCAAGTTATAGCTAAGGAATCGTTTACTAGTTAAAACTTCTTTATAGTCAGTGAATAGGTATTTAAATGGGCGTTCAAGTTTGTTCTGATTCGTTTCTGGTAGAACTTTGATAGTATATACCAAAAAAATAACGATATAAATTAACAGAAAAATAAAGCTAAATTTCCAGTTCGAATACTGTTCAATATAACCACCAATTACAGGTGCCATTGCCGATGCAATTGGAATCACAATTCCAAGGACTGCACCAAATTTTGCCATTTCTTCTTTATCTGAACAAATATCTTTAGTTACTGCGCGCATGGTAGAGCCAACCCCAACTAGTGCAATGCCCTGTAAAAAACGGGCTATATAAAGTAAATGTAGCGTAGTTGAAAAAACTGCCAAAAGACAACCAAGGGCAGCGAAAACTAGACTCCATAAGATGACAGGGCGACGTCCAATTCGGTCTGAAATAGGTCCAAAAAAGATTGCGCCTAGACTAAATCCAACCGTATAATAAAATATAGTATATTGAATCATACCTAAGCTGGTTGAAAAGTAGTGTGCCATTGATGGCATAGATGGTAAATATATGTCGGTAGACATTTGTGGTAATGCCCAAACCAAAACGATTACCAGTTTGAAACCTAAGGAAATTTTTTGTTGCATGTTATACTTAGTAATAATTGTAGATTAGAGAGTAAGGGCATCATTTTACCACTAAACCGCTAACTAAGGATGTGTCTGCTAGAAAATTTTTATTCTTCCTATTTTTGCGCTGATGCGTATTACTTAAGTATTTTGCATAGTAGTTATGCATTTTTGCATGCTAGCATTATTTTTACTGCTGCTATAATATCTTCTATAAAATCTATAATTCTACGGATAGCAAAATAATGCATGCTTTTTTTGAAAATCACTTACTTTTATTATACGTTTTTTTGGTTTTGATGGGCTTTCTTGCCGGATTTATTGATGCCGTAGCTGGCGGTGGTGGATTAATTAGTGTTCCTGCACTTGCTTTTACGGGCATGCCAATTGCATTAGTACTTGGAACTAATAAGCTTCAAAGTAGTATTGGTACCAGTATGGCAGTATATAAGTACTACCGTGATGGGTTGATTAATTTTAAGACGGTTTACCGTGGTCTTTTGATGGGCTTTATCGGAGCATGTCTGGGTGCAGTTCTTGCTAACGTTGTATCTAACCAGTTTATGCGCTATATTGTTCCCTTTCTTATGCTTGGAGTATTTGTCTTTAATTTGATAAATAAATCCTTAGGTGTAAAAGAAGGGAAAAAACGAATGGAAGAACTGCTGTTCTTCTCAATTTTTGGGTTTATTTTTGGTTTCTACGATGCTTTTTTCGGTCCTGGAGTTGGTAATTTTTGGATTATTGCTATAGTTTTTTTCTTGGGTTATACTTTTCTTAATGCATCAGGTTATGCCAAAGTGCTTAATCTTAAAAGTAATCTATTTTCATTAGTAATCTTTATCTGGTTTGGTAAGGTTAATTATTCTCTTGGGCTAGTTATGGCTTCAGGACAATTTTTGGGTGGCTATATTGGTGCCAAAATGGTTATTCTTAAAGGTTCAAAACTGGTCCGTCCATTTTTTATGGCAGTTGTATCAATAAATATTGTTGTGTTATTTTATCAAATGATTTTTAGTAATGGTGTTGCAGCTGGTTAATTGTTATAACTGAAAGAGCCATTTTTATTTGTATCGTGGATTTTTTCTGTATCCAGATTAAGGTTATCAGTAATTCTAGTCGTTTTATTGCTATATGTGTTGGGGTAACTGATAACTAGCGTGTCTATATGTGAGCTATAAATCCATTCTGGATTTTTCCATGGAAA
Organism: Neisseriales bacterium; assembly: GCA_008017155.1. Classification (GTDB taxonomy): domain Bacteria; phylum Pseudomonadota; class Gammaproteobacteria; order Burkholderiales; family UBA11063; genus Aquella. Next base: position 26,358 of record SSGX01000034.1, on the reverse strand, counting down.
AATGCTTAGATTAACAATTTTCCAATTACTTTCTTCTTTATCCGACTTTATCCCATTGCCAAAATAGTAGTAATTCCCTGAAATATCTTTGATCTTCAGGGTATAATCTTGCTTATTCTGCATTAGGCTAAATTCTACACCATCTAATAAAGTATTTTCTTCCACTTTTCTATTCGTGAGCTTAATCTGATTAGAATTTAAAATATCAGCAAGATTACTTTCTATATTACTATTATCACTAATGAGATAATCAATATGGGTAATATATTCTGTTTGTAAATATGGGATTAGAGTATTTTTAATTGAGCTTAGTTGCTTTTCTAAATTTTCATTATATGGCATATCAATAAGAATATTGCTAGACTGTGTTTGAATCAAAGTAATTGCCGCCTGACTATTTCCAAAAATCGTAAATCTTATCTGCCCTAAGGCTATCTGTTTTCCGGTGATAATAAAAAGACTACAAAATAAGCATAATCCAACAATGTTTTTATATGGTAATGATCGTGGGATGAATAGTAATATAATTCCGATATAAGCGATAATGATTGTTACAAAATTTGGACTCATTTGCCAGTATGGCTGAATTTCTCCGAGAAACTCAATAGGCAACATTATCCATTTAAGGATATTAGCCAATAATATTAATCCGCTACTAAGATGAAGGGCGGCTGCCAATAATAATGCTGGAGTTAAGAGCGTACCAATAAGTGGAACTGCCCATAAATTTGCAATTACTGAGATTAGTGAATAGGTTTTAAATAAATATAAACTAATTGGCATACTTACTAATGTAATTGCCAGCTGTAGAATTATCCAAAAATGTAATTTATTGGTAAATTTTTGATAGCCTTCGGAAATCATAAAAATAGTTGCCACCATACCAAAAGATAGCCAAAAACTACTACTAAGCCCTGCAAATGGATCAATTATTAATACTAGTGCTGCTGTAATTGTTAGCTTATTTAGTAAAGGGATATGACGGCGTGAACTTAGGAGTATTGCACTAACTAATAATAAATAGAAGGTTCTTTGGGTTGGGATACTAAATCCAGCAATTAGTGAGTAAATAATTGCACCAGTTACACCAGACCAAAGTGCAATAATTTGGATTGGCGTATGTAGCTTTATCGGTAATCGACGTAATAATAGATTAACCAAAAAAACAATTATTGTTGCAACTAATGTTATATGTAGTCCAGAGATACTAACCAGATGTATTATTCCGGTATTTCGGAATAACTGCCATTGCGTATCCGGAATCTGATTTTGATAACCACTAATTAGGGCAATAATCAATGCTGCATATTTTTGATTTTCAAGAGTATTATTTAGGTAGTTAACAAGATTAAATCTTATTTTTGTCAATTGGGCTTCAAATGAATAATCAGCCCCTTGATCTTGAATTATCTGTTTGAAATAGGCAAAACCACTAATATGATTATTAATTAAATATTGGCGATAATCTGTTGCATGAATATTTTTTGAAATATCTAATGGTTTTAGGTTTAGCTGAAGCTGATATTTATTCCCGGGAGCTAATGAAGAAGATTCCGGATAATATATTATGATCTTATATCCGTCAAAAGTGCCATCCGTGATTTTAAATTCTGCGTGCTGTCCTTTATTGTCCGTAACTGGCAGTGAAGCAAGATGCCCAGATACTAATATGGCAGGGATTGACTCGGTTATAAGTTGGCTTTGGTTTTGTGCTATTCTCAAGTTAGCATAGCTATATGTTATTAAAATTAATAAGATGTATTTTAATAATTTTTTGTAGCTAAACTCATGCTTATTTTTTATCCAGATATAGATAATCAGGCTTAAAAATAATATTACTAGCGCGGCTAGCTTGGATTTGATTAAGGGATAAAGTAGGGCGGATAAAATACCCGCTACTAATGCCAGATAGCTAAACATTACCGTAACTACTCATATTTTGTGAACCATGCAACTGCCGAAATATTAAGCAAGAACACAAGGCGACACTTTTTACAATGAAAGTAAATTAGGAGCCTTGCAGCACAGCTATTGAGAGATAGTACGAGCCAGTTACACATTACCTTGCTGTTTTTTCTGGTAGCCATATAATAGCATTAAACCAGAAAGAGTTTTACTATCAGGAATTTGACCAGAAATTGCCATCTCATATATTTCTTCAAGTGGTTGTTTTACTACTTCAAGAAATTCACCGACATCAAGTTTCTGACCACTATAAACTAATTCCTTAGCTAGATAATAAACAATTCTTTCATTTGAATAGCCAATGCAAGGCAGACATTCACCTAGTTTTATCCATTCTTTGGCTTCATAACCTGTTTCTTCAAGAAGTTCACGTTTACCACAAGCTAATTCGTCTTCATTGGGATCAAGTTTACCTGCGGGTATCTCATAAATAACCTGTCTTACGCAATAACGGTATTGACGTTCCATAATTAGATTCCCGGCATCATCTAAAGCTAAGACAGCAACAGCACCTGGATGCTCAATATACTCACGAATTGAGTGGCTACCATCTGGCAATTGGACAACATCATGCATTACTTGCATAAATGAGCCTTGAAATGACTGTTTGGAGCTAATAGTTGTTTCAATTAAATGCTGATCTTGATGTGACATTATGAACCTCTTTAGGATAGATGGGAAAACTAATCTATAAGCCGGATTCTGTATCGGTAAAACCTAGGCAATCATTCATCTGGGCCAGCTGTTACCAGAAGGCTCTAGCAACCTACCCGCGCAATTAAACGTACAGGATTAACACAAATTGCGCCTATTTGGTCTTGCACCAAGTGGGGTTTTGCCTGCCATAGCTATCACTAGCTATGCGGTGCGCTCTTACCGCACCTTTTCACCCTTACAGTCAGAGTAAACTGTCTGCGGTATATTTTCTGTGCCACTTTCCGTAACTGCATGCAGTCCCTGGGAGTTACCCAGCACTTTAATCCTGAGGTGTCCGGACTTTCCTCGATTAATTACTTAACCGCGATTGCCAGATTAGTTTTCTGGACAAGATTATAGCATACTTGATGATAGATAAAGTAATGGATCAAGTAAGTTCCTTTTATCTAGTGGATAAAAAACATGCTCGCAGTCATAATAAATGCAACTCCCCACACAATACTTCTTAGTGTCGGTTTATCAGTTATGTATAGATAAATATAAATTATCCGTAATATCACGACAGTCGCACAGATTGATGAAATACAGGCTTGATTTGCATGATTATAGGCTGCAACTAATACAGCGGCAGTATATAGTGGAAGTGCTTCAAATGAATTTGCTTGAGCAGCATTTGCTCTTTGACGCCAGCCACTTAATTTAGCAAGAAACTCTCGTGGATTGCGATTTTCTTTAGTCTTAAAATCGTTATTTCCACCAAATTTTGCAATTCCCGCACATACTATTGGTAAAATTCCCATAATCAAGATACTAATAAATGGTAAATTCATTTTTTTCTCCATAGTTGATTTATAACTTAATATTATAACATGGGAGTATTCGGGTTAAAATCATGTTTTCGAGTAAAACAGGTTTTTTGGTTAGATGTAACTAATTGGGGCTAATTTAGTATTTAAAAGGGTTTATCAAATCTAATGTCATATGCGTTATTTGAGGATGTTCTAAACGCTGACTTTGAAAATAGTTACTTATTTACAAAGTTGGTTTTTGAAATATGTATCTATGATTTTAGTAAAGTTGAGTCTGCATTATCTCAAATTGAAGAATTTAGTAGAAGTGGCTATTATCTTGCTGGTTATATTGCATATGACAGTATTTTTGCCCTAGAATCTAAGTTACAGGTAGAGAAATTAAAAATGATATCCTCTGGGTTACCGTTAATTCACTTTAATGTTTATGAACAGTGTCAAAAATTTGCTAGTAAACAGTTATTAGATATTTTTAGCTCACAAAAAATTGAATTTGAGCAATCAAATACTGTTAAATTAAACAGAATTTTTCTTGAAGACGATATTCTTAGCTATACTGAAAAATATAATCAGGTTCAATCTGAATTAGAAAAGGGCAATACTTATCAGGTAAACCTTACTATTGAAGCTCAGCTTGAATTTGCTAATTCTCCTTCTACTAGTGTCTATTATCAATTATCTCGGAGTAAGCCCGTTCAATATGCAGCATTTTTACCTTACTTGCCCCAAGAGTTAATTTCGCTTTCACCAGAATTATTTTTTTATAAGACTAATAATAAAATACATGTCAAACCCATGAAAGGTACAGCGCCAAGAAGTGGTGATTACTTGAGAGATAAGAGATATTATGAATGGTTATCTGGTGATGCGAAAAATCAGGCAGAAAATCTTATTGTTGTTGATTTACTAAGAAATGACCTCAGTCGCTTTTGTAAAACTGGTAGTGTAAAAGCAGATAGATTATTTAAAGTGGAAGAGTTTTCGACTGTTTACCAGATGGTTAGTGAGTTATCTGCGGATTTAGATAAGGATATTAGCTTTACCGAAATATTAAAGGGCATTTTTCCTTGCGGTTCTATAACTGGAGCTCCAAAGCTAAATACAATGCAAATAATTGATAATATCGAGCAAAGAGCTCGTGGGACTTATTGTGGTGCAATTGGGTTTATCTTACCTAATAATGATATGCATTTCAGTGTTGCTATTCGGACACTTACAAGAAGTGCTGAAGATAAACTGTATAAATTTGGTGTTGGCGGCGGTATTACGATTCGTTCTAGACCTGATGATGAATGGAATGAAATTAAAACTAAACTCAGGTTTATCTGCAATTTTTATCAGCCAGATTTTGAAATTATTGAATCAATGCTATTAGTTAATGGTCATATCTATAATCTCTCTTTGCATCTTGAGCGGTTTTATCGATCCGCTGATCAACTAATGTTTAATATTGATAATGAGAACGTGTGTCTGCAGTTAAACAAGTATTTAGCTACTCATAAAGGAGAGTTTGAGCTTGATCAAAAATACAAACTAAGGTTTGCATTGGCTTATAGTGGTAAATTAACTATTTCTCATAGTAGAGTTGACAATATCCCTAATCAGTTAAGTGTGGCTGTTATTAAAGAAGCGATTAATACGAATAGTCCAATGTTTTATCATAAAACTAGTGCAAAAGAAGTACGGGGGCTATACGATGATATCTATAAAAATAGCCTTGATCCTTCAATTGATGAACTGATATTCATTAATGAGAATGGAGTTATAACAGAATCGCGTTATTTTAATGTTATTATTGAATATGAAGGACAGTTGATAACTTCGCCTACATCTGAGGGTCTTTTACCTGGAATTTATCGACAAAAGATGATTGCAGATGGTATTCTTAATGAGAAACTCATTACCATGCAGATGGTTGAGGTTGCTTCATCCATTTATTTATGTAATGATGTGAGGGGGTTGATTAGATGCGTATATTTGGGGGTTAGGTGAAGGTTTTACTGATAGATCATTATGATTCATTTGTTGATATGATTGCTGATTATCTACGTCAGTTAAAGTGTCAGGTTATAATTCTAAAGACTGATGAGATAAATGATCAAACTCTTGACATTCTGAAACCTGAAAAAGTAATAATAGGTCCGGGACCAGGGCATCCTTCAGACAGTGGGCTTATAGTCACAAAACAGCTGTTAAGGTTAGTCTTAATGCGTAAAATTCCAGTATTAGGGATTTGTCTTGGACATCAATTAATAGCTGAATATTTTGGTGCTTTAGTTGTCAAGGCTGATTTTATTGCTCATGGACTTAAAACAAAAGTAATACATAATAGGGATAGTTTTTTTAGCAATATTCCTACTCAGTTTAATGTTGTTCGTTATCATTCTTTAATTGTCGATAAATCTAGTATGTCCGGTACGGAACTCGAAATTATTGCTATGACTGAAAGTAATGAGGTAATGGCTTTAAGGCATAGTAAACTTAGTTGTTACGGAGTCCAGTTTCATCCTGAATCTATATTGACTGATTGTGGACTACAGATTCTTAGTAACTTTCTGGAAGTATAATCTAAAATCTAGCTTTAATGCTTGTTTACTAAGTCATAAGATAATATAGGATATATCCTTTTTAGATATCAAAAAACGAATAACTAGTTATCATAAAATTACTATTTACTAACTGTTATCAGATTTATTATACTTATCCCCTGATGATAACCCTAATGTTATTATCAGATTTCTTCCCCAATTGGAGCTGGCTTTACGCCAGCTCTCTTTTTTTCTAACAAGTCTTAGCCTGTTATAAAATATTAAAATAAAATGATTTAAGCATGCTATAATTTTGCCTATATCTTTCGGGGCGGGGTGAAATTCTCCACCGACGGTGATAAGCTCTATGCTTTTAGCCCGTGACCCATGCTTTTTTAAAGTATGGCTGATTCAGTGTGATTCTGAAGCCGACAGTTAAAGTCTGGATGGGAGATGGATATGCAATTATTTGGTATCTAGTTTATTAACTCCAGAATACTAGGTTTTGGGGCTAATAATTTCGTGTTTGTTGGTAAATGCGAGTTTCAACATGCCTATTCTAATTTCATTGTCAATTTACTCTAAGTGAGCTCCTAATTTAATAGAATATTTTATAGTATGCAAGATCAATATTATATGCAATTGGTATTAGATTTAGCCAAAAGTACCAGTTTCCAGACTTTACCTAATCCACAGGTTGCGGCTATTATCGTTAAAGATGGGTGCGTGCTTGGGGTTGGTTGCCATTTGCAACCGGGTGATCACCATGCCGAAGTCTATGCTTTAATGCAGGCTGGTGAGAGGGCAAGAGGTGCTACGCTTTATGTAAACCTTGAGCCGTGCTCACATCATGGTAAAACTCCTCCTTGTGCCGATGCTATTATTGCCGCTGGAATATTACGGGTTGTAATTGCCAATATTGATGAAAATCCTCTAGTTTCCGGAAGTGGTATTAATAAATTACAAAATGCGGGAATTCAAGTTGATACAGGGCCTTTAGCTAAAGAGGCATATCAGCTAAATAAAGTTTTTTTTCATAATGTAAAAACTAAGCAACCATATATTACGCTTAAAGTTGGAATGAGTTTGGATGGCAAAATTGCAACCCACAAAAATCTAAGCCAGTGGATTACCTCGCCAGAATCAAGAAAAGATGCACATCAGTATAGAGTGAGCCATACCGGAATATTGGTTGGAGTTGGTACGATACTTTCTGATGATCCAAGTTTAACTGCGCATTTGGTAGAAAATTCACCAAGAAATCCTGTTAGAATTGTACTTGATCATGATTTGAAAACTCCATTATCCGCAAAAGTTATAAGTGATAAAAAAGCTGAAACAATTATCTGCACAATTTCAAATGACAAAACCAAGCTAGCAGCATATCAAAATCTTGGTGTAAATATGGTTATACTTAATAATCTTGAAATTAAGACTATTCTAGAGGCATTGTATCAGCGTGGGATTTATTCGATCCTTGTTGAAGGTGGTGAAGGTATTTATGCTTCTTTTATTGAATCTGGTTATATTAATCAAATAGTCAGCTATATTAGTCCTCAGCTAATTGGCTCAAGGGAAGCAAAACATTTCTTTGCTGGATCTGGCTTTCCAGATTTGATTGATAATTTGAAATTAAAGACCGAAGAACTTACTCAGTTGGGTAATGATATTAAAATCGTCTATAGTAAAGTATAAATTATGTTTACAGGTATAATTGAAGAAATCGGTAAAGTTAAATCCATTACAAAAGCAGGTAATACATTACGATTAGTAATTGCCGCTAAGATTGTGACTAAAGATGCCAAACTTGGTGATAGTATTGCTGTTAATGGTGTTTGCCTGACGGTAACCAAATTTGATAGTAATTCATTTGCGGCAGATGTTATGCCTGTTACATTTTATGCTACTAATTTATCTCGGCTATTGGCTAATTCACAGGTTAATCTTGAACGAGCAATGGCAGCGAATGGTCGCTTTGGTGGACACATGGTAAGTGGTCATATTGATGGAACTGCTAAAATCGTAGCAATTAAAACTAATGAAAATGCTATTATCTATACTATTGAATTAGCATCTGGACTGGAACTTTTTTGTGTCGAAAAAGGCTCAATTGCTATCGATGGTACTAGCCTTACGATTGCTGCAATTAGTGGTACAAAACTTAGCGTATCATTGATTCCACATACTCGAAAGCATTCTATCCTTGGATTTAAGAAAATCGGTGAATTGGTTAATATTGAATGTGATATTATGGCAAAACAGCATGCCAAACTTTCCGATTATGATAGTGTGTCAGGAAGTCATAAGGCTCATAACTCTTCGGGAATAACTGAGGGTTATCTTGCAGAGCATGGGTTTATTTAACATATATACTCAAACCGTTTGAAGTTCCTGGGGTGTTGTTTCGTTCCTTGCTTACTATCTGTAAGCGTCGTCACTCACGCCTACCATGAATCTTTAATCTGATTGAGTATACTACTGGAAATGAAAGGGTGATAATTGTTTAATACGATAGATGAAGCAATTGCTGATTTGAAGCTTGGGAAGGCAATTATAGTTTGTGATGACGAAAATCGTGAGAATGAAGGTGATTTTTTGGCAATTGCTGAGAAAATGACTCCAGAAACCGTTAATCTAATGATTACTCACGGTAAAGGACTACTTTGTAGTCCAGTAGGTCTTGAAGTAGCTAAGCGACTTGGGCTTGAACCGATGGTTAGGCGTAATCGAGATAATATGCAAACCGCTTTTAGCCAGAGCATTGATCATATTGATTGCACAACTGGTATTAGCGCCTATGAGCGATCTTTAACTTTGTTAAAAATGGCAGACAGTACGACTGCTATCAATGATTTTCGTGCGCCAGGACATATTTTCCCACTACTTGCTAAAAAGCATGGTGTAATGGAGCGACCGGGGCATACCGAAGCTGCAGTTGATTTGGCAAGGCTTGCTGGTTGTAGTGAAGTTGCTGCCATTTGTGAGATTATTAATCCGGATGGAACAATGTCACGGCTACCTGAATTGATTGAGCTTGCAAAGAAATTTGAATTGAAACTGATTCATATTAAAGATCTGATAGACTACCGTAAACTTAATGATAAGCTAATAGAAAGAATAGCTTCATCCAAATTACCGACCAAATACGGTTCGTTTGAAATGGTGGGTTTTCGTTGCGTGGTTGATAATCAAGAAGCGGTTGCGTTAGTAAAAGGAAGTCTTGACTCTAATTCAGTGCCTTTAGTGAGGATACATTCCGAATGCCTGACTGGAGATGGTTTTGGTTCATTACGTTGTGATTGTGGTGAACAATTAGCTGCTAGTTTCAAGCAGATTGAAGAAGAAGGTGGGATATTGATTTATCTGCGTCAAGAAGGGCGCGGGATTGGTTTATTGAATAAGATTAAGGCTTATGCTTTGCAAGATCAGGGCATGGATACCGTAGAAGCAAATCTTCATCTTGGATTTCCGGATGATATGCGCGATTATTATCTTGCGGCACAGATTTTACGTGATTTGGGAATTAATTCAATAAACTTACTAAGTAATAATCCACGTAAATTCAGTGCACTTGAAAAATATGGAGTAAAAATTGCTGGGCGCAAAGAATTGATAATTCCAGCTAATCAAGTAAATAAAGATTATTTGGATGTCAAAGTAAGTAAATTAGGGCATATGTTATAGTATAAGCTTTATTAAAGATTCAACGTTAAAAAATTAAAATTTTAGGAGTTCAAAAATGTTATTTCAAGGAAATTTGGTTGCTGCAAAAGGTAAATACGCGATTGTCGTTAGCCGTTTTAATGAGTTTATAACTGGCAAATTGCTTGGTGGTGCGATTGATGGTCTTGAGCGTCATGGTGTTAAATCATCTGATATCGATACCGCTTGGGTACCGGGTGCTTTTGAGATTCCTTTAGTTGCCCAGAAGCTTGCTGCTAGTGGTAAATATAATGCGGTAATTACCCTTGGTGCGGTAATCCGTGGTTCTACAACTCATTATGATTATGTGTGTAATGAAGTAGCAAAAGGTGTTGCCAAAGTTCAGCTAGATACTGGTGTTCCAGTTGTATTTGGTATTGTTACTACTGAAAATATCGAACAAGCAATTGAACGTGCTGGTACTAAATCAGGAAATAAGGGTTATGATGCAGCAATAACTGCGATTGAAATGACTAATCTTCTTGCCAATATTGGTTGATAACTCATAAAAGTTAAATTTATCTCTGAAGACTCTTAAATTGAGATCAGAACTCTCGGTAATTATTAAAGTCCCTGCCGATAGACAGGGACTGATAGAAGAAGATTTCTTGATATAATTAAATAGTTGTCTATTAAGATTTTAATTTTGTTGGTTTTTTACATAACCATTTTATTCATGTTCAAGATTGGTAGCATGATTCCAATTACGATCAGCATTACTACAGCACCCATGAATACAATCAGGGCAGGCTCAAGGATACCTGTTAATAACTGACTTCGATGGGATAACTCAAGCTCCTGATGACTACCAGCTTGAGAGAGTAAATGATCAAGATTACCGGATTTTTCGCCACTTGAGATTAAGTGTATAACAACTGGTGGAAAAGCATTTTGTGCTTTTAAGGCAACTGCCAAACCAATACCTTCACGTACCATACTAATTGCTTTATCAATTGAAGTTTTTAGCATGAAGTTACTTAAAGTATCGCGGCTTGCTTCCAAAGCTTGTAGCATTGGTACACCACTAGATAGTAGCATTGATAGTGTATTAGTAAAACGTGCTAGATCAATATTTACTAGTAATCTACCAGCAATTGGCAGAGTTAGTAATTTACGGTGAAAATTAATCCGGTTCTCTTTTTTCTTCAAGGATTTAGCAAAACTAAATACAACAATCAGTATCACAATTAACATGTAGATGCCGTAATTACGTAAGCCATTACTAGTTGCAATCATACCACGCGTAATTAGTGGCAAGGTTTGTTTAGATGCTTCGAATACTTTTACTACTTGTGGAACTACGAATACTAGAAGTGCAATAATTACTAGAGTTGCGACAATAGTAACTACTAGCGGATAAAGTAATGCCATCATAATTTTGCTGGTTAGTTCGCGCGTTTTATCACTATAATCAGCTAGTTTAGTCATAACCTTAGCCAGACTACCTGATTGTTCACCTGCATTTACCAAGCTACAATATACGGCTGGAAATACCTTTGGATACATCCTTAATGATGCTGCTAATGAGCGTCCACCTAAAACTTCACTTCGCACACCACTCATAATTGCTTTTTGTTCTTGACTTTCAAGCTGATCAGATAGTGCAGATAGTGACTGTTCAACTGATAAACCTGAATTCAAAAGGATTGAGAATTGGCGAGTAATTAGAGACAATTCAAGAGAGGATATTGGTTTTTTAAAAGATACTCCAACTGCTTTTTTGGATTTTCGTTCTTGCTCTGATTCTAGATGGGTTGTGATAAGTCCTTGATTACGTAATAGCTGCCGCGCTTGTTTTGGACTTTCTGCCTGCACGACTCCAGCTTTTTCTTTACCTGATTTATCAACTGCCTTATAGCTAAATGATTGCATTCTTCTTCATCTTTCAAAGCTAGATTTTTTGTCTGCTTAATAACTATTCTTTAGTTAAAGTTATAACTTCTTCGAGTGATGTTTTTCCATCCATTACCCAGCGTAGAGCGTCCATACGTAAGGTTCGCATTCCAAGCTTATTTATTGCATATCTTTCAATTTCTGTTTCCCCGGCATCATTATGAATTAGACGTTGAACTTCTTCATCAATTACTAGTAATTCGTGGATACCATTACGACCTTTATAGCCAGTACCGCTACAATGTTCACAACCTACAGGCTTATAGATTGTTACATCTTCAGGAATGCCAAATTCTGCACGCATAGCGCTATCTAATGCTAGATTTTCAGTTTTGCACTTAGGGCAAAGTAAACGAATTAGACGTTGAGCTAGAATCCCAATTACTGTTGAAGATAATAGGAATGATTCAACACCCATATCTATCATCCGGGTAATCGTTGACGCAGCAGAGTTAGTATGGAGTGTTGCTAGTACCAAATGTCCGGTTAAACTTGACTGGACTGCAATTTGTGCTGTTTCCAAATCACGAATCTCCCCAATCATTACCACATCCGGATCTTGACGCAGAATCGAACGCAGGGCGCGAGCAAAAGTCATATCAATTTTGGCATTTACCTGCGTTTGACTGATTCCCGGAATATCATACTCTACTGGATCTTCCACTGTCATGATATTTAATGCATTAGAGTCAATCCGAGCGAGGGCAGCATATAATGTAGTTGACTTACCCGAACCAGTTGGACCTGTAACAAGGAATATCCCATGTGGGCGGCTAATTAAGCTATCAATCCTACTACGGGTATCTTCTGCCATACCAAGACTTTCTAGTTGTAAGCGCTCTTTGTTTTTATCCAATAAACGCATTACAATTCGTTCACCATGCCCGGTAGGAATAGTTGAAACCCGTAAATCTACCTCGCGCCCAGCTAACCTTAAGGCAATACGACCATCTTGTGGTAAGCGCTTTTCGGCAATGTCTAGCTGTGCCATGATTTTAATCCGCGAAACCAGTGCTGCATGTAACCCAGGATTAACATCAATTACTTTATGTAACACACCATCGCGGCGAAATCTAACTAATGAATTTCGTTCGTAGGCATCAAGATGTACATCCGAAGCATCTTCTTTTACTGCCTGAGTTAAAAAGGCATTGATAATTTTAATTACTGGTGCATCATTTTCTGATTCCAACAAATCTTCAGTCTTTTGTAGATTTTGCATCAAATCAGAAATATCGATGTCGTCCTGAATGTCATCAACCACTGCAGCTGCATTACCGCTAGAGTAAGCTTCAGCCAAGATTGCATCAAATAGCTTTTCTTCTATTTTGTGAATTTGAATAGGTTGTTGTACCTTACGTTTTATCTCAGTTACAACCAATGGATTCAAACTTGCAGTAGTAGCTATTTGAACGTAGTCATCATCTACGGCATAGATACAAACCTTGTTGGCACGGGCATAGGTATATGGTAGCCTTCTTGAATATTTATTTGGTGAGAATTTAATATTTTCCATGAGCCTATGCCTGCGTTCTATTGATTATTATTGTTAGTAATAGTTATGCTATTAGGCGCAGTTTGAATTACTTTTGGTTGCCCATCAGTATTATTACTGCTACTTATCGCTGCATTTCTTGCACTAGTAGATGAGCTTTGTACTACTATTGGTGCTTGACCCGGTGAACTATTTACTACTGAAACATTATTCGGACCCTTAGTTACATCAAGTATTGGCGTAACTGGTACTGACGATGGCTGAGGAGGTACTTTATTATCATAAGGAACCTGATTTTCAATGTTAACCGCATCAATATTAGGCAATAGAGCATTGCCAACTGCTTTAATCGAGTTCTGTTGTTGCATAATATAGCGATAACGTTGATTAGTAAGAGCTTTCATACCTTCTTCATTACGAATAATTACTGGGCGTAAGAAAATTACTAAATTTGTTTTTGTATGTGTTCTACTTTGCCAACTAAATAACCAGCCTAGATAAGGGATTGAACTTAATAAGGGAATACCAGCACTTTGTAAACTAACTATATCTTGAGTCATGCCACCAAGAGCAATAATTTGCCCATCGTTGACAAGAATTTGAGTTTTTAGATTACGTTTGTTAATATTAGGACCATTTGCTTGTAAATCAGCCTGACTTTGTGAAGAGCTATCTACGATTGAATCTTCCTGATAAACCGACATTTGGATAATACCACTTTGAGTAACTAAAGGTTTTAAGCGTAGTACAGTTCCGACATCTTGACGATTTACCTGACTAACGATATTACCTGCAGCATTACCTGTATTCTGGAATGAACCCGTTGGGATACCAATATTTTGCCCAACAAATATAGAAGCTTCTTCATTATCAAGAGTTAATAGTGTTGGGCGGCCTAATATATTCCCAGCATTGGTTGAGGCAAGCATATCTGCTAATGCAGAAATTCCAGGTACTGTTTGTCCACCAATCGTGGTTGTACCTGTAACCAGACCAACATAAACCTCACCAGGTACACTTAGTCCAGAACCAGCTGCGGCTGCACCGCTAGTACCGCCATTAGCAACGCCAGCCGCAGCAATTGCTGTTTGGGCAAGATTACTAACACTGGAACCATTTCCACCGTAGTTTGATAAAACCAAACCTCCAACATTATTATTTCCAGCACCACCAAGCCATTGGATACCAAATGTACCTGTATCGTTAGTTGATACATCTGCAATTAGTGCCTCAATCATTACCTGAACTCGACGAACATCGAGCATGTCAATAATTGACCTCATATTGCGATATACCGCATCAGGAGCTTGAATGATTAGTGAATTTGTTGATGGTTCAGCTTGTACAAAAATTTTAGGTGCATTTTTGTCATTATTTGTAGATCCGCTATTTGAATTACTGCGGTTTGCAGTAGAAGGGGATTTACTACCAGACGAACCACCACCCAGATTAGCGCCACCACCACCAGAACTTCCACCTCCACTACCTTGAAATACTGAACTAGTATCAGATAATGCACGACTAGCCGCGGAAGCAGTCATATCGGGATTATCTTGCCCACTCGCAACGGTTTTCAATACCTCAGCCACATGGGCTGCGTCAGCATTCCGCAAATAAACAACGTGGAGGTTGTTATTACTAGAGCTAGTATCTTTATCTAGGCTTAATGCTAAAGCACGTAATTCTTCAACTTTAGCCGCCACATTAGAATTAATTATTACCGAGTTACTAGCAGGGTCAACTGTTATACTGGTTGTTGGACCATCATTGGCGCCACCACTAGCACCACCTCCGCTACCTGAACCCATGCTGCCATTACCCGCATAACTTTGTAGTGTCTGCGCTACATCAGATGCATAAGCGTATTTAAGTCTTACAATTGCCGGAGCAACCTTTTTGGCTTTGGTTGTATTTAAATCCGTAATAATTTTTGTTATTCTTGACATGTTTGATGAGTAGTCTGTCACAACTAGAGCATTACTATTAGGATAAACTGAAATTGCATTATTCGGCGAAATCATTGGTCGTAAGGCATTAGCTAGCTGTGTTGCTGAACCATTGTCAATAATGAAAATTTTAGTAACTAGTTGGTCACCTGGGTTATGTTTGCTAGCTTCTGTTTCGGTACGCATTCCATAAGTGCGTGCATCAGTTTCAGGTAAGACTTTAATTACTCCGTCAGCTTCAACAGTTGCAAAGCCCTGCATTCTAAGTGCTGACTCAAGAACTTTATAGCTTTCTGCCTTAGAAATTGGCTTTTCGGACACTATATTAACAGTTCCCTTCACCCGAGGGTCGATTACAAAATTTTTACCAGATAGCTTACTAATTGCTTTAATAACAGTTTGAATATCTGCATTTTCAAAATTAAGAACAACCTTGTCATCTGAAGTACCAGAACTACTTCCATTACTAGTGCTATTTTTCGAGTTTGAAGCCGAAGCGCTATTAGACGAGCTAGTTGGTAATGTAGATGTGTTATTTGGTGCAGCAATAGCTTGCCCAAATATGGAAATTCCACATAATATTACACACAGTTGTTTTAATCTCAAGTTCATAAAAATCCCTAATTAATTTTGTTGTCCACTATTATTATCGCCATTACCTCCAGCATTTTGTTTCTGGAATGCTTCTATCATTTTTCTACGTTTTTCTGCAATTGAGTCACTGTCATTTGCTTGATTTCCCGAAGTAGCACTATTGTCATTACTTGTTTGCTGGTTAGAGTTGTTTTGATTGTTACTCGGTGGCGGACTACTACTAGGTATATATCCATTAGCCCCACTTGGAGACTGTGTGTGTCCATTATTTCCACTGGAGCTACTAGGGCTATTTGGTGATGCACTTGATGATGTTAAGTTGATTGTGACATCTTGTTTTTCAGCTAAAAAAACCACACCATCAGGTTTGATGGCTTTTACTTTTGCTTCAAGTACACTATCGCCAATAACTGCAATTGAATTTTTCCCATTGACTGTAATGAAAGCAACACTGTTATTTGGTCCAGCAGCATATACACCAACAACTTTAATCTGTTCTGCAATTGTTGGTACTGGGGCTTTTTCTTCGGTAACCATCCCAAATGGTGCTCGGTTAATAATTGTTTGTGCCAGTTTATTTGAATCAAAGTTCCGACTGATAATATTATTGTAAGTGTCGTAGCCCAATGGATTTGCTAGCCACCATACACTTTTACCAAACAAGATACCCGCAAAGATCATAATCAAGTAGATTGCTGTAGTACTCAAGAGGTTTATTGTTTGATTAATTGTAATGTTTTTCATTTGCCTTTTTTGCTTTGATCAAGGTTCAATTACGTAAAACGTGTGATTTTATCATGTCGTTAATTTACGTATTAAATTAATTAGCTGCGGGCAGTTTGCATTCAGAGCATAGACCATATAAATTTAGTGTGTGGCTTTTCACTTCAAAGTTATTTTGCTTCGCAATTTGGAGTTGTAGTTCTTCAATTTCATCACTGACAAATTCTATCACCTTGCTGCACTTTAAGCAAATAAGGTGGTCATGATGCTCGTTTGATACGGCTAATTCATAATTTGCATGTTCGTTACCAAAGTTGTGTTTAGTGATGATTTTATGCTCTTCAAAGCTAGAAAGTATTCTGTATATAGTGGCAAGGCTTATTTCAATACCTTTGTTTTGAAGTGTTTTAGCTATCTTAAAAGCATCTAAATGTTTATGCTCTGCGAAAAGTTCAAGAATTGCCAATTTATGCTGGGTTATCTTTATTCCCGTATCTCGTAACTGCTTTATTAAATCCATGCTTGTCCTGAATTAAAAATTTTTTGTTCAAACCAAAGTCTTATTTTAAGGTTAAAATAACGCTTAAAGCAAATTTTTTGATATGGTATACAGGTTTTAGTATGATTCGACAGGTGTTGATGTGTTGTTTTGTAACAGTTTTTCTTGTTGCTTGCTCTGGTATAAATTTTAGTGAATGGCGATTTCCATATATGTATCCTGTACAGCAGGGGAATTATATTAATCAACAACAGCTGTCTCAACTACAACTAGGAATGACCAAAGAGCAAGTAACTTTTGTTATTGGTCACCCAGTTTCGCAGTTTATGTTTAATTCCAATCAATGGCAATATGTATATCAAGATTATAAGAATGATAAACTTAAAGATAGTTATATCTTAAACTTGAATTTTGATGCTACTACACAAAAATTGATTCAAGTTGAGTCAGCAGGTCAGGTTAAAGTTAAATAGTTTTTAAAAGGCTTACAAATGTTGAAAGTTGCTATTAATGGTGCAAATGGTAAAATGGGGCAAGAGTTAATTGACCTAGTCTTGAAGAATCCTGAATTGTATGAGCTGGTCTTAGCTAGAACATTCCATCTTGAGAATAATGCTATTCCAGTTGATAGCTACTATCTAACCTTACCTTTAACAACTGAGGCTCAAGTGGTGATTGATTTTTCCAATCAGGAGCGTCTAGAAGAGACTTTGACTTGGTCTTTAAAAAATAAGATTCCGTTAGTTATTGGTACAACAGGTTTTTCATCTGAACAGCTCTTGAAAGTGAAATCAGCGTCTGAAGTAATTCCAATAGTACATTCAGCAAATATGAGCCTTTCTGTAAATGTATTGTTTGAGGCTGTTAGAATGATAGCGAGAAAGCTTGCTGATTATGAGGTCGAAATAATTGAAACCCATCATCGCTATAAAAAGGATGCTCCATCAGGAACTGCTCTTGAGATAGGTAAAGTAGTTGCTGCTGCGCGTGGACATGATTTTGATAAAGTAGCCTGTTTTAATCGTATTGGTAACGATAATGCTACTAGAACCGCTGAAGAAATAGGTTTTTCATCGCTACGTGCTGGAGACATTGTTGGTCGGCATATTGTTGATTTTATTTGTGATGGTGAAGAGTTGAGCGTTATCAGTAATATTAACAATAGGCGTGGATTTGCGATGGGGGCGCTTGCTGCTGCCAGATTTGTTACAAACCAGTCGCCTGGCTTATATTCAATGCAGGATGTGCTTCAAATATGAACCATAAATTTGATGCTGTCATATTAGGAAGTGGGCTTGCTGGTTTGTCAGTTGCCCTAAGGCTTGCAAACTATGGCAAGAAGGTTGCTATTTTAACTAAGAAGCACTTGGCAGAATGCAATTCTTTTTATGCTCAGGGCGGTATTGCCGCAGTCATTAATGAAGATGACTCATTTGATAGTCACGTTGAAGATACTCTTATTGCAGGTGCTGGGTTATGTAATCACGAAGCTGTTCGTTATATTGTAGAGCATGCTCCGGAAGCCATTGATTGGTTAATTAATCTTGGAGTTGATTTTACTCGAGAAAAAGATCTTGCTGATCATATACATTTGACGCGTGAGGGGGGGCATAGCGCACGTCGAGTTCTTCATGTTGCTGATGCTACCGGGGCTGCTGTAGTCAATAGTGTTATTAAACATGTGGTTAATCATCCAAATATAACAGTTTTTGAAAATTATGCTGCAATTGATCTTATAACTCTTACTGTAGATATGAATAAGGTATGTTCTGGAGTATATGCATTAAATGCAAGTGAGGGTAAGGTAGAAACCTTCAATAGTGCCAATGTTGTTCTTGCTACTGGTGGCGCTGGTAAATCTTACCTTTATACTACAAATCCAGATGTTGCAACTGGTGATGGTATAGCTATGGCTTATCGAGCTGGCTGTTCTGTTGCCAATATGGAGTTTATCCAGTTTCATCCTACCTGTCTTTATCATCCTCAGGCTAAATCATTTCTAATTTCAGAAGCGGTTCGTGGTGAAGGGGGTATTTTAACACTACCAAATGGTGTGAGATTTATGGAATTTCATGATCACAGGATGGAGCTTGCACCCCGTGATATTGTTGCAAGAGCAATTGATTTTGAAATGAAAAAGTCTGGAGTTGATCATGTCTGCCTTGATATATCCCATAAAGGAAAAGAATTTATTTTGGAACATTTCCCAACTATCTATGCTAAATGTAAGTCATTGGGAATTGATATCTCTAAAGAAGCAATCCCTGTTGTTCCTGCTGCGCACTACACTTGCGGTGGTATAGTAACAGATTTATCCGGTGTAACAAATCTCGCTGGGCTTTATGCTGTTGGTGAGTGTGCTCATACTGGCTTACATGGTGCAAATAGGTTGGCAAGTAATTCTCTACTTGAGTGTTTGGTTATTGGTAAGGCGCTTGTAGAAAAGATTATTTCTAGTGGTAGTTTAAGTTATGGTGAATTAGTAGATTGGGATGAGTCTCAAGTTGTTGATGCTGATGAAGAAATTGTTATTGCCCATAATTGGGATGAGCTTCGGCGTTTGATGTGGGATTACGTCGGCATTGTTCGAACAACTAAAAGGTTAGAGCGTGCTATTCATAGAATTAATCTACTCAAGTCAGAAATCCATGAGTATTATTCAAACTTTAGGATAACAAATGATTTAATTGAGCTTAGGAATCTGGTCTTAGTTGCAGAGTTAATAGTGAAAAGCGCTTTTATGCGAAAAGAAAGCAGAGGGTTGCATTATAGTCTTGATTATCCAGAGTTAAGTTTGGTTGTTGTTGATACTATTCTTGACCCAATTAATCCTTTGGTTAGTTAGTCTTATTTGCAGCACCTGATTATTTATGATACAATTCGTGATTATTATTTTAATTTATCGTTGTTAAGGTTTAGCTAGGGGCATTAATCATGCAAAAAAAACGTCAAGGGTTTACGTTAATTGAAATTATGGTCGTTATTGTAATTATGGGTATTATGGCGGCTTTAGTTGTTCCACGTGTTATGGGTAGTACCGATCAAGCGCGTACAGCAGCGGCAAAAGCAGATATTCAATCAGTTATGACCGCTTTAAAATTATATAAGCTTGATAATATTCGTTACCCTACGCAGCAGCAAGGACTTGATGCTTTAGTAAATAAGCCATCGGTTGCTCCAATTCCGAATAATTATAAAGCAGGTGGTTATCTTGAGAAATTACCTAAAGATCCATGGGGAAATGATTATCAATACCAGAACCCAGGTAAACATGGAGAAATTGATGTTTATACTTATGGTCCTGACGGTGCGACTTCTTCTGGAGAAGATGGTCAATCAGTGATTGGTAGTTGGCAGTAATTCCTGCGTACTGGTGGTTAATTTTAAAATTAGAGTTGTTTTCAACTCTAATTTTTATTTTAGGGGATAGCGTGCATAGGCCAAGTGGCTTTACTTTAATTGAAATGATGCTTGTAGTGGTAATAATTGCAATTATGACTACTATAGTTACACTTAGTGTTAGTTCTCCCAGCTTTGGTCGCTTTCTTGCTAGTGCAGAGCAATTCTCAAGTACATTATCAATTCTGTCTGATGAGGCTATTTACAGTGGAGATGTTATAGCTTGTAAATTGACGGCTACCTCGATTAGTTGTGATCGCTACCGCCAGGGTGATAATGACTGGACAGAAATTGATATGCGCAAAGTTGTCTCGTGGGGATGGCCAAAAGGTTTAAAAATATTAAAGGTTATGGTTAATGGAGTTCCACTTAAAGATAACGAGCCAATTCGGTTTTTTCCTAGTGGTGATAACGCGAGTTTATCAATTGAGGTTGGTAATGAAGAATATACGGCTTGGATTGATAGCGATTTGATCGGTCGCTATAAGGTGTCTAGTTAATAATGAAATCAGACAATAATGGGTTTACATTAATCGAGTGTTTGGTCGCACTTTTTATTGTTGCGGTTGTTTTGGCTTCTGCAACTAGAGCAATTGGTCTTATTATAAGTGATGTACACGATAGTTTTATGCGTGAAGTGGCAACATGGGTTGCAGAAAACGAATTTAACCAGCTTTATATTAATCAGCAATATCCAGATGTAGGAACAGTTAAAAAATCTCTCACTTCTGCTGGAATTAAGTTTAACGTGGTTGAGGTTGTAAGTAATACACCAAACCCATATTTCAGGCGGGTTGAAATTTCCGTTAGTCAGACGGATTACCCTGATTACACTATATTTAAGACAATAAATTTTATTGCCCAATACTAACCATATGAAAATACCTTTCAGTTCTAAGCATTCTGGCTTTACTTTAATCGAACTTATGGTTGCTATAATTATCTTTGCAATCATATCAACTGTTTCTTATCGGATGATTACAAGTCTTGTTAAGACTAAGGAAATTGCTGGTGAAGCACAAGAGAAGTGGGGTAATCTATCCTTAGCAATGTCGAACTTCGGTAATAGTTGGAATAGAGTAATTCCCTTAGTCGCAAGAGATCAGAATGGTGGGCTTCTAGCGGCAGTATACGGTAAACCAAAACTTAATGGTGTATATGATTCACAACTTGAAATGACGCTTAGTGGTTTTTCTGGTGATAAGATTTATGGTACTGTTCCGCCAAAACGTATTGGCTATCGTTATTATGGTAAAACTTTATATCTTGTAACTTGGCCTGTTTTAAATCGTGTAGTGACGACACAGCCAGAAATAGATATTCTGATTGATAATGTGAGTAAATTTGAAGTTACTTACCTTTACCCTGATAATCAATGGCGTGATACTTGGCCTCCACAGGGCGGAGATATTACTTCTCTACCTAGAGCTGTAAAAGTCGTTTTGGTGCTTATGTCTGGTGAAACAGTTGAGAGAAGTTGGGCTCTCGTATAATGAAAAAAAATCAGGGTGCAGCATTGATTACTGTTATGGTAATAGTTTTTATTGTTATGACAATTATTGCAAGCTTAGCAACAACTAATTTTCGGATGTACAAAAGATTGGTTAATCGTCAATTACGCGAACAGTCTACTACTATTGCTTATAGTGCTCTTGATTTTGGGCGAGCAGCTTTAGGAACTAGTGGTGCTACTTCTTCTTATGATTCACTACAAGATGTTTGGGCGCAGGGACTTCCCAAAACAAAAGTTCTTGATGATATCTATATGAGTGGTAGTGTCGTTGATGAACAAAGTAAGTTTAACATAAATGATCTAGTTAGTAAGGGTATGGTTAATCCAAATGTTTTGAATCAGTTCAGTGTGTTACTCCAGTATTTAAATCTTCCTCCTTCCTTGGCATACAATATTGCTTACTACATTGCAGCACCACAATTTCAAAGTGATATATTACCCCAATATACAATGGGTAAACCTCCTTATACTCCGGCAGGAAGACCCTTTGTTGATCTATCTGAATTGATATTGGTAAAAGGTCTTAATCAGGATATTGCACAAAAACTAGTCAAATATGTTACAGCTATTCCAGTTAGTGGAACTACTCTCCAGAATGAAAGTGCAATTGAAAGTGCTCCGAGTGGAGGGTTTGGTTATGGTACAATCGTGAATGTGAATACTGCTTCGGCAGAAGTAATTGCAGCCAAAGGAGGTATCCCATTACCTGTTGCGCAAAGAATGATAAGTTATCGGTCGACACAGCCATTTAATAATAGTCAGGCAATTACTACCTTTTTATCGCAAAATGGTGTAAATACAAGTATTTCACAACCTCAGGCAAATGGTCAAAATCAGATTAATATAGCTGGACTAGGTGTGACTTCGAGTTATTTTACAATTCATGCTGTTGTTGATGATCAGGATGATGAGTTTCGTTTTGTAGCTTTTGTATTCAGGCAAAATCGTAGTGGCCAGTGGCCACAAATTTTATGGCAACACCCAGAATGAGTTTATTACGCATATTTATTGAAAATGAAGATTTAGGAGCCGTTGGATGGCAAGCTTTAAGTGGAACTGAATTAGTTGATTCAGGTATTTCTCCATTTGATGAAATACTTCATGAAAATCTTGATTCGATTGAGGTTTATCTTTCTCCTTATCTAGCAACTGTAATTAAGACCACTCTTGGTGATATTAGTGATAAGAAAATAAATGATGAGTTTCTTCTTGGAACTGTAGAAGATAGTTTAGCCGAAGATATTGATGATTGTAAGCCCATCTTGATGCGTATGTCAGATGGCAGTGATTATGTTGCTATACTTAATCGTAATTTTTATCAGGGTTTACTCGATAAGCTAAATAATCATGTAAAACAGGTTAGATTTATTCAACCTTTCCCATATACTACCCATTTTGAAGGTGGTTTGTGGACGGTTTATCTAGTTGGGAATAATAAATTTATTAGAACCTCACTTTATGAGTATTTCATTCTTGATGATGCAAAACCAATTCCAGAAACTCTTCTTGATTTATTAAAAGCCTATACTAAAGATTCAATAGTTATATATACTGATGACACTCAAGTGGTTGAAATTCTCAAAGAAAAATATCAGTTGACTAGTATTCAGCATGCGGAATTAATATATGGTACTGCAAATTGGAATTTTTACAATGAAAAAAGTAAACGCTTTAATATAAAAGTAAGTAACGATGTTAAGTCTAAGTTAATCCGTCTTTTTCGATTTGCGAGTGTCTATGCGCTAATTTTTATTGCGTTTTGGGTAATTAACCTTGTTTTTTTAATGGTGGAAAAGAGCCAGTTACAGACTCAGATTAGCAAAGATTTGAGTGGGATTATAGATGGAGTTAAGTTTACTCCTAATCTACTAGCTCAGGTCGATGAAAAAATTTCTGATATGCAGCATTCAAAAGGTATTTATGCTGATAGTGATGCACTCCGCTTATTTAGTATATTTTTAAAAACAATGCCAGAGGTCAATAATAGTATGATTCAGGGTATTCAATACTCCGGATCACAATTAACAATTTTTTTAAGTAGTCAATTTGATCCTTCTCAATTTCCAAATGATAGAAGTGTACTAGCGACAAAAAGGATTCAAGCCGATATAACCGATTATAAAACTTATCAAGCAGCTCAGTCTGCTAATGATTCAAAAAATAATGGAGGGGGAGTTTTATCCAATACTGACCCTAATTCAATGGGGTCTTCTGGAGGCTCAACCATGGCAGATGCGGCATGGGTAATTAGCTTACAAATTATTTCAAGACTGGATAATTATAATGATAGCAAACATTAAGCCTCATATTGAGAAGCTAAAAACTAAATTTCAGCCTCAGTTAGCTAAAATTTATGCGTGGTGGAATCAGTTACAGTCACGAGAGCAGAGGCTTGTAGGTGGACTTGGTTTATTCTTGGTACTAAGTATACTTTTTCTTGGTATTAATGGTTTAATATCTTACAAATCAAGGGTTGCAGAAATAGTTGAAAGTCTTAATAGATATACTGTTTTTGCTAAGCAGGCAGCAGTCAATTATAAGAATATAAAATCGGTTGAAGCAAATAGTTTCAACTCTGTTAGTACGGAACAAATAAAAGGAGATGTTGCTCAAGTCCTTCAAACTAAGGAACCAAATGTTCTTATTCAGGATGGACAGATGACAATTAGTGTGCCTAATGCAGAATTTACTCAGGTTATGACTTTACTTGATCAACTAAGAAGAAGTTATGCTATTTTCCCCTCCCAATTAACCATTACGCGTCAATCCCGAAGTGGTTTTGTTTCCTTTAGCGCAACGTTTTGGGTGAAGCAGTAATATTGATAAATTATTAGATCGTTTCAGAATTCTATAACAAAAATACCTTAATAGAAGGAAACGTTTTAGACTTCGGGTTAATATACTTGCAGGGGGTTATGATTTTAATTAGGTTATGAAAAAATCTATTCTAATAAATTAGGATATAATTTAGTAGTTGTAAATACTGGATTAAAAGATGATATTTTACAAAGTTTGCATGTATCTACACATGTTTTCAGGTTTTTTAGCAACTTTCTTACTATTCCCTATAAATTTACTTAATCGCAAAGGATCTAGCTTTCATAGATTTATTGGTAAGGCCACTATTTACTCAACGTTTGTTCTGACAGGTGCTGGTTTATTGATGCTTCTTAATCCTTTATTTCCAAACCAATTTGCTCTTGTTAGCAAGAAACATCATTGGGAGTCTTTTTTTGCAGCAACATATTACGAACCGGCATTTTTTATTTGGCTTGATATAATAACTCTTTATATGGTTGGGAGTGGAGTTCGGATCTGGTCGAGAATTAAATCAATTTATCGCCAACAACCATCATATAATTACTTAGACATATTTCTCGTAATAGCAATGGCGATATCCTCATTGTTTTTTATTTTTGTTGGTTTTATTGTTGCTAAAAGCCATCACCCATTTTCTAATGTATTTATAATTCTCGGTTTTTACTTGCTTCTATTATCAATTTTAGATCTTTGGACATTTCGTTCTTCATGCCGGAATTTCCTATTAAAGTGGGGATGGATAATTCATGGGTATAAAATGCTTTTTGTTTGGCATGGCTTAATTACGGCATATAGTTTACGAATGAATGTTGCTTCACCAATAGATACCACACATCCCATATTGTCGGTAAGTACCCGTTTAGTTACAATAGTAGTATTTTTCTTTTATTGGAAATCAAAACAAAATGAATCTTCATAGCTGGAAAGAAAAACTATGAAAAAAAACAAATTGTCTTTTAATCGCATTAGTAACATCAATTGGTCTTACCGCATGTAATGGTGGAAGCAGTAGTTCACCATCTCCCTCGCCAACTCCAGCACCAAATCCTCCTACAACGGATACATATACATTAAAATCAACGGTAAATTCACCGTCAAATCAGGTTTATACCTCTTTTGGAAGTAATGGTAGTAGTGCATATGTAGCCACTGATGGTGGTTTTTATCAAGTTTCAGGGAGTAGCACAACGCTTGTAAATAATACTCCAAATGTTATTGTAATTGCTGGAAATAATGGTAATACGTATTATGTTCCAGTTGAGTCTAATACTATCTATAGTAATAATGGAGCAGTTATTGGTACAGTTGATAGCCAATATGGATTCATTACTGCAGTTTCTCCCGCAACATCAAATGGCTCTATTTTCTTTGGTACAGTTAGTGGTTATGTAGGCTTACTAAATAATCCTGCAGGTAAGCAAATTTCAAAAATTGCTGGTTCATCTGGTCCTGTTATGGCAATAGGTTGTATCGCTAGTGGAAGCTGTAACTCTGGAAATCAGGGTGCAATGGCATTAGTTGCACCACAAACAACTCTTCCAAATTTTGAATCATCTAAGTATGTAGATAATCCATCAAGCTATAACTACACAACTTCATTCTATTAGGGGCTAGACAATCAAAGCACATTTGAAGGTGTGCTAATATATTGTCATGATTCATAAAAATAAGTATATAAATAGTTCAAAAATTTCAGAAGCTAAATTTAGGGAAATAGTTAGGTATTTTGTTGCAGATTTATCAGCAACGCAAATAGCAACTTTATCTGGAATAAGTCGAAACTCTATTAACAGATACGTAATGGAAATTCGCCAT
>SSGX01000046.1 GCA_008017155.1 Neisseriales bacterium | reverse complement strand
TTCGTAAGAGGATTGAGACAAGTATCAGTCAATTAACCGAATCATTTAGCATTAATGCCACTAAAGCTAGGAGCTTTCATGGCTTATTGGGCAGGATTAATCGTAAGATATTATCCTATACGACTGCGTTATTTTTTAATTACCAACTTGTTAAAGATCAGTTTACTCAGCTTAAGTCACTTATTCAAGCATAAAAAAGTGAGGACTCGGGTTATATTAGTAATTAAGCCTAAATACTCTACTAATAACTACTACCACTTTAGGCTAATTCTAAAAATACGGAATATTTTTTGACAAGCAACCCTAACGGTGATAGAATGATTACTTTCTTAATACGAGGAATATCTTTACCGATATTTTAATAAAATGAATTTTAACAAAAACATCACTTTTTTATACAACTTACAAATAACCTCTTCTTCTCATCTACCTCTAACCTGATATATCTTAATCTCTATTAGTCTTTCTAGTTTGGACTTTACTCTACTTTAAAATCATTCGTTACATTTTTGTACATTTAAAATGTGATATTTAGTTTTTGTCCACAATCGAAATAGACTGAAAATATTTAATAAATAGCAACGACCAAAGAATTCAAAAAAATTTGCATATATTATAAATCTCTGCTATTTTTATGCTATGTTATTTATCATTGTTATTTTAAAATAAATAAAATTTAAAATCAAAATTTTTATAGATTTCGCAATATGAAAAAACAAAATCTTAGTATGCTTGATAAACAGCTACTGTTTCCTGCATTAATTGAAAGCGTAAAAAAACTAAACCCTGTTGCACAGGCTAAAAACCCGGTAATGTTTGTTGTCTATATTGGTAGTATTTTGACAACACTTCTGGCAGTTTACTCAGCTACAGGACATGATGCGGGTGGCTCAACTGGATTTATTCTAAGTATAACTATCTGGTTATGGTTTACTCTATTATTTGCTAATTTTGCCGAAGGACTCGCTGAAGGACGTTCAAAAGCTCAGGCAGACAGCCTTAAAAGTGCGAAGAAAGATGTCCAAACGAGAAAACTAGCAAACCCAAAAGATAGAGAAAATTTTACTCTAGTTTCAAGTAGCAGCCTTAGAAAAGGTGATATTGTACTCATTGAAGCTGGTGATATTATTCCCGGTGATGGTGAAGTACTAGAAGGGTGCGCTTCAGTTGATGAAAGTGCCATTACGGGAGAGTCAGCACCAGTAATTCGCGAATCTGGCGGTGATTTTTGTTCAGTTACTGGTGGTACCAAAGTACTATCCGATTGGATTGTTGTTGCGATTAGTGTAAACCCTGGGGAATCCTTCCTTGATCGAATGATAGGCATGGTTGAAGGTGCTAAGCGCCAAAAAACTCCAAATGAGATTGCCCTATCCATCCTATTAACTGCGCTGACTATAATATTTCTACTGGTAACAGTAACTTTACTTCCGATGTCGATTTATAGCGTCAATGCAAATCATTCTGGTAGCCCAATTAGTATTACCGTTCTTGTTGCATTATTGGTTTGTCTAATCCCAACTACAATTGGTGGACTCTTATCTGCAATTGGCGTTGCAGGTATGGGGCGAATGATGTCAGCCAATGTAATTGCCACCTCTGGACGTGCAATAGAAGCATCAGGTGATGTTGACGTATTACTTCTCGATAAAACTGGTACCATTACCTACGGTAATCGCCAAGCAAATAACTTTTATCCGGTAAGTGGAGCAAATGAAGAAGAATTAGCTAAGGCTGCATTCTTATCTTCATTAGCGGATGAAACACCTGAAGGTAAAAGTATTATTTTACTTGCCAAACAGAAATATGGCTTTAAAGAAAGTGAAGTTGACTCTGCAAATATTGAATTTATTCCCTTCACCGCACAAACTAGAATGTCAGGCGTAAACTTTACTGATAACCAAATCCGTAAAGGTGCGGCTGATGCAATAAAAAAACTAATGGAAAGTATTGAAGGTGGCAGCTATCCTAAAGATACCCAGCAAATTGTTGATATGGTAGCTTCACGTGGTTCAACACCATTGGTGGTAGCAAATAATAATCGAGTACTAGGAATAATTGAATTAAAAGATATTGTCAAAGAAGGAATCAAAGAAAAATTTTCTGAATTACGTCAGATGGGAATAAAAACAGTGATGATCACGGGTGATAATCGGCTAACCGCAGCATCAATCGCCGCTGAAGCTGGGGTTGATGACTTCCTAGCTGAAGCAACTCCTGAAAATAAACTGGCAAAAATCAGAGAATACCAGCAAAAAGGACATCTAGTTGCCATGACTGGCGATGGAACTAACGATGCACCCGCACTGGCACAAGCAGATGTGGCTGTTGCCATGAATAGTGGGACACAAGCAGCTAAAGAGGCTGCCAATATGGTGGATCTTGATTCATCACCAACTAAATTAATTCAGATTGTTGAAATTGGTAAACAGATGTTGATGACTCGCGGCTCTCTAACTACATTTAGTATTGCCAATGATATTGCCAAATATTTTGCAATTATCCCGGCAACGTTTGCGGGCACTTATCCAGTATTAAATAAACTAAATGTAATGCATCTGGCTACACCAGCTTCGGCAATTATGTCAGCAGTAATTTTTAATGCACTGATAATCATTGCATTAATTCCGTTGGCATTAAAAGGAGTAAAGTTTACACCAATGTCTGCTAGTCAATTATTACGCCGAAACTTCCTTATTTATGGCGTTGGTGGTGTGATAGTTCCTTTTATTGGAATCAAGATTATTGATATCATCTTACAAATGATGCACTTAGTATAATCAAATTTAGATAATTTTTAAATAGACATAAAATGAAAGCATTAAAACAATCAATTATTGCCCTACTAATCCTGACTGTGATTACTGGAATTATTTATCCACTAATTACCTATGGAATTGGTCAATTATTTTTTAAATATCAAGCAAATGGTAGTATCATTTATCAAAATGGTAAGGCAATTGGTTCAGAGTTAATTGGACAGCAATTTACTAGCAATAAATACTTCTGGTCACGCCCATCATCAACAGCAAATTATCCGTATAACGGACTTGGCTCCGGCGGATCAAATCTTGGTCCATTAAACCCACAATTAATTGAGGGCATAAAGGAACGGGTACGTACGCTACAACAAGCAAACCCCAATAACACTAGTCAGATTCCAGTTGATCTAGTAACCGCCTCTGGTAGCGGGCTTGATCCGGAAATAAGTATTGAAGCAGCTTATTATCAAATGGCAAGAATTGCCCAAGTTCGCCATATCAGTATAAGCCAGTTACAAGAATTGGTTGATAAAAACACTCATTATCCACTATTTGGCTTTCTTGGTGAAGCTCGAGTAAACGTATTACAGTTAAATCTAGCCTTAGACAAGCTAGCAGGAGAATAAAATGGAATGGTTATATATAGCAAGCGGAATTATTGCAATAATGGTATTTGTCTATCTAATTATTGCACTATTTAATCCAGAAAAATTTTAATCACTTTAAAACTATTTAAAAGAACTATATCATGAGCTTAATCTCGTTTAACCTTATTGCTTATCTAGTAATATTAATAGTCTTAGCAATTCCATTAGGTAAATACATGGCAAATGTATTTCAGAATAAAATCAGATTTTTATCGGTCATTGAAACTCCTATATATAAACTGATAGGAACATCAGAATCTGAAGAACAGAACTGGAAACAATATGCATTATGTTTAATACTATTTAATCTAGTTGGCATAATTATACTTTTCTTTATTCAACTATTACAAAATCGCTTACCGCTAAACCCTCAGCATCTGGATAAATTAAGCTGGGATCTGGCGTTAAATACAGCAATCAGTTTTGTTGCCAATACGAACTGGCAAAGCTATAGTGGTGAAACAACCATGAGCTATTTTACTCAGATGCTTGGTC
Organism: Neisseriales bacterium; assembly: GCA_008017155.1. GTDB lineage: Bacteria > Pseudomonadota > Gammaproteobacteria > Burkholderiales > UBA11063 > Aquella. Next base: position 46,948 of record SSGX01000046.1, on the reverse strand, counting down.
TTGCCGTACAGAATTTTGTTTCTGCAGCAACAGGTATCGCGGTAGTAATTGCTTTGATAAGAGGGTTTAGCCGGGCAAGCGTCCAATCAATTGGTAACTTCTGGACTGATTTAACCAAATCAACTTTATACATTCTATTACCACTATCATTCATAGTTTCAATTATCCTATTAAGTCAAGGTGTTCCACAGAATTTTAATAACTACACAACTACCACCTTATTAGAACCACAAACGGTTACCCAAACGGTTGATAATAAAACCACTACCCAGCAAATAACTACACAAACCTTGCCAATGGGTCCAATTGCTTCTCAGGAAGCCATCAAAATGCTTGGTACTAATGGTGGTGGTTTTTTTAATGCTAACTCTTCGCACCCATATGAGAATCCAAATGCTTTAAGTAATTTTATTGAGATGCTAGCGATCCTATTAATCCCAGCAGCACTTTGTTTTACATTTGGTCATTTGGTTAACGATAAAAAGCAAGGCTATACAATTTTTATAACCATGACAGTTGTTTTTATTGTGTTAGCAATTATTGAAATGTCAGCTGAAATGCGCGGTAATCCCCTATTCAATCAATTTAATATTGATCAGCTGCATAGCGTGCTACAAAGTGGGGGTAATATGGAAGGTAAAGAAACCAGATTTGGTATTATGGGATCTGGACTTTTTGCTGCAGTTACCACAGCGGCATCTTGTGGTGCAATTAATGCTGCTCATGACTCATTATTGCCAATGGGAGGTTTTGTACCGTTATTTCTAATGCAATTATCAGAAGTAATCTATGGTGGCGTTGGTAGCGGTCTCTATGGTATGCTAATATTTGCTATCCTTGCGGTATTTATCTGCGGACTGATGATAGGTCGAACTCCTGAGTATCTTGGAAAAAAATAGAATCCTTTGAGATGAAAATGACTGCATTGATAATATTGGTAGTTCCTATTCTGGTACTTTTGGGTACGGCTATTTCTGTGGTAATCCCGGCTGGACTTGCGGGAATGAGTAACCCATCAGCACATGGTTTGTCTGAAGTATTATATGCCTTTACCTCAGCGGCAAATAATAATGGTAGTGCTTTTGCTGGCTTAAATGCTAATACTCCTTATTATAATCTCATGCTTAGTGTTGCAATTTTCTTCGGTCGCTTTGGGGTCATCATTCCAGTGCTCGCAATAGCAGGGAATCTAGCAACTAAGAAAAAATTACCAGTTACAGCAGGCACAATGCCGACAACCGGGCTTCTTTTTATCGCAATACTAGTTGGCGTGATAATTATTGTTGGCGCGTTAACTTACGTTCCAGCCTTAGCATTAGGTCCAATTGTTGAGCATTTGCAGCTTTACAAGTAACTGTAAGTGTTATTTCTGTTATAATTAGCTGCTAAAAATTCATTAGGAATAAATTCATGAAATTAATAAAAATATTATCTATAGTTGGAATCATAGCTGGATTAACCGCTTGTAATACTGGAAGTACATCTTCAACTGGTTCAGTTAGTATTGTACTAAATCCAAATCAGCTGGTGATTGGACCTACTCAGTCAAAAGCTACAACAGCAACCTACTCTGCAAGTTCCGGTTCAAGTGCAATTGGTCAAACACTATATATTACTCCTCTTAGTGGTTACACCATAACAAATACCTGTGGTAGTACGGCAATTTCAACAACAAGTGCTTCATGCTCGATCACTGTAATGTGTACTCAATCTAGCGGAACCTGCCCAAGTGGAACAATTTATATTTGTCCAAGCAATCAAACCTCAAGCTGTAGTTCATATACTCGACTAACAATTGTTGGCATAGTCTAATAACAATTAGTACATAACTAAAACAGCCATAAATCATGGCTGTTTTTTTATACCGCCCCAAAATATGCGATAATAACGACCTCATGTTTTATAAATGAATTTTATTACTAACTATCAATGCATATCCGTTTATCTAAAGTTTTAAATAATACAGTTAAAGTATCCTTATATACTGTTGCTGGCTCTACTATTATCTCAGCTGCCACGATAGTCATATTATTTAAAAACTTAGATAGCCTGCATAACAAAATAGATAAGCAGCTATTTAAATTAACAGGCTATCATTATAGTTACGATAAACTTGAAACAGGATTTTCAGGCAGACTACAGCCTGAAATAATGATTGATAACCTGTCAATATATACTAAGAATAAAAATCAACCACTATTTAAAATAAAGAAGATCATTACCCTACTTTCATATAAAAGCATCTGGAAATTCGAGCCGATACTTAGTAATCTGACAATTGATGGCACGACGATTGCTCTTGAATATGATAAGTTAGACAATCTAGTATTAAATAGTGAAATAGTTACTAATTTAAAAACTCCATCACAATCTAATTTTGACTTAGAAAAGCTATTGCTTAACCAACAAAAGATTTTTGTATCAAATATAAACCTGTCACTTTATGATAGTAAGCACTATCCTCGAGTTATTCACTTCAGTAATATATTTCTTGAATTTAATAATCAGCCAAATGAACACTCATTGATAACAAAATTAAAACTTGGAGAACATACTAATCTTGAATTTAATGCTAACTGGCTTGGAAATACACTGTGGCATCTTCAAAATTGGGAATCTGGCAATATTAACCTAAAGAGTGTAAATAGCAATGGTTATTTAATTAAATTAAACACAAATATTAAAGATGGTGCTTTAAAAGACTTTAAAACAAGATTTAATAGTAATAAGCAAGACTTTGCCCAATATGATAATAATATTCAGAATTTTACCGACTTTTCTGGAGCAATTAAGGTTGAACAGATAACGCCTGAGAGTTATGCGATTAGTGGACGAAAACTAACAATCAATACAAAATCTGGCTATTTATTTAAAAATGCTAATTTATCCGGCTATTATAAAGAAAGTGGTAGTCAATTGTCGCTGGATAAGCTAAATTTTGATGGGATAAACAGTATTCTTGAAATATATCCCGCAACAAGTAAAATTACACTTGGTGGAAATGCTTACCTAGCGCTAAACTGGTCAAATAAAATCACCACCCCAGAAAGTATAACTTTAACTGCCAACGCTAATAATCTATCGTTAAAATCACAAGAATCAAATATACCGGGAATAAATAATATAAATCTAAGTTTAGTAGCAAAAGAGAGTAGTGGCAATATAAATCTTAATTTAGCAAATAGTGTACTAACTTATCCTAAGGAGCTTTATCATCCATTTAAAATTAATGCACTGGTAGGAAATCTGGAATGGGAAATAGAATCAAATGACAATACTATCATTAACTGGAGTAACCTTAACCTAAAAGCAAATAATTTTGTAGTCAATAGTAATGGATTATTTAAATCTGAAAGTGCTTATATTGATACGAAACTAAAAATTGACGGTCTAAATTTAAGTAAAATTAGTGACGATCTACCCCGAATTGTATCACCAAACATAGTAAAAAGAATAAAATCAAGCATAATTAAAGGCACTGTAAGTAATGGAAATATATCATTAAAAGGTTACCTATCAGCATTTCCATTTAAAAGTGAAAGTCAAGGCAAGATTAATATTTCTGCGAACATCAATAATCTTGCTTATAAATTCTTACCAGAATGGACTCCCATTGAGGGAATAAACGCTAAATTAGAAGCAAATAATAACTCTTTAAACATAAAAATTATTAATGGGCATGCTGGCAATACCTCGATTGCGAAGACTACATTACAAATAAAAAATTGGCTATCTGCTCCACAATTAATAGTAAATGCAATCGCAAATGGTTCAACAACAGACTATATTGATTATTTATCAAAAAGTCCATTTGCTGACAAAATCGAGCCAGCGACTAAGCAAATTACAATTGAAGGAAAAAGTAGTTTAAAAGTAGGTGTACAACTACCATTGTCAGACCCCAAAAGATTGCGTCTTTCAGGAAAATTTATTACTGAAAGTAATCGTATTAGTCTAATAGCTATACCATTGAGCATCGAAGATATAAATGGTAGTATCAATTTTAATCAAAAGGGTGTTGAACCAAGTATAATTACCGCTAAATCGCTTAATTCTGATTTGAACTTAAAATTAGATAACAATCAAATTAATTTAAACTCGCCTAATCTAGATTATCAACAGCTTATGCATCTGGCATACAAACCTGCTGAGTCAATTATATATGGTAAGGCTGCGACAGAGTTATCTTATTCATTATCATCTCAACAACTTAATATAAAAAGTGGATTATCTGGAGTAACTATAGATGCAGTATCTCCAATTAGTAAAGCTGAGTCAGAAACTAAACCTCTTAATATTACATTAAATGGAATTGGCAGTACTCATCAACTAATAAACCTTAATTATAACAATCTACTTTACACTAGAGGAGATTTCAACTCTCACTTTCAACCTAATAAAATAAACATAGCACTTGGTAGCAATAACTATCAACTGCAAAACCAGATGGAGTCAGCAAAAGTAACTGCCAAAATTGATACAGATAGGTTTAGTTTTACAGATTGGACCGAGTTTGCTAATCGGCTCGTACCAAAAGAACAAAATGTATCTTTAATTAAAACTGGTACTGAATCAGTTGAAACTGTTAAAGAGGCTAGAAATAATGCCGAGATCTATCCAATTCAATTAGAAATTAATACTAATGGCTTTTATGCTAAGAATTATAATTTTGATGGAGGAACACTAAGTGCAAATATTTTACCAGAAAGTGTATCTGCCTTTATAAATACTCCCGACATTAAAGGTAATATTAATTACCAATTAAATGAGAATTATTTAGACATTAATCTACAAAGACTATTATTATCGTCTGCTAATCTTACTCAAATACCGGAGATAACAAATACCACAAAATTAGAGGAAAGTTCACCTAATGTAGCTAAAATAATAAATGAATCAGAAGTTTCTTTATCCGGGCTTGTTAAAAACACTGAAAGCAATAATGAATCTTCAAATACAGAATTGATAACAAATATAAAACCCAAAAAGATTAATTATCCAAATGTTAATCTAAATATTGACAGCCTTTATCTTGAGAATCACTTCTTAGGTTCATTAAAAGGCAATATGTATGAAGAAAGTAATTCACTATATGTTGAAAATATGACAATTGCAAATAAAGCTGCTACAACCAAAATTTATGCAAGCGACAATTGTCTTGGTTGTGACGATGAATATGTTGGAATCATTGTTCATACAGATATAAACGATTTTGGATTATTGTTAACTAAGCTTGGACAAGAGAATATTTTTAGTAAGGGAAATGGCAGTCTTGATGCAACAATTGGCTGGAAAGGTGGAATAGCGGATTTTTCATCTGAGAAGCTTCAGGGTAATGCAACTCTTAATATTAAAAAGGGTCAACTAATTCAAGTTAATCCTGGTTTATTTGGTAGTTTACTTGGAGTAATAAGCATCAGTAATTATGCAACATCACTAAATCCATTGGGACTAAATAGTTTTTTTGGTAAAGGCTTTGCTTTTGATACTCTTAATACCAAATTATACTTAAATAATAATCAAATTAAAATCCAAACTTTTGAAATGGTTGGACCAATTGCTGCGGTCAATACTTTTGGTAATCTTGATTTTGCTAATAACCAGATAGATACGTTCTTAACTCTTGAACCACGACTTGGGGGAACTGTTGCAACTACTGCAGGAATAGTAACGCTTAATCCATTTATTGGCTTTTTTGTTTATGCTGCGGAATACCTCGTTGGTGAACCAATCAATAAGGCTCTAGCAATGAGTTTCCATATTTCTGGTAATATGGAAAGCCCAGTAATGACACCTACAAAAATTAACAAGCAGATTATCAATAACTTTACATCAAGCCTTAATATCTTAAATATTAAAGCTTCTGATTAAAATTATTGACAGAAGCTAAATTCAAAATAACCTATTAGTTAATATCTACATAAAGAATAATGTGATTAATTATGCTAAAATTGAGCCTAAATAGGAGTCCGTAGAATGACAGTTATAAATCTAAATTCCGAGTTGATTGCAATCGAAATATCTGGAGAAGATGCTAGTACTTACTTACAGGGGCAGTTAACCAATGATATTAATGAACTAAAACAAAAGCCTTTTCAGTTATCCGCACATTTAAATAACAAAGGACGAATAATTGCATCCTTTTTTATTATAAATCGCGAAGCAGGTGGATTTTATTTACTTACCAGTAAAACTCTAGCTGACAAAATTATCTCGCGCTTAAAAATGTTTATATTACGCAGCAAAGTACAATGCCAGCTAAGTAGTAAAGATATTTATCTACTAACTAATCAAGCTACAACTACTGAATCAATGAGAATCAATGACAAGTATTTTCTAGCCCTTGGTAGTCTTCCAGATAATAGCCAAGAAAACTCAACACTCTGGCATAAGCTCTTAGTAGATAATTCTCTACCAATGATTTATGCCAACTCAAGCGAAAAAATTATTCCCCAGCAGGTTAATTATGAATTAATCGGTGGCGTTAATTTCAAAAAAGGCTGCTATACAGGGCAGGAGATTGTCGCTCGTACCCATTACCTTGGCAAAGTAAAACGCCGCATGCAACGATTTACATCAATAAATGAACCTACTATTGGGCAAACCGTCGTTAGTCCAAAATTAGATAATCAGGAAGTTGGTTTTATTGTTGACTACTATAAAGCTGAAGACAAGTATCATGGACTAGTATCAATTCAGACTGACTGTAGCGATAATGCCTATCTAGATAATTATGCGGATACAGCGATCATTTGTAATCCAATCTTGACCGAGAATGAATAATATGAAGCAAACCCATCTTATAAATCACCCCTTAGTTCAACATAAACTAACTATTATGCGTGACAAAACAACCGGAACCAAGCAATTTCGGGAATTAGCCAAAGAGCTATCACAATTACTTGGTTATGAAGCAATGCGCCATCTGGAAAATTCATATATGGATATTGAAACACCTTTAGTAAAAATGTCCGCACCAACACTAGCTGGGAAAAAGCTTGCATTAATTCCTATTTTAAGAGCTGGTCTTGCTATGTCAGATGCAATTGCCGATTTTGTCCCAAATGCAAAAATTGGCCATATTGGTCTATATCGTGATCCAGAGACCCATTTACCGATTGAATATTATAGTAAATTCCCAACCGAACTTGATTCTTGTGAACTATTTGTTTTAGACCCAATGTTAGCAACTGGAGGTTCAGCAATTGCTGCGCTCTCAATTTTAAAAGAACATGGCGCCAAAAATATTAAATTTGTCTGTTTTCTAGCCGCTCCTGAAGGTATTGATAAACTTCACGAAGCACATCCTGACGTTGAAATATACACTGCTGCAATTGATGAGAAATTGAATGAGCATAGTTATATTGTCCCGGGACTTGGTGATGCCGGCGACCGGATATTTGGAACAAAATAATGGCAAAACTCTATTTTCGCTATTCTGCAATGGATGCTGGTAAAACTCTTGATTTACTAAAAGTTGCCTATAATTATGAAGATCGTGGGCAACATACACTAATTATCACTTCAGCGATAGATAAACGGGCTGGCAATAATAGAGTTAAATCAAGAATTGGCTTTGATAAAGAGGCTTTATCAACTTGTATTGATGATAATCTGCATGATTTAATCAAAAATGAAAATGAAAAACAGAAAATTGCTTGCGTATTAATTGATGAAATACACTTTTTTAGTCCCGACCAGATAGTACAATTATCTGATGTTGTTGATTTTCTGGATATTCCAGTAATTTGTTATGGGCTACGCAGTGATTATCGTGGACAGCCTTTCCCTACAACTAGCATTTTACTTGCGATTGCCGATACACTTGAAGAAGTAAAAACTATTTGCCACTGCGGACGTAAGGCTAATTTTAATATGCTAGTCAAAAATGGTATCGCTATAAAATCTGGTGAACAAGTTGTCGTCGATGATGATAAGCTAAAAAGTATTGATACTAAATATGTATCGGTTTGCCGTAAACACTGGAAGCTTGGCATCTGGCAGTAAAATACATTTTTATAAAACGATAGCGCATTTGAAGTTTTGCCAAAGTGCAAATAATAAAAAAGATCGCATTTTGCGATCTTTTTTATTATAAACTTGCAAGTAACTCAGCTTTATCTATTTTTTCCCAGCTAAACTCAGGCTCTTCACGTCCAAAGTGCCCATAAGCCGCAGTTTTTTTATAAATTGGACGAAGTAGGTCCAATTCCTGAATAATACCTTTTGGACGTAGATCAAAATTATTTATCACAATCTGTTCAATCTTGCGATCATCAATTTTACCAGTACCAAAAGTATGAACATTAATTCCAACTGGTTTGGCAATCCCAATTGCATAAGCTATTTGTACCTGACATTGACGAGCCAAACCTGAAGCAACAATATTTTTGGCAACATAACGGGCAGCGTAAGCTGCAGAACGATCAACTTTTGATGGATCTTTACCTGAAAAAGCACCACCACCATGAGGCGCTGCACCACCATAAGTATCAACGATAATCTTACGCCCGGTAAGACCACTATCTCCCATTGGTCCACCAATGATAAATTTGCCAGTGGGATTGATAAAATATTTAGTATCTTTTGTTAGCATATGATTTGGCAAAGTTGGTTTGATAATTTCCTCAATCACTGCTTCTTCGATTTGACGATGAGTTAATTCTGGATCATGCTGAGTTGATAATACCACAGTATCAAATGAAATAGCTTTACCACTTACATTATCATAGCGTACGGTTAATTGAGCTTTAGCATCTGGACGTAACCATGCCAATTGCCCTGATTTACGTACTTGCGACTGCTTTTCCATCAAGCGGTGACTATAATAAATCGGTAATGGCATCAACGTTGGCGTTTCATCACAAGCATAACCAAACATTAAGCCTTGATCGCCTGCTCCCATGTCTAGATCAAGCCCCTCGCCCTCATTAACACCTTGAGCAATATCAGGTGACTGTTCATCATAATTAACTAAAATCGCACAACTATCGGCAGCAAAACCATATTCATTTTTAGTATAACCGATATTTCTTATCGTATCACGTACCACTTGTTGATAATTAACATGCGCTTTAGTCGTTATTTCACCGGCAAGCACTACTAAACCAGTATTAACAAGTGTTTCAGCAGCAACTCGTGAGTATTTATCTTGACTAAAAACAGCATCAAGAATAGCATCAGAAATCTGATCAGCAACTTTATCTGGATGACCTTCAGAAACCGATTCGGAAGTAAATAAAAATTCAGACATTATAATTCCTTTTAATTTAAACTTTAAATATATATCGGGAATTACATGCTAAGAGAAGAAATAGATTTATACAAGAAATCCCCCTTTAGCTGTAATTTAATCTAAAACCGCGCAAGCTGGAGAGTCAAATCCGGTTCTAGCAGACATTATTTTAGCATAATTTCTTTAGCAAACTGATTAATTTCGATGTTCAAAATCGCTAGGCGCACCCTGCTGAGCGGTACCTTCCATTGGATTATCGGCTGGTGCAGTTGTATTCATATTCGCACATGCAGAAATAAAAACCGAAAATACTAAAAAAAACATGATTGATAATTTACGCATGATCTAACCCCTATCAAGTTAAACTTTATTTTTAAGCGCTAGTGCATAATTGGTGATATAAACCCCGATCAGGACAATTACTCCACATAAAAGCTCATTCATACCAATCCTTTCACCAAAAAATACATAGCCAATTATCACCGCCTGCAATGGTATGGTATTTTGAAAAACAACTGTACGAAAAACACCTAGCTGAATAATCGCATCGGTATACCAAAGATAAGCAATCACAGTTGCAATTATTGACATATATAAAACTGAGAGCCAAAAACTCAGGCTTAACTCATGAATAGTTGTTAAATCACCACCAAGGAAAGCAAATAAACCAAGAGTAATGGTACCAATGATCGCTGCGTAAGTATTCATCGTAATTGAGGGAACATTTTTTTGTGAAGTATATTTACTAATGACTGAATAACAGGCAAAAGTAATAGTTGCGAGCATACCCAGTACTTCACCGCGTCCAATATGCATAAATATATTGCTACAGAAGAATTTGCCACATTCCGGAGTTGCGTAATTAATCACCCCAATTGAGCCTAAGAGCGCAATTAAAATTCCAATTTTACTTAAAAAATTAAGCCTAGCTTTAAAAACATAAGAAGAAATCACCGTCGTAATACAAGGCGCAAAAGCATACATGATTGCAACCAGATTCCCAGAAATTAACGATTCAGCACTAAAAAAAAGCAGATTATATAGACAAATCCCAACTAAACCCAGTGCCAAAATACAAAGCCATTGAGATTTATCAAGCTTAGGTATAAAATTTCCAGTTTTAAATTTATGGATAAAGATAAAAATAGCCGCAGTAATAATATAACGGATAAATGCAATTGTAACCGGACCAGTTTCTTTAGTTGCGATCTTCGCAACATGATAAAGGCTTGCCCAAATAGCAATAACCAAAATTAATTTGATATATTGCCTCGAATGACTAGTTGGAGTCATATTTATGATATTCTTTTATTAGACATTTTATCCCGGTGCTACTTACAAATTCTTTAATTATACTAAATTGCCATACTTTTGGATCAAGAGCCGGAAACCAGGCACAAGGATTAGTAACGTCATACTCCACTTCAGTTATGTGGATAGTATCAGCAAATTTAATGGCTTCAGCAAATATTTGACCACCACCAATGATACAGATTTCTTCATAAGTAGTGTTATCACCTAATGCATCTTGAAGCGAAGAGTAACAAACTACCCCTTCATGCTGATAACCCTTATTACTAATCACAATATTTTTACGTCCGGGTAAGATGCGCCCAATCGATTCAAAGGTCTTGCGCCCCATGATAATTGGTTTACCCAGAGTTACCTGTTTAAAATATGCTAGATCTTCAGGAATATGCCAAGGTAACTGGTTATTGGTACCAATCACCCGATCTTGATTCATCGCTACGATAAGAGTTATTTTTGACATGATTAATTAAACCGCAACCGGAGCTTTAATTGCTGGATGAGGATCATAACCTTCCAGAATAAAGTCATCATATTCAAAATCAAAGATATATTTGATAGCTGGATCAATTTTCATTGTTGGTAATGGGCGTGGCTCACGACTTAGTTGTAAATTAACTTGTTCAAGATGATTCAGATAAATATGCACATCACCAAAAGTATGAATAAACTCACCAACATCCAGATCACAGACTTGAGCAATCATCATGGTTAATAAAGCATAACTAGCGATATTAAACGGTACACCTAGAAACACATCCGCCGAACGCTGATATAACTGACATGAAAGCTTACCATCATTTACATAAAACTGAAAAAATGAATGACACGGCGCTAACGCCATTTTATCTAGTTCACCGACATTCCATGCGGATACAATCAAACGGCGTGAATTGGGATTATGTTTTATTTCTTCGATAACATTACTAATCTGGTCAATTACATCACCATTAGCACCCTGCCAGCTGCGCCATTGTTTACCATAAACCGGACCTAGCTCACCATTTTCATCAGCCCATTCATTCCAGATAGTTACTCCATTTTCAACTAAGTATTTAATATTGGTTTCACCACGTAAGAACCATAATAACTCATGGATAATCGATTTAAGATGAACTTTTTTGCTGGTAACAAGAGGAAACCCTTCTGCCAAATCAAAGCGCATCTGATAACCAAATGTAGAAATAGTACCTGTTCCAGTACGATCTTCTTTTTTTGTTCCATGGGTAAGAACGTGTCTTAATAAATCATGATATTGTTTCATAAAGCCTCCTCTTACTAGGCATTCTCTAAAGATAATTCGCTAGTAATTCAAAAATTTTTGCCGTTGTTGGCAGTAATGGTTCTAATTCGATATTTTTATCTAGTTGATACCAGAATAATTTCTGCCCCTCCAAGGGCTGTGGTTCATTTAGCCACGCTCTTACTAGAATAATATCCAGCTTCACCAAAGCATGTGGATATTGATACTCTATCTGATCTAGATAAGATAAATCTGGAATTGCTACAATAATATTCAGTTCTTCTTTTAATTCTCTTATTAGTGCTGCAAAAGCCGACTCATCTCTTTCTAGTTTGCCACCGGGAAATTCCCAATAGCCAGCAAATGGTTTACCTTCTGGACGACAAGCCAAAAGAACCGAGTTTTCTAGCTGATTATAAATTATTCCCAAACAGGCATTAATTATTGGCATCAATACCCCCGTCTAACTCTTTCCGGGCGAATAATAACATAAAACTGATTCCCTGTGGATGATCTACATCAACATCAGTCCACGGAATATAGCCCTGCACCTTAAAGTTTTGATTTGGTACCCGGGTAACTTTTACATAACGCGAATTATTATTAGTAAGCCCGATATATGCTGTTTCACTATTTAACCTTGGAACAATCGAGTCATATTCAAGCATCAATAGACTAATTGGAGTAGTTGCCTTCCAATTATAAATATCAGCATTTAAGAGTTTTGCATGTAGTTGCGGATTATCTTTAAAATCTGATTTTGTCAGCATAGCTACCGAATTGGAGCCATCTTGATTATAACCCGCAGCTTTAGCAGCATTTTTTATTACCGCATACTTATAACCATCTTTGGCAGGTGCTTTCTCTATCCAGCTTGGAACATCATATTTAATACCCTTAAATACACAATTATTGCAAGCTAAAAATTCTGGATTAAAGACTGAACCATTTAATGAAGCACTTTCATAATATTGGTAAGAATGAACAGCATCGACATAAAGCCCCGGCTTGGCAAACTCGGTTACCCATGAATTTTCAATATAATCAGGTGACTGCTTATCCTTTATCTGACTATTTAAAACATAATTCCATGTCACCTTCGACATATTATACGCACCAAGAATAGGAATTGTTTTTTCCAAACTAAATGGATGATCATTAAAATAATCTGGATTATCCTGAACTATTTTTGCTGCCCATAGAGCATAGGACCCACCCTCTGAATAGCCGCTGATATATAAAGGAATTTTATTATCTACACGATTAATTGTCATTTTTGCCAAAGCACTTTCAAGCGGCTTTAGCATATATAAACCGCTTAAAGCATTCACTTCCGGATAAAGTATATATGGATGAACACTATGTTGATCAACCCCAAAACCAATATAATCAGGCATAACCACCACGTAACCGGCGGAGGCAATCGCACTTGCCATCAAGCGACTTAACTGAAAATCATCACCATTAAAATTCGACGGAATATTATTCTTATCAAGAATAGTATAATGATAAAAAAGTACTATCCCTTTTATTGGCTTAGCCGAATCAGGCATAAGCACTGCCCCAGAAACTAATTGCGGCTTACCTTCGTTATTAATCGTCGTATAATTTAAGGTATAGCCATCAATTGATTTTATGCTACTATCGATTAAACCAGATTCTTTTGAAACGTCGGTGCCAGTATATAACTTCAGGTTTTCTTTATTATAACTACAATTAGCAATATAAACTCCAGCACAAATTTTGTTTAAGTAATATTTATATAATCTTTCAGGTTTATAATCAAGTACCTTAAAAAATTGAACTTGCTTGCCATAACTTTCCGAAAGTATAACTGGCTGATATTTTTTAGCGGCAAAATACTGGCTATAATCGTTAGACTCCAGATTAAGTGTCCCAGAACGAGAAACAATTTGTCCCTCTGCCCAGACAGCATTCATCACTGATAGGCAAAGTACCAAAAAAAATCTAATCAATTACTTGCTCCAGATACGTTTATATTTAGCAAGCAGATCTTCATCTGATTCAGGATGCTCGGTATCAAGATCAATACAAGCTACCGGACACACGATTTGACATTGCAGCTCATCATAATGACCAATACACTGGGTACATAGCTCTGGATTAATCTCATAAATTTCTGCGCCCTGATAAATTGCCTTATTCGGACATTCAGGCTCGCAGACATCACAATTGATACATTCTTCAGTAATTTTTAACGACATTTTAGTTCCAATTTTATATCAATTCAAGTAAGGCAAATTTTACATTTCCTGCCTTACCCTGTTTTATTACCCGGTATTTTTCCGGAATTAGTGGTTGATTTTCATATTCTATATAAATTTGTCCATCTTTTGCAAGGATTTTATCAATTACTAGCAAAGATTGCGAAAGCAAGTTACCTTTATAAGGAGGGTCAAGAAAAATCAGATCAAAAGTTTCACTACAACTAGTTAAATACGCTAAAGCCTCACGACAAACTATTTTAGCGCTGGCTTCTATTTTCAATAGTTTAATATTATCAGTCAACTGTCTTGCAACTTTAGAGTTTTCTTCAACCATCACTACACTAGCTGCATTGCGTGAACAGGCCTCAAAACCTAGCGAACCGCTACCAGCAAAAAGATCAAGACAATTCTTACTCGTTAAATCCTGCCCTAGCCAGTTAAATAAAGTTTCCTTTACCCGATCAAGGGTTGGTCGCAAATCTGGCGCATCAATAACCGAAAGTTGTCTACTCCGGTGAACCCCACCGATAATACGGATTTTACCCATTATAAAACTTTATAATAAAAGCAATATTTTAACAAATTAGAAGCTAAAGAACCAAATCAGATTTTTAATGGATGGTATAGTAAGTAATAGTCATTGCAAATTTTTATTTTTAAGCTATATATTTCCCTAGAATCCCTGCCGAACAAAGAGCCAATATCTATGCCCATGCCATGAGTTTTCTACTTAATGTAACTGCTTATATATTATTGCCAACAATTTCATTTTCATCTGGATTAAAATTGCCAGCCTATCATTTGTCGGATTTCATGCCGCAAAAAGCCCCAAATTCTTTAATCAAAGCATTATGGAACTTCATGATCGCAGTATTAATACTATCGCTGGAACAAATAAAATCACCAAATCTTAACCGCCAAATCATTGTTATTGCCTTTTATTTGATAACTACCACTTGCATTGCAATCGGTATGAATGCCCCCAGCCACACCTATGTGCACCTAAAAGTAATAAACTCATTAATTGGGATTAGTATTGGCTTTCTAGCATTGGGCATTTAGGAACTTACCCAAAAGAGTCCAGTAAAGTGTGATTAGATAAGCTCTAGTCGCCAGATACTGCCAATGCCTGTTTTATAAATTCTGGATTATAATTGCGGCTAAATTCTGGTAAAGCCTTTAATAAAAGTCCACCATATTGTTTCAGAACGATCCGGTTATCACAAATAGTTACTTGCCCATGATCGCTTTCATTACGTAATAAACGTCCAACCGCTTGGATTAATTTTATCCCAGCCTCGGGCAGTGACACATCCATAAAGTAATTACCATTTTCGGCTTTTACCCAATATTCGCGAACCATACTTTCTGGATCTTTATGGGTTTCGAAAGGTAATTTAGTAATTACCACATGCATGCAATAACGAGAAGGCAAATCCACACCCTCAGCAAAAGAGTTTAGCCCAAAAATAATGCTTGGAATACCGCTATCAATTGTCTCTTTATGCTCAGTGATCAGTTTTTGATTACTGCTAAATTCGGTTTGCAATAAAACACGATTCTGTAATTTTACAGGTAATTGCTTAAAGCTATCTATCAATTGCTGACGATTAAAAAATAACACCAAAGTACCGTAAGGATCACTATAATTAAGGATCTGACCAAGATATATTCCTAGCTCCTTTTGAAACATCTCGCGCATATTAAATTCTGGCGCGTACTGAAACCTTGGAATAACTAATTGACTCTGATTTTTATAATCAAAGCTTGACGGTAACTTAACTGTGACTACTTTAGGAAGAAGATTTAGCCCCATCTGGAATTTGATATATTCAAAGCTCGTTCCCACCGCAAGGGTAGCAGAAGTTAAACAGGCTCCATATACCCGATTCCAGAGCTTATTTATCAGTAGATTACCAACATGAGTTACACCCGAAGTGATTTTATAATCTTCACCACCTCCGCTCATAATCTGCTCTACCCAACGGACATTCGCATTATAGCGTGAATTATCCTGATTTATCAGATAGTTTGAGGTGTTGGCAATTTGTGCTATTGCCGACAGATAAAACCCTAGTTTTACTAGATTTGCTTCGGCAAGATAATCACCACCATTTTTTATTCGCTCTTTTAGTTTCTCCTGAATCTTTTCCATACCATCAACAAATTCAGCAGAATTAAACGCAATTACGATAAATAAATCTTTTACATCTTGAGTAATTGCTGCATTCAGATAATCATTTAAGATCAAAATACCGTTATTAAAAACTGAATTGTTGATTTTTAATAGCTGAAGGAAGTTTTCCATTCCATCAACTAAATCCTGCCCTTTGGTAACTAGGTTATCACAAAATGGAATATCATCGACAATATAACTATTACTTGCCGGATTAGTAATCAGCTTTATTGCATTATTAACTAAACCAATACTTTGCTTTAAATCAAATTGCCCCATGAATCCATTAATAGCATAACCCGGAAAATTATGCGCCTCATCGACACACAAGAAATAGCTCTCTGGTTTTACTGGTAGGACATTACCACCTCCGCTATCCAGATCCGCCATCAGGAGACTATGGTTAGTAACAATCAAATCACAGCTTTTTAAATACTCGCGATTATTATAAAATGGACAGCGCGATTCATCTTTTTGATTGTGTGGGCATTGATAGCCAAGGCATTGATGTTTATCAACCGTAATTAGTGGCTTTAGTTTATTTTCAATCATGACTGGTGCATTATCTAGATCGCCATCCCAACCACTACTAAATGCAGTTGCAATCCTTGTCAGTTTCTCGGCTGAATTATCGGCTTGGGCAATCATATCACCAGCCACATCGGTCATACTATTTTCAAGCTGATAAGGACATAGATAGTTACTCCGACCTTTAGCTAAGCCATACTTAATTTTTACGCCGCTTGCCTTGATAAATAAAGGAATGTCCTTACTTGAAAGTTGCCCTTGGAGCGTTTTGGTAGCGGTAGCAATAACCAATTTTTTGCCAACTTTTGTTGCTTCAGTTACTCCAGCCATCAGATAAGCAAGGCTTTTACCAGTTCCGGTTGGTGCTTCAATCATGCAAAGATTGTGCCCATCCTTCAAGTCATCTTTAATATTAGAGAAACACTGCGAAATAACCTTTACCATTTCGAGCTGACTGGGTCTAGCCTTAAAATCAGTAATATTCGCAGTTATATTGGAATAGATACGCTCAATTGTCATTAGGCTTTTTTACCTTTTAAACCATATATAAGCCAGACAATACTAGCAAGCAAAATAGAACAAATTATGCCAAAGAGGATAGAACCAAGTATAAGTGGTAGTAACAGCAAATGCCAATTAGCAAAAACATGATGGAAATTAGCACTGATCATATTTGTAGAAAACTCAACGCCTAAAGCATGACAACCGAGGTAATATGAGCAATAGAGAATCGGTAATAACGTAAATGGATTACTGACCCAAACCCAAGCAATCGCAACAAGTATGTTGGCACGAAATAACACAGCAAAAAATGCAGCAGGAAGCATTTGGAAAGGCATGGGCAACATTGCCCAAAATACACCAATCCAAGTAGCCTTAACCACATGCCAGCGTTGAAAGTCCCATAAATAAGGCTTACCGTCTAATTTATGCTTGATAAATCCAAGCCATTTATGATTTTCAACATACTCACGTGTTGGTATATATTTTTTTAATCTACTAAAGGCCAAGCCATATCTCCATCATTAATATATTTTATTGCACCATTTTACCAAAGCATTCGTTTCTAAGTCGAATTAACTACTTCCGGGCATAAATAACTATCGACATCATAACTAGCATCATGCCCATAAATTTATTTAATGTCAACCCCTCACCCAAAATAATCCAAGCAAGAATTACCGTTGCCAAAGGCATAAATGCAGTTGATAAGGCTGCATAAGCAGCGTCAATATTTTTTATACCTTTTTGCCAGAAGATAAAAAATAAGCCTGAATTTATTCCAATAATTATGAGCATAGTCCAATCATGCAGTGAAACCATACTCCATAAACTTGCTGGCAAAAATAAAATGACAATAAAAAGGACAGGTACATTTATCGCATTAAGCATAAATACTTTTAGCATATTATTCATCTTTAATGGATAATATTTACTTAAAGTATAATATAAGCCATCTGGTATAAGAGAAATAAAAATTAGAAAATTCCCAAGTACTGCCTTGCTATTTTGGCTTCCTAAAGCACCATAATTAATCAAAATTAAACCACAAATCGAAATCATGATTGAGAGCATCATCTTAGATGTCATTTTTTGGCGAAATAATAAAATATTTAAGCAAATAACAACGGCTGGCAATAAACTGGTAATAAGTCCAGCACTATTTGCATCGGTATAATGTAGCCCACTTAGCATGATAAAATTAAACGCGACTCCAGCTCCGATTGCTTTAGAAAATAAAACAAACCAATCATTACGGCAAAAATCAAATTTAAATCTTCCAACATCATTATTTCTAATTAAAAGTAATAGCATAAAGATACTGGCAAAACTAAACCGAATCGTCATAATGATAACTGGATTTAGATGATTAACCAGGCCTTTACTTAGTACAATATTCACCCCGACACAAGCTTGTGCAAGAAATAGCCAACCCATTGACTTTAATAGAGCTTTATTCATTTATAATTTTGCAAAAACTGAAATTAAAACTGGTACCGCAATACTTAATAGCATTCCGCTAGAAATAGCTAAGATAACGCATTCTTCGTGCAAGTTTTGCTTAATAACTGGTAAGGAAAAATCCATAGCTGTACCACCACAATAACCAACCATTGTAGCAGGATAGCGCTGTCCCAAGCTTGGAATCAGGATAATTGCGATAACCTCGCGGATAAAGTCAATAAAAAACGCCATTGCACCATAATTCTGATCAATCAGATTTCCAGTTAGAATACTCGATAAAGTGTACCAACCAAAGCCGGAACTGAGGATTAAACCATGTGTCCATTTTATCCCACAGATATATGCAGCAATACTACCAGCTATAAGTGAACTTATAATTATCAAAGTTGCTAATTTCAAACCATTTCGGTTTAAGATCACAGAAACAAGGGAAACACCATTAGCCCGCATCTGATGTCCGATGATGAAAAGTAAGATAAATAATAGCAGCGATATAAACTCGCTTAGTGCATGTAATGGATGTTTGATAAGTACGCCACAGCACATGCCAATTATGATAATAACTACATATTTACCACTCTCCCTAGCAAATTGAATGAAATTAGCACTTTTGCTATGATGAAGGGGCTTACGTAAGCTGCGATTTATTTTTTTTAATAACCAGTAACAAGCATAAAAATTTGCTAGAAACAAGGCGATTGTAAAAGTAACTACAATTCGACTAAGCGAAATAAGCTGACTTATTAAATCACTGCTGCTACTACCTAACTCATAGCCCATTACAAAAAGGATAAGCACAACTATATAAACTAAAGTTTTATTAAGCGCACTATCCGATATGGGTAGGTTTTTAATCCCATAACCCAAAACTAGTGCACCTAAAATAGCTAATAACTGTATCATCTGTTTTCTTTATAAATAATTTTCAACCACATGCTTAGCAAAAGCAAAAGATGCAGTATATGCTGGAGAAACACTGTTTATTATGTGTACTGAATTAAGTCCACGCTCGATCAAGAAATCATCCATAATTTCTTGCTTTTTCAAATTATACAATCGTGGCTGGATGCCTGGAGTACCCCAATCGGTAAACTCAAACTGCTTAATATTTTTCACTAGATTTGTAGAATATTTTATCAAACCTTTTTTTGTTTGTTTTTTAAGTTCAGCAAAGGCAAGATCTCTAAAATTAAACTTATTGCTCCAGAGTAATTTAAATTCCGTCGCCAATACTTCACGCATTTCATTAAAGCGCCAGTTTTCAAGCCATGAATAATTTTCACGCGCAAGACATGGTACAGCGGTTGGTCCAACTTTTATTTTACCGTCATATTCCGGTGAGAAATGAACTCCAAGAAGCTTTATCTTCGCATCTGGCACTGGATAAATATGTCTCTTATAATTGCCAATCAAATCATTACAGTAGAGAAAAACACCTTTAAATGGAATTAGAACATAGTCTTCAATCAAACCAAAATCCGTCGCAATTTTATCAGCATACATTCCAGCACAATTAATCAGGGTCATATACTCAATCTCTCCCTGACTGGTTTTTATACAATTCCCATTTATGTTTTCAATATATGCTGTTTTAAACATAAACTTGACACCTGCGTGTGCTAATTCACGCTGCAACTCTGAACAAATAGCCAAGGCATGAAATGATGCCGTATCAGGCGAATAAATGGCATAGCCACAAGTTTTGGCGGTAGGCTCAATTTCGGATAGTTCTTTTTCATCAACGAGGCTACAATTAACGCCATTGGCAATTGCTCGCTGATAAAGCTCCTTTATCTGAGTAGTTTCAGAATCATTAGCTGCAACTACAACTTTTCCACATTGATTAAGCGGGATTTTATTTTTGAGTGAATAATCCCTAAGCATTTTTGAACCCGCAACACAGAATTTGGCACGCAAACTATCAGTAGCATAGTATAAACCAGCATGAAGCACACCGCTATTTCTACCACTAGCATGGCGCGCAATCCAATCTTCTTTATCAATAACCAGAATTGATCTATCGGGATATTTATCGCACAACTCTCTAGCAATAGTTAAACCAATTATCCCTGCTCCGACTATTAAATAATCCGTCTTTAACTGCATTTTATCCTACTCTACTACATTTTCCAGCACACCAATGCCAGCAATTTCAATCTTAACTTTATCACCAGATTGTAGAAATCTTGGTGGATTAAAGCCCATCCCCACCCCACTTGGTGTCCCAGTTGCAATAATATCACCGGGATATAGAGTAATACCCGCAGATAAACTTTCAATAAGAGCCGGAATATCAAAGATAAATAATGAAGTCGAAGAGTCCTGACGTAACTCATCATTAACCCAACAACGGATGGCAGTATTGTTGCCATCAAATTCATCTTTGGATACCAACCATGGTCCCATCGGGCAAAAACTATCTAGACTTTTGGCAATATGCCATTGCTGATGTTTCTTTTGTAGATCGCGTGCCGAGACATCATTAATTATCGTATATCCCCAAACATGTTCCATTGCATTTTCACGACTAATTCCCTGCCCTTTTTTACCAATAACAACAGCTAGCTCTGCCTCGTAATCTAGATGATTAGTCAAGTTTGCATGACGAAGGATTTTAGCCTGTGGCGCAATTACCGACTCTGGAACTTTAGTAAAAATAATCGGATATGTTGGTGCTTCACTTCCTGAAGTTGGACCGCTACCTAAACCACTTTTGGCTACTTCTTTTACATGGTCTAGATAGTTTTTGCCAGCACAAAAGATATTTCGTCGTGGTCTTGGCAATGGTGCTTCTAGTTCGACGCTATCAAGTGAAGTAGTTTCCCTGATTTTTGGCAACTCGCCACCTTCCGAAAGAGTATCTAGCAGATATTGAGCGCCATTTTTTGCATTTTCAATAGTTAAATCAAATATTGATACCATTTTAGTATCAACATCAACAAGCCCAAGACATCTTTGTTGATTATAGCGAAATGTAGCTAATTTCACGATCAGATCCTTTCAATATTTATCTTGCTTTTGAATGTAACATTGTACGATATATAAGCATACAAAGCAAAATCATAATAAAATAAGTCATCAGCATTTCTGTAGCTGAATTTACATTAAGTAAACTAATTATAAATGATGAAGCAGCGGTTATTGAACCATTAATAAGATACATTATCGCAGTAGCTGTACCTGCAATATGACTAAACATAGAAAGACCTTTTCCCATCGAAAGTGGAAAAAGGATTCCGGCAGCAAAAAACATAATTAGACTCGCTACTATAATAAAAATCAGCGGCATAGTCAAAAGATGACTAAGAACCAGAAGAACTGTGATTGCCAACAAAAATAAGCTGATCCCTAGCTGAAATATTCGTTCAACAGGCATTATTCCAACCAAATATCTAGCAGTAAAAGTAGCTAAAAGAAAGCTGATACCCATACATAACGCTAATCTACCAAAAAATAATGGAGAATACCCCAATATATTCTGAATCAAAAATGGTCCGGCAGTATGAAAAGTTATTATCAAGGAATATGCTATACCCATTAATATGGGTAAAGCTAAGAAAACCTTATTCGTCAGGATTTCACGACAGTTAGCGCGAATAACTGAATATTTGAGCTTCTGACGGCGTGCTATTGTCTCGGGTACAACAAAATAGACTGATGTAAGACAAAACACACCAATTATCGTAAAGAAATAAAATCCAGCTTGCCAACCATAAGCATGCTGTAAATTTGCACCAATAACAGGTCCAATAATCGGACCCAAGCCCCAGACAGTTCCAATAACTGCACCCAGTTTAACTAGTTTCTCTTTTGGTAATATATCCGCAAAGATTGCTCGCAATAAAACAGCCGCTGCTCCACTACTTACCCCTTGCATAAAACGCGAAAAAAGGATCACATTTATACTAGGATAAAATATCGGCAAAATACTGACAATGACAAACGTCAATAATGCAATCCGAATTAAATTCCTTCGCCCAAAGGCATCGGTCAAAAAACCTGTGAAGAAATTGCCTAGTGCATAGCCAAAAAGAAACGTTGTTATGACGTTCTTAATCATACTTTCGGAAACGTGAATATCGATTGCC
The DNA here is from genome assembly GCA_008017155.1 of Neisseriales bacterium. GTDB lineage: Bacteria > Pseudomonadota > Gammaproteobacteria > Burkholderiales > UBA11063 > Aquella. The sequence continues at coordinate 24,177 of SSGX01000046.1, read as the reverse complement.
ATTGCCGGTAACGATGGAGCAACCAAATCAACGATCATCCCAATAACAGGCATTATAAATAATAATGTCCAAGTTATCAAGCGGACCCGTAAAGGCGTTAAGTTAAGATTTTCATTCATGTAATTTTTATACCAGCATTTTATTGTAAATTTAATTGACTACGAAGACAAACATCATTTTTAGCTAAAGCATCAATTGCCACTTTAGTTGCCGAAGCAATAACCGAATCGTTAGATTTAGCAGCTTTTTGATCCTGTGTATAATAGATAGAAATAACTATCGGATCACATTTAGCTGCCCAAATTACACCAATATCATTAGTCGTACCATAAGCACCAGTACCTGTTTTATCGCCAACAATCCAGCCTTGTGGTAGTCCTGCCCGAATTCTTTTATCTCCGGTAGTATTTGCCTTTAACCATTTTGTTAAATATATCTGTGAATTGCTTTCAAGCGATTGCCCCAAAACAAGTTTATCTAATGACATTGTCATAGCAAGTGGCGTAGTTGTATCGCGTTTATCCGCTGGAATTGAAGTATTTAATTCAGGCTCCATCCGATCTAAACGAAACTTCTCATCACCAATTAATCTGGCATAATCGGTAATCTTGCCAACACCACCAGCTTCAGCCACAAGCAAATTCATAGCTGTATTATCACTATAATCAAGAGCTGCCTGACTCAACTCGCTAATAGTCATGCCTTTAGCTAAATATTTGCTGGTAATCGGTGCATAAGCACTTTTATCCGTATCAGTTTTGGTATATTTTATGATTTTTGTTAATAAATCTGACTCTTTCTCACTAGCTTTAAGAATTGCTGCAACCGTCATAACTTTACCAGTACTACAAAATGGAAACCTTTCGTTACCACGATAACTTAAAGTTTCTTTGTTTCTAGTGTTATACACAGCTATACCAATGCGCCCACCGACAGTTGATTCAAGTTTACTCATTTGCTGATAGAAACAACTACTATCACTTGATTTTGCTTCTACTTGAGAAGCCTCAATAGCGTATGAATAAAAAGGCAAAATAAGCCCCATAACAATTAAAATCTGCTTATTTTTTGAAAACATTAAATTTATCCTGATATATTTTTTGCTAATTTATAACAATGAAAAATGGATGAGAAGAATAGTTTTTACCAGCGACTTATTAAAGAATTACCGATTCCTGCCTGATCTAGAATCCGGCTAACTACAAAATTAACCATATCATCAATCGTGGCTGGATGAGTATAAAATGCAGGTATTGGCGGAATAATTGATACCCCAAGTTGCGCAAGTTTCAACATATTTTCCAGATGAATCGCTGAAAACGGCGTCTCGCGCGGAACCAAAATTAGATTTTTCCGTTCTTTTATTGCTACATCTGCACTTCTAGCAATAAGATCATCACCAATTCCATTAGCAATTTTGGCCAACGTTGCCATAGTACATGGACAAACAATTGTAACATCAGCAACACTGGAACCAGACGCAACAGGCGCATACCAATCTTCAATCCCATAAACATTAAACTTATCAGCAATTTTTATGTCAATCGCTTCAAGTAACTTTTCTCTGGTTAATTGTGGATTATGCGAAAGCGAGATGCCTAATTCCTGATGCATGGTAACTATGCCTGCTTTACTTATGACAAAGTTGACAAGAACATCCTCACGAGCGAGTAACTCTTTCAAAAGAGCAATGACATATGGCATGCCACTTGCTCCTGTTACTGCTAAGGTTATGCTTTTGGGCATTAACGTGCGACCTCAAATACTGGCAATTTCTTCTGCACTTTATGCTTTTTCAAACGAATATACTCCGGAAGACCATTTTTAAATGGCGGATAATCTTCACCAGTGATTAACGGTAATATATAATCACGACACTTCTGAGTAATATGAAAGCCATCATTACTAATAAAGTCGTTAGGCATAAATTTCTCGTGATTGGCAACCTTAGCTAAATCAACTGATTCAATATCCCAAAGATATGGTTCTTGAGATACCCGCTTGATTGATGCCATTACCGCATTTTGTCCCTGCAAGGCAAATTCGACACCCCGATAACCACAAACATATGCCTGCTCAACATCACTAGCCGAAGCAATATGCCGTGCTGAACGTTGTAAATAATCAGCTACAGCCCAGTGGTATTTTAACCCAAGTCTTTTTTTTATGATTCCAGCAAGAATCGGAGCAACACCGCCTAATTGCTGATGTCCAAAATCATCCACATTGGTTTGCGAGGCACTTAATTCAACACCGTTTTTATCCTTGACACCTTCAGAAACTGCAATAACGCAAAAACCATGGCGATCAACTGCTATTTTAACCGCTTCAATAAATTTATCTTCATCAAAGGGAACTTCTGGAAACAAGATGATATGTGGTGGCTCACCATCATGAGTTGAAGCAACACCACAAGCCGCAGCAATCCAGCCAGCATTGCGCCCCATTACTTCGAGAATAAAAACCTTGGTAGATGTTTTATACATGGATTCAAGATCATAACCTGCCTCACGGATTGAAGTAGCCACATACTTGGCAACCGAACCAAAGCCTGGACAATTATCGGTTATGACCAGATCATTATCAATGGTTTTGGGGATATGAATAGCATGGATTGGGTAACCCATTTCTTTTGCCAACTGCGAAACTTTAAGGCAGGTATCCGCAGAATCATTACCACCATTATAGAAAAAATAACCAATATCATAAGCAGAAAATATTTCAATCAGACGCTCATATTCACGGCGATTCTGTTCCAGTGATTTAAGCTTATAACGGCAGGATCCAAATGCGCCACTTGGTGTATGACGTAATCCATCAATCAGTTCGCGCGGTTCATGAGTGGTATCGATCAAATCCTCGGTTAAAATCCCCAAGATTCCATTTTCTCCAGCATATAAAGTACCAATTTGGTGTGCATAATCACGACAAGCATTAATAACGCCAGCGGCTGAAGCATTTATAACCGCAGTAACTCCACCCGATTGAGCATAAATCGCATTTTTTTTCATGACGAACCCTATCATCTATTGTTTGAAACTTGTGCAAATTATACCAGAAACGGCATTCTCGCGATGTACTTTGGACAGGAAAACATGTTACAATAAGACTTTAAACAAGGATAGAGCAAAGCCAGAAAATGATTTACATGATAAACCAGAAAGAGCAACGATTCTACTGGTTATTTTTACAGCAAGATCTTTTAGGTACATGGTGTGTACGTAAAGTATCAGGCGGGCTACATAATAATCATCGCCGCGAACAATGGTTTAGCTATGAGGATAAGCTAAGCGCAGCCAAAGCACTTACCGAGCTTGAATACCAGCATAGACAACATGGTTATACTTATGCCGATATAGAAGATGCAGATTATTTTAACCTTACCCCACAAACTATGGAAGATTTATCCTAATTTACCATTAAAATCAGACATACTTTATTCCCAACTTTCAGCATAGCCAAGAAAACCTATTGTACCATTAGATTGATTAAATAATAGCTGATAAGTGTTAAATAGCTGATTTCCTGGATTAACAACATTACCTGGTCTTACGGGTTGAGTATATTTCATTGGCTCAGTTAGGGGTAAAGAAAGCGCTCCAGCAGAGGTATTCACTGTGGCAGATAATTGATTGGTAATAATATTATCTCCAGTAAGATTCATCCAGCTTGGGATGGACTGAAGATAAAAATTGCCGATTGCTTCACCACTATCAAAAACAGTTGAATAATTTACGTTTCCAAACGTATTCCCATCTGAATAAGTATAGGTCACTGAGCTTTCCATAGTTCCCCAGCAGATATTTGATTCAGTATTAGGAACATCGTAGTTATAACATGGTATCTGATTCTGTGCTATTGTAGCAAATGCTGAAAGTTGAGCACTAGTTAGAGATCCAAATGCAATATAGCTCTCGGGTCGATTAAGTACCATCATCTGATTATATGGGTAAGGTAGAAATAATCTTGAACTAACTTGGTTATCCATTCGCATGCCTAGTATCGCATTATTTCCCCCACCTTGATTAACGCTACCCTCTGTCACTACAACAATTGGTGCATCTGCTGATGTAGAAAGAACCATCCCCGAACTGGTAACAAAACTTACCGAACCATAAGCAAGATAACCAGAGACTTGATTTGTTCCAGCACCATAGGTTATAGGAATAATTTGTGAAGTTTTACGGATATTAGTACCAACATAACTTTCATTTACAACCGTCAACTCAGAGCCAGTATCTATTTCAGCAACAATCTGTGTTCCGCCACCTATACTAGCCATTACGGCAGTTTTATTTCCCGGTTGGTAGTTAAACGTTGGCACATAGGCTATATTTGTAGGAGTTGTTGCGTTTCCCGAGCTACTCCCGGATGAACAAGCTACAATACCCGTACTCACAAGTAGAAAGGTTAGATGTTTTAAACTGGACACTTCATTCCTCCAAATAATGTTGCTCTTATTTTCAAAAACCTATTCGCGACTGTAACTATATAAAACCATTATTGAATATGATTTCATTAATGGAACTTCAGCAGGTAAAAAACTATCAATTATTTTTGTACCAGCTATTTCATGATTTACTACCAAATGCCATAATTGATGACTACCAATCGGTGGCAATAAATCATTAACCGGGTAATTATCTATCGCCGTAGCATTATAAATTACAACAATATCTTTCCATGGATCATTATTAACATGATCTTTAAAATGGCTAACAATAACCCCAGAACGATCATTTTTAGCAATAAAGACATGCTGGTGATCTTCAATCGAACGACGATTAGCAATCCTGAATGCTGGATGCTCTCGACGTAATTGAATTAACCCTTTTATATAGTCAAAAACAGGCTTAAATTTGACTTTATCATGCCAATAAAATGCGTTTATCTTATCATTGCTACGATAGCTATTATGATCACCGTTTTTGGTACGTAAGAATTCAGCTCCGCCATGAATAAATGGAATTCCCTGAGCGGTCAAAATAATTGCCATTGCAAGGGTATTTTGTCGAACTAAGCTACTCTCAAAAATTTGCTGGGGTAAGCCTAATCGATATTTTCCATCTATAAGATTATGATTTTGGCTTTTCTCAATATGATCCCATAAGGTATAATTATCATGAGCATCAACATAGTTTATACTTTCAGAAGGCTTGAATGTTAAACTAAAAATTGAGCCTTTTAGCCCTTCAACAACGGCCCAAGTCTTATCTGCACTGTGAGGATCTCCATTTACGTAGCCATTCCCAGGATCATTATTACCGCGAATTGCGTTTCTAAAGATATCGTTAAAAATCGAAAAATCACGATTACGTTGTCGCCCCCGGTATGTACCATTAGATAAAGGAGAATCGCCACCTTTCCAAGGCTCACCATAAACAAGAATCGTAGGATCAATATCATGTAATGCTTTAACAACCTTCTGGATGGTATCAAAATCTATCAACTCCATTAGATCAAAGCGAACACCGTCAATATTATAACTCTTTACCCAATGTAATACCGAATCTACAACAAACTTACTTACCATCGGTCGTTCTGTTGCTAGCTCATTGCCACATCCAGAACCATTGGTATATTTACCCAAAGAATCGGTTCTAAAATAATAGCCAGGTACAATATTATCCATATTTCTGGTATCATACATGTGGTTATAAACCATGTCCATAACAACCCGAATACCCTTCTGATGTAAGTTATGAATCATGCTCCTAACCTCTTTAATTCTCAAACTTGGATCATATGGATTGGTTGAATAGCTCCCATCTGGTGCATTAAAATTTTTGGGGTCATATCCCCAATTCCGATTATCTGGATCAGTTAATCTGCTTTCATCAACTGTTGCAAAATCAAAAAACGGTAGGATATGTGCATGGGTTATTCCTAGCTCGACCAAGCTATCAACACAAGTCGTAACTCTCATATTATTTGATGAAACCGAAGTATCTGACTGAGACATTCCCATAAATTTGCCACGGTATTCTTCTTTTACTCCACTTTCAGGCAAGATTGTAAAATCTCGTAAATGAAGTTCATAAATAATACTATCTTCTTTTTGCGCAAGGTATGGACGACAATCACTAAGCCAGCCATCACTCATGGTTGCCCTTGCATTAATATCTATCAAATAACCAATATTTCCATTTAATCCAATTGCTGTAGCGTAAGGATCTACTGCATGAGTAATCCTAGTGAAGTGCTTACCATTTTTATCAATTTCATGAAAATGAAGCCGATAAAGATAATATGTATGCTCAACTTTTCTTTCAATTATAGTAGAATGAACCCCGGTTTTTACATCATATTCAAGGTTATATTTAAGACTAAATTCCTCATGCGGATTATCCCAACTTTTATAGAGTAATAGTTCTACCTTTACTGCTGTTGGCGCCCATAATTTAAATGAAATATTGTGCGAGAAGAACTTTACCCCCATATCATTACCAGAGTAATTATACCGATTCAAATAATCGCGCAAAATCACTTTAGCAGGTAAGAATGTGTTACTCGCTCTAATTTCAATAAGCTGCTGTGAATTAATTGCTGATGGAAGATTAGTAAGAATAACTTGTTTACGCTCAGACTTTATGATTGCAATCACATTATCTTGCTTAACATCATCAATAAAAAGCTCAAACTGTGTCCCAATAAGCGGTTCATGAGAAAGATAAGCAATGATTTTATCGCTATCATCCATTACTGCATATTCAATTTTAGGATTTGTATAAACAACTACATCCCGAAGGGAAGTATAAACTTTATCATCACCATAAACGACATAAAAATTTCTAGCAGTTTTTTTTAGCTTAAAAGAAGGAGTTTGTTCTGACCAATCATTGCACCAGCCATTCCCCCAAACTTTCTTTCTAACAATAATATTGGCTAGATTACAAGAAGCCAATACACCAAAATCACTATGTCCAGCAAAATTTATAACTTGTGAAGGCTTATTATCTTCAAAAGCCCATATATCCCAGCAAAAATTATCACCACTATAGATATTGTCCATTTTAATGAAATGAACTAGGTTATCTTCTTCTCTAAGCTCATTGACAATCTTATAGACTCTTTCAGCAACGGCATTATCGTGTTGATCATAACACTTTACCTTTATTTCTTCAAGCTGGTCGGAGTTATCCTCAATTAAGAGTTTTCCTTCTTCACTAACGTTTATGGTATTAGTTTTTGGAAATACAACCCATTTCACATCAACAACCTCTTTACGGTTATGTAAAGAGTTTTTTACTGCAACTAAGTCAAGAGGAAAGCCTACAGTTATTACATCTTCAGATGATTTGATTTCAATTCCAGACTTTACTGCAAACCATGTAAAATAGAAGGGTTCAAAGGCTTGATCAGACAAGGATAGCTTAAACTCATTGCCCTCACTATCAATTAAAATATAGCTATACTCATGGCGCCCAGGAGGTAATTTATCTTTAAAAGCTATATCTTTTATCATCCTAAGAACACCATCATTATAATCAGGTTTCCAATTTAGACGATATTCCTCACGTTTTTCCCAATTATTAAATTCTCCAACCACATAGCCATACAAGAATCCTTTGAAACGCAACTTAAATCTTATACTATTCGATTCTGGACTTGGTTTTATTGACTGTAATCCGTTTATCTGCCTAAAATTTCCAAACTTATCTTGACCCCACATAAACTATTATTACTACCTTAACAAAAATTAATCTAAGAACTTAAATACACATGCTGCCATTGGCGGAATTTTCACGGTCAGGCGCTGATTAAACGAATGACTAGATTCAGGAACGGTAAATAATTCTCCGGTAACATTCTGTCCAGAACCACCAAACTCTACCGAATCAGAATTAAATATTTCAATATATTTACCTGCTTTAGGTACACCAACACTAAAATCAAAGTAGGTCATCGGTGTAAAATTAACAACGAAAATTAGTGTTTCCGAATGATCATGGTTGTAGCGCACAAATGATAAAATACTTTGCTGATTATTATCAGCATCTATCCACTGAAAACCATTGTGATCATGATCACATTCCCATAGTGAAGAATGAGTTAAATATAACTTATTTAAGGCTTTAAAAAAGTTCTGGGTTTCACGATGAACCGGAAACTCATCAAGAACATGCCACTGTAGAGACTCATTTTCACGCCACTCAATAAACTGACCAAATTCACTACCCATAAATAGTAGTTTTTTGCCGGGATGCCCTATCATATACGAAGCATAGAGACGCAGACCTGCATATTTATTCCACAAATCACCCCACATTTTATCAATCAGAGAACCTTTACCATGAACCACTTCATCATGCGAAATAGCTAATACAAACTTTTCTGAATAATGATAAAGCATTGAGAAATTTATCTGATGGTGATGATATTTACGATAAACAGGATCAAGGTTGACGTAGCGCAAAGTATCATTCATCCACCCCATATTCCATTTAAAATCAAAACCAATTCCACCATACTCAACTGGAGTAGTGATCCCTGGCCAAGCGGTTGATTCTTCGGCTATCGTCAAGACACCACTAGTATGATGTTTTACTTGATAATTAAATTCTTTTAAAAAGCTGATTGCTTCGAGATTATGGTTGTTGCCATAAATATTGGCTTCCCATTCACCATGGCTTCGATCGTAATCAAGATATAAAATATTGGATACTGCATCAACTCTTAGCCCATCGATGTGAAATTCATTAATCCAGTACATCGCATTTGAAATCAAGAAGCTTTTTACCTCATTACGTCCTAAGTCAAAGTTATGTGCACCCCAACCTTTATTATTAGCCTTACGATAATCTTGGTATTCGTAACAAGCACTACCATCAAAATTTATCAGCCCATGCTCATCTTTACCAAAATGTCCGGCAACCCAGTCTAAAATTACACCAATACCTTCATTGTGTAGTCTATCAACTAGCTGTTTAAGCCCACGTAAATCGCCATGCCGTGAAGTTACAGAATAATACCCTGTTGCTTGATAGCCCCATGATTTATCTAAAGGATGCTCGTGTAGTGGCATAAATTCGACATGGGTATAACCCATTTCTTTAATATAAGTAGGTAAAACTTCACTTAATTCGGCATAACTGAGAAATTTGCCATTATTAGTACGCCAAGAAGCAAGATGTAATTCATAGATATTGATTGGACTTGAATACGGATTAAATTGGGCGCGTTTTTCAAGCCACTCGCTATCTGTCCAAGCATAATCGACATGTGCATTTATTACTGAAGCTGTATTGGGTCTTAGTTCAGATGAAATAGCATATGGATCTGCTTTATAGACCATATGATTACTATGTTGATTAGTTACAGCAAATTTATACTTCATTCCGTGACTTGCACCGGGAATGAAGACTGACCAAGTTCCAAAATCGCTGATTCGCTGCATAGAGTTTTCGTCACGTAATTCCCAATGGCTGAAATCACCAATTACAACTATTCGGCTAGCATTTGGTGCCCAAGTTGTAAATCTAACACCCTCAACACCATCTTCAGTCGTAACATGCGCTCCCATGAATTTATATGCATTTAAGTGCTTACCTTCATGAAAAAGATATAAATCAACATCACTAAAACTATTTTGCCAGCTGTAAGAATTCATTTTCTATACCTCCTTGGGTTACTCAAATTAATTTGATATTCTACCACAATATCCATACTGATTATTACCGCAAAAGATTAATCTCAATAATTTTGCATTACTTCGATAGCTTTTCACAATAACCACTGTTGTATATTTGTATCATTAATAAGGCATCTAAAGTCTGTTATTATGACAATCAACTACAAAAATTTGTAAATCACAAAGAAAAATATTAGATACTTTTATTTAGTATGCATTTATACATGTTACAATTATAGTCCTAAAAAGATTACCCCTAATTTTTTACCATATGACTTTTAAATAAGGTATTAATAATACATAGAATATAGCTACCAGAAGAGATTTTACATTCATATAAGTCTTCCGTTACCTGTATTTTATAGCTATAAATTAGCTAGATTACTTTATAAAAGGAGTTTGTATGGCTATTTGCAAAGTTAAAACACAACCATTTTCAGGTCAAAAACCTGGCACTTCAGGGTTACGTAAAAAAGTAACTGTATTTCAACAACCTCACTATTTAGAAAACTTCGTTCAATCAATTTTTGATTCCGTAGGTAATTTATCTGGACAAACAATTGTTGTTGGTGGTGATGGCAGATTTTATAATAAAACAGCAATTAAAATTATCATCAAAATGGCTGCTGCTGCAGGAGTTAAATCAATTTTGGTTGGGCAAAATGGAATCCTCTCAACACCAGCAGTTAGCTGTGTTATCAGAAAGTATAAAGCCTTTGGCGGAATTGTTTTATCAGCAAGCCATAATCCAGGTGGTGAAGATGGCGATTTTGGAATAAAATACAACGTTAGCAATGGTGGACCAGCTCCTGAAAAAATTACCGATGCGATTTATGCAAAATCACAAACTATTGATAGCTATGATATTAGCGATATTGATGACAGTCTAATAAATCTTGATGCCATCACAAGCTATCAAGTTGAAAGTACAACGGTTAGCGTAATTGATTCGGTAAGTGATTATGCTGAGTTAATGGCTAGTTTATTTGATTTTACTCAAATAAAAACACTTTTTGCAAGTGGTTTTACCATGCGCTTTGATGCAATGCATGCAGTGTCAGGTCCATATGCGAAGAAAATTATTGAAGGTATGCTTGGTGCACCGGAAGGAACTGTGGTAAATTACATTCCACTAGAAGACTTTGGTGGATTACATCCAGACCCAAACCCTGTCAATGCCGAAGACCTTATTTTTCACATGAATAAAGCAGATGGTCCAGAATTTGGCGCAGCTTCAGATGGTGATGCCGACAGAAATATGATTGTTGGACCAAATTTCCCGGTTGCCCCTTCAGATAGTTTAGCAATTTTGGCAGCGAATGCAACACTAGTACCTGGCTATAAAAATGGAATTAGTGGTATTGCTCGTTCAATGCCAACTTCAACAGCCGCTGATAAAGTAGCCGCAGCATTAGGTATAAATTTTTACGAAACCCCTACTGGCTGGAAGTTTTTTGGTAATCTTTTGGATGCAGATAAAGTTACTCTTTGTGGTGAAGAAAGTTATGGTACTGGCTCAAACCATGTTCGTGAAAAAGATGGATTATGGGCAGTATTATTCTGGCTAAATCTGATTGCTGCAACAAAAAAATCTGTTGTACAACTAGTTAATGAGCATTGGCAACGCTTTGGTAGAAATTTCTACTCACGTCATGATTATGAAGCAATAAATAGTGATAAAGCAAACCAGCTAATGGATGGTCTAAGAACACAATTATCCGACTTAAAAAGTAAGATCTTTGGTAGCTATGTTGTTAAATTAGCTGATGATTTTAGCTATCTTGATCCAGTAGATGGCTCAACATCAAATAAGCAAGGAATTCGGATCATATTTGAAGATGACTCACGAATTATCTTTAGACTTTCTGGTACCGGAACAGAGGGAGCGACCTTACGTCTTTATCTGGAAAAATATGATCAAAACCCAGAAAATTACTCTAAACCGACTCAGGAAGCATTGTCAGAATTAATATCTATTGCTGATAAAGTTGCTAGAATAAAAGAATTAACCGGTATGCATGAGCCAACTGTTGTAACTTAGAGTCAATAAAATAAGTTAACCATTCCTATTTTTGAATTATGTTTTTTGAAAGAGTGTCATTATGAGTAATCTGAATTTTGATCCAAGTTTAAGCCATCAGCTAACAAAAAGAACTATGGCTTTGGTTCTAGCAGGTGGACGTGGTTCACGCCTTAAACAGTTAACCGATGTCAGGGCAAAACCTGCTGTATATTTTGGCGGCAAATTTAGAATTATTGACTTTGCTCTCTCTAACTGCCTTAATTCTGGAATCCGTAAAATTAGTGTTGTTACTCAATATAAATCGCATTCGCTGCTTCGCCATTTACAACGTGGCTGGGGCTTTTTACGTGGTGAATTAAATGAATTTATTGATTTACTACCAGCTCAACAGCGAGTAAATGAAGAACATTGGTATCGTGGTACTGCTGATGCTGTTTATCAAAATATTGATATATTAAAATCATACAATCCAGAATATATTGTAATTTTGGCAGGTGATCACATTTATAAAATGGATTATTCCATTATGATTCAGGATCATGTAGCTAGTGGTGCAGGATGTACAGTTGGTTGTATTGAAGTACCTAAGGAAGAAGCTACAGCTTTTGGTGTTATGGCTATTGATGATACTCGTAAAATTACTGCTTTTGTTGAAAAACCAGCCAATCCTCCGACAATTCCAGGGAATGATGAAGTCTCACTTGCAAGTATGGGAATTTATGTTTTTAATGCTAACTATTTGTATAAACTGTTGGAAGAAGATCTTGCCAACCCGGATTCAGAACACGATTTTGGTAAAAATATTATCCCACACGTGGTAAGTGAGGGTAAAGCATTAGCTCATCCATTTGGCTTATCGTGTGTCCCACGTGGCGATGGCATAGAACCATACTGGCGCGATGTAGGAACGGTAGATGCCTTCTGGGCTGCTAATCTTGATCTAGCTTCAAACTGGCCAGAACTAAATTTATATGACAAAGATTGGCCAATATGGACCCATCAAGAACAGTTACCTCCTGCCAAATTTGTACCGGATGATAAAGGAACCAATGGTGTTGCATCTAACACTATCATTTCTGGAGGATGCATAATTTCTGGGTCTAATGTTTCTCACTCAGTTTTATTTTCAAATGTAAGAGTAAAATCTTTCTGTACCATAAAACAAGCAGTAATTTTACCAAATACTTATATTGGCGAAAATTGTAAACTTAGTAAAGTAGTGATTGACCGTGGTTGTGTAATTCCAGCTGGAACAATAATTGGTGAAGATGCTGAACTAGATGCAAAAAGGTTTTACCGGACTGAAAATGGTATTGTTTTGGTTACAAAACAAATGCTAGCTGATTTATAATATACTCTTAATTACTACATCTGATAGTTAAAGTATCTAGTAAAAAGTATATTCTTGATTATCTTGATTTTCTGGGCATTTTAGCCCAGAATTTTTATATTTAAGACGTTTTTTAAGGACTTCTAATGCGTATCCTTCATGTTTGCAGTGAATTATACCCTATCTTAAAAACTGGTGGACTGGCTGATGTTGCAGGTGCATTACCACTAGCACTTGAATCTTTAGGTTCTGAAAATAGAGTTTTAGTTCCCGGATTTCCCGCATTTATGGAGGGAATTAATGAAAAAGAAATTATTGCTGATCTAACAGATGAATTTGGTGGACTTAATGTTAAAGTTCTTATGGGAAAACTACCCGGTACAAATATTACCGCATATATAATTGAATCCCCTGATCTATATGATCGCTCAGGTAACCCATATGCAGATAGCAATAATCAACCATATTCAGACAACTACCGCCGTTTTGCCCTCCTTGGATGGATTGCGGCTAAAATTGCTAATGATCTAGATCCAAACTGGCGCCCGCAAGTCCTACATGGTCATGACTGGCATGCAGGATTAGCTCCAGCTTATATCAAAGCTATGGAATTAACTCAAGGCGTTCAACTCGCTGGTTCAGTATTTACGGTACATAATCTTGCTTATCAGGGAGTTTTCCCAGCATATACCTTCGCAGAATTAAATTTACCAAATCATTTCTATAATGTAAATGGTCTAGAATTTTATAGCCAAATTTCATTCCTCAAAGCTGGACTTTTTTATGCAGATAAAATCACCACGGTTAGTCCAACTTATGCAAAAGAAATACAAACTGAAGAACAAGGGTGTGGTTTACAGGGCTTATTAAATACTCGTAGAAATGATCTTAGCGGAATCTTAAATGGGGTTGATGAAAATGTCTGGAACCCAGCTAAAGATCCTATTATTGCAGCAAATTATACTGTAAAATCTCTAACGGGCAAACAAAAATGTCGAATTGCATTGCAAGAATATGCAAAAATCTCCGTTCAAGATGACAAACCAATTTTTGTAGTTGTTAGTCGCTTAACGGAACAAAAGGGACTTAATCTAGTTCTTGCTGGAATTGATGAAATTATAGAAAAAGGTGGACAGTTAGTTATTCTTGGTTCTGGTGATAAAGAATTGGAGAAAGCCTACAAGGCAATTGCCAAAAAACATAAAGATCAGGTTTCAGTCCAGATTGGTTATGATGAAGAACACGCTCATCGTCTAATTGCCGGTGGGGATATTATTCTTGTTCCTTCGCGCTTTGAGCCATGTGGATTGACTCAACTTTACGGATTACTTTATGGAACATTGCCATTAGTTCATAATGTTGGTGGACTTCATGACACAGTAACCGACTCTTCTTTGGAAAATCTTGCAGAAGATACGGCTACAGGCTTTATTTTCAATGATTTTGAGCTTGATGCCTATAAAGCAGCTGTAAAACGTGCATTTGCATTATATAGTCGGAAAGCAGATTGGAAGAAAACCCAGAAAAGAGCAATGCAAAGTAATTTTGGCTGGAACAATTCAGCTACTGAATATCTGCAAATTTATAAGCAGATAGCCAGATAAAAAAAGATGCCTTGATTAGGCATCTTTTTTAATTAACGCTTAATTGCTGAATTCCCGCCACTCTCCATTTAGTATTTTCACCTTGAATAGGTTTAGTAAAATGCCACATTTCATTAAAATCAACCGCAGGTGACGTCGGTGATTCACTCACTTTACCGTAAAAGCGAACCGAAGCTACATAGTTATTATTTTCAACAGTTGATTGCATTAATTGACTATCTAACTGGCTAAAATCAGCCACATAATTATTTCCTGAAATCATTTGTTTTAATTCCTGATATAACTCTGGTGTCATATATTTTTCTACTTCACCAACATTTTCTGGAGTATTCATACTTTGGATATGCAAAAACATTCCTTTTGCTTGACGCAGAAAATATTGAGGTTCAACACCATCAGCCATTCTCTCCATTACGACTGGAACCTGTGGTTGAGAATTATTAACCGTTTGAGATTGTTGATTTTGCTGAGTATAAGTACCGTTATCTTTTCTGATATTCGGTATTTCAAAATTATTATTAACAGTAGTTGATCCAGCCGAAGAAGCGCCAAAAGTATTTCCCGAAGTTTGACCTTGGGGCATTGTTTTGCGACGAAATATCATCAAACCAATAAACAATAACATACCAAGAATTGCAATAATTCCCCAAGGAATATTTGAGGTAGAAGATGGTGCTGCTTCTCTTGCTACTTGAGAACTATTTGATTTATCACCATTCATAGCCTTACCAAGCATATAACCACCAACAGCTCCGGCAGCCGCACCAGCGACAACAGCCCCCATTCCCGGACCATTACGCTGCTGGCCTGTTGGTTGTGCATAACCACCAGCATTTCCTGAATTATTATAATTCTGGCTATTAGAATATTGCTGCGTATTTACATTCCGCTGCATACCACTATTTTTCCCACTTCCCATCCTTGCAGCAAAGCTATTCTGACTAAACAAAATACTTGTGCTTAAAACAATAATACCAATTTTCTTAATATTTTTCATTTAATTCTTCTTTAACTACATTATCCACTATTATATAGTGATGATACATTTAATTTCAAGTTATCCTAATTTTTAGTTCCAAATTTGCTCTAATAAATCAAGATGCTCAATACTCGTTTGGGTAGCAACCCTTCCTCTTGGAGTCCTTTGCAATAATCCACTCTGCATTAAGTATGGTTCAATAACATCTTCAATCGTGTCTGGTGATTCACCAATTGTTGCCGACAGATTATCAAGCCCAACTGGCCCACCGTTAAATTTATTTACTATTGCATCCAGCAGTTTACGATCCATAATATCTAGCCCTAAATGATCAACATCAAGCATTTTGAGGGCAGCATCAGCTATATCCTTACTTACAATTCCATCATTTTTAACATCAGCAAAATCACGCACTCGTCTTAATAAACGATTAGCAATCCGTGGCGTGCCACGAGATCTCGATGCTATTTCAAAAGAACCATGATCATCTATCTGCATATTTAATAACTGAGCAGATCGTTTTACAATAATTGCTAATTCCTCATTAGTATAGAATTCAAGTCGTGAAATAATGCCAAATCGATCACGCAATGGATTAGTCAACATCCCAGCTCTAGTTGTGGCACCAATTAAGGTAAATGGTGGTAAATCAATCTTAATTGATCTTGCAGATGGACCCTCACCTATCATTATATCTAGCTGAAAATCCTCTAAAGCTGGATATAAAACCTCTTCAATAATAGGCGACATCCGATGTATCTCATCAATAAATAGAACATCATGCGCTTCAAGATTCGTTAGTAAAGCGGCTAAATCACCAGGTTTTTCTAAAACAGGACCAGATGTTTGTTTAAGATTAACCCCCATTTCACGTGAAATTATGTGCGCTAAGGTTGTTTTTCCAAGCCCAGGAGGTCCAAATAATAAAACATGATCCAATGGTTCGTTACGATTTTTTGATGCAGTTATAAATATACCAAGCTGCTCCTTTATTTTCTCTTGACCAATATAGTCAGACAAAAACTTAGGACGCAATGCGCGTTCAAGTACATCTTCTTGTTCAATCTTTTTGGGAGTATTTAAGCGTGGTTCACTAAGCAAATTATCAGATTTAATCACTTTATGCCTAACAAAAATTTGATGAATTTTACTATATGGATTAATAATTATAGTATATTATATCACCAATAGAAAAAGCCGGGTATACCCGGCTTTTTCATCAACTAAACTATCTTATACATGAGCTTTGATATAATCAATTGCTTTTTGTACTGTTGTAATTTTTTCTGCTTCTTCATCAGGAATTTCGCAACCAAATTCTTCTTCCAAAGCCATTACCAACTCAACTGTATCCAGTGAATCAGCACCTAAATCTTCAATAAAAGAAGCATCATCTTTAATTGTCGCTTCATCTATTCCTAGCTTGTCAGCAACAACCTTCTTAACTTTAGCTTCAATGTTTTCCATGTTTTGACCTTTCAAAAATATGCTAATTTGGCTGCATCAAATACTTATCCAAAGATTTTAATTAAATGCATTTGCTATAAGTCAGTATAATAATAGAAAAAAACTAATTTAGTCAACTAAAATTATCATTATTTTATGACGCACTACAAAATGAATAAATCTTGGAGGTAGTTATAGGTTAAAATAATTCCTTAGAAAATTTATTTTAGCTTATATATTATGCGCAAAAGTACGCTAGCTAGACGACGATTTGCTATAGAAGAAAGTGTTTATGACTGATAATTTTGAAATATGTTATTTAGATGAAGTGATTATTGAAGGACAAACTGCAGATGGCAAAAAATTCCGCCCAAGTGATTGGGTTGATAGATTATGTGGAATGCTTGCTCAGTTTGAACGTCAAAAAGTGTCATACTCTCCATATCTAAGACCAATGATGTTTAAAGACATGCAATGTGTGGCAATCAAACGTGAATTAGAGGATAAAAGTCCATCCGTATTTAGTTTTTTAATGCAATTTGCAAATGATAATAAACTGGTTGTTACGGATTGTGCTAACTTTAAAGATAAGGCCAAAGCCAGCTAATGAAGATTCTTGTGTTAAATGGACCAAACCTTAACTTGCTTGGTACACGAGAACCAGGGATTTATGGTGTTGCAACTTTGCAACAGATTGAAAATAATTTAAAATCACAGTTGGCTAGTAGCAGATATGAACTTGAATTTTATCAAAGTAACCATGAAGGTAACTTAGTTGATAAGATTCAAAGTGCTATAACTAGCTTAGTTAAATTTATAATAATTAATCCAGCAGCATATACTCATACTAGTGTTGCAATCAGGGATGCACTTCTAGCCAGCAAAATACCATTTATTGAAGTACATTTGTCAAACGTGCATGCGAGAGAGCCATTCCGGCAGCATTCATATTTGTCAGATGCAGCAATTGGTGTAATTTGCGGGCTTGGTGCGCATGGTTATAATGCAGCTATGGAATACGCGATAAAATACTTACAACAACAGGAAGGATAAGATGATGGATATTAAAAAAATTAAAGCAATCGTTGATATGATTAAAGAGTCAGGAATTGCTGAATTAGAGATTTCTGAAGGTGAAGACAAGTTACGTGTTTCTTGCGTAAGTAGTGTTGTAGCACCTGTAGCGCAACAGGCAGCAGCACCAGTAATACATCAAGTTTCTATCCCTGCCCCTCAGTCGGGTGCGTTACCGTCTGCCACTGTCGAAGAAAGTAAGCCAAAGCAAATTGAGGGTGAGACGATTAATTCCCCTATGGTTGGAACATTCTACCGTGCTTCATCGCCTAACTCTAACCCATTCATTCAAGTTGGGCAGGAAGTTAAGGTTGGACAAGTATTGTGTATTATTGAGGCAATGAAGCTGATGAACCAGATTGAAGCTGACAAAGCTGGAACAATCAAAGAAATTTTGGCTGAAGATGGCAAGCCAGTTGAATACGGTCAACCTTTATTTGTAATTGCCTAATTAATTTATCCAAATAAGGGAACTAAAAATGTTTGAAAAAGTTCTGATAGCAAATCGTGGTGAAATAGCTTTACGTGTTCAGAGGGCATGTAGAGAATTAGGTATTAAATCAGTAGTAATTTATTCTGAAGCTGATCGCGATGCTAAATACGTAAGACTAGCGGATGAGGCAGTTTGTGTTGGACCAGCTCGTTCAGCGCAAAGCTATTTAAATATCCCATCAATTATAGCCGCATGTGAAATAACTAATGCTCAGGCAGTACACCCTGGCTTTGGTTTCTTATCTGAAAATGCTGAATTTGCACGTAGAGTTGAAGAAAGTGGCTTTGTCTTTATTGGCCCAAGAGCTGATGCAATTGCAACTATGGGGGATAAGGTAAAAGCCAAAGAAGCGATGATTAAAGCTGGTGTTCCTGTAGTACCTGGTTCTGAAGGTGAATTACCTAATGATGATAAAGAAGTTATCAAAATTGCCAAGAAAGTTGGCTATCCGGTAATCATCAAAGCAGTTGCGGGTGGTGGCGGACGTGGAATGCGTGTTGTTCACGAAGAAAGCGAACTAATTAATGCATTACAGATTACTCGCAGTGAAGCTGAAGCTGGTTTTGGAAATCCTGCGGTATATATGGAGCGCTATCTAACCAAACCACGTCATATCGAAATTCAAGTACTAGCTGATGAATACGGTAATGTTATCTATCTAGGTGAACGCGACTGTTCAATGCAACGTCGTCATCAGAAAGTTATTGAAGAGGCTCCTGCTCCAGGTATAACTGCCGCTGAACGCAAAAAAATCGGTGAAGCTTGTGTTGCCGCTTGTAAATTAATCAAATATCGTGGTGCTGGTACATTTGAGTTCTTATATGAAAATGGAGAATTTTTCTTCATTGAAATGAATACCCGTGTTCAAGTTGAACACACAATTACTGAAATGATCACTGGTATTGATATTGTTAAAGAACAGTTATATATTGCTAGTGGTGAAAAACTCCGTTATAAACAGGAAGATGTTGTTCTAAATGGGCATGCCATTCAATGCCGTGTAAATGCTGAAGATCCATTTACCTTTGTACCTTCACCAGGCAAAATTGAAATGTGTCATTTTGGTGGTGGTAACGGTGTTCGTGTTGATTCACATGTTTATGATGGCTATACTGTACCGCCATACTATGATTCAATGATAGCAAAGCTGATTGTTCACTCTGAAAATCGTCTGCATGCAATTAATAAGATGCAGGGATTATTAAAAGAAACTAACTTTCAGGGAATAAAAACCAATATTCCATTACATCAAGAAATGTTGTCTGAACGTGGTTTTGTTGAAGGTGGACAATCAATCCACTACCTTGAGAACTATCTAAAACAACGTAAAGGCTAATTTAGCCCGATACATGGTTAATTAAGCACGGATTTGTCCGTGCTTTTAATTTTATAAAAGAATAATAAAAAATGCGTTTTAAACAATTAAAAATCAAAGTTGATTCAGAAAAAGCAGATTTATTAGGTGATGCTTTTTTTGCTGAAGATGCCCTATCGGTAAGTGTTGAGGATCAATTTGAAGGCACTGAATTTGAAGAACCTATCTTTAATGAACCAGGTATGGAAGTTGAGAAACTGTGGCAACATAGTTTATTAGTTGTTTTATTAACAGAAGATTCTGATATTGATCAAATTGTAAGTAATGTACAGAAAAAAACTAAGCTTAACTTTGATTATGAAATTGAAAATATAGACGACCAAGACTGGGTTAGATTAACTCAGAGCCAATTTGAACCAATTAAAATCACAGATAAGCTATTCATTGTTCCATCATGGCATGAGCTTCCGGTTGCTGATGCAACTGGGATAATTCTTGATCCCGGATTAGCATTTGGAACTGGTTCCCACCCTACTACATTCATGTGTCTCGAGTGGCTTGCAAAAAATGTCTCAGCCACTGATAATCTCCTTGATTACGGTTGTGGTTCGGGTATTCTTGCGATTACTGCCGCAAAATTAGGGGCAAAAAAGGTAACTGGAGTTGATATTGACAAACAAGCTATCGAATCAAGTCTTTACAATGCAGAAGTAAATCAGACTCAGGTAAATTTCTTCCTACCTGATAAATTTAATCCCGCAACATATGATATTGTTATTGCTAACATACTATCTAATCCACTTAGAATGCTAGCAAGCGCTCTTTCAGGATATGTATGTAAGGGAGGTAAAATAGTTTTATCTGGGATTTTGGATAGCCAGATAGAAGAAATGAGCAGTATATATCAAGAATGGTTTGATATGCAGGTATATAAAGTTATGGATGGTTGGGTTTGCTTAGAAGGTATTAAGCGCTAATGCAGCGTAAAAAAGCATTTGTAACTGCCGAAGAATATCTTGATCAAAGTAGTGATCTTGATAACATTCGTGAAGTAGCGCGTGAATTGCAGCAAATAAATAAATCATTAACAGATTACTCCACTGACTTTCTTAATTTTTGTCACGCTGGAGCAATAGATTACCCAAATGATACTCTAGTTTTATATTGCAATAACAATGCTAGTTTCCATAAAATAAATCAGCAAGTTCCATATATACGGGCATATCTTGAGAATAAGGGAATAAATTTCCATAAAATTCTGGTTAAGGTACGCCCCACGATGTATCATTCAATAAACAACAAGAAAAAAATTAAAAAAGAGTTATCAGACAAGCAAAGAGAAATGCTTGCTAAATTTGCAGCAGCAATAAATCGACCAGATCTACTAGAAAACAAAACAGTAACCGAAAATCAGACTGAAGACGAGTGGGAGATAAAACTCTAATTAACATTAACTAATATTCGCATCTTTTAGCAACAAAGTTCATCTTCCATAAAATCAGAATAGCTAAAAAAGTAGCAATTTTTCATAAGCTAGCATTTTCTTTCAGGCACATATGCTATAATTTTAAATTATAATTTTTATTGAGTATTAGTAATGGTTAAGCAGCAAGGACACCCAAAAGGTCTAATCTTCCTTTTTCTTACAGAAATGTGGGAACGTTTCAGTTTTTATGGTATCTCAGGAATCCTTGTTCTTTACCTTACTAAAGCCTTAAATGTAAGTGCCACTGATGCAAGTCTTATTTCTGGTGCATATATGGCATTTACTTTCCTCGCACCAATCCTTGGTGGTTGGGTAGCAGACAAATTGATTGGCTATACTTGGTCGGTTATAATTGGTGGAGTGATTATTTTTGCTGGGAATATTATTCTTGCCCTACCAACAGGTATCGAGGGAGTTTATCTTGGACTGGCAACTGTAGCTATTGGGACTGGCTTTTTAAAATCAACGGTTTCAGTATTGGTTGGTCAACTTTATACTAAAAATGATAACCGGCGTGATAGTGCCTACACTATATTCTATATGGGCATAAATCTTGGTTCGATTCTTGCTGGGTTAATCATTTCTTATGTTGCAGAAATGATTAATTGGCATTATGCATTTGTATTAATTGCAATTGGTATGGGCTTTGGTCTAGCTATTTTCATAACCGGATATAAAAAAGGTGTTTACTCGGAAACTTCAAACATCGTTAATCAGGCAAATCTGAAACGAAAAATCCTTCTTTTCAATGGTGCAATTTGGCTCATTATTGGCACTATTCTCTGTATAACACTGATTTTTATATTACTAAGTTCACCGGGTAATACCAAGATTGTAATTACCGCCATAAGTATTGGCATGCTTTTATATATTGCAATTCTAGCATTTCGTTGTGACACAAAGCAGGAACGTAATCAGGTATTATCAATTCTTATCTTCATAATCACTGCAGTATTTTTCTGGTCATTATATAAACAAATGTTTAATTCAATGGCACTATTTATTGATAAAGACATCGATAGAAGCTTTATGGGTAAAGTAATCCCAACAGGAATGTTTGTACTAGTTCCTAATTCAATTTTCATTATTCTACTAGCTTCAGTATTCGCAAAAGTCTGGATGGTACTTGAAAATAAAGGTAAGAATCCATCTAGTCCAACAAAATTTCTAATTGGATTACTCTTTACTTTATCCTCATTTTCGGTACTAAGTTTTGGTGCATACGTTGCGCAATCTTCTGGACAAGCAAGTTCAATGTTTTGGCCTATCTTTGGTATTTTTTTACTTACCTGTGCCGAATTATGCATTTCGCCAGTTGGACTATCAATTGTTAGTAAAATGGCACCAGAAAAATTTGCGGCATTTTTGATGGGATCATGGTTCTTGGCAAGCTCTATTGGCTCATATGTATCTGGCTTACTATCAAGTCTAGTTACGCTGCCTAAAGGTGAAATTACCGTAGCAATCAGCTCAGAGGCATATTTTAGCCTTTTTTCAAAATGCTCGATTGGTATGGCAATAATGATTACAGTTTATACGATATTTCTGCCGTTGATAAAAAAACTTACTGGAGATAAATTACCACATCAGATAAAAGAAGATATTGAACATTAACTTTGATCCATTATATTACTCTTCAAGAGAGATTAACACGGAAATAATCTGAGCTCCGAGAAGGAAAATAATAGAAATGATATATAACCATAAAAGAAAAATCGGAATAGCTGCCAATGATCCATAAAGTACATTTTGAGCATTACTAAAACTTCGAATATAAACAGCAAAGGCAAACTTTGCTAATTCAAAAAGCACGGCTGATGTAAGTCCAGCAATAAAAGCTAGTCGGAATGGTATTGGGGTATGTGGAACAAATTTATAGACAAGGCTAAAGGCAAGAAAAGAACTTAGATATTGTAAAAAACTAATAATATAAGAAAATTTGGTAAAAGAATATGGTGGTAAATAATGAGTTAATACTTCGTGTGCACCAAATAAAATAATCCCACTTAAAATTAACCCAGCAAAAACAGCCAAAATTAGTATTAACCTTAAACCAATATTCAGATCACTTTCATTAAACCCTAATAACTGATCCATACAATAACGCAGAGTATTTATCATTAATAATGAAGTAATAAAAAGAACTGCCAGACTAATAATTGATAAATCTAGCGAATGTGCCTGAAAATTCTGCATATAACGGGCAACCTGCTTACCAATGACAGGCAAATAATTGGTAAAAATCTGATTTTCATATTGCGTGTATATTTTAGCCGGAATAAATAAAGTAATAATACTCGCAACTGAGATAAAAAAAGGGGCAAAAGACATTAGAAATGTATATGCCAAAGAACTGGCTTTTTGCAAGCCATCCTTGCGATAAAAACCTTGGATTATTTCAAGTATTATAAGCAGTATAGTTTTTTTTGCTTTCATTTATCATTAAATCTTTTAACAGATAATGATTTTATCACTCATCCAGAAAATAGAATAAACTGTTTTATCTTTATAAATAGTTATTGCAAGGATAAGTAGATAATACGCTGACTAATAGACCCCATAACATACTCCTGACCGGAGGTCAGGAAGGTTATGGAGGGAGATATGAACCTTTGTATTCTATCTTATCTAGAGATTATCTAAAGATAGTTTTGGTTTTCATAGATAGTTATCTATACTCTCTATACAAGGACAGGATAGCATAGAATAATATAATATAATAAGAAGAGCTATAAATCTAAATAAGATATAAAAACATAAATTTAAACTAAACAGTCTATATTAGACCAGTTTTAT
>SSGX01000055.1 GCA_008017155.1 Neisseriales bacterium | reverse complement strand
CAGCAACCTGACCAGTTTGTCCAAAAATATTTACTGCATAACCATAATTATTTGCACCATTTTGATTAACATAACTTGCAGCTCCAAAAACATTCCACGTTCCATCAGTAAACCATTTCTGAGCCACATTATCACGAGTGAATTCGCTTTCACTTATATTTTGGGTACCACCGCCACTTGGCATCCCTATATATGGATTCTGAATATAGTTACCCCTAAAGATATAACCAATATCCGCTGTCTCTGGCTGGCTTTCTATCTCCTTATCCTGCACCAATACTTGCTCTACCTGCTGATCATCCGCATAGCTAAATCCACACATCGTAATTAGTATGACTGAAAGTAATTTTTTCCCACCCATTTTTACCCCACTTTAATGTTACAATGTAACATTATATCATAAAGATTATTTTAAGCGCTATGTTAAAATTAGTCGTGTAAGCTAATGTTTAGATTTATAATATAGTATTAGTAACCTATTTTCAACTTCAGTATGCATCTTAAAATTGAAAAAATCATAGAGTATTGCTTAGCTAATAATATACTGTTAACTAATCAGCAATCGCTAATTATAAAAATAATTACCGAAATAGCTTCACCACTAACAGCAAATGAGATCCTCCATGAGCTACAAAAATTAAATCCTAAAGCAAACCGGATGACAATTCATCGTGCGTTAGAAATCTTGGTAAAGAACGGGATAATTCATAAAGTGGCTTTTAATCATACGTATAAATTGTGCGATCATCTTTATTGCAAACATGATCATCACTGCCAGATTCTTGTCTGCCAAGAGTGCGGAAACCAAACCGAAATACATAATTTAAAGATAACTGAAGCATTATTAGAAATCGGTAAAACCTATAATTTCAATCTTGCAAACCCGCTTGAAATAACTGGGTTATGCACCAAATGTCAAATGAAAGGAACTTTATGATAAATGTAAATACCCGTTTTGATGCTGGGAGCATCATAGTAAAAGATATTAGCGACCCTAAAAACTTACATTTTGGAATAAGAAATGATACCAATTCGCATTTTGCCCAATGGTTCTATTTCCAGCTAAATAATGTAAAGCATCAAGAACTGACAATCAACCTTGAAGACTTAGATAAAACAGCATATCCGGGAGGCTGGGAAAACTATAATGTCTGCGCTAGCTATGATAATCAGAATTGGTTTAGAATTCAATCGCAGTTTAATAATAACACGCTAAAATTTAGCATCACTCCCGAAGCAAATTCAATTTATTTTGCATATTTTGAGCCATACTCATATAACCGCCACTTAGAATTGATTGGCTTTGCCAATTCACACCATGATGTTTCTCACGAAATCCTTGGGCAAACTGCGGAAGGACGTAATATTGACTTACTTGTTATCGGCGAAGCAGAGTCCAAAAATAAAATCTGGATAATCGCAAGACAACATCCGGGCGAAACTATGGCAGAATGGTTTATGGAAGGATTGATTCATCGCCTTCTTGATAGTCAGGACGCAATCAGTAATAGCCTATTACAAGATTCAGTATTCTATCTAGTACCAAATATGAACCCAGATGGAGCTTATAATGGCAATTTACGTACTAATACCAGTGGAACTAATCTAAATCGCGAATGGCTAACCCCAAGCCTTGAGAAATCTCCCGAAGTATTTCATGTGCGGAATAAAATGCTTGAGACTGGAGTTAGCATGAGTTTTGATATTCATGGCGATGAAGCATTACCATATATCTTTACCGCGGGCTGTGCCGATAATTTAAGCTATAGTGAGAAGCAAAAAACATTAGAGAAAAAATTTGAAGAAATTTATCAGTTAATTAATCCAGACTACCAAACTAAATATGGTTATGAAAAGGGTCATTTTAATGTCGAAACTCCAACCATTGCAACTAGCTGGATTGGAAACCAATTTGACTGCTTATCATTTACACTAGAAATGCCATTTAAGGATAATGCCAACCTACCAGATATTGAATATGGTTGGAATGGTTATAGATCAAGCCTACTTGGGCGGGATCTTCTTTGTGCCATTTATCAGTTAATGAAATAATTGGTCCCATAAATAAAAACCTCACTTAATAAGTGAGGTTTTTTAGTCAACTAAGAACACTAAACTAGAACTGAACAGCTCCAGTATACCAAGCCCATCCGCAGATTACTGCACAAATAACAATGGTAGTAAAGAGTAGCACTTCAAATTTATTCTCAAATAACTTACGCCCATTCTCACGACGAGCCTTGTAGAATAATACTATACCTAATAGATACATTAAAGTTGATATTGCTAAATACTTAAGACCTCCAGCATAAATCATCCAAACTGCATAAGTAACAGCAAGAGAACCTTTAATTAATTCATACAAATGAACTTTCTTATCAGTAAGAATCAATTTCACAGAAAACATTGCTGCAAGCAAATATGGTACTAGAACTAAACTTGTAGCAATCATAATCATGTTTAAATAAACAGCCTGACTAAAATATGCACAAACCATCATGAACTGAAGTGTTAACCCAGCCATAATTGCAGCATTTACTGGCACACCTGCACCATTTAATTTAGTCAGGAATTTTGGCATAGTCTTATCTTGTGCTGAAAGAAATAGGATATTAGTTGCCAACATATTCCAAGCAAGTAATGCGCCAACCACACAAATTAGAACTGCAAAACGAATAATATTTGCACTAATTGGACCAATAACTAGTGCCATTACACCCGCAGTTGAAGGAGTTGTTAATTGCTGAACTTCTGCTGTTGGCATAATTCCAAATGGCAAACATGATAATAAAGTATCAATAATAATCACTACAATTACTGCAAGCATGGTTGCTTTACCAACATCTTTCATTGATTTAGCATAAATAGCATAAATACACGCAGCCTCTATCCCAAGGAAATCCCATACAGTTACCAACATTGTTGCTTTTATTTGCTCAAACATTGAACCAAGATGTAAATCATGAGTAGACATATTCTGGATAAAAACCGAAGTTTTAAAACCATAAATAAAGACCAAGATCAATGCTGCTAATGCCATTAATTTAACAGAAGTAATCATTACATTTACAATTGATGCTTCTTTTACACCTTTGATAATAAGTGCCATTACAACCCAAAGCAATAAGGACTCGCATAAGAAGGAAGGGAAGGTAGCTCCTGCGGTAGCACCATGTCCGAATATAGGAAAGAAATTACCAAGTGTAGCAAAAACATAAATTAAATAACTAGCATTACCGAGTAAGGCGTTTAGATAATAACCCCATGCCGAAGTAAACCCGACGTAATCACCAAAACCAAATTTGGCATAACCATAAATACCACTTTTAATGTCTGGACGTTTATTACTAATATAAACAAATGACCAAGCAAGGGCAATCATACCCGCAGCAACAATTCCCCAATGAAGGACAACCGCAACAGCACCCGAACGATTAGCAATATTTTGTGGAATATCAAAAACCCCACTCCCCATCATAGAACCAAAAGTCAGAGAAAATAAAGCAAAGAACGTCAAGTCCTTTACATCAACTCCCTGCCCGGTAGTCTTTCCAGCCATAAAACTTTCCTTTTAAAGCGTAACTTTACCTGCCAGTTATTTATTTTAATTATAGTTGTTATTATATCCACAAGAAATAATATAAATACGATTATATTAAACATGACTATTATACAACTATTTGTTCGGCTAGGTAATAATTATAATAGTAAGCTAGTATAGCGGAGAAATCCGGCTTAGCAAAAACACAAACATTTCAGTAAATTAGGAACTAAAAAAACAAGAATTTTAACTGTAAAAATGCAACAAAAAAGCCTCTGACATCTATCAGAGGCTTTAAATTGCTAGGGCATTTAAGATCTAGTACATACCATCCATACCACCCATGCCGCCCATACCACCACCTGGCATAGCTGGAGCATCATCTTTAGGTAAATCCGCAATCATGCAATCAGTAGTAAGCATTAAACCTGCTACAGATGCTGCATGCTGTAATGCTGCACGAGTTACTTTAGCTGGGTCAAGTACACCCATCTCAATCAAGTCACCAAATTCGCCAGTACCAGCATTATAACCAAAGGCACCTTTACCATCTAGGACTTTATTTACCACTACTGATGGCTCATCACCACAGTTAGCAACGATCTGGCGTAATGGAGCTTCAATTGCTTTTAATACAATCTTAACACCAGCAGTTTGATCTGGATTAGCTCCATCAAGATTTACAATTGAAGAACGCGCACGTAATAAAGCAACTCCACCACCTGCAACAATACCTTCTTCAACCGCTGCACGAGTAGCATGAAGCGCATCTTCAACACGGGCTTTTTTCTCTTTCATCTCAACTTCAGTTGCTGCACCAACTTTGATCACGGCAACACCGCCAGCAAGTTTAGCTACACGCTCTTGTAATTTTTCTTTGTCATAATCAGAAGTAGATTCAGCGATTTGTTTACGAATTAATTCAACACGCGCTTTAATGTCATCTTGGCTACCAGCACCATCGATAATAGTCGTATTTTCTTTACCGATTTCAACACGTTTAGCCTGACCTAGATGAGCTAATTCAGTTTTCTCTAGAGATAAACCAACTTCTTCAGCAATCACAGTACCACCAGTTAAAATAGCGATATCTTCAAGCATAGCCTTACGACGATCACCAAAACCAGGTGCTTTAACTGCAGTTACTTTCAAGATTCCACGCATATTATTAACTACTAGCGTAGCTAATGCTTCACCTTCAACATCTTCAGCGATAATTAATAATGGACGGCTAGATTTTGCAACCTGTTCCAAAACTGGTAATAAATCACGAATATTCGAGATTTTTTTATCAAATAATAAAATAAATGGATTATCAAGTAATGCGATTTGTTTATCTGCATTATTGATGAAGTATGGCGATAAATATCCACGATCAAACTGCATACCTTCAACGATATCAAGTTCATTACTAAGACCGCTAGCTTCTTCTACAGTGATAACACCTTCTTTACCTACTTTATCCATAGCTTCAGCGATAATTTCACCAATTTCAGAGTCAGAATTAGCAGAAATTGAACCAACTTGTGCGATTTCTTTCGTAGTAGTACATGGTTTAGCTATAGCTTTAAGTTCTTTAACCAAAGCGTCAACTGCTTTATCAATACCACGTTTAAGATCCATCGGATTCATACCCGCAGCAACGTATTTCATACCTTCTTTAACAACTGCCTGAGCCAATACAGTAGCTGTAGTAGTTCCATCACCAGCAATATCATTTGTCTTTGATGCAACTTCTTTAACCATCTGTGCACCCATATTTTCAAACTTATCTTTAAGTTCGATCTCTTTAGCAACTGATACACCATCTTTAGTCACTAAAGGCGCACCAAATGAGCGCTCTAATACCACGTTACGTCCTTTTGGACCAAGAGTTACTTTAACTGCATCCGCAAGTAAGTTAACCCCACGTACCATCTTATCACGTGCATCAATACCGAATTTTATTTCTTTAGCTGCCATATTTTATGTCCTCTAATTTATTTACTTAAACTTTATGAATTAACCTATTAACCAACGATAGCCAAAATGTCGTCTTCACGCATAACTAGTAATTCTTTACCATCCATTTTTACCGCTTGACCAGAATATTTACCAAATAATACGCGATCACCAGCTTTTACACACATTTCCTGACGTGAACCGTTATCAAGTTTTTTACCCGAACCAACTGCTACAACTACACCCATATCTGGTTTCTCAGCTGCGCTACCTGGTAAAACGATTCCTGATGCGGTTTTTTCTTCAGCTTCAACGCGTTCAACTACTACACGGTCATGTAAAGGCTTCAATGTTGCCATATCTAACTCCTAAAAAAGTTATAGTAACAATAAAAATTAATCTAACAATTGCTATATGGGAGTATAAAAGAGTATTTCAAGAGCTTTTTTATATTTTTTTATAAATTAAAAAACCACTTCATGCGGGAAGTGGTTTTAATGTATCGCATACGCTAGTTTTTCGGACAGCTTGAGGATGGAACTTCTAAGGCAATACCATTTGGATAGCCACGATAATGCACCGCAAATAACTTATTCAAATATACCAAGAAGCCAGTTTGCCCACAACCAAGCCGGGTTGACAAGCTCTGCCAGTTTACTTGGTTATTTATATCAGTTATGCTAGCAGGTGACCAGCCAGCTTCAGCCAATCCAGCCATCTTTGGTAATGCCATATAAATCATATGATCATAAGTAGCCAGATTTTCTGCCCATAAAGTACCTTCAAGTCCAAGTATATTTTGCTGATACGCTGGTGCTATCTGATTAACTGTCTGGGTAGCACTCACTGCGCTCATTAATGCTGCTTGCGTGTCAGAAAATCCGGTTGCCCAAGTGAAACCTGGTTCAGTTATTGCTGGGTTATACGCTAGATCAAAATAGGTTTCATCAGCATAATCTAGAACAACTGGATAGCCAGATTCAGCCAGTACTTTTGCCTGTGGAATCCCGCCAGTGGAAGTATTCCAGATCCACACATGCCCTGCCTGCGCTGCTGGCACTACGTTTTGTCCCAAAGCCGTTTCATCGGTCTGGATATATTGCTGCCAACCAGATATTTTAAGATTTGGATTTTTTGCCGCAAACATCTGGAAAAATAACTGTGATTTACCCAATGCACTTAGACTAGCCCACTGTCCACTACAGCTACTATCATTTGTCCAAGCGCCAGAACTTACCTCATCGCCTCCAACACTTATTTCATTATTGATGGCATAAAGCGTACTTTGGTTGTTAAAGATGGTTGCCGCCTGATTAAAGATACTATCAAAAAGCGTAGTGAATTTTGGACCAACAGATGTTGTACTATTGTAAGTACACACCGGAAGTACATCATCGGTATAACCTTGCACCGAGATAAAATCAGATTTATCATTTGGATCAACTAACTCATCAGGAAAAGCTTTAATCAGTGAGCGTGCATGTCCGGGAGTATCAATTTCGGGAATGATAGTAATTCCACGCTTATTTGCATAGCTAACAAGTTCAGCTAAATCATTCAATGAATAGGTTCCGGTATATGTAGTATTATATTGCGGATAAGTAAGATCATTAAAATTAGTAATATCCAAATTACCCTGAATAAACATTAATGCCGTAATACTATTGGGATAACCACGCACATCAGCCACGGATTTAATGCTTGGATAAGCGGCAAGTCCAATCCGGGTGCCTTCATCATCAGCAAAATGCATATGGAGGGTATTTATCTTATGTACCAATGCCAGATCAATTAATACCTTAATCTCGGCAACGCTAAAGAAATGACGTGCAGTATCAAGTAAAACCCCACGATACTTAAAGCGTGGGTAATCAGTAATTGTAGCCGCAGCCAAAGTAGGATTCTGGTTCCAAAGCTGACGTAAGCTTTGTAATGCATATAACGCACCAGTATTATTTAACGCATAAACATAAACTACACCATTTCCAACTACAATCTGATAACCCTCTTGGTTATTAGCAATTAATGAAGCATCGCTTAATTGTTTTATGATAATACCACTAGTTGCATTAGCCTGATTGTCAACCGTAGCCGATATTCCAAGATCTTTAGCCAGATCATCGCGGTAGAAATTTGCCACAGTGTTATCAGTATTTAATTCATTATGTATTACTATACCGCTTTGTAATGTATAACTACCAGTTCCGGCTACATATGCAACTGGACTTGGGATAAGGTTAATGCTTTCGCTAAATGAATTTGAATTTGCCCAGATGGTATTTATATGCTGGCTAATTTGTGTATTTACTGCTGTCTCATCATAATCCAATAATTGATAAGTAGTAGTTGTTGTTGGAATATTAGAAACTTGGCTTCCTGAAGTAATAAAGAAGTTTTGTGGAACTGCTGAATAATTACCTGCATTCCATTGATTATTATGTAGTAGGCTAACAACATAATTAACACCAGATTCTAGAATAAAACTGCCTTCTGGTGCCAGAACCGTTGTATATCCAGCACTTAAATCTTGACTAGTTATTGAGGAAGTCGTCTGATATTTTAAATTAGCACAGCTAGTTGAATTTTCTATACAAATTTGCATAAGCAAATCAGGGTTTACTGATTGCTGAGTAGTTACCACAGTATCAAAGCTGCGAGGCATATAAAAGCCAAACTGCCAGTTAGATAACTTATTATTCCCATTGGTAAATTTTATTACCGTTGAAAACTGACTTGCCTGACTATCGCCAGCCATTTTACCAACTGTTACTGAGCTTATATTGATTAGTGGAGTAGTATTACTACTGGATGAATTGCCACTGCTACAAGATATAAGTACTGGCAGGGCAGCAAAAGTTAAAGCTATTTTCTTCATTCTTTATTCCTGAATAAATGAGTCCTTAGGATTTTATCAGAATAAAGAAGCAGGCGGTAATACAAAATTGAATAACAGATATTCAGGATTATAGACTAAAACAGATTGAAGTTCCTAGGCTATTGTTTCGCTCCTTACTCACTACTTGTAAGCCGCGTCACTCACGCCTACTATGCTCCTTCAATCTGATTTAGTATACGAACTTTAAATTAAATGATCAACCTACAATATATACTTGCCCAGTCTGAGCACCTTCAACACTTTTACTATATGCCAAAGCAGCTTCAGCTGCCGCAACAGGCTTATAACCTCTAAAAAATGGTGCATAACCTGCCATTGCTTCAGTAATTACAGTCGGGCTTACGATATTTATTCTTAAACCTCGTGGTAACTCTATCGCAGCATGTTTAACAAACCCATCAAGTGCTCCATTTACCATTGCGGCACTACTACCCAAAACTATTGGCTCACGATTAAGAATGCCACTAGTTAAAGTAAAAGAACCTTTATCATTAAGATGCTTAATTCCTTCCATAACTATATTTACCTGCCCCATTAGCTTATTATCTAGTCCCTTAGCATAAAGTTCAGGCGTCATCTCTTCTAATTTACCAAAATGAACTTTACCACTGGCAATAACTACCGCATCCAGATTCTTTACCTGATTATACATCGCCCGAATTGAATCCAGATTACAGATGTCAACTTGAACATCACCCGTTTTTGTCCCCGCAGTAATAACTTCATGTCTTTCTGCTAGCTCAGCAACAATTGCCTTACCAATTGTACCACTCGCACCAATTACCAAAACTCTCATCATTTATCCTTACACTATTGAATTAAGTGCTCAATTGTAACGGCTATATATACTCACTGTCAAATAATCCATAACTTACTAATACTATTGAGATTATTAACATAATATTATTCACCAAAAATTAAACCACAAAAAATATAAGTTTATATAACCACAATATAAAAAATGTATTATAATATCTAAATAAACAAGGTTATTTTAAATACCCTCTTAAATACCTAATCTTATTTAAACTTATCGGAGACAAAAATATGAATGCATCAAAATTATTTAATAACCTTTGGGATCAATACGTAAAAGAAAGTCCCGAAGCACTTGAGATTTATAATAAATTTGTAGAATTTGGCGAAGAGGTTATTAATGATCACATTGCTTTTCGCACCTTTGATGATCCGCGCATCAATGTTGAGCAACTAGCAGTTCATTTTGAAAAGCTTGGTTATGAGGTGAAGGGGGAGTATGTTTTTGAAAATAAATGCCTAAGAGCTAAACATTTTGAACATAAAACCGACCCTAAACAACCAAAAGTATTTATCAGTGAGTTAACAACCAGTAAATTCAGTCAATACTTACGAGATAAAGCCAAGAAGTGTGTAGACCGGATTCCACAAGCGCTTTTGGGCACGCCTGAATTACTCTATTCTGGTGCAATCTGGGCTAATCTTGATTATGAAGTGTATCAGAAGCTTTTGGCTGAATCTGAGTACGCTGCATGGCTCTATGTATTCGGATTTCGCGCAAATCATTTTACTGTCTATATCAATGAATTAAAAAAACTAGATACAATTGAAAAAGTAAATGAGTTTTTAAAAGAGAATGGATTTACCCTAAATACCGCAGGCGGTGAAATAAAAGGGACCCCAGAAGAACTATTAGAACAATCCAGTACCATGGCAAATAAAGTTCCAGTAAAATTTTGTCAAGGAACTTATGAAATTTTGAATAGCTTTTATGAATTTGCCAAACGCTATCCGCAAACTGATGGTTCAATTTATCAAGGTTTCATTGCTAAATCAGCAGATAAATTATTTGAAAGTACTTATGTAGGCGGCTAATTCTATCTATAGCACTCAAATACTCCCCTAAGAGACACAGTATCTTAATTATGGGGAGTATTCTTATTTATAACTTCCCCAAATAGTATCTTTTACCTAAAGATTAATAGCAGAATCAAGATAAAATAGTGTAAACACCAATTATATATTTGACATTAATAACTAATAGTGTTAGAATTACATCTAATTAAAATTTTCTATTCTTATCTATCTCATCGTTTTGTTCATTCAAATACCTTGTTATACTTATTACTAGTCTTTCTTTAGTTTATTTTTTTAATTTATTTACAAGGTATATTTACATATGAAAAACATATTATTCGTAGCAGGAATTGATTTTGCCCTAACAGAAACTCAGCTTAAAGATGTATTCGCTAGTCACGGAACTGTCAATTCAGCAAAAATCATTACTGATAGGATGAGTGGTAATAGTCGCGGTTTTGGATTTATTGAAATGTCCTCTCAAGCTGAAGCTGAAGAGTGCATTCGTAAATTAGATAATTCGACACTTAGTGGTCGACAAATTGGTGTAAGATTCAAAGAAGATAAACCTGCATCAGGAAATAACAATTCACGCGGCGGCTACAGCAAACGATGGTAAATCATCTGATTTAATAGGAATTATCACTTCCCACTAAATCAATCCATAATTTAATTTCGTTAAAAATTACTTTATAGTTGCAATTACTAGCCCCATTTTTAAAACATACTATGGCGTCTCTGGTAATTGCAAATCTCTTATCTTAATTTTCTATCAAACAATTTCATTCAAACGCGTTACTGAAAATCACATTCATTACCTATCGCTTGAACTTAACTACAACTAATCTCTGAGAAATTATCATAACAAATAAAAATCTTGGCATATTTATTTGATTAATAATGATAATTTTAATTGTGCTTACTTTATATTTCAGGAAAAATTATGCATTTAAAAGAATTTAATATTTATCAACAAGAGGTGATAAATAATAGTCTCAGCGATGGCTTAGATCCATCAAGCTTTGCCAAACCACATATCAATCAATTTAAGATGCAAGTTGCAGCTCATGCTCTACAGCAGGGGATTAATCTTGCGCCCTACCTTGAGAACTTTGACTTTATTGAACTCAATGAAATCAGACTTGCAATAAAATCAAATCTAAATATTGAAGAAATTGCGATCAGAGGGCTTTCATCTGATGAAATGCATACTCGCAGATTAAAGATGCTAAAAATATCTAAAGTTGAGTCAAAAATAGAGGCTGCCTAAGATGCTGAATAATTTATTATTCCGCTTCATACTATTAATTGCATTTATTTTAAGTAAAGTAACTCCAATTATTTTACGATGGATTGGATGTCTATTAGGAACTATCATATACTACACCGCAAGTAAGCGCCGTGAAATTGGGATTAAGAATCTTAGCTTATGTTTTCCAGAAATGAGTAAAAAACAGAAGGATAACATAATTCGAAAGCATTTCCGTTATTTGGTTACAGCAGGATTAGAATATGGTCTAGTATTTTTTGGTAGTAAAAACAAAATCAAAAGCATGATCAAGATTAATAATCTTCCTCAACTAAGCAAATATTATCAAAAGCAACCCATAATACTTCTAGCACCACACTTTATTGGTCTTGAACTCGGTGCTGCACGTTTAAGCATTGAAATGGATTTATGTAGTATCTACTCTCAACAAAAAAATGAATACTTTTCGGAAAAATTGAAGGCTTCGCGCATACGTTTTATGTCTGATAAGGGTGGCATGCTATATAATCGGAAAGAAGGATTACGTAGTATTATCAAGCATATGAAGAAAACTAATACACCATTTTATTACTTACCAGATCAAGACTTTGGCGAGAAGGATTCAATATATGTGCCATTTTTTAATCAACAAAGCTGCTCTACTGTTACAACACTAGCTAAATTAGTAAAGCTCACTGGAGCAATCGTAATTCCAATGGCAACCTATCGAATTGATAATCATTATGAAATTAACTTTGGCAATCCTTTGGTCTATGAAGACTCAGAAACGGAATATGATAATGCTATTAAAATGAATAAGGCAATAGAAATAATGGTATTAGAACAGCTCGAACAATATTTTTGGCTACACAAACGCTTTAAAACCCAGCCAGGAAGTAGAAATAAACTTTATCAATTATCTACAGAATCTAAATAATCACCCATAGAATTGGAGTCAGAAATGGAAACAAATGTTTCAATTTATTCGCTATTTGGTACATTAAAATCAATCTTTGAACTAATGCAATCTAAGCAAAGCTTAAAAGAAAAGTTTGACATTGCAACAATTGCAAAAGCAAGTAAACACACAAATCAAACTCAGCTAATGCTGGATCTTGAGATTCTTAGCGAGTTACAATTACTTATTTATGAAAGTCATGCTGATTGTTATGACACCCAAAATGTCAAGTGTGATTCTTGGTCAATAACCGGCACGGGATGTCTAATGATTTTAAATAACTTCAGAACATTAGTAATTCCTAAATAACTCTTTAGCATTTATTGAATCAGCAATAGTTCATGACAAAAAAGCACCATTTATGGTGCTTTTTCTATTCTTAGCCAAGTTTTTCAACTTGCCCAAACTCCAAATCAACCGAAGTTTCGCGTCCAAAAATCTGTACATTCACGCGCAACTTGAATTTGTCATAAATAACATCTTCAATAATTGCATTAAAGTCAACAAATGGACCATCAACGATCCGTATTTTCTCACCAACTTCAAATTCAACTTTATGTTTAGCTTTTTCTTTAGAATCATTTACCTGTTGTAAAATGCTATCAACTTCTTTTTGAGAAATTGGCACAGGACGAGAGTCTTTGGCAACCCCAATAAAGCTTGATACTTTTGGCGTTTTACGGATTAAAAGCCCCATCTCGTCACTATAATCCATCTTAACTAAAACATAACCAGGAAAGATCTTACGATCATTTTCACGCTTTTTACCATTCCGTACTTCTTCAATCTTTTCTTTTGGTACTAGAATAATATTTTTCTTGAGAAAATCATCAATCTCAGCATCGCTAGCTAGTTCTGCTGTGATCCCAAATGATTCGCGAACTTGATTAGCTTTATCTTTTTGCCCAGCATATTCGTAATCATTAATTTTTTTGATAATATTAAGCGTCAGTGAACCCTGCACCTTATCTTCCATATTGGTAGCAACTTGTACTACATACCATGCGAGACTCATTAGCTGCCCTTTCCTAAGATTACTCCATACAGAAGCCATGCCAAGCCACTATCTACAGCCCATAAGAATAGACTTAAGATTAGAACAAACAGAAACACAATCCAAGTAAATTGCATGGTTTCTTTTCTTGCTGGCCATACAACTTTTTGTAGCTCGCGCCATGAATCACGAATATAGCCATGTAAATTAATACCCATTGGAGCAAGGAAGAAAAATGTACCTGCAGCTGCTAAAATAGATATTATAAATATCCCCCAACGCAACCAAACATTTAACTCTAAACCATAAAATAAACCTAAGCCCAGAAGCAATAATATCAGGGATATATAATTAAATACCACACTCGGCTGTTTAATTTCTTCTGTTTTTACCGGTGAATTCATATTGTAAATACCGTTCTTATAAAAATCAATAGGCAGGAATTATATACTAATTCAGCCATTATAACAATTCTAATTACTTTTGTATTTGATACATAATATGTCATCTGAAATCAGATAACGAACAAGCCGGGAAGTTATAGTCCCGGCTTGTTTTATTTGGCAGGTCAAGAGGGCTTCGAACCCCCAACCCTCGGTTTTGGAGACCGATACTCTACCAATTGAGCTATTGACCTATATTTTTCTAACTATTAAGCAATAATTTTAGAAACAACACCAGCACCTACTGTACGACCACCTTCACGAATCGCAAAGCGTAAACCGTCTTCCATCGCAATCGGTGCAATCAATTCTACAGTAATACGAATGTTATCACCAGGCATAACCATTTCTGTACCTTCTGGTAATGATACTGCTCCAGTTACATCCGTTGTACGGAAATAGAACTGTGGACGGTAGTTACTGAAGAATGGTGTATGACGTCCACCCTCTTCTTTGCTTAGTACATATACTTCAGCCTCAAATTTTGTATGTGGTTTGATTGAACCTGGTTTAGCCAATACTTGACCACGCTCAACGTCTTCACGTTTTGTACCACGAAGTAGTAAACCAACGTTATCACCAGCTTGACCTTGATCCAATAATTTACGGAACATCTCAACACCAGTTACTGTTGTTTTTT
>SSGX01000036.1 GCA_008017155.1 Neisseriales bacterium | reverse complement strand
TATTGTCTAATCATTTTTAGCAATTCTAGATGAATAGTTATGCAAGATTTACTATCGAGACTTCAATCATAGCAATTGAAAAATCAAAAAAAATAAAAATTAACTTTATAAAGAATAAAAAAAGGTCATAACATGAAATCGAAATTAAATAATAATCTTAAATCATACCTATTAGTTACTTTATTAAGCGGCATTATAGCTGCCTGTAACTCGGGTGGTAGTCCTGCTAAAACAAGTACCACGCAGCAAACCTCAGGAGCGAAATCAATGATCCAAGAGTCAGGTCCTGTTGAATCTTTTATTGCAATACTTAAAAAATCAAATATTAGTTTAACTTTAGTACCCAATCAAGACTCAAGAGTTTCACTCATAACAATGACGAATTATTATGGTTACCGAAATGATCCTTCAAACTTAGATGGATATAATATAAGTTTCTACATTGATGGTACGAACTATTACTCGCGTACAGTTCTTGTTGGTGGTCAATATCATGTAGATCCTACCGCGGGTATCGTAATGGACAATGCTGATCAATGGGAAATTGATCCTACTATAAATCCACTTATCGCACCTAATTCTAGTGTATTAAATAGTACATTTAATTTAACATATACAATAGGCGAGCAACAATACAATTATCATTTACAATGTCCAGACAACGATAACCTACAATCAATAGAAAATAGCTTAGTAGCGCAAGGGCGTAATGAACTAGCAACTAAAATATCCAAACTTACCTGCACAGGTACCCCTGGTGTCACTGGTGGTAGTGATCAAACAGGATATATTTCAATAAATAATATCCCTCCTACAAGACTTTATATTCCCCTTCAGGTTAATTATAATGGCTATAAAACTTTCACTATATGGAACTCAACAAACGGTGTTCGTGCAGATCATTATGGAGATGCTACCAGCAATGATCCAAATAATGATCACTGCCCATATATTGATACATTCAGCTTTGCAAGCAATGACTATGACGGTGGACATATTATAATGCCAAATAATGGCTACTGGCAAGGTTTTTGCTGGAATTATTCAAATCAGTTAACTATAGATGGCTGGGAATAAAGCTAGACTTTTATTATAAAAAAACTCGGCCGCAAGCGACCGAGTTTTCACGACTGCTCTAGCTGCTGACTTAATTCCTCAGCCCCACTCATATCATTTAGTTGGTTCCTCGCATACTCACAAATAGTATCTTCAGTTGCATTACCAATAGTTTTTACAAAATAGCTTTGTGTCCATAATTTACTCCAAAATATTCCCTTTTTATATCTGAATACAACCTGAAGAATTCACGAGCTGATATGCTCTTTATTATTTGCATTATTTGAGATGGACAAACTTTGGGCTCACTTCTCGCAATCATGTGTATTATATTCCGTCGGAATTTCCAATTCTACAGTCTCAATATTATAATCGTTACCCTATCGTGAGAATTATTTCTTTTAGCGGGACTCTATATGGCTCAGAAAATACTAATTTATAAATTTACCGATTACATATACTTATATATAGCTAAACCTACTTAGTAAAGTATTCTGAGATTACATAAAGTAAGAGTATTTAACTAAAAATGTATTTATTAACTCAAAAATCTCACAAAATAGTTTAAAGATAAGTGAAGCTAAAAGTTTAAAAGCCTGTTCAGAAAAGATAAAAAATCTCTCTAGTGCCCCAACTATTGATAGATTTTATTCATGAATGTATGCAGGAACGTTGTTAATTTAATTAATAATGATTATTTTTCAAAAAATTGCTCAAATAATATACTGGTTTGATTTGTCATTTCCATTATCTTATTCGTACTTTCCAAAATTCACTACTGATAAAATTTATCGATTGCTATAATAACGAAACTAAATTT
The DNA here is from genome assembly GCA_008017155.1 of Neisseriales bacterium. Taxonomy (GTDB): domain Bacteria; phylum Pseudomonadota; class Gammaproteobacteria; order Burkholderiales; family UBA11063; genus Aquella. The sequence goes on along the minus strand of SSGX01000036.1, from coordinate 34,466 downwards.
TTAACCTTAATATCAAATCTAAAAACTACTAAATATCAGCTAGTTTGATTAGTTCATGATGTTAATAATTAATCGTTTTGTAGCAAAGAAATATAATGTTAAATAAATTTGAAACCAAAATAGCATCAGTTCGTAAAGAACTAATGATACTTATATATATGGTTTCTCTTTATTTAAATAGTGAGCTTTATTATTATTTTGATTATCTAGAAATCGAAACGATTGATTATAGTCAACATTTTAATCTTATATTATCAACACTAAAACTAAAATATTTAACATTAAAGCATTTTTACCTCTCTGGACATTTCTACATAATTTTTGATATTTTGTTACGCAGTACTGTAGATGTTCTTGTGATGTTAAAAATTCTCCTATTTGTCTTCACAGCAATATTAGTATTGCTAAAAAATCCGATCAAGTTAAATTTTTCTATCAATAATAATGCTCCTTCATACTTAAGCAAATTTAAGTTATATCAAACTGTAACCAAAGCATTCGAAAATATCCCCTAGACCTTCTCTAATTCTTAATTGATATTTATACTTCAAAATATAAATATCATAATCTAGTTATTTAAGTAAACTTGAACTGTTCAAACCATAGTGTATTTGTAATAAATACATCATATTGAACTGCTATATTCCTATTGTCTAATCATTTTTAGCAATTCTAGATGAATAGTTATGCAAGATTTACTATCGAGACTTCAATCATAGCAATTGAAAAATCAAAAAAAATAAAAATTAACTTTATAAAGAATAAAAAAAGGTCATAACATGAAATCGAAGTTAAATAATAATATTAATATTAAAAAGCTGTCCACTCTATTAGTCTGTGGTAGTCTTTTAGCTGGATGTGTTGGTGGTGGGAGTGGAGAAACACAATCAACATCAACAAATAATGGAAGTAATGGAACTACAATACAGTCACAAAATGCACTACAAGTAGTAAATCACTCTGGTTCAGTAATAGACCACTTTCAAATTTTATCTGAGTCTGGTGCTGTTATTTTAAACTCAACTACAGGATTACAATGCGCTGTAGGTCAAAACTGTGATGCAGGAATAAATAAATTAATTACCTCAAGTAGTATGACAACCAAATTTTATGATAATAATAATCAATTAATTGGTATAACTAATTTAGATAATAACACTGGCTCATTCAAATATATGACTGCTTATGCAAATAGTACAATTATGGGTGCTAATTTATTCCAACAATTAGTTGCATTTGAGAAGTCAACACCAGCTACAGTATTAAGCCAACTGAATAGTTTTTTTGCAATTAATAACTCAAATAATACAGGTATATTTGCGACATTAGGTGACTATTATCATCAACAACTAATAAATGGTAAAATCAAAAATGAGCAAGACTTTTATCAACAAATGACTAATAACTTCGCAGCAAAGATTACTGCAATATTGCCGATACCTCCGGCATATACACCGCCACAGTCTCGTTTAGTGTCATTAGATTCATGCTCTGTAAATGGATATGGAACTAGTACAATTGACACTATGTTTAACTTTATCTCTCCATTAGCTTCCTTAGCTGGGCTTGAAGTTGGTTCATTTCTGAATCTAGGAAAGTTAATTTTTGATACTGCATGTCCTTCCAGTTCATCAAATCCTTATTTAACAATACTTAATAATATTAGTGAGCAACTAAAATCAATTCAAAGTTCAATAAGTGCATTAGGAACAAATCTTGACTCATTGAGAGCTATTTCTATTATCGTATACACAGACCAAAGTAATAACCAGCTAGGTAAGCTGTACGATATAGAGGAAGCATATAATAATAAGTATAAAAATTTTCTTACCCAAACTGGGGAAAGCTCAATCCTTGACTACGTAAATCATAATGGTGGTATTGATAAACTTTATCAATCAGCTGGGGCATCAGATAGTTTATTTGCTCCTGGAACTAATGGTAATGGCGGCTTAATCAGCGAAATATCCGATCAGAACCTAAATATCAGCATGATAACTGATGATACAACAATACAAGGAGTATCTGATCTTCTACAAATAACCTGTGCAGACCCTTCTAAAATTGTTAACCCTTCAGGACCAGGTGATATTATTGAAACAACAGATACGTGTAATATGCAAGCAATTTATACTAGTTCTTATATATCTGGACTTATTGAAGAGGCTAAAGTTAGAATGCTAGATGAAGCTCAAGCTATAAATAGCTCCCAAAACCCAGCTAAATTCGGAAATGGTTTTAGTAATGGTAGTGGAAGTGGTATAACATGGGCAGAAGTTCCAAACATAATTGAAAGTGATACACAAAGTAGACTGAATAAAATGTTAAGTTTTGTCCAAAATAATACATTTACGGAACATCAAGACCTTGTGAATATGAATATTACAGTCGAGTCAACAAACTCTACATGCTATATTTCATCTGAGTTTACAAAAACAAAGGTATTCCCAAGCCAAGTTACATATAAGAACGAGAGTTATGATTCAATTACTGTTGGTGGGATTTGTAACGGTCAAACCGTAACACCGCGCCCTCTTTTACCCGGTGGCATCTATCACATAGACACTACACAAAATAAATTTGTAATGGATAACTATCAGGACTGGGAAGTAAATGAAAGCATTAATCCTCTCATTAGCCCGAATGCTGCTGCGATTACACCTAGTGGACCTGTACCTTATCCTTATTCATATTCTGAGGCAGGTTTCGTTATGCTAAGTTACTCTGATCCTAATTGGGGACCTGGGGGTTATACTCCGAACCATCTGATAACATTCCGAATTCATGAGCGTACCGCTAATGATGGTGCACAGTTTATTCCTGATGGTGGTTTTATGTATTCTACACTTGGTAGCGAAGGGCGTAACGAGTTTGAACAAAATATGTTCCAAGCGTATAGTAATGCTGACAATACTGTTGATTTTTACTTATTTCTCTACGTACCAAATCCTACTAAATTATTTATACCTATTCAGCTTAATTGGGAAGGATACAAAGGTTTCGCGATCTGGGCAGAAAAAGGTTATGGTTTACGTGCTGATGTATATGGCTCTTCTAATCTAGCAGATAGTTTTATTGATCCATTTGACGGAACAAATTATTCAGGTGGTTATATTAACGTTCAAGGGTGGAGAAATTTTACAACTGTTGCTTCCGCTTATGAATATAATGAAATCTATTTTCCATAAACAAACATAGACTTGTCTTGATCTTTCTGACCGCTCTTTGAGCGGTCTTTTTATCTAGAGATACAAAATATAAGCCGCAGCAAGTGAATACTATCAAGATAGAATCTAACTGCAATACCACATTACCCAATAACCATCAGAACCACATAATGATTTCTAATTATAACGTTATTATTTCTTAAATACGGCATTTTAAATCCATGCATCATTCTATACTTCCGTTTAGATGATCCTTAATCAGATAAAGATAAGGCTATCAATTTTTGAAATGCTATAAGAAAACTTTTAATAAACAATCAATTAACTAATCAGAGTTTGACAAACTAATAATATTTATAACAATAGTAAGTACTATTGAATAAATTAATCTACCGACAAAGAAAGCAAAAAATGAAAATCTCAGCAAATTTAAAAATCTATACAGTTATTTTTTCGGCAATAATAGTCATACTTAATGGCTGTAACTCAGAAATCAAGCATAATATAACTAAACCCAAGGCTGTGAGTAAAAATACTCCCAAACGCGAAACATTTACTATTGATTTATACAACTCATTACCCCTAGTGCCTAAAACTAAATATTTATGGCAACTAAAGAGTAATTTCGACACTACTCTTATGGCAAATGAATCATCATTCACATGTAATACCAAAAATACTTGTTCAATTAATCTATCATTGATACCACACAAACAATACTCACTTGATATATTTCAAGAAAAGTCTCATGTAGGTATTGGTAGCGTTACTTTTATGTCACCCCTGAATAAAAAAACAGCATCTGAACACATAACCCTAATCGTTAGCAAAAAGATTTATTAAAGCACTTATATCACAGTCTAATCTAGATTTGAAGATAAGTAACTGTTATATTTTTACATTAATTAGAAAAACCCGGCTAAAATATTAGCCGGGTTTTTATTCCTCTACGAAGAAAACACTTTTATAAACCTGTCAAACTATGTTTTATACTACGAACCACCTTATTGTTAAGAGAAGGATCAACAAGCTTTAATTCAAGATCATATGAGGTTAATTCTTTTGGTAAATAAACCTTAACTGTAGCAGTATTTCCACTTATGATCTCTGTCACAGGAGGCGTCATTCCTGACATACCTGTAACCGGAACAACTCTAAGACCATTAATAGCTTGTGTCACACCTACTGCAGGCGTAAAGCTTAGGTCTAGGCTAACTTCACGTACTTCAACTGTTGCAGTTCCAATTTGCTGATTAACTAACGCTGTAGTTGTATTGGTTACATCAATATTTACCCACTCACCTGAAATAGGTTTACTAAATGAATCAAGCCCTTCTGATGCACCACGAAGTACTTTTAATCCTTCTTCACTATCGTTATAGCTAACTTCACCAACAAAATCTAGCGCACCACTTTGTAATAAACCAGAGTTAAAAAAGTCGGCATCAGGAAGCTGCATCCGGATATAGCAAGACATATCTTTATTTAAATCCATACGGCTAATTCCGATTTCACAAGCTTGAACATTAGGAACATTATCTATAGTAATAGGAGCCTGATTCTGTAACACTTTAATCCCTAAAGGTAAGCTATTAACAGCAACGTTAAAGTTCTGTGCAGTACCACCTTTATTTGTAAATACATAATCAACTGTTAGTGGATTAGCACCAGGAATATGAAAATGGGTAGCAGTTGGACTACCTAGTGAAGTAACACTAGCTCTAGATAATGCACCAGTAATTGCTGCTCTTTGACCAGCATAAGCGCTAAGATCTGCTACTATTTTTGAATTTGTAGGAGCAGTTGTACCATTAATTTGTGTGATCGGTACGTTTAATTTGAATGGCGCCGTCAAGAAATTTGTTGCCCCCGTTTGTTTAAATTCAACTTTGAAGGTACAATCTTCCCCACCAGCCAAAGCTGTAGCTGCAGTTAAATCACATTTTGTTCCAGGCTCAGTAGATGTAACTATTTTAAGTTGTGCATTATTACCACCAGCAAGTAATTTTATTGCTTCAGCATTTGCAGCTCCAGAACCAGAAGCAACTAACTCTGGTTTTTGATATGTAAACGGAAGACTACTAGTATTAGATACTGTATATACTTGATCAACAGTATTATTTGCTGAAGTATTAAATAGTCGATTTGCTGGGCTTATTGTATATAAATTCAATAATGTGTTAACCCCAAATGGCGTAACAGTATATCCTGAAGCTGTCAATTCTTCCCCCTCATTAATAGCATCGGCATATTTACCACTTACTATAACCTGATTATAGCCATTAACCGCAGAAGCCTCTTGTAAAGTTGCCTTAAAAGTACAATCGCTTCCTGCAGCTAGAGTAAACGAACCACCAGCTGTCACATCACAACTAGAACCAGCAATAGCTGTTGGCGTAAAACTAGTAGTTAGGATAGCACCAGAGGAAGTAACTGCATTTGATGTGATTTTAATATCTTTTATCGCACGCTTAGAATCATTGTGTACTCTGTATATAACGTCACGTGGAGTAGAAACAGGCGTACCATTCAAATCAGCTGGGCTTCCAGTAACTGTAAGTAACATATTTTGATTTATAGTACCTGATGTCTCACAATTAATTGTACCCGTTCCAAGCGGTGGTCTACATTGCGTTGCTGGATCAATAACAGGTTTACCTGTAGTTGGATCAATAATAATTCCCGGATTTGTAACCCCTGCCCATGTCATCAAAAAATGAGCAAATACCGAACCATTTTCTATGGTTTCAGTGGTTCCGATTCCATTATCTTTCTTTTTCTTATAAGCTGAGGTAATACTCCCAACTTTATTCTCAGCAATAACCGCAGGATCAGCTTTGTATGTAACCGTACAATCTTCCCCAGCAAGAAGCGTAGCAGTCTTGCAATCACTCGCAGCATTGTCAATCGTTAAACCTGCAATACCGGGAGTAGGATTGATGCTATTTACTTCATTACTACCATTATTAAATAAATCTACAGTAAATGTACTATTCGCTGTGATATTATTCATATCAATATTTTCTGGAATACTAACCAATAAATGACCTTCCCTATTGGTATTAACTACTGTATTAGAAGACAGATTTACCGTCTTTCCATTTTTACTTATTCCCTCGATTCTCGTTTGTACCGAAGTCTTACCAGCTAGTACATCTCCATCTACTAGATACGTGCATGCAGTCCCTCCTTTTGTTGCTTCTCCCGCACAAAGTAGCTTACCTTTCAAGCCATCTTTTGCTTTTAACTCTTTAAAATCACCTTTTACATAAACTGGTAATGCCATGCTAAAGTGTTTATTTATTGCTGGTACTTCATCAAGCTCAGCCCTAAATTCAAGACCATTTAGATCATTCAAATGACCTACTCGCACAAATTGTCTTTGCACTAATTTCTTACCTGTCTTAGTATTCGTTAGCTGCGCTTCAACTATAAATGCTCCATTCTTATTTAACTTCGAGCTATAATTTACTGTACAGTAATTATTTGATGGTACTTGCGCACAATTACCCTTTGATATGCTAGCTAAGCTATTATTTCGTGTATGCGTTACTGGATCTACTGCATAAATATCATCTAGCGTAAAACGCTCATCATAACTATTATTAAGTCTTAGTGCAAACTGTGCATTTCCTGCATCTAGCGGCACAATACCTACTTCATCGAAATATACTTTCTTTACCTTTTCTACTGTCGGTAACGTTTCACCAAGTGTACTATTCCCACCATTTGCGTTACCATTCGTTCCTCCACAACCACTTAAGATTGATAGAGAGATACTACCTGCCATTAGGTATGATAGTCTCTTAAAATTTGTTGCTTTCATTTTTACTCCTATGTTTAATATATAAAATCTGCCGTAACAGATCAAAATTTATTGTAAGTCTATCATTCATTTTTAGCCTTCTTTTAAATCAACCCAAAAACTTTTATCTCCACTTGTTTTTGTGTTGATTTAAAATATTAGCTAGTCATATATCTATTCTTACGGAGGCTATTGTATAAAATTACCACCCATTTTTAAACCCGTTTATAATCCCACAAATGAATTTGCCACCCAAAATATTTGGGGGTGCGAGTATCGGGTTTTAGATACTCAAAGATACTCATTATTTAGTAAATTCCATGAGGGGAAGACAATCCCCCTCTATTGGATAGTTATGCTTATTACCTAGCTACTTTACACATATTAGCCAGATTAAATACAAAAGGTACTTGTTGTGAATTGCCATTTCCATCCACAGCATGAATTATTGCTGTAAAATCTTTATGTGCTGGAGTACTAATTGGTAGATTAGAAATCTCTAGTTCGCAACTTGTTTCACCATTTTTAATTTCACAAGAAGTATTGCTATTCTCAGGCATACCATTAATACTAAATAATGACATGACTTTAATCGGATAACTAACTTCAGAATCTGCTGAGCTAAATCCGGCTTTAACTTTGATTGCATATCTCCATACTTTGCTTTGTTTTGCTAGTTCAGCATCAAGCTCGGTACAGCTAACAAATGAAGCATTAAAGCCTTTTAACCAATCATAAAATAAGACACTATCTCTACTTGCCATCACATCTTCATCATTTACAAAACCATAATAATCATCGGTATAAGTAAATGGAAGATTAGTTGACAAAAATTGCCCTGTAGTTTCTAAGAATCCACCATCAAATGCGGCTTGTTTAGGGAGTCTTAAAATCACAGAACAAGAATCACCACCAATGAGAGTCATATTTGCAGTATTAATTGCACATGGATTTGCTAGATTTGCCGTGATTGCTTCGACCCCAACTGGTAAGTAATTTACTGCAACGTTAAAATTATAAGCAGTACCAGCACCTTTACGATTCGTAAAAGTATAGACCAAGTCTAATTTACGCCCATATAGATAGCTCATTATAAATGGGTCATCAAGTAACCCAGAGCCACTAACAAAATCACCTTTCGCAGGAGTAACAGATACCTGAATATCGGCAGGATTAGCATCTGAAGTTGTCAGAGCTTCGGCATAGATATCGGTCGCATGACGCGAATTAACCTGCTCACTCGATAGATTAGTAACTGGAACAACAAGCTTAGCCCTACGTAAAGGATGCTTTACTTTTGGTTGAAAAATAGCTTTTAGCTCACATTTTTCTCCCGGATTAAGACTATCAGGGCAACCATTACTATCAATCGAGAGACCATCTGGCAGCTTAGGACTTTTTTCAGGAACTAGCTCAGTTTTACCCAGATTAGCAGTTAAGCCACTAACGTTTGTAACTCTAACTTCACGAGACATAGGATCAGGCATATTAACCAATGATCTTAGTTCCAATAGTGATGGAATCATCGTTAGTACATTAAAACCAGTTAGCGTAGAATATGTTTGCCCCCAGTTTAGGCTGTGACTAAGACCATTTTGATCAATAGCACTAACATTTAGATTAAATAATCTAGCCAAATCAACTTTAGTTTTAGGATGATATTTAACTCTCATACGACAACTTGTATCTAAGGTATATTTACCATCTAGGCTACATGTAGCTTCATTTGTAGCCAAATTATTAGCAGCAACAAGCGTACCTTCAGCGATATCAGATAAGCTAAAGCCCATATTTTTTAGGCTATCAGCACCAAGATTACGCACGCGTAAATCAAGATAATTATCATTATTAAGTACTGATTTCAAAAGGCTACCGCTCAAATGTTCGATATCAAAAGCTAATGGCTTATCACTATTTAGATAGCGGAAATTCGTCTGCACTAGATCAGCTACATTTTTACTCTGATCATAATTAGCACCAACCGATGCGAAGCCACTATCTTTACTACTCACCGCGATATTAACCAAACATGATGAGCCGGGATTTAGGCTAGTAGTACATGTAGTTGAAGCTATATTTAATAAAGAATTAGCAAAAAGCTCAGGAGAAAGACTCGTCGCTACTTGATTACCTGCATTAAACATTACCAAAGGTGTAGTAGCAGCTGATTTTTCAGCATTTAATACTACATCACGTGGCTGAACTAAACGCAGCTTAGCGGCATCATTAGTATTAACCACTGTCCGATATGAAGAAATAACCTTGCCACCATCTTTTTTTATCCCTTCAAGATCAGTAGCTATCAGAGTTTTGCCATTAAGCGCTTCACCAGATACCAGATAACTACAAGTAGCGCCAGCTTGATAATCATTATTAGGACAAACTAGATAACCATTACTTGCCTTGATACTTGTAAAGCTATCTGTTAGGTGGACAGGGAATGACATGCTATATTTACCATCAGAAGTGATAACCTCATCAAGGTCATTTCTAAACATGATACCGTCATTCGAGCCGACTTTATCCGACGCTCGGATAATCTGGCGGATAATAACTGGTGAATTACCCTCAGTAGCAGTAAGACTAGCTTCAAGGATAAAGCTACCACTCTTACTTAGATTAGATGTCACACTTAGGGTACAGCTAGACCATGCTTGCACTGTATGACAAGCATTACTTTTTATACTCGCAAGGGCTGGTGCTTCGGCTTCCATATTTTCTGGATCAAGTACCCGGATACTATTTAGGGTAAATGGCTGCTCTAGACTATTATTTATTTTTACCAAAATTTTATTTTTAGTATTTACGACTTGTTTATTTGCCGTAACAAGAGGGATAACCCCGACATCATCGAAAAATAGCCGCGCTTTACCTTTTGGTGGCTCGATAACTGTACCGGATTCAACGATAACTACCGGATCAGGTTCATTAATAGCATCAGGTCTTCCACCGCCACCCTGACTACATGCGACTGTGCTCAGTAATAAGCCTGAGCCAAGTAAGATTAAAAGATTTTTTTTAAGTAACATTTTATATTTTCCTGTTTTATTTATATTTTGCCACTCTAGGCTATAAATAGCTAGCCTTCTTCTGGAAGGCTAGCGTCTAGCCATGAGCACGTAGGGAGTCTATTCCGTGAGTCAACTAGTAAGTTCGGATATACCAAGCTCCGAATGATGAGTTAGTAACCTGTTTTGACAATTGTAAACGATACCTTCTGCATTTATGCAGATGTCCGCCATCTTGACCATTTTGGGCTTGAGTTCCCGGACACCCACCTTCAGCACTGAGAAAATCTCCTCCTGTAGTTGGCATAAGATATCCGTTTTCTGACTTGATTCGGACTTGATCCTTTTCCGTAGTGGATGGCTCGAATTCGAACTCTACATTACGTCGTGAAGGATGATTATCTCCCATAGTCCCTACTCCTATTTCCCAAGCATCAGTTGCGAAGCCACTCTGTCCGGAGATCGGAGATCTTTTTTGCAAAACTTTACTCCAAGAATTTCCATCCATGCTGACTTCTAAACGGTATTTATTTGTCCCAGTGCGGATAAAGCGCTGATCCCTACTACGCGGAAAAATGCTTGGGTATTGCGCGATAATATTTATGGGATGATCAAGACCCTCAAAACTAAGGCGATAGTGCCCTTGATTCCAAGGACCTCCGGGCTTAGCAACGAAGGATACGCGTAATTTGTCTGAGAGTTTAAGTGGAGTATGCAAGTTATACTGAAATCTATGCCTTGCATCTTGCGTCCCATTACCGGCTAAACCAGCCTTTTGTGCCGTCATCGAGAAACTAGCTGAATCTCTCCGCTTGGTAAGCGTTAATACACATTGAGCACTCTGATTTTTAAGTGTCGTTGTAAAGTTACATGAGCTAGGAGCTGGAGTTATATCCGTCAAGCCAGATGGAGCATCGTTACTGACAGTCCAACCTTTTGGTAAGCTTGCTGATGGATTATAGCCCGTCACTCTTACCGTAAAATTAAGCTTATCCCCAACATCAGTAAGCGTCTGGGTCGTTGATGGTTTATTTGCGATTTCTGCATCTGCTGCCTGATAGCCTATCGCTTCGCGTTTGACTGTCCCTAACTGCACCGGACTAGTCGCATTCTGCCATGATCCATCAGTCATCGAAGTATATTGAAATGGTATCTTTACTGCATCTTCACCGAAGTTGGCTATCGAAGTATTTGATAAGGTATATTCAAATTTAATATCGCAAGTTTGATTTTGCTCTACTTCTTTATTACATCCATTACTATTAACTTTCCAACCCCAGCCCGGATCAGCTAATGTAGGTACCTTGATTTTTATCTTAGCATCATTGCTATTATTAGTAAGTCGATAAGTATAGATTACCTTATTCCCGACTGCTACACCATATAAGCTACCTTCAGTTACCAGATTCCCAGCACTTGCCGCTGCACCGACAAATGTCGGGCTAATCGAACCAAATGGTACAACCATTGATGTAGCTTTTACTTCCACTTTAGTTGCAGTTGTATTCTGAGTGATAGTGCCAAGTTTAGCTAATCTAACTTCTATATCTTCCGTCCGAGTAGCATATGCACTCCCCGGGTTATGTTTAAGTCGTAAAGTACATGAGGCTTTAGCTGCTAATTGTTGACCATCTTTACAGTATGCACCCGAAGTTACCAGTGATATTCCAGAGCCATTTGAAGGTGTATAGCTGATACCCAGTGTTGCAGCATGATTAGCATTGGTATTCGTGATCGTAGTAACATCATAATCTTTATCTTCACCTACGTATGATGTCATCGAATACGATGTTGATGCGATATTTAGCACGCTTGCTAAGCTAATACCTGAATAAGCTATCGGCATATGGGCAGAAGCTGTCTTTGCAATATCATTTACATCCTGATAGCTTCCTGTGACAGACAGGCTACTTACCCCGTTATCACCAGAAGCCGCAGTATAATTAACTCCCAATTCACATGACTGAACTTGTCCAGCTGGGACATCTGCCGTGGCTAATTTGCTAGATGCAAGCGTAACACCCGGCACACAGCTTGTCTTACCTGCTCCCGCTGCGCCAGTACTTATCTTTGCTCCAACTTTTATATCAACGATTTTGAATGCTGCATTACTCTCATTAGTAAGTGTTACTGGCGTAGTTCGCACATCCCCAGGAATCATATTACTAAAGCTAATCGTTGTACCAAATTCTGGTCTCGCACTTAATTCTTCGTCTAATGCATAGCTAAAGTTAGTTGCTACGCTTTTATTAGTAACATTATCATCTTTATAATCAGCGTTTAGACTTGCTGTACCATTACTAGTTTTTTTCCCAAGATCCAGAGTTATGCTACACGATTTGCCGGGCTCAATCTCTGTTCCACATTGATGACTTGCTGTCGCATTTTGCGCATTGATTGCCAGTGCTTTAGCTGCTAGGTTTCCGGTGTTATATAATTCAATCGTTGTGTTTGTATCTGTTGTAGCGCTAACTTCCTGATGTCCGGGATTAGATATCAATAGATGGGCTGCCTGATTCTGAACCATTATGCTCGCTGGACTTTGCGCCAATAGCTTGCCATTTTCATCAAAGCCTTCTACATCAGTCGAAAGTAAAAGCTTATCTCCAGTTAGCTCACCATCAACAAAGTAAGTACAGCCACTTCCGGCATAGCTACCATCTCCACAGTAAAGCTGTCCATTCGTGACTTTTACTTCGGCAAAATCTTGATTCAAATAAACTGGCAAAGCCATTGAATAATGCTGTTTATCACGAGCTTCCAGTGTCGCTTCAGGCTCCATATTAATTGGGGCTGTATTTGACACTTCAGCACCAGTTACTATTACTTGGCTTATTGTATGCTTCTTACCCGCCTTATCCAATAATTCTGCTACGATCCGGTAAGCTCCATGCGTATTAGCTACATAATGTAACTGAAATGAACATTCTCCATTTGCGCTTAGTAGGCTACAGTTTGCCGTTACACTCAAGTTTTCAGCCTTTGCCCTTTTTATATCATCGATGATACTTACACTAGTAATGGTATAGTCCGTACTTCCATTATTGTGTAAACGAATCCAATAGCTAGCGTCTTGTGCCGATACCGGAATCTTCCCAAAGCTATCAAAGTAAATCGAGCTAGCCTTGGTTTGTGATATCATCGCTGGATTTACTACAGCCGAACTTGCTGAAGAATCAGCACCTCCGCCACAGGCAGATAAACCAAAAATCAGGCTTCCTAGCAAAACTGGCTTTATCAGCTTTTTTGAAATTGCTTTCATTTATTTTGTTTCTCCATAATATGTTACCTACTTGCAACATTCAATTTATTAATATCGATTTATAAAATAAATCTTTTATTTCTAATTCATTAAACTACTAAAAACTAACTTCCAAACCAACCATACTCGCATTGGTTGCACCATAGCTACCTGCTTGACTAGTAAAAGGAATATAGCTATTATTTTGTACAAATATACCAAGATGATTCGACAAGCGGAAATTAGCACCAACACCAACTAAGCCAATCCAAGTGGTTGCACTACCAGATGACCAGTAGGCGCTATTAGATGCCGCAGGAGTTACACTCCATGTCGAATATCCAACACCTGTTCCAAGCTTACCGTAAAGGCTAAAATAGTTTGTAAAGGGAATCGAACCCTTAACTGCGATATCATAAATATTGTAATTAAACATCTTACCAAACTGAGTACTTGGTAAGCCTGTCCAGCCAGCTTCTAAGGCAAGACCACGATTAAAGGCATAACCAGCATTAGCGGCAATAGTAGTAGCACCCGTTGGTAAATCATAGGTAAAACCTAAACCCGCAGCGCCATCGATATAAAATGAGCCATTGTTATAATCAGCATACGATGTCAGAGGGCTAACTAATGCCCCAATCAATAATAGCTTACTTAGTATCTTATTTATCTTAATTTGTTTCATCATAAATCTCCTTATATTTATCTTATTTTTATACCTAGCAAAGTGGTAAAAAACTTACCCTTATAACTTCACTAAGTATCTATTCTTACGGGGGTTATTGTATAAAATTACCACCCATTTTTAAACCCGGTTATAATCCCACAAATGAATTTGCCACCCAAAATATTTGGGGGTATGAGTATCAGGTTTTAGTTACTCAAAGGCGAATATTATTTAGTAAGATTTCGTGAAGGGAGATTTGGAAATCTCCCCTGTTTAGACAATTAGTAACTCAGTTTATTGAGCTTTAATTTATTGGGCACGTACTGTAGAAGTAAAGTTACTTAATGTATGTTTTACACTACGCACAACACTACCATTAGCTTTATTAATTAGCTTTAATTCAATTACTTGACTAGTTGTACTAATTGGCAGATATGCCGTGACTCTAGCAGTTGCACCATCTACCTTAGCGATCGGAGCGGCAACCGGAGCAGCAATACCAGATATCCCAACCACTGGTAAAACTTCCAAATTTCCAAGATTAGCAATATTTGCTTTTATACCATCTAGCTCAACAGTAAGTTCAACCTTACGAAGGTTAGCCGTAACCGGAGTACCATTAACGTTGAAAGTTTCTTCACCAATAGTATCAGTAACATTAGATACATTAATATTTACCCAATTACCCGAAACGAACTGGTCGAAAGGCAATAATTTGCTACTATCATTAGACACTACAAATCCAAGCTCACTATCGTCATAGTTAACTTCACCAGCAAATTCTAAAGGTAAGTTTTCATCAAGTAAACCCGAATTAAAGAAACTTACGTCTGGAGCATTCATACTAATGTAACATGATTCGTTAGTGGCTAGATCACCAAAAGTAATCCCGATCGGACATGCTTTGATAGGACCTGTACCATCTACATCTTTATCAGCAACTACATTATTTAGCACACGCATACCTAATGGCAAGTTGTTCGTAGCAACATTAAATCGCTTCGCTTCTCCGCCCGTATTCGTAAATACATAGTCATACTGATGAGGTGTTTCACCCGGAATATAAAAATGCGTAGCAGATAATGCCGGAGTTAAAAGAGCTAATCTACCAGTAATATTCGCTCTTTGACCTGCATAGGCATCAACATTGGCTACTATTTTTAAATTATTCGATAAAGAGTTTTTACTATCAATCTCAGTAATCGGTACATTTAATTCAAATGGTACTGCACTAAAACTTGTTGTTCTAGTTGGTGTATATGTAACATTAAATTTACAGTCTTTTGTAGCCGCGATTTCTGTTCCTGCTGCTAAATCACATGCTGCACTACCACCACTGGCTGTAGATGTTTCAAGCTTTAATTGGTCACTATTTAATATAGCTGCTGCAAGATTATGTGCTCCAGGTGTCAATTCAATTTTGCCATGTTTAAATGGAACACCACTTGTATTGGCTAAAGTGTATTCTTGAGTATTGCTACTACCAACAGGAACCTGAAATAAACTTCTTGCTGGAGTTAGTGTAAATAACTTAAATAAATCACTTGCCGAAAAATTCGTAACCACAAACCCAGATACAGGTAATGTTCCAGAATTAACTGCATCATCATATTCGCCCGTTGCTATAATTTGGTTATATCCTATTGCACCATCCTGAGCATTCAGGTTTGCTTTAAATGTACATGAGGCACCGCTAGCAAGGTCAAACTTAGCGGCAACATTACATTTATCTGCTCCTGTTTCAGGAATTAGAGTAAAGTTAGTTGTAGAAGGGAATCTATACACTCCTATTTCAATATCTTTTATTGGACGTAGAGAGTCATTTTTAACTGTATATATAACCTCACGATCTCTACCTGCAGGAGAAGCATTTAGATCATTTGGACTGCCATTTACCCTTAACACCATATTTTGATTCACTGTACCAGAGGTCTCACAGTCTATGGTCCCTGTGCCAAGCGGTGGTTTACACTGCGTTGCTGGATCAATAACTGGTTTACCAGTACTGGGATCAATAATATTACCCGGATTGCTAATGCTTGCCCACGTCATCAAGAAACTAGCTGGAACACGTGCAAGCTCTGGATCTTTTTCATCATTTTTAATTTTATTATAATCAACATTAATATTACCAATTGAGTTCTTTGTTATGATATTTTTATCTAACGTATATCTGACTTGACAACTATCACCACTTAAAAGAGGTGTAGTTGAACAAAGATCTGTCGCTCCAGAGGTAGTATCAATAGTAATTCCACTACTTAGCCCTGTAACAGATGCAGAAGGTTTGATTTCTTCAACATTATTTGTACCGTTATTGAATACTGTAACCATATGACTGTTGTTTGTAGCAGTAAGCTTATTCATATCTACATCATTTGGTAAACTAATGAGTAAATGACCTTCCCTATTGGTATTAACTACTGTATTAGAAGACAGATTTACCGTCTTTCCATTTTTACTTATCCCCTCGATTCTCGTTTGTACCGAAGTCTTACCAGCTAGTACATCTCCATCTACTAGATACGTGCATGCAGTCCCTCCTTTGGTTGCTTCTCCTGCACAAAGTAACTTACCTTTCAAACCATCTTTTGCTTTTAACTCTTTAAAATCACCTTTTACATAAACTGGCAATGCCATGCTAAAGTGTTTATTTATTGCTGGTACTTCATCAAGCTCAGCCCTAAATTCAAGACCATTTAGATCATTCAAATGACCTACTCGCACAAATTGTCTTTGTACTAGCTTCTTACCTGTCTTAGTATTCGTTAGCTGCGCTTCAACTATAAATGCTCCATTCTTATTTAACTTCGAGCTATAATTTACTGTACAGTAATTATTTGAGGGTACTTGCGCACAATTACCCTTTGATATGCTAGCTAAGCTATTATTTCGTGTATGCGT
Source organism: Neisseriales bacterium (assembly GCA_008017155.1). Classification (GTDB taxonomy): domain Bacteria; phylum Pseudomonadota; class Gammaproteobacteria; order Burkholderiales; family UBA11063; genus Aquella. The sequence goes on along the minus strand of SSGX01000036.1, from coordinate 17,674 downwards.
TACTGGATCTACTGCATAAATATCATCTAGCGTAAAACGCTCATCATAACTATTATTAAGTCTTAGTGCAAACTGTGCATTTCCTGCATCTAACGGCACAATACCTACTTCATCGAAATATACTTTCTTTACCTTTTCTACTGTCGGTAACGTTTCACCAAGTGTACTATTCCCACCATTTGCGTTACCATTCGTTCCTCCACAACCACTTAAGATTGATAGAGAGATACTACCTGCCATTAGGTATGATAGTTTCTTAAAGTTTGTTGCTTTCATTTTTACTCCTATGTTTAATAAAGTGTTATCACTATTACGGGAGCTATTGTATAAAAACCATACCACATTTTTAAACCCCGTTAAAATCACACAAACGAATTTACCACCCAAAATATTTAGGGGTATAAGTATGCGGTTTTTAGATATCTTTAGCCCAATAATTTACTTAATCAACATGCTGATATTATTTAATATAATTACCCTTGTAATTATGTAATATTTTAGATAAGGGGGTTTGTGTAGATGAGATTTACTAATGAAGTTTAAAAAGGGAATAGCTTTTAATTGAGGAGCTTTCTTACAGCTTAATTCTATAACTTAAAACCAGTGCTGGTTTAGCCCCCCAAATTATTAACGGGGGTATAATTTATGGTGGCTTTTATTCCGGTACTATTTTATTTGTATGGTGATTATAATCCTGCTCTTAATAAAAACATTAATTAGTTAGAGCATTTATGAAAAAAAATAGAAATAAAGTAATAATACTATTCATTATGACCTTTGTATTTGGTGCAACTACTTTCTTTAGTGGCTGTTATCGGTGTTTTTGGGCTGAATTAACACAAATCGTTGCCGATATATCAGAAAGTATTATTAGCATAATTCAGATTTTATTATTACGCAGTCGTTTGATTGCAAAGTCTCCAAATAGAGTAGCTAAATAAAACCTTTTAAAAATAAATTAGCTACTTGACTGGAATAGTTAATACTGGTATATTTGGCTGATATTCCCCACCAGTTAAAAGAGAATAGATTAGTCGTAGTAAAACCATCGTTGATTTAGAGTAAGTATCATCGTTAGCTATGTAGTACCATTTTTGCTGATATTTAATTTTTAGAAGAGCATCATCAGGCTCCTTATTGCTTGCTTTAATATCGATAAGTCCATTTGTTATGTCCCTAAGATTAGCTGTGCCACCACTCTGACTTGTAATCCTAGTTTTTATTCCATATCTTTGATTTTCTGATTCGATACCTTCTACCCCTTTTGATAGGAACTGTAGAATATTAAAATATGATTTGGTCTGAATATGAATTATATTTTCTTTCTCATTATCATGTTTTAATACAAACATTGTAAACATTATAGTCTTATACGGTTTATTTAAGTGCAATAATGTCGCAATTTTTACAGCAGCTGCATCATTATTCATATATAGTAATATTGCGGGTTTATCATCATAGCTAGACATTTCAATATTGATATCATCGTTATTAACTAGTGTTTCAAGCGTACTAGCAAAAGTATTAAACTCCTGATAATCTGGCAATTTATTCATCTTTGAATATCTAATACTACTAGCATTATCAAGAACACCAATTTGATCAACAGTTAAACGTAAGACAGTATCAATCCCCAAAGAACGTTCCAATAAGAATAATTTTTTCAGATCGATTGGACTTAGTAAAGCCGAAACAAATTTACTCCCTTGAACTGGTGAGTAGGTTACTACTGGACTAATAGTGTAGCTTGCGATAGGTGCAATACTCCAAAATGGAGTTCCTCCTGCTGTAGCAGAAGGAGATTGAAATAGTCTAGTTTCGTTATTATCCACTCCTGCTTTTAGAGAGCTTTGAGAAGTTACACTATCAACACCAACAAAATATGGGCTATACCCATAATGAACTCTTACAATATTCATTAAAAATTGAGAATCCTCACTATTCGCCAAGGACTCATTATAGTCAGTTCTGGTTTTTTCTATCTGTGCGAGGTAAGCAGTCGAGCAACTACTAGTTGCGAAAGCTATTAGAAAAAGTAGCAAGTTCATTTTTCTCATTTAATAATTATTTCCAAAATATTATAAAAACAATTTATATTCCGCTTAACTAATAATATAACTACTAAACATATCGCTAAAAAGAACCGCCCGAAGGCGGTTGAGGAAACTTGTCAATAGGGTTGTTATTGACAAATATGAAATAATCAAATAAATATTAAACTTTTAATAAAATAGCTATCATAGATAACTTAGCCACTATTTATTACAAATTAATTTATTAACCAATTACATTAAAATTTTCGAAATTATATAAGAAGTATGCTTTGATTAAAACCTAATATAAACCCCCCCTATAAATTTTGTACCCAAATAATATCGGCAAGCTGAATAGCGGGGAGATTTAATATATATCTACTGATAGTGGATAGCATACTAGCTATTATTTTCTCTGTTTACTATTTTTTCTAGATCGTAATCTACGAGTTACACCATTTATAGTCTCATAAACAGGTAAGAGATTTAGAAGCTCCGCTGCTATTTTTTGATAATTAGCAAATTTTAGATAACCCTCAAGATAAATTAACTCAATATCTTGTAAACCTCTTTTTTTTACTTTACAATATTTTTCCATTTTTTCCATTTATAAAAAATACTTTATTGGGCAAAATAATAAACAAAATTATAATCAGTTAGTTGATAAATATCTAGGGATAAAAATACATACTAAAATCTTACCCGGATTTATTTTGGACTTACAGCATATTATTTATTAATGTATAGAATGGAAGATAAAATGACTCTTATTACTAACTAGCCCTTTTCCACTAGAAATGAATCATTAAAATTTATATAGATAATTTATCAAGATCAAAGAAAGGCTTATGATGGAGCACGATAGCAAACAAAGGAGTAGTTAACTGGAGATAACAAAAAATACCTAACACAATGTTCAAAATTAATTAGTAACGATATATTCTTGCGGTAAAGTAAAAGGTGAGTGATTAACGAATTACTAAAACCTCATCATCAATTAGATAGCTCCCAGGCTTTAGAAAGTTACGCGGAATTACAAGGTGGTATTTCATTTGAATGGCTTTATTAATGAGTTCTTCTTTTGACTTTGCCTTAAATATATATTTCAAGTTTTCCAAATAGTCATTAACTCTAGACTTAGATAATTTATGATCAATCACCGTCATAATATCAGATATTTCTGAATTTGAATAGCGATTTAAATATAAAAATAGAATCATTTTTTGGCGAACAGTTAGCTCATGCTCAAGAGGTTCATGAATAGCATCATCATCTGGGTTTATCCCATTTATCCGATAAATGAGGCGCAAAATATTTGGTAAAGCAAAATGCGAAACTTGTCCAAGAAGACCAACATAATTACCAGTATTTGGGTTTATAATCGGACGCTTATGAATATGACTTATATGCTGATAATCATCAATAAAAAGAAAGTTCTTGGGTTCAAGTGTTTTCTCAATCAGCTTATCCTGTTCCAGAGCAATCTCATCCTGTTGTTTGTAGATTTCTTCATATCCCTCAGGAGCATTTTCATGATTGACTTCTTCAATATTAGTTACATTGAAATTAGTCATATAACCCTTGGATAAATATACAATTCGATGATTTTTATTTTTGATAAAGATCATTTGATACTCACCATGGTTAAATACGAAGTCCGCACGCTGACAGTAAAGTTCAAAGAATTGATCATCTGTCAATGATTCCCAGCTTTTCATATACCCTCCACTTCTCCTTCACTAGCCTGCAATTATGGCTTCATCTTCCAATTCAACGCTACCAATCTTCAAGAATTTAGATGGCACACATAGATTGTACCCAAGAGCGATAGCCTTTTCAATAAGCTGCTCTTTTGACTTAACATCAAATATGTATTTCAGATTTTCCAAATGGTCATTGACAGTTGTTGCCGATATTTTAAAACCAAGATTAGTCATGATCTTGGCTACCTCAGTATTAGAATATTTATTAAGATAAAGAAATAATACCATCAATTGTTTTTCGGTTATTTCATATTTATTTGAGTTTCTAGTGGTTTGATTAGCAATTCCATATTTGATATCATGCATTTTATAAATCAAACTTAAAATATTTGGCATCTCAAATGGCTTTACCATTCCAAGTAAACCGACAAAGTTATTTGTAGCTGGATTTACTATAGGACGCTTATGGACAAACCCTATCCGATCATAAACATCTACATAAATAAAATCAAATGCTCTTTTTTGATTTCGAACTTTGTCATCTTGCTCATATGCCGATTGCTTGAGGCTTTTATGTAAGTCCCGCATTTCTTCGGTAATATTGTTCTCATTTGCTACAAAAAAAGCATCCTTAGAAATATTTTTTATATGAGCTGGAGACAGATAATGAAAATTTAAATCTTTATCTTTGATATAGACAATCTGCTCTTCACCATTATTGAAAACAATATCTGCAGATTCGCAATAATATTCAAAAAACTCATTGTCACTTAGTGCGTTAATATTCATGATGCCTCATCTAAATACCCCGTATTTATTAATCTCTGATGGAAATTAATTTACCTATAATATTAAACTACATAATAAAGATTTTTATAATTATAACATGTAAAACTAAGCATAGAGCATCTTTAACCCTTTATTTCAATAGAGTTTAAACTAAATATATTTTTTCAACCCTATATTCATAGGTACTAAAGATAATATTGTAACTTATTTAGGAGTAATTTTTATTGTAGCTAAGATACAATAGCGCAATTATTTTTGGATAATTGTGGTAGTTATATTATAAAATAAGCCTAAATGCTTATTGGATCCCTCAGTAAATATTTATCTTTGAAATGGAGAAATAATGGAAACACAAATGCTCAATGATCAAGAGTATCTTTCTCGTTATATAGACAGTGTTAGTTTTATCCTACAAAATGATAGTGCACCAATCGTTTTTATCAAAGACAGTAATTTTATTTATCGCCTAGTAAGTAAAGGGTTTGAAAATTTAGATGAAGAAGATGAGTTTAAAAATGTACTAGGGAAAACAGATTTTGAAATCCAAGATTTATTAGAGCGTCCAGATTGGGGTAAATACATTCGCGCACAAGATATGAAAGTAAAAGACTCTGGCATCCGTCATTTTTTTCTTCACGTAACTGCGGGTAAAAATATGTATATCGTAAGAAAGCACCCAATAATAAATCCCCATACAGGAAATTTTATCGGGATACATGGTCAAATGTCAACATTCATATTTCCACACCCATTAAAAATCATCTACAGGATAAATCAGGTAGAATCATCAATAATTAGTAAGGCAGATGAATTTATACCACAGTATGATTTAACTGAGCGACAGCACATGGTTCTTTTTCTTTATCTGAATCGATATTCATATTCTGAGATTGCAGATATCCTAACCAATCTTGGCTATAAAATATCTGCGGGGAGGGTCAATGATCATCTTGAAAATTTAAAGTATATCTTTGGAGCAAAATCAAAAGAAACTTTATTAGAAAAAGCTTTGTCACTCAATTATCATTTATTTATCCCACGCAAATTTCTAAAAGTAGGCTCATATGATATTGATGACAAGATAGTAATTAGTAATATCTAATGTCGTCGAGCTTAATTGATTGATTAACACCAATTGCAGATAAGAAATAACTATCATGACTAATTACTAATAAAGCACCGGAGTAACTATTTAATACATTAATTATATGTTCACGGGTGCGTAAATCAATATTATTAGTTATCTCATCAAGTATCAATAAACGTGGGTTTTGTAACGCAATTAGTGCCAAAGCTAAACGAACCCGCTCCCCACCGGATAACTGATTACTTAATTTCTCTATTTCCTCGTTTTTACGAAATAAAAACTGGTTTAAAAAGTCACGAATCTCAGAATAATTCAGATCTGGCGCATTTTCGCTAATCACCTCAAGGATAGTCCTATCAGCTGGTATATTTGTATAATGCTGATCTAGATAAGCGATATTTGTCAAGGATGGAACAAGCCATTCACCACTAACCCGATCAACCAAAGGATCAGCCAAAATCGCTTTAATTAAAGTTGATTTACCACTACCATTAGCCCCAGTAATTACAAGTCTGTCGCTACCAGATAAGGATAAATTAATGTTATCTAATTGAAAACCATGTTTTTCTTTATAACGACAGCTACCATTTAAAATAGACAAGGCTACTTTTCCTGAATTATTAGAATTTATGGCAAATTTATAATTTAATTCCTCTGGTAAGTAAAGTTCCCCTAGCTCTCGACTAATCACATCTTTTTCCTTACGTAGAATAGCATTATTTTTCCCAGCAGTAGTTTCGGCTCTTCTAGCTTTAGTACCCGAAGTAATAGTTGGCCATTTGCGATTAGTAATACTCTTTTCTCCCTGCCTACGGCTTGTTTTTGCTCTGTTTTGCGCCTGCATAAGACGCTCATGTTGCTCTTTTTTAGCTTTGCTAAGTGTAGCGACTTTTTCCTCAAGCTGCGTTCTTTTAAGACGAACTTCCTGAAGGTAGTCTTGGTAATTACCATGAAAAATAACTATCTTACCGTCGATGATATGCCAGATAATATTGATATGATTTTCAAGAAGTTCAATATCATGAGTCGCAGTTATTATCGTATATGGAGAATGTTTATATAATGATGACAGTGATTTTCGGTTATGGCTATCCAGGTGATTTGTTGGCTCATCCAAAAGGAGAATATCCAGATAATTGGCTAATGCAGTAGATAATGCCTGATTAAAGCGTTGTCCGCCACTTAAAGAAGCATAATCAGTTATCAACTGCGGAACATAGATAATTTTGATTCCGTCCGCTGGGATTATTTCTGCTAACCTCACATCCGAATTAGCAAAAATCAGCTTTAATAGGCTTGATTTACCACAGCCATTATCACCGATAATTGCAATCTTATCTCCCGCATAAACCTTGGTAGTGAAATCACTAAATAAAATCCGCTTAGGATAGCTAAATTCTAGCTCACAAATTTCAAGAATTGGCTGCATAATTGACCTTTACAATAGATATAAATAATCCCTACTACCTGCAATTTATCTAAACTAACTAATAAAATAAGTATTTAGCCAATAGGTTTAAACCAAAATAAAACGGCAAAAATATAAGTAGCAAAGGATTAAAATTTTGATAATTAAATTTTTTGATCCTGATTAGTTATTAATCAGAAATTTGAATTATTTATTGTAAGCGGTGTTCACTTTGCACCTGTGAAGAAATTGAAGAGATGCTAATTATAGTCAAATCTATTATAAATAGCAAGTTTAATTATAATAACAACATTTTTTGTGCATAGATGAGAAAACTCCCTATAAGTAGATCGTATCAATTGCTTTTCTATATATCTCTACTTCATAGGGAGCAAATCAAGTCTAGCCTCTTTAATAGTTAGACAATTAAAAGTACTTAATTAATTTTGACTTATTGGAGTACTAGTCTGATTAAAGAATAATGTCCACATATCAATCTGAGCTTCAGTAGTATTATATGGACCATGTCCCTCACCAGCATACGCTTTTAAAAGATATGGATTAGTACCACCCGCTGAATTTTGCATGGTTGCTGCAAATTTATAGCTATGCGATGGTACCACTCGCCCATCTTCCATCCCAGTCATAATTAACATCGTTGGATAGGCTATATTTTTCACATTTTGCAATGGCGAGAAAGTCATTATATTATTAAATTGTTCTTGAGTTGAACTCTCACCCGAACTATAACCAAAGTCAGAATACCAAGTAAATCCGTTGGTAAATAATTGATAACGTAAGACATCCTGTACTCCAACAGCGGGGAAAACCACTTTAAATAAGTTTGGATTTTGCAATGCTGTTGCAGCCGTAGTAAGACCACCGTTGGAAGCACCCCATAACGCTAGCTTAGCAGAACTTGTATAGCCATTATTAATCAGATAATTAGCAACTGCTGCTACATCATTATAAGTGTTTTGTTTATTCAACAACCGTCCAGCATTATACCAAGAAGTACCATATTCACCACCACCACGCACCTGAGCGACTACATAGACTCCACCATTTTTCAGAAGCAATAACGTATTTTGCTCAAAGACTGGTTTGGTTGCGGTATCAAAACCTCCATAAACATAAATCAGTGCGGGATTATTCCCATCTAATTTTATCCCTTTCTTATTTGCAACGAAGATTGAAACCTGAGCACCTCCTGTAGAAGGTACAAAAATTTCTTTCATTTCATAATCTGTGGGATTGAATCCAGCAATTGAACCATCACCTACTTGAGTACTAGTTTGGGTATTAGGATTATAATCATAGTTCTCCCATGGCGTAATCATATTAGAATATTGATATTGGAATATTCCAGTTGATTCAACACAGTTAAAGCCTTCATCACTTAAACCACCAACCCCAGGTAATTCAATATTAGTCGGCGTAGTACTATCAGCATCATAACGAGATAAAGTACTTGCTCCATTAACTAATACATCTGCGTAGTAGTAATTACCACATATAGAAATAGCATTCACAATATCACTAGTGCTGGCTGGAAGAATATTTTCCCAATTCGCTTGTGCTGGATTATTTGGATCTACCGAAATAAGCCGCCTTTGTGCTGCACCCTGAGTAGTCTGAATTAACAAATTATTATTTGCTGCCGATCCAAGGATTGAAAATTCTGATTGATAGTTATCACCTAAAAATAAAGTAGGTGGTGTAGCAAGATTAGCTGGGTTTAGGCTATAAATCTGACTGGTTTGGTCAATGCTGGTTTGAAAATACAAGATATTGCTATATAAAGTACTACTTAGATTTACTAATAGCATTGCACCACCATCAAAGATAAGCTTGTCTGTAGCTACGGCTGTTCCAATTTGATGATAAAAAAGTTGTTGATAATTATAATTTGAAGTATAAATATCGGTAACATTTTGTGGTTTCACATAGAAAAATCCATCACCATATACAGTAAACGAACCTGAAGTATATTTGATTTCATCATCTGGCATTACTTCTTTGGTTTGATTATTGATAACAGTAATCGTTCCTAAATCAAGATTACTATCTTGTGTTTTAGTAATTGTATAATCATTATCTGCAGTAGTTTCAGTTTGAACAGATTTTTCCTCTCCTTTTACAATTCCCATTTTTTGCAAATCTAAGAACACTCTACCCACTTTATTTAGGCTATCCGTGATATATATTTTGTTATCAACTGAAATATTTTCAACTCTCCCTGCACCAACTGGTTTGGTATCAATGATAATTTTTTTATAATTGGTATAATAATAGACGTCTTTTACTTTAATAAAATGGCGATTTACATTATTATCACTCAATGATTTCGCCGTTGCTGAAGATGATGTTAAAAGTGATTTCACCGTGTTATACTCCGGCAAGCTACTAATATAGCTATTACTAAACGAGTTCTGGCTATTCACCCACGCTAAGGTTTGTGTGCTATTAGTATTTTCCATCCACTGATATGGATCGGCAACAGTAGTGCCATAATAGCTATTAGTTGTACTCTCCGCCTCTGATGCAGGATAATCTAATTTAGTTGAATCTCCAGATGATGAGCCACCATTACATGCTACCAAAGCAAAAACTGGCAACAAACTTAATAATATTTTTTTCATAATTTTCCCTTTGATAATATTTTTTCTTATACATTAGCTATTATACACCTCACCATATAACCATGAAGTTTACAATGTTATTAATTAACTATCATCAAAAAGAAAATTACTTAATAATATCAACATATTACACAAAGAAATATAAATATGCCCCACAAATATTTATGGGGGTATAGCTGTAGCATTATTACAATTAATTTATCTTTAAAATAAAAATACTTATAAAGATTAATTAGTAATTATAGCTAATATTAGAAAGTATAATTGACAATTAGCCTAGGCTGCAGAAAGCTGCCACCAGCATAGTCTGGCTGAGAAACATAAACTAAACGACTCCAAAAATTCAATGTCGTATGGGGAATTGTATATTGTAAAGCAGCATCGTACTCTGTTATCTGATTTGCCTGTGTTGCATAGACCTGATTCACAAAAAATTGTGAGAATGCCAAGCTTGCTTTCAGACTATTATCAAGAAAAGCCATAGAGTCTTTTATCAAATATGCACTACCCGAACCCAACTCAGCAATACTATTTAAAGCTGGGGTTGTATAAAGTGGGTCCGTTTCTAATCCATAGGTATATGGTGTTACAATTCCACCATTAAGGTATGATCCACTAGCGCCAAATACATTGTTATATGCCAATGTAACCGTATTATTCCCTACATTGATTGCCCATTTAAGACCAAAAGCATTTCCACTAACTCCACCCAGATTTTGGGTAGTACTATCTGGCATTAGTGTATTAGCAGGGATTGAACTCCCATTGGCATTTTGGGTTAATGCCTGAATCCCGAAATCAAAACTAACATCATTGGCTAATGGCACATGATAGTTATTATCAGCATACCACATATCAGCATAATCATAAAACTGATAAAACCAAGCATTAAGAGTATAGTTTTTGCTTGGGCTCCAGATAGCACCAGCACCTGTCGCACCTGGCGTAGAAGCACTACCCATATTTTGCATTGGTCCACCCATAGTGTTATATAAGGTAGTAGAATAAAAACCATTATCAGGAAATTGCAAATAGCTAAATACACGGAATCCAGTTACAAGTAAATTTGGCATGACTTGTAAATTGGCAGTTACCCCCTGATAAGTATTATTCTGATTGGCATAAGTTGCTCCTGGGAAACTACTAATTGAGTTAACCCATGGCGTAGTAAGAAGGATATTCCCACCAGTTATCTCAAAAACATCCCGATATTCCCAATCCGCATACGCCTGAGTAGGAAAAAGTATTCCAGTCGTGCCATAAGTGTTTGGTTGCCCTGTTTGTTCGACAACAGCACCACTTTGTAGTGCACCGCCAAGAGCGAAACCACCCCAACGTTGAGTTTGCCCCCATGCCTCAATAGTTGCATCGAAACGAGCTTCATTTTGGCTATTAAGATTAATGTTTGTTGTATTAATCTGACTTAAACCTACATGATATGTTCCATTCGGTCCTGCAACTGAACTAGTACCCATATTATAAGCAATTGGATCCTGGGTATAATTATATGGTGAAATATAGGCATTTTTTAAAGTTTCAATATCGATATCTTCACCAGCTTCAGCCTGTGAGTTATCAATAGCTTCCTGTGAAGGCTCTTTTATCCGTTTATACTTTACTTTATGCCCAGATTCATTTATTTCAATAATGTCAGAAAAAACTGCTGACTCTGCCGCATGCAATAGAGGCGATAGAAAAATAAATAAAATAAGCCATAGATACTTTTTGTTCATCAGTATATTACTCCCAGAAGCCACAATGAATTTTTATTATAGTTCTTAATTGTAGCAGTCAAGATTAAAAATAAACAAGGGAAAGCCCACATATTAGCTATAATTTATTCCAAACGGATTCTACTAGTTTGAATAAAATTAGAATTATATGCATTTTAGCAATAAATAATCTCTTTATCTGTCATTTAATTTATTGCAAAAAGTCACCAGCTTGTGAATAATTAACTAACACCGGAAGGACAAAATTAAACAATAAATCATGTGGCAAAACTGCAACATAGAAAACTAAGCCTCACTCAAATATCGAGAAAAATTAAGCATAGTAGAGGATAGATTTAGGATGTCCTAGTTTCTTTGTTAGAATAATGTTAACTATTAAGTAAGGTAAAATATGCAAGATTTAGAATATATAAATGAAATTATTAGTAGCTTTAAAGAACTCGATGAATTAACTCCATGCTTCAGAGTATTGATAACTGATACGAATGGTGGCGCTCTTTTTGTTACTAAACTATTTCAAGAGTTTCGCGGAATAAATGAATTTGTCAGAGGCTCTATCTATACTCAGCAAGAAAATACAGGGAAATATCATGCTGAAGATACTCTTAAAGAATGGAAACAGGTAGTAGAAACGCGAACTCCTCATCATGCTATCAATGCAAATTTACTAAATAAAATAACCCAGTTTTATATGACTAGTAAGTATCCCATAATTAATCCTGAAACTAATAATGTAGTAGGGATATTTAATATTTCTCATGAGGTATTATATAGTAGCATCCAGCACCAGCTCATGCGAGCACTTGAGGTTTATAAGATAGCAAAGAATGTAAATATAGAAGCATATCAGCTAACAAAGCGCGAGAAGCAACTGATCTTTCTTTTTTTAAGTAGGATGAGTAGCAAAGAAATTTCTATAGTCCTTTCAAAAATAGAAGGCAGAGAAATATCAAAAAACACCATTGATAATATTTTTTCTAATCAAATCAGAGTTAAATTCAATGCATTCAGCCGTGAGGCACTAACAGAAAAACTACTAAAACTTGGTTTTGATCATTTAATACCAAGTGATTTAATCAATAGCTTTAAGATACCATTATTAGACATAATTACATATTAAAAAAGCCGCCGATTTATAAAACCGACGGCTTTTTAAGAGAAGATTACTTACCATTAAGGCTAGCGGCTGCAGCTCTTACCAAAGATTTACTAGGATCGGTTGAATCACCATCCAACTCCCAGAACATAGTACCACCCATTTTACCTTCTACTACCTTTTGTGTTTTAGCCTTGACAGACCATTTGTCATCAAAAGTTACAAAAGTCTTAGTTGATGGACTGTAACCCCAAGGTTGCATCGCTTCACGGCCGTATTTATTAAATGCAGCCAGTTGTTCTCCCGTAGAGTCTGCACTATAAAACACTACATCATTTGGAGCAACATTCATTCCACAACCAGTAACAGGATCTGCAACAGGATTAATCAAGCATTTATAATCAAGAACTCCTTCCACATAATCACCGAACCCGGCTCCGGTAATAGGTTGTAACAAACCGCCATCAGTAGCATTTGTAACTTGCATTGTGCGTGCATAAATTGGTAAACCTATTACAAGCTTCTTCGCTTCAATTCCTTGTGCTTGATAAGCTGCGGTTACTGCTTTAATTGACCAGCCCGTATTTTGACCAACTGCTGCCTGTTTTTCTACAGGTACATTTGCAAAATCATAATTAGCATGGAAATATGCAGCATCTTGATCATATGCACCGTGATAATCATAAGACATCAGATTTACTTGATCAACTAATCCATTTACTTGCTTCCAGAAATCAGCTACAGAGTTTGGATTGCTTGGATTTTGCATTGCATTTACACGATCTACACCAGCATTGACAGCCATTGTAAGTGTATAATGTTTACCATCAATTTTAGATGCAGCATCTAACTCAGCCCGTAGGACTTTATAAAAAGCAAGCATATTCTTAGCTGGTGCTACACTATTAGCATAATCAGACCACCATTCCCAGTCAATATCAAGTCCAGTGAATTTATTTTTCTTCATCAATTCAACTGCTTGTTTGGCAAAAACTTTCATTGCTTCGGGATTTTCTGATAACTTCTGGAACATTGGTGCAGTATTTACACCATTATTAGTCCAGCCTCCAAACGATAGATGTGCATGCATATACGGATACTGTAATAAAGCACGGCTTGTAGCTGCAAGTCCCCATGAATCAGCTGCACTATCAAGGGTTTTTAAGTTTCCTGTAGCAGGATCAAAACCAATAAATGCATAGATAATATCATTAATAGCATCAAACGGCATCGTATTTGGGTTATAAGCCCGCCCCCATACAGCCCACTGAGCATAATAGCCTGCATTTACATAACCATTTCCAGGATCTTTACAACCATTTGCTGCACATGGCTGATTAATCGATGCTGTGGCACCATCAACAGACATTGATGTAACCATTAAATTATGTGCAGCTCCACCAGAACCAGGCAATACTTCAGAAGTTTTATCATCATACATTAAGGTACACTGTTGAGCAAAATTAAATGAACCTTCTTTTGCGGTTAATGTAGTTTCATACACATCACCAACTTGTTTTACTGTTGCCATTTCATTGGTAAGAGTTTGTCCAAAACAAGTACCCCATAAACTACTCGCTAATTTAGCATTAGATGTAAGGGTAATTGATTTACCGCTACTAACACCATTTACCATAATATCAAACTTATTATTGTAATCTTTAAACCATACTTTATAATCATAAGTCAGAAGAGGCTTCTCTTGTTTAGCAAAATTAACGTCATAGACAGTATTTGCATTGATAACATTTGTAAAATTAAACTGACTTTTCTCATAGGTTGTTGTACCAGTAGCTCTTAAGGTAATACCAAAATTTAGTCCACTTTCCACAAAGTAAGTTACCTTCCCATTTACACTTGCTTCTGGTGTTACATATGCATAAGAACTTGCTGCATCGTCAAACATCGTTGTAATCTGATCATTACCAATCAACCCCGATACATTTACAACCACTTCGTGAAGATTTTTCTCTGATTTAATTAATGGTAGATTAAATGTAGCTGTTTTATTTTTACTAATAGCAAAATTAGTATTACCATTGACTGAATAGTATAAACCACGAACTGGATCTGCAATACCGGTCAATAATTGCAGCGAATACTGATGACTTTCATCTGTAACTGGCAAATCATTAAATGTTACTGTCTCTCCTTGTTTTACAGATGTTGCAGCAACCATCGCACCAGTTATATTATTAATAATATTTAAATGTAAATCGCCAGTATAGCTAGATAATACATTTGGTACGCTAACTGTAAGTGATCCGGTATCAATTGCTACTTTGTCATAGCTAACTTTGATTTTAGCTGTACTATCCTTGATTACTGTTGCTTTCGCTGTAATAGGATCAAATGACTGTGTAGTATTATTTATGTTATCTGCTGTTACAGTATATGTAACTCCGGCTTGAAGATTTTTTATCGGCTGAGTTAACACACCACCTAAATTAGCATCTGGAACTGTTACTGTTGCTACTTCTATACCACTTGAATTTGCTACATGAACTTTTAAACCACTACATTCAGCACTTGCTTTACAATTTGTATTAGTTGTATCAATAATAACATCCAAATTACCAACTGCTGGAACAGGTACAGGTACAGGTGCTGGTGTCGGAGTTGGCGTCGGAGTTGGTGCAGGTGTAGGTGTAGGTGTAGGTGTAGGTGTTCCATCACAATTACCAAGAATGGTCCATACTTTACCTGATCCAACTGCTCCACTATTTTGTGCTGGATTATCACCCTTTGTCCACCAAGAATTACGATATTCAATATTTTGATATACAACTTTAGTTCCGGATGAAGAATAAACGGTATCAGAATTCCATTCTGCAATGCCATTACAATCTCCAGCTGGTGGTGGAGCAGGGGTTGGTGCCGGGGTTGGTGTAGGATCTGGAGTAGGTGATGGCGTTGGGGCTGGTGTTGGGGCTGGTGCACTACCATCAATAGACAAAGTACTTAAAGCTAATGATATATTAAATGGACTATTATTTAAATTAAATCCACCAGATAATGAAATTGTCTCACCTGGATTAATTATTGCAGCAACACCACGATTAGTAGAATTAATCTGTCCAACCTGAGTATTGCCATTGCCTTTTACAAAACTCAATTGATAACCTGTTTGATGAGCTGAGATCCATCCAATCTGGAATTCAGAACCAAGATTTACTGAATTTCCATTCATATCTTGAGAAACCAAAGTTATTGTTGACTTTGACAAATCAATTGGCTCATTACCATTATTAGTAATATTAAATTTAACACTTGGTGCATAATGTATTATAGAATTAGTATTTGAACCATAGTCTAGCTTTACGGTCAAGTTAGTATCTTGGACAAATAATTTAGTATTTGAGCTTGATGCTTGAATTGGTGCTGCAGTTGAAGTAACACCACCTCCTGAGTTTTGAGAGCCGATACAGCCAGTTAATGTACCTGCTGCAATCAACGCAGCTGTTATTATCTTATACTGATTTTTTAATTTCATTTTCACTTCTCTTTCTTATATTTAATTTTTATAGTCATTATTATTTTAGTATTGAGAAGAGTATTATATGAAATTAAGAACTACTTTATCTCTGCAGAAATTGCAAATATAGTCGCAATTTCTGCAATAATTAAATCAAGCATAAAAGCATATGCTAAGATTCACTATTAGAAAAAATAAATTTTGGTCGTTAAAATTATGTTTGATAATATAGTTCTATTTACTCAGCTTGTAGAAAATGGTAGTTATAGCAAAACAGCTGAGAAGCTTAATATTTCTCCGTCTACACTTAGCAGGAAAATTCAGGATCTTGAAGCTTACTTTAATCAATTATTAATGATTCGTGATACAAGAAGCTTTGAATTAACTGAGTTTGGACAATCATTATATAATAATTTTAAAGATTTAAAGCATCAGTTAAATCGCTTTATTTTGTCAATGAAATCACCCACTGACTACTCTGAAGGTGAAATAAATATATCTCTTCCAGTGGTTAGATCAATGGGCTTTATTAGCCCATACATTAGTTATTTTAATAAAAAATACTCTAACATTACTCTAAATCTTTTTTATCAATATAAAGAGCTGGATCTTAAACAGAACAAAATTGATATAGCAGTAACAGCATATAAAATAGAACCAAATAAAGTATATACTTCAGAATTCTTAAGAAGTGAACCGATACAATTATATTGCACACCTGATTATGTAAAAAAATATGGATTACCACTAGACATTGCAGAATTATATGACCATTCTATAATAGGAGGTATTGATATAAATGAAGTACCAATTAAATATATTAACTTTAAAAATAGCTTTACTCAAGAGGAGCAAATTTTCGAAAGTAATAGTACGATTAAAGTAAACAATGCTATTCATGCTTTAGAAATAGGCTTCTCTGGAGAACATATCTTTTTTAGCTGGAGTTATAAAGCGGATAAACTAATAAAGCAAGGTAAATTAATCCGAGTATTACCAGAATATATTGCCCATCAAACAGATTTATATATTGTCTATCGTAGAAATCCAGATCCTAGAGAGTTATTATTCATAGATTTCATACGTAAATGTGCAAAAGGGAGATTTAATCCTGAGACATATTAATTGATTGTAAGAGAGATTAATATTCTATCAAGAGGCTATAGTAAGAAGTAAGATAATCAGAATAAGTAAATTGAATATGCTAGTATGATAAATGCTAAGCCCCATAACATGCTCCTGACCGGAGGTCAGGAAGGTTATGGAGGGAGATATGAACCGTTGTATTCTATCTTATCTAGAGATAGTTTTGGTTTTCATAGATAGTTTTCTATACTCTCTATACAAAGCTAAGATAGGATAGAATATAGAGTAAATGAGAAGATATAAATCTAAATAAGATATAAAATACAAACTTAAACTAAACAGTTTATATTTAAACAGTTTTATAAGCAATTCTTGCTTTTGTGTTTTTATATCTACAAATGTAAAGACCCGGTATTATCCGGGTCTTTGTCTTGTTGGGAGCTTGGCAATGTCCTACTTTCGCATGGTATACCCCACACTATCATCGGCGATCACCCGTTTCACTGTCCTGTTCGAGATGGGAAGGAGTGGTTCCAGGTCTCTATTGTCACCAAGCAATTCTTTTGCACGTTCTTCTGAACTATGCGAATTCGGTTTAACAGATGGATTTTGTTTTGATATT
>SSGX01000020.1 GCA_008017155.1 Neisseriales bacterium | reverse complement strand
CTCTGGATTACAATCGAAAACTGGAACTGCGCAAAAATCAACTATATTCTCAACTATAAGATTATCAATCGAAATTGATCGCTCTCTACAATAAGCCTTAGGGGGACATCAAGCTGGCGATTAAGTGCATTATTGATGGATGATATTTTATGTCTATGTTTTAATGTGGAATTCTGGATTATATTATTTTAATAATTATTTATAATCTATTATTTATGAAATAAGAGAATATGCTATATATCTCAATAGATCTGTAGTTTCCTTAGAGTAGTGTCCACATCCTTCCTAATTTTTGTGATACTGTTCTTCATATAGCTGATATCATTGCCATAATTCATCTCCGACACCAGTGCATCAATCTCAATAAACACACTTCTACAGTATTACCTAATATAACTATTGTCTTGATTAACCTTATTCACCTCAGATTCCAACTCCATTACCCTCTGTCTCAGCCCCTAAATCTCATAGTGATTGTTCTGTGATACTTCATGGCGCACAACTCCTAAGGGACCCAGAGTGTTCATAAATTGGAATAATTCTTCAAATTTCGCCAATATAAAATTATGGAGATTTGTTTTCTATGAGTGCTGGTGTTGATGGATTGTATAGAGTTCTTTTGTTAGATTTTATAATTATAGGACTCTAGCATGCAACTATTATAGCTAAACTGTTGAGTTTCTGTTTACTATCTGTCTTTGTGGGGTTGCTTGTGCTAACTTGTATTCCATCTAACTCATTTTCCTTAAAATCTAATCAACTCCCACCAACCTGGCCTCAAGTACCCTGATCTGCTAATTCTTAGATTCCAACTCCATTCGATATCTTTCCTATTTCCCTTATTTTTGCTTATTTATAGTAATTTGAATCTGATTCTGTTAAATTTGATGCTCCACTGCAGCTTTTTTGAGTTTCTCATTTTCTTTCTTTAGTGTTTACATTTATATTGCTATAATATTTAACTTTCCTTATAAATTCAATTTCTAGCTGGTTGTTTATTATAGCTCTCCTTCTAATTGATTGAATTTTCTTTCCCATTCTTTATCTTGCTGCTCTAGGAGCTCTCTGTTCTTTTTATTATCATTGTAATAGTTTTCTTACTGATATTGAGTTATTCTTTGCTCCAGAATTCTATTTTATTCCCTTAAATATAATATCTTTTATTCTCTCTGTCGGGAAATCTGCTCGAATTCTGCCATTCTTTTCTCATAGAGTTCTGTGCTTGGTTTAGTATTAGCACTGTTTTCTTCTTGCAGTTGTTTCAGTAACTCAAAATCTTTTTTTTTCTATTCGTACAGTAATTCGAATTTATCTTTCATTTATTGGATTTAGTGCTGCAATTTTTGGCTGTCTTCTAGTCTTAATTTCAAGATCTCTATGTCTTATAAGAGTTGTCTGATATTTTATTATGATAATTTGCTGTCTTTTTAGGCTTTACATATAATTTTGTTGTATTATTATTTCAATTTTTCATGTTATTTCTTGAAATTCTATTGCTCCTTAATTGTGAATTAGTGGATATTCAGTATCTACTCCACCAAATGCCTAGGGATATAATTCTCGTACCCTTTTCGCTGCAACTCAGAGATATAGGCTCCATTCTCTTATAATTTCTGATTGTACTATCTCAGCACTTTTTCAGCCTACATCCTATTCACATCAAATTCCTTCTTTAAGTTCTCATTATCAGAATAAAATGTTTTAATTGCCTGGATATATTCTTCATTTTCTGCTGAGATGTTTTATTTGTTCATGCTCTATTTGAGTTTGGTGACTTAGCTTCTTAGCTCTTCATTCTTGGAGATTATCTCTTGTATTTTGGAATTTATTGAGAAATTTATGGGGATCTAGCTGCCTGGTTGGGTATAGATTTGAGGAACTGGTAGTCTTCTGTATTCTATATGTTGTTTCATTGGGACAGCATATTATACTCTGCTTCGAAAACCACCGAAATTGGGTGAGGTCTCTGCAAAATGCCTTTATTGAATAATTCCATCGTGCATCATATCAGTATTTTGAAAATGGTTGTCGAGGTTGTAAAAAGAAGTTTGAGTCATATATGGTTTTCCATCTGTTCCCTGAGGAGATTTACGGTTTTTTTGAGGAATATTGGAATTTTTGTAGGCAGTAGAAACAGTATGATTAAGTTGGCAAATTTCCTTGGGATTCGAGAAGGGTCTGGTTGGATTGGTTGCCCGAATATTCATTTTAAATATAATTGCTTGGAATTGTATATGGAAATTTATTTAGAAGCAGATGATATTCTATTCAATTTATTAAGCTTATTTATTATTGACTAAAAAAATTCAATTTTAATTAATGTATACTTGAATATGAAAATAAGAGAGATTTCCAACTCCAAAGACAAAGAATTTCCAATTAATAAAATTTGTTATAAAAAATATGCAAATTTTTAATCTGTCTTTATTTTTTTGTGTGTTGCATCAAGATTTAATTTTTTTTATGAGTTTTTAACCATTTATTTTATTTAATGGTCTTTTAATTTTAAATTTTTTAAAAATCATTTTTTTAGTTCATGCAGCATTTATTTTAGGGTCTATTCAGTCTATTTATCAAACTGGTACACTTTTCCAACTTCTATGACGGGTGAGGGATTGATCTATATGACCTATTTGCCTTTTGAGACTAATTTTATACACAAACCTGTGTTCAAGGATGTCCCTATTGCCACCACAAAGTCAAATTGACGATCCTTGACCTCTCCTCCAAACTACACTCCATAAGACTCATCAAAAAACATTACATGAGGCCGATATTAACTCCCACATATTTTACATTTTTACTTTCGAACATTTTCATCATATTTGGTCATATGCATTTTATCACATCTCATCTAGTTGACTGACCCATGGATCCGATGGTACTCATACTAGTTATTTGCTGGTTGAATATGCAAATCATCAATATTTTGAGTGACTAAAATCGGTTATTTGCCTTTTTTTGATAGTTATAACATAATTTAATGGATTAAATGATGGATTTAATTCGGTTTTGAGGAGTTTGAGAGCTTGTGGAGTTAGTTGATCCATTCCCAGATGGGCTATGGGTGCTGACTGTAAAAATGTTTGGTTATGAATTATTATGGGCTGTACTGTTTGCCTTCAAATTCAAAATTTTTGGAATATAGTCCATCTTTGCCTCTGAAAGTTGGAATCCCACTTTTGGAGGACACTCCAGCGCCTGTTACGAAGAGAATTTCCTTAGATTAAGATCCTAACATAGCTTTTACAGCTTAGGCCATGGATATTCTAACTGGCATATATTAATATTGTTTCCCCTCTTCTTTTTTGAAGGGAGAAGACACACTAAAAGACATGGCTATTTTTGCAGCAAGTTGATCCATAACTTGTCCATAGACATTTTATATTTCGGCGATATTTTTCTTAGTTTGTTGGATATCAGATAGAGTTGTGCGAACATTGCCAAGGGTGCCATCAATAGACTGCAAAATCTATAATAAGAATCAAGGAACCCTTGAAGATTTTTCCATAGTTTCTCGGACACTCCTCATAAAGGCTTCATGTTCTTCGGAGTTCATGTTTCAATTTTATTAGCATAATCAAAGAATTTATCAGACAACCCAGAAACCACCACCCAAACAACATTCAAAAAATTTGTCTAAATTCAAAATTGATCAAACAGTCCATATTTCTTGCCCCACCTCCATCATAATTTTGATGGGTATCCAGAGATATTGGATGATGGCAAAATGCTCAGAATTTTTCCAAAAAATAATTTTTATAATTTTTTTAAATTTCTGTTTTGAATTTTATTTAACCATTTTCTTTCCTGATACAAAGTACATCATATATTATAACTATATATATGCAATCATATACAAATATTTTCTTAAAATCCAATAAAAAAATATTGGGAATTTCTGCTGGAAAATTTTAAGTTAATTTTCGATGTACTTATAATACTGGTGTAATTTAAATTTATGGAAGTAATATATGATTGTATGAATTTTTGTGGTGGGTTTTTTTGTATTGAGTAAAGAATGAGGATGGGTACTTGAAAAAATGTTGAGCATAATTTTATGGGAGTTTTTGCAGCAAATAATTTGAAGATTCACAATCAGTAGAATAAATAAAGTGCATATAATTTTAATAAATGCCATTTTAATTAAATCCAATAAATTGAGAATCCAATATTTTAAGGCATATTTCCCATCTCCCCAAGAAGAACACAGGAGCGGCAGCCGAATAAAGAGCAACATAGAGCAACAGATATAATTGTCTGAGTATTGCTCAGTGGACCATTTGCATCGATTTCTATTTTTTTTATGAAATTCGTTGGGAAACCAAATTCTGGCCAATTGTGGAAATTGGGAAAAAAATATTTGAAAAATAGAGGCTGTGGAGGCTGGGCATACAGTTTGCGGAGGGGTTATAAGCTATTCGGTTTGAGAGTTATTGTTTTTTGGGTTTAGGGCTCGTTCGCGGAAGTCACTCGTTTATGGTTCCAAATTTAAATTATAATAGTATATTACCAAAACTTAGAAAAAAGTGGATCTAGGGGAAAAATACTTCTTGAATTTGCGCCCACCAGCTTCTATCTTTGATGGTTTCTTCTTTAGCGAACTATCCCTGGCCTCCCGTACTAGTTTAGCCCACGATTTATAGCAAAAGCATATCTATATTATCCAGCAATGAATAAAACCATCGAGTTAATCAGGATTTGAACACTAGCTAGTCCTCCCAATTCAATTAAACCTAATCTGTTTATTTTACAGAGAAACTGAGTCATTTTCGATTTTTTTCCGAACTAGAATAATTTTTGAGGTCCTAAATTAGTGATACTCGAGATTCCTGTGAAAATTGGCTAGTACTCTATAGATAAACAATTCTACCACTTACTGCTGCTTTATTTTAGGCTTGTTTTTCACCTGGAGTGGCCCTACATCCCAAATATTAGATACTGTAACTATTTTTAAACTTAATAGATCGAAGATCATTAATGATCATTTAAGATGTTATATTTCTAAGCTTAGTCTACTCCACCCCAAAGATAAAGTTTACTAGTAAATTTCTGTAAGAGAACGCCCAAACAGGGATATATACTGAGAGTTTACGAATGCATGAATGGAGATGTGGAAAAATTTATTTTTTTTAATTATTTAGGAAAAATATACCATAGCTTCATTACTATTTCATGAAAACCTAATCAAAAAACTAAAAAAAGAAATCTTTATATTGGAGCCTCTATATATTGCGAGGTTAGGCCATAGTTTTATTATAATTAAGTTAACAAAACAACATGCCAAGAAAAATTAAAGATAATGGAAATTAATAATATCAGGGAGAATAGCCAGTCAGATACTCCAGGTATTCGGTCAATGTACTTGATTTCTTTATTCCTAGACAAAAAAAAAGTTGATCCGACTCGTCTATGAAGAGGGAATGAGGATTCATTCTGCCGCCAAGCAATGCAAAATGAATCAATCAACTGCTAAAATGTCATTAAAAGCTTACAGAGAAAATCATTTTAAATAATATGGATTTAAGCCATTGAAATTTGAAAAACCAAACAAAAATAAACCAATTAAATTGGAATGCAAGCTATAGGAAAACTAGGTTTAACGAGAAGAAATTCCAATAAAAAATTAGCCACAGTAGACCTCACAGGGGCTATTTCTCGCTTATTATCCTTTTAACATGGATAATGTTTCTGCTGGAGGATTTCAAGTAGGACTTATGCTGCCTTGCCTTAACTACAATACGATTCCCAACTCCAACATAAGAAATGATTGAATCAATTAGACTTTAGTTTCGTTTTATTCATACAGTTTTTGAATATAATTGAATAGAAAGAAAATTAGGCGATGGTAGCTTTGAAATAAAGTAATATTTTTTGACTAACATTGAGCTTCTACATTTTCTGTGATCAGGAATTACATTCTTAATATTTTTTCCCTATCATAAGGAATTCTGTAAATTTCTCTTTTTATGTATTTTTATTTTGCCACTTTTAACATATAGCTTATAGTTATAAAAATACTTTTGTAGATCTATACAAAAAATCTAAAACTTCCTTTTTTCCTCAAATTCTCTCAAATTCTTTAATTTCCTTATACAATAGTTTTCCTTATTTTGTATTGTATTTTTCTTGTTCTAGAGAATTCAACTTGAAATTTTTCCTTCCTAAAAATTTTGCTTCTAAGAAATGTTTTAGGTTTTAAATCAATAATTTCTCGATAAAAAATTATTTTATGATTTTAGAACTTGAAAATATTATTATATCTTCAGGCTTTTCTATATGCATCTTTTCTGTGCTCTGAGCTTGTTTAAATTTGATTTATGGTAAATCTTTTAAATCTCATTCAGATACATTTCTTCAATTTTACTTGTTTTTTGCTTTTGATGCTGTCTGCATTACCTAGACTAGCGCTAGTTATTATCTTGCACAGGTTCAAAATTCTAGATTGCACAAACCCTTTGAGCAAGAATTCAAGTCATTGGACAGCTCTTTTATTTGATTTGAAGGATTTTCCAAAATATATTTAAATAATTAATTCTTAACTTTAATATAAAAAAAAGTGTGAGGCTAGCTGGAGAGCTCAAAAGTAAGACAACTTTACCTGGATATCTTTCGGGAGACAAAGAAAAAAGAAAGGGGCGTAAATAAAGATAAAGAGGGGGAGTCAATTTTACGAACATGATTTCTGATCAGCAAATCAATGCTTAAATCCAGAGTTTAAAACTAATAATGAAAAAATGAGAATGATGAAACGTAAATCAGTCGAAAAAACAAATTTTTATATTCTTTGCATTGTTTTGAGTTCTGAACAATGTAAATTAATGGATTTGAAGTTGAAATTGATGGAATTTTGAGTTAGTTATGGGAAAATATATTCTTGATAAGAAAAAATCAGATTCAAAAAATTGGATGACCTTGCAGCTGAGAAAAATTCTTATTAAAAATCCAGCAAACTTAATTGAAAATAAGCTTGATTTAGCTGATGTTCGATATTGAAAATTTATTCAATTTTTGATATAGCCCCATAAATAGAGTCTTTGAAATTAGTCTCAGCTGAAATCTCACAGATCTGCCACAAAAACTCATTACTACATTTAAGGCAAAAAAATATTTTTTCCTTATTCGACAATTTTATAATATCTAAAATTGACTCTGATTTAATAATTTAAACAAATTTAGATTTAATTTCATATGGAATTAAATTCAATCTTGAAATCACTTAAACAAAGGAGTGGCATCAGATTGAATGAATATAAATTTGGAATAATAAATTTATCCATTTATTTTGTTTTTTAAGATTAAATAATAATCTTTTAAAAATTGTTAGTGTTTAGGGAATAAAAAAATATCGAGACTGGCAAGTGTGATCACTAGAAACCGTTACATCTTGTGTTATTGCCTAGAATCACGCAATTGTCAATTTTGCTCCTTTCCAACCGTTTCGCATCTATAAAGCATTTATGATAAATAATAATATGTTTATATAGTTTAATTTTAAAGCGATAAGTACCTTACAAGTACAAATCGATCAAAGAGATCAATTGAAGTACAAACAACATAAAATAGAGAAACAGTAAAAATTCGGAAATAATACTCAAATTTATCAAATAAGTTTAATTCCATATAAATTCAGATGATGAATTTTTAGACTAAATAAGATAGAATTATTAATTTTTATTGTATATTTATGGTATTGATGAATTATTTTTATCTAACTAAGAAATTTATAAAAAAAAGTATGTAGAAATCCTAAGTTTTTAAGGATTTTCTTGAGATAATCTAGGATTCTAGTTCGAAACTAAGCAATTTTAATTATAAGTTCTTGTAATAAACTCGTCTATTTAAGTTTACTAGAAAAT
>SSGX01000028.1 GCA_008017155.1 Neisseriales bacterium | reverse complement strand
TTTATCTTGAAATACTACAGTTCCATTTTCTTTTAACTGTTTCTTCCATTTATGTACCAAGCTTTCTGCAACCTCAAACTGTTTGCATATATCTGGTATTGGTTGACCACTTAAAGCTGCTAATGCCACTTTTAGTTTTATTGATGCAGGATGAGTCTTTCTCATTCTAATTCCCATTAAACCATTGTCAAAATAATGTGATTTTACATCACTTGACTCTCTTAATTAATGGTCTAGTTTTCAGGGGGCATTATACAGTAACGACAATGGTTTCACCTCTTTGCCAAGTAGCACCACATACACCACTGCCAAATTTGATTCTAGTACAGGCAATTGGCCCCTGAAAAGGGCCTAAAACCAGTTCTTCGTCACGAACTAGATAAAATCCCACCCATAACCAGCTAAAAGCCATATGTAAGGCAGCAGTTATATTTGCGAGATTAGCAATCGTATCCGTTTCCCAGCTAACTAATGCTTTAATTTGCGGTAACAACTCCTGATACCTTGATTCTTTATCTAATGCTGTAATAATAAGGTTTTCTGCCATTTGTCTTTCCAATCTAATTTGTATGTAATACCCGCTGTGCAGACGTAAAATCACTAGCCAAAATTTGCTTCGTCACTGATAATGCTTTATCTATTGCCCGATCAATCTCAATTCTATCATCAATAATTGGTGAATTTAGCACATAGCCGGCAACTTTATTACTATCACCGGGGTGTCCGATTCCAATCCGTAAGCGCCAATAATTCTTACCAATAACCCGATCAATATCTTTTAAACCATTGTGTCCGCCGTTACCACCAGCATGCTTAATTTTTATCACCCCAGGCTTAAAATCAAGCTCATCATGTACAACAATAATTTCTTCCGGACTTATTTTAAAAAAGCTACTTAGAGCCTGTACCGATTTACCTGAGAGGTTCATATATGTTTGTGGCTTCAATAGAAATAAATCATTTCCATCTAATTTTGTTTTAGCGACTTCACCAAAATATTTACCTTCAAGACTAAAACTCATACCAAGTTTTTTTGCTAACAAATCTGCGTACCAAAACCCAGCATTATGTCGGGTATCTTCATATTCACGACCGGGATTCCCAAGACCAACAACAAGCTTAATCACAATTACTCCATATCATATCTGTCTAGCCATATAGCTAATAATTAATAGCTTATGCTTTTCAGTTTCAAATTATAGTTAGTTTTTAATAGTTTCTGTATTATTTTTATCATTTTAGTAGAGTTTTATCAAAAATAATACTCTATCAAATAAATAGTGTTGCATTAATGAAAAAACCCCGGCAAATACCGGGGTTTTGATTTTCTTGGAAGAAAATTATTCTGTAGCGCCTTTAGCAGCAGGAACATCAGAAGGTGATACAATCTCAGCATCAGCAACTTCAGCAATTCCACCAGCGATAACCAAAGCAGCATCATCACCACGAAGTAGTTTTTCAGCTTTAACACCTGCTGGTAATACAAGATCTGACAAATGAATTGTCTGACCAGCTTTAAGATTAGCAAGATCAACTTCGATGAAGTGTGGCAAATCTTTAGCTAATGCACGAACTTCAACTTCAGTTGCAACGTGTGTTACATGTGCACCTTGAACTTTAACTGCCTGACTAATTTCTTCATTCAGGAAGTGTAAAGGAAGTTTCATGTGAATTTCTTCAGTCTCAGAAACACGTTGTAAATCCAAATGTAAAACTTCTGGACGGAATGAATGCATATGGAAATCACGTAGTACTACTTTTTCTGATTTTCCAGCCAATTCAAGATCAAGAATTGAAGTATGGAAAGCTTCTTTTTTCAAAGCATGGAAAACTGTATTATGATCTAAAGTTACTGCAACTGGATCAGCACTACCACCATAAACGATCGCTGGAACTTTACCAGCGTGACGCAGGCGGCGGCTCGCACCTCTACCTTGCTCAGCACGTGCTTCAGCAACTAATTTTAAATTTGACATATTAATTCCTTTAATATTAAATTAACCAAATCGCGACCAACTTGGCATAAGGGCGTTATTTTAACATAAATTAATGTAATCTTCTAATGTTTTCCCAATATAAAATCAAACAATTAATCATTGAAAATCTTCTATTGGCAATTTGTAGTCAATAGATAATTTCATTTCATTAAATGCTTTAATAATTTCTGATGTAGGTAGGCAGGCAAAAAACGGTAACGGAGTACTCCCAAAATCAGACTCCTCTTTTTCTCGCTCTAAGCTTTGAATAACAATGCCCAATACTTTCCCATCCAAAGAAAGTACTGGTCCACCACTATTACCAGGTCTTGAAATGGCGCTAATTAATAATAGCTTATGTTTACCAAAATAACTAGTTGATCCTCCGATAACTTCCCCACTTTGAAATATTGGACTTTCAGGATTAAGGTTAGATGGAATCTTTGGATAACCCGCAATGACTATATCCTCCATTAATACAGCATCTCTTAGTGCTACATCTTTATGATAATAATCTTTATGTACACTCTCTTTTAAGACAATAAACCCAACATCCAAGCATGAATGTACTTCATGTTTTTCAATTAGATAGCTTATTCCTCTGACTTTAACGTGGGCATCTAATTTCATATCTTCAATAACATGCTTACAGGTTAATACCAATTTGTCGTTAAGTAATATACCGCTCCCCACTGCAAGATCACCTTTTATCGTTTTCCCCGTTATAAAGACTAAATTATTTGGTATATGATGTGAAATAAATCCTTTCCCTAAATACTTTCCAAGCCATAGCAATCCAAGCCTTTCTATTGAAGAAGTTTCCTTCATCATATAATAGCAGCTATTCAGTGGAGGAGAACCATTTTTTGACCCAGCAGGTACTAACAATCCCTGATTTTCAAATTTTTTTATCAGTTCACATACTTGCCAAATTCTATTCGATCTATCCTGCGGCGCTCTTTTGTTATACCACTTTAGCAATCCGCCAATAGAAAATGGTATTTCTATATCTAACTCTTCCTGCATTTTTTCTGAGTTTAATGGATTAAAGAAATTAAGTATTTCCACTGCCATTGAAGTTAGCTCATCCCCAAACAATGGAGATAAATCAGAATATCTAGCCATAGTTATACCTTAAAAACCTTTATGCTTTGTATAGTTCTGCAATAGCATTTAAGACTTACCGAATGATTTTCTTAAGGTTATCACCACTATTATAATTGACTATAGCGATTGATAAATCTTTCTGAAGGATATAAATCTTACCGGGAACTTTACTATAGATTATTGCCTGACGTGGTTCATCAAGTCCATAAATCGTCTTGATAAGTCGATAATCGGCTAGATTAAATACCTGCACACTACGATCTTCTTTATTTCCGGTAATCAATGTTTGACCATCTTTTGAGAGTGAAGCTCCATACGGATCTTTGCCAGTTGGAAGCACCTTCAAAATCTGATTATCTTTAATCGATATTACCCGCAAAGAATTAGTCTTAGATGATGCGCCATAAAGTACTTTTTCATCGGGAGAAATCGCAATAGCTCTTACTCCGGGTATTCCATCTAATGTTTTAACAATCTGCCAACTATCAGTATCAATTATTCGTACATCATCACCAGCAAAATTAGTCACATAAACAAACCTACCGCTTGGACCAATCTTGATCCCTTGGCGCGGATTAGCAAAGCCAGTTATTACTCGTTCAATTTGCCAATTATCAAGATTCAATACCATTACCGTACTATTAGCTTCATTATTGATGAACATCTGATTTTTATAAATTGCAAAGCCAAAAGCACCTTTACCAATTTTTACTTCATGTATTACTTCTAATGATTGTACAGAAACCTGCTGCACCACTCCTAGTGAGCTATCACTAATATAAAATGATTTGCAATCATCAGCAAATTGAATATTCCGTGGGGTAACATAATCAAGTGTAGCTATTAGCTTTCTCTTCTTTAAATCATAGACCTTCACGCCTCTATAATCGCTATATGAAGCAACAGCCAGTGTTTCCGATTTATTTATTGCTAGCGAATTATTTTTTATCTGCTGATCAAATGGGACAATGGAGGTAGTTTTAGCATTATCACTAGTAGGCAAATTACTACAAGCAGTTACCCCAAGACTTAGCGCCAGAAGTAAAACCACTATTAATCTATTTTTGTACATATTTATCTTTACCCAAAAAAATTGAAATCTCAGTAACTAATCTATTAATTGCAGCAACCGTAAAAGCTTCTCAGCAAGCTTACGATCCTGCCCCAAGTAAGGGTAGGTGTGAATATGGATTGCGGGATTATAGTTTAACTCAAGTAGTGCGTAATTATTTTCAACATATGGATTATTAACATTTTTGATTATCATATCTACGCCACAGATACAGGCGCCAATACTCTTTGCTGCCTTAACCGCAATCCGCTTATAACTTTTAGGCACAATATCGGTATAATCCAGAGAATCACCACCAGTAGAAATATTAGAATTCTCTCGCAAATAAATTTTTTGCCCGATTTTCGGCACTGATTCAAAAGTAAGTCCCTGTTGAGCAAGAAACATTGCTTCTGCTTCTTCAAGTTTGATAAGTTCAAGCGGTGTTTTATAACCGCTACCACGCAATGGGTTTTGATTTTTTAATCCAACTAGATCGCGAATCGAAAGCAGCCCATCACCGACAATATTTGCTGGTTCACGATTAAGCACTGCCACCGTCTCGCCATTAATGACAAAGAATCGATACTCTTTACCCGGGACAAAGTCTTCGACAAGTACCCGTTGATCATAGCTAAAAGCAATTTCCAGTGCTCGGCTATATTCTTCAAAGCTAAATTTATCTTTAAAAATCGTTATTCCCAAACCAAAATTAGTTGAATTGGGTTTAACCACGATTGATTTCTCACTAAAAAGTGGGTAATCAACCAATGCCGACTCAATTGTAAGATACTCTTCACCTCTCGGTACACAAATCCCAGCACGTGATAATATTGTTTTAGTGACTTGCTTGTTTTCCATCGCGAGTATAGTTACATAATTGTCGGTTGCGGTTCTAGTTGCCTGTTTTACCAATTGACGATGACCACGATTTTCAAGCTCAATAAAATTATCCTGCCGATCAAGAAGCTTAAACTTAACTCCATTTTTAATCGCTTCTTTTAATAATACCTGCGTAGATAATTCAAGATCTTCAAAGCCAATAAATTTATAATAAGTCTGCTGACTTAATTCAAGATAACTTCGCGCTCTACTCACAAAATAGTTAGCATAACCTGAAGCAGATACACCATCGGCTATAAGCTGCGCCGCACTTGCTTGATTTTCTTGTAGTTGAACTCTTAGATTTTCAATAATAGCTAGTTTATCCTCTGGAATACCTGCTTCACGAAGTAGTAATAGCATATTCTCAAGGATCTCTTGCCCCCATTGTCGTAAACATCGAGTTTCGCTAGCAGAATAATGAAGTAGAATACCATTATCGCGATTAGCATCAGCAGCAAGTATCTGATTCTGGTTGGCAATACGGTATTCATCATCACTCATGATAAAGTCAGGGGCAATCAGTGCGTAAATAATTAACAGATGGATAAACTCCAGCGACTCAAGTGTAATCCCAACTTTTACCAGTGGGTTTAGATCTAAAGTCCGAATCTCAATATAACAAATTCCATCATCATGGAGATCTTTTAAGACATTGGTTTTTGAGTGTCCTTTTAGGCGTAGCTGGGAGTAATATTCTTTTGCAGCAATTATATGTCCCTGATTAATAGCTGTCTCAATATCTTCAATATAATCATACAGCGAATTATAGGAAACATAAAAATGCTCAAGATTTCGGTAACCACTGACACCATTCCGAAATGAACTCGCCCCAGCAAAAATATAACTATCATCAGTAAGGCGCGCCTTATCGCAACGGCAACAATCAATATATGATTCATGGGCAACCGAATTAGCACCAAAAAGATAAATTGCTAGCCAACTATACTTCAGATAATACCTAGCAACTTTCAAATAAACCTGATCATTAAACTCACGAAACGAAGAATTACTTGGATCAGCCTTATAAAGAAGCTGCATAAATTTATCAGAAAATGATACGTTAAAATGAACACCAGATAGTAACTGCTTACGTTTACCGTATTTATCGGCAAGATATTCACGATACTCCGTAATTTCCGGATCACTAAACTGAGCTTCTTTAATTAGGCTCTCATCATCTGGTAAAATCGGTGGCAAAGAATATGGCCAAAGTAACTCATCTTTTAATTCAAGCGAAACCAGATCATGTAACGCTTCCATAAAATCTAGTGCTTCTTTGGGCGTAGCAAAAGTTGGGGTAACCATCTCAACCTGTGACTCGGCAAAATCAGTTGTAACATATGGATGTCTAGCTTTATCACCAAAAACCGCTGGATGTGGAGTTAATGCCAGATTCCCAGTAGCGGTAGTTCTAACATTTTCCTTTTCAAGACCAAAATTACCACTTAAAAGTAGTTTCCCCAGATTATTTTCTTTAATTAATTCAAGATAATTTACCATTCTACCACCTTATAATTTTAGCCCATTATACTACTACAAATTAGTGTCAACATGACTAAACTATTCAACATTAATATAAGTCATCATCCCAGCATGCATATGATACAGGGTATGACAATGTAGCATCCACTTGCCTTTATGCTCTGCCTTAAATTCAACAGTAACTTTACTATGTGGCATTACCAGAATCGTATCACGAAGTGCTCCATCAATTTTCTTACCATTGATTGATACCACCTTAAAATTATAGCCATGTAAATGCATCGGATGACTCATCATGGTTTGATTATCAAATTCAAAAGTAACGGTATCACCATAATTAACTTTTGGCGGCGTAATATTTGGCCAAGTTTCGCCATTCATTTGCCAAGTGTATTTATTCATATCTCCAGTAAGTTTGATTTTATAAGTGTGATCAACCTTGCCAAAGGCGATAGGCTCGCTTGAATGTAACTGTAATTCTTCGTTATAATTTAGCGCTGGAGCAGCACTATTTGCGTTATTAGCAATTTTTGTAACGGATGATTTTGACTTACTAGTAAGGATTAATCCAGTTTGTGATTTAATTCCTTCGACCTGACCCAAAATTGGAAAGTCACCAGCTACTTTAGGTATATCGACAATAATATCTGAGCGTTGCCCCATTGCTAGCTGAAATTTACTACCCGTTATAGGTTTTACAGGACTACCATCAACGGCAACTAAAGTTCCCTTCAATTTACCAAGGTTAATCCAAAAATTTGAAGCCGATGCCGAATTAATAAACCTTAATTTGACACTAGCCCCTGGCTTAACCTGAGTGATTTGCGGTTTCAGGTTATCGTGATAATTAGTCAAATATGCATCATACTTAACATCGTTAATATCTTGCATATCATCCATATCGCCCATATCCATGCCATCCATTTTCATTCCATGCATGTCATGATTCATATGCCCCATAGCATCTGAATTATTTGCTTGTAGCCCTTTTAATACCTGATTCGCAGATTTACTACTATAATCTTGGAACATTACTACTACCTGCTGGTATTTAGCATCTTCAGGCGTTTCAATAATTAATGGCGCAGCAATCATATCCTGTAATTGCATCCCATCATGTGAGTGCATCCAATAGCTACCACTTTGCTGCAATGGAAAATTAAAATGAAACTCCTTACCCGGATTAATTTCAGGATTAGTTACACCTGCAACCCCATCCTGATTATTCGGTAAAATCAGACCATGCCAATGAATCATTGTTGATTCTGCTAGCTTATTTTTAACTATTACATCAAATGACTCACCAAGCTTACCCCAGTAGCCCCAAGTACCATCTGGCTGTTCAATGGTACTGACTTTGACCGATTTGCCATTAACTGAAATAGTTTTTTGTTTTACTTCAAGAATTACCGGATTAGCAAAAGCAATGCTCGTAAATAGTGTAAAAATAATTAGATTTTTTAGTTTCATGTTTTTCTTTCTACTGATAGGATTTGATTATTTTTATTAGTTCGCTAATTTTATTATCAATCGCTGTTTTGTCTCCACTAGAGCATACGTCTTCAAGACATAATTGCATATGCTTTTCGAGAATATTAGCTTCAACACTTTGAATTGCTGCTCTTGCTGCCTTTAACTGAGTTAGTATATCAATACAGTAACGACGATCAACAATCATTTTCTTTACCCCATCAATCTGCCCTAATGCACGATTAAGACGGCTAAGTTGCTCGGAATGATCCGGATGTTCATGACAACAAGTATCCATTTATAATCCTAAAATTAAAATCTGACATCCCTCATTATATACCCCACCATGGTATATAGGCAACTACTGACGTAAATGTATACTCAATCAGATTCGAAATACTGGTAGGCGACAGGCGCCGCCGCCTACAACTAGTAAGCAAGAAGCCTGGCAACAACCCATGATGATGAATCTATTTGAGTATATTTAAGAATTAACTGCAAACTCTTCCACTAGATCAGCATTAAGAATAATCAAAACCGGACGCCATAATGATTGTGGCATATGCTGATACATACCAGCCTTAATTGCAGCCTCCGAAAGAAGCCGAGTATTAGCTCCTGCAATTCCAAATTTAGGACATAGCTGATTAGAGATAACTGCCGCTACAGTTCCACGCGAAATATTTAATATCTGCGAAAGCTGTTCTTGAGTTGCACCATTACTTAATAAAAATAACATTTCAAGTTCACGATTAGTAAAACTACTCGTAAAATTTCCTGATTTAACCTCATGTGGATCACTTATATGCCCCTGAAACCTTAAAACATAACTCTCTGATGAATATGATTGGATCGCGAGAATTTCACCATTGGGATGAAAGATTGGTGTATAAGTAGTAATATACGTCAAAAATTTATTATTATAAGGAAGCATATCAATAAATTGAATTGCAATTCCTGTTGTAAGTACTTTCTTTTGCAACAAAATTAGTTTATTAACATAGCGTTTTATTTCTTCCTTCGCGCTCCCCGAAAAGGCACTTTTAAAAAAACTTTCGAGTAATGCATCATCTGTACCATCAAGATAGCAAAATCCTTTCTGCTCTTGCCAGTTATTCGCTCCAACTGACCTAGCTGACTTATTAGTACAAATCTCTATCTTATGTTCGCGATTGATAATAACTGAATAACAGTCACGATCTATCAAACCATTAAAACTAGGAATGATGGTATTTTCGATGTATGCTCTATATTCTTCAATTGCGAGTTTATCCTTCATACCAGACCTTTTTTTCTATAATTTTTGCGTTAATATCATTTGAAACATCAAGACGAATATTATCTTCAGAAAAGCAATTCCCAGAATAGCAGTTAAGACGCGTATAATAATTATAATGCCGCCCTGATTCAGTAACCGGTTGTAGATTCTTCTTAAATATTATTACATAGTCACTAGCAAAACCCAGCCTAATTATATTCCCATATAGGTAACAGCCATTAGCAGTATGTTCAACAAGATCCGGGTTACTGATGGATAGATTAGAATCTGAAACTGAGGTATTTATTTTTCGGCTTAGCATCTTACACTGGGTATTATCAATAAATACTAATGGATTGATCTCCATATAATTTATGATTTCAGAAGTATGATATAAAATCATACTAAATGGTTTTATCATAAAAGCAATAAATATAAATATCAAGATTAAGCGAAACTTCCCCGTCTTAAAAACGTCTCGCCCATGTTTTTGCGCCAAGTAAAGATTCATTAAGAAAAAATATAATGATGTCCATGTTGCAACGACCATTAACTCGAAATCAGGTGTAAGTTTACCATGTGAAAGAAAGCGTAAACATAGATAAAAAGTAGTGAGCAATAATATAACTTTAGTAGGCAGAAATATCCGAGGAATTATGTGTGGAAGACGATAACCGAGATAATTGAACAAGAGAATAATTAAAAAAGGATAAATAAAAATCACTAATAATGAAATTGCTAATTGTAAAATTAGAAAGGTAGCATAAGCAGTAATACTTGATTGAGGAATAAAAATATAGCTTGCCCGCTGAGCCTGAATACTTACCGCAACCACTAGCACAACCACAAGAATTGGAATAATACTTTCTGTTCTAAAAATATGCCGTAAGATATTTTTTAAAATAAAAATATTAAATTTGCCTAAATCAACTTCAGACCATTCTTTACAATATTGCCGAAAAGACTCTCTCAGATGACTAATCATATACACCCCCATAATTCATTAAACTATTTGCTATATTTCCTTAGTCAAGACTTATTGATATGTGGTTAAGTTTCGTCACATATTTTCTATAATTCTACAAATAGCTATTGTATCAGTATCAGCTTTATGCTAAGTTAGCTATTGTTAAATAATTTGTAAACCATATCCTACTAACCAAGCCATACACAATAAGGTAAGAAAGATTATCAAGTGGTTAAAGAGTTTTAAGTTCTCGCTAGATAGAATCCTATTCGCCCTCTGGTAATAATTTTTAAGATTTTTATCCTCACTTCTCTCACACATTAAACTTAGCAAATAGGTACTAAGGCAAGACTATAAAAATGGTCTATCCAGATAGGAAGAATGCAATATATAATTTAGTCTCAAGAAAAACATAAATACTGATCAGTAGCTCTTAACTTTTGAGGAGATTTAAATAAGTGAATGCAAAGATTTCCGCGATAGCTACCATAATATCGCTCATTATTCCAATGGGTGCTGCATGCTATATCCTTTTAGGTGATTTATTTTTCTTTGAGTTTATGCTAATTTCTTTAAGTACATTTATATTAATGGTAAAAATAAGTCTATCGACAAAAAAATCTAAAACGCATCAAGAAGTCGTTGCCCCTTACATACTTTCAATAGTATTAAGTCTGATAACTGATACAGCACGCTTCTGGTCCGACTACGCTGCTGAATTACAAGCTAATCATCCAGAGTTTTTTGCTCCCAACGCAGTGTTTACCCCAGATGTATGGTTTTACATGTATATTACTTTGTTAATAAGTTTATTTTTATTTGGCGGTTACCTGCTAATTAAAGGTAATTTATTGGGTATTTATCTTGCTTGGTGGTTATTTATATTTAATATCTGTGAAGCATTGCTGCAACTGTATGTTGAATTTAATAGCACAAGCTATCAACATAACTATTATTTAGGATGCATCTTTGCCATCATTGCTGCTATTGTAGGAGTAATTGGTTGTAAACGTTTAATTAGAAGTAGAGGCGAGCATGGAGCAGCGTAAAATTAACTTATTCACCGCGTTATTTCTGGCTTTTGGCATCATTTATGCGTTTAGTTTATACATGCAGGCCGGCTTATTACCAGTAGGAGTAATTTTTGGCTCAATGATGGGGGGCTTAATGGGGTGGAGAAAGACTACTGCGCATCATCCGGCAGACCCCATTAAAGTTGTTCCACTATATTTATTACTACTGGTTCTATTTAACATCCATGTTGGCGAAGAGTACCTTACCCACTTTAATCAAGCCATAGCCAGTATTTCCGGACATAACTGGGAAGATAAAAATTTCACTTTCTTTATTGCATTAATGGGCCCGATTATCTGGATATATGGTGCCTTTAGTTTATGGTTAAAGCGTCCTTTCGGCAATTTTATATTATGGTTTATGATTGTTGGCATGATCCTTGGTGAACCAACTCATTTTCTAGTATTTCCTCTAGTAAAAATTTATCAGCAAGGCGGCCGCTACGAATATTTTTCTGGAATGTATACTGCATTATTTCCAATGGTTCCAGCGATTTTAGCCATGCTGGTAATTTTTGCAGATAGCAAAAAATTTAAAGCACAGAATAAGAAAAGTATGGTGTAGTTAATGAGAAATCTATGCTATTTCTTGCTTCTGGCTTTAGTTATAAAACCATGCTTTGCCCACGGGTTTACTGGTAGTGGGTGGATTCACCCTCTAACCGGATATGATCACATGGTAGCAATGATAGCAGTGGGAGCTTGGAGCGCACAGCTTGGCGGAAAGGCTATCTGGAGAGTACCTACAGCATTTGTAACTGCAATGTTTCTGGGTGGGTTGTTAGGATTTAAACATATTCCTATCCCCGCAACGGAGTTTGGAATTGCAATTTCGGTTTTGATCCTAGGTTTAGCAATTATGATTGAATGTAAAATCGGGATCATTCTTGCAGCATTTGGAGTCGCTATTTTTGGAATATGTCATGGCTATGCCCATGGTTATGAAATCCCACAAAATGAGAATAAGGTTATTTACGTCTGCGGATTTTTAACTACAACTATTTGCTTACATATTGTTGGTGCAGTTGGTGGATTACTAATTCTTGGTGAAAAAAATGGCAGGCTCTATTTGCGTATTTGTGGTGCTATAGCTATGCTAATTGGTATTTATCTAATATTCCGCGTGTTACATTAAAGTAAAAATACTTACCTGAAAGCCCATTATCAAGTTAATATGAGTCCCCACAAATATATAACAAGATTCTGAATCTAGTAAAAAGATTATTCGGGTTTTAGTTCATGACTATGAATAAAATTAATTATCAAAAACTACATAATCGGTAATATCAAAAAACAATCCATCAACCAGAATATTATGTGGAATGATACGCTGAAACCCATACTCACTAAGCTTTTCATGAAGGGATTTTCGATTATAAACATTAAATTTTAGAAACAAGCGCTTATTGAGTATCTGATCAATCGCATTTTTCGTTACCTGCTTGTTTTCCAACTTACTCATCAAATCAGCGATTGCTTGACTTTCAAGATTAAGCATAAAGAAAAAGATAACACACTTCTCTTTTTCAGTTAAATTAATTTTTTCCTGATTTGAGGTTGATAAACTAGTTTCCCCATGCTTAAAATAACGTAACAGGATAGCAGAAATATCAAATACATCAATGGGTCC
Organism: Neisseriales bacterium; assembly: GCA_008017155.1. Classification (GTDB taxonomy): domain Bacteria; phylum Pseudomonadota; class Gammaproteobacteria; order Burkholderiales; family UBA11063; genus Aquella. The sequence goes on along the minus strand of SSGX01000028.1, from coordinate 42,967 downwards.
ACTACGAACCCAGATTGCAACAAGATTATTAGTTGCCGGATTAACTATCGGAATATAGTGAGCAATAAAAATTTTTATGTTCTGATTAGAAAAAGATTTAGCAGCTAATAATTTAACGGTTTTTTTAGTACTCAGAACTTTTTGCAAACAGTCATTAACTTGTTTACTTATGATTAATTTCGCAATTTCGGACTCATCTAGACCAACTGTTGTCGAAAATTTTGCTTTTAATAACAGGTCAAACTGAGGAGAAAGCACCCCACCAATCAGTCCTTCGGTATGGTCAAATACAAATTTTAGGCTATCACAAAATTGTTTTTGAAATTCTTTATCGATCTCATTCAACTAAATCACCCTTATGGTATATTATGCTTTACAAGATCATATGTGAATTTTGTAAACCCAAGCCTATAAATCCCTCATTGTTTGAGGGGTTTATAGGCTATATTAACGAGAAGATACAATCTTATTACTGATAAACCGGGAATCTACCACATAAAGCCAGCGCTTGTTGCTTGATTTTCTCAATCACAGCTTGGTTATCCGGATTTTCTAAGACATCAGCAATCATATTACCAAGCTCTTCACATTCAGCTTCTTTAAATCCACGGCTAGTAACGGCTGGAGTCCCTAGGCGAATCCCACTAGTTACAAACGGTTTTTCTGGATCATTTGGGATCGTATTCTTATTAATCGTAATATTAGCATTACCCAATACCTCTTCAGCAACCTTACCAGTAATCCCCTTAGCACGTAAATCTACCAGCATAACATGCGACTCGGTGCGTCCAGATACAATCCGCAGTCCACGCTTAATCAATGTTTCTGCTAGGACAACTGCATTTTTCTTAACCTGCTCCTGATAGGCCTTAAAATCAGGCTCTAATGCTTCACCAAATGCTACTGCTTTAGCCGCAATCACATGCTCAAGCGGACCACCCTGTAAACCTGGGAAAATTGAAGAATTTAACATTTTGCCATGCTCTTCTTTGGCAAGAATAATCCCACCACGCGGACCACGTAATGTTTTATGCGTAGTAGAAGTAACAAAATCAGCATGCGGTACTGGATTAGGATAAACACCAGCAGCAATCAAGCCTGCATAGTGTGCCATATCCACCATTAGTAATGCGCCACATTTATCAGCAACTTCACGGAAGCGTTTAAAATCAATTGCAAGTGAATAAGCAGATGCACCCGCAACGATTAATTTTGGCTTATGTTCCATCGCTAAACGCTCAACTTCAGCATAATCAATCTCTTCTTTATCATTTAAACCATAGCTGACAAACTTAAATAATTTACCTGATAAGTTAACTGGCGAACCATGTGTCAAATGTCCGCCGTGAGCTAATGACATCCCAAGAACTGTATCACCCGGTTGTAATACTGCAAAATAAACTGCCTGATTTGCTTGTGAGCCAGAATGTGGCTGAACATTGGCATACTCAGCACCAAATAACTGTTTAATCCGATCAATCGCAATTTGCTCTACCTGATCAACATAATAGCAGCCACCATAGTAACGCTTTTGTGGATAACCTTCGGCGTATTTATTGGTAAGGACAGAACCTTGTGCTTCAAGAACTGCCTTTGATACATAATTTTCAGATGCGATTAGTTCAATATGTTCTTCCTGACGACGAGCTTCCTCACCAATCAGATCAAAAATTGCTTTATCACTATTTTTAAGTACATTATTTAGTTTATTCATCGATAAATTCTCCTAAAGCATATCAGATATATAAAATTTACTCACGCCCATACATATCATCATAGCGGACAATATCGTCTTCGCCAAGATAATTACCACATTGAACTTCAATAATCACCAGTGTTTCATCTTCACTAGCATTCATTAGACGGTGTTTATCACCCGCGGGGATAAAAGTTGACTCATTGGCTAATAATCGTACAACCTTATCTTTATGTAAAACAGTTGCCTCACCATCAACAACAACCCAATGCTCACTCCGTTTAGCATGAGACTGCGCGGATAATGCATGTCCTGGTTTTACTTCAATCCGTTTAATCTTATAAAAAGGCCCTTCTTCTAGTGTAGTATAAGTTCCCCATGGACGATGAACTGTTTGGTGCAATTCGGAAGTGCTATGGTGCATTTTTTTCAGTTGCTCAAAAATGTGTTTTACGTCCTGCGTCTGATTTTTGTTAGCAACCAATAGCGCATCCGGTGTATCAACCACCACTAGATCTGCAATATCCACTCCAGCAATAATACGGTTGGTAGAATAAACCAAACAACCCTTGGTGTTATGTAAAATACTTTCGCCAATTATTGCATTCCCATTCGCATCTTTGGGCAAAGTTTGCGCAATTGAGAGCCATGAACCAATATCTGACCAACCAATCGAACATGGGATCACTGCTGCCTTAGCTGTTCTTTCAAACAAGGCATAGTCAACCGAAATATTTTCCGCATTAATGAATAATTCAGGATTTAGTTTGATTGATTTACCAGTATCTGAATCATTTACCACCGAATTTGACAGACATTTATGTACATCACGAACCAATTTAGGTGAGTTTTTCTCAAATTCAGCGAGGAAAGTTTTCACCTGACCGCAAAACATACCCGAATTCCACTGATAATCACCAGATTCAACATATTGTGTTGCTAGTTCTAAATTTGGCTTTTCCACAAATCGCTTCACGGCAAAGCCACTACCAATCTGGGTGCTTGTATCTGCCTCAATATAGCCATAACCTGTTTCAGGATATTCTGGATTAATCCCAAAGGTAACCAGATAGCCAAGCTTTGCCATTTCTACCGCTTTTGCTACGGTGCTATTAAATGCATCAAGATCAGTTATCAAATGATCTGCTGGTAAAACCAGAATTATTTCATCTTCAGCATAGTTTTCTTTAGCAAAAATAGCTGCTGCAAGAACAGCTGGCGCAGTATTACGCCCAAATGGTTCAAGGATGAAATCACAGCGAATACTTTTATCATTTATCTGCTGATATTCATTATTCATCCGAAAATGAAGCTTTTCATTGGTAACAGTCAGAATACTTGTGATTGACTCTGTAAGAGTAGCAGAACGGGAAAAAGTGTTTTGTAGTAAACTTTTACCATCAGACAATTTAAGAAATGGCTTGGGGTCAGCCTGCCGTGAAACTGGCCATAAGCGCGAACCACTACCACCTGAAATAATTACTGGAATCATAACATCCTCATGAAAATGATTACCTACTAAGCTTAGATTAAGGCTATATTATACGGTAAAAACCCAGAATAATGGCTCATAATTAGATGATCCTAAATGATATTTCTGAAAACGCAAATTCTGAATTACTTTACTCAGATAGACGTCAGTGAATCCGATTTAAGTATCGCAAAAATCTTTATAACAACACATAAAAATTAACGAAGTACAGTTAGAAACGTGGTTTAATGTTTTATGCTTGCCCATAATGATGCAGCAACAATTAATACTCCTCCTAGCCAGCTAATTGGACTTAAAGACTCATGAATAACCATTGTCGCGTATAAAGCACCCCACACTGGTTCACTACCCATTAGTAACGAAACCTTAGTTGGAGATGTACGTTTCACCGAGAAATTTTGGACAAAAAAAGCAAACATAGTACAAAATAAAATAAGATAAATTAAATCAAGCCAGAATCCAGCATTAGAAGGTAAAATCTTAAGTTGATCATAGTTTAATAATAAACCTAGTAAAAGGCATCCTAATCCAACGATACCAGTTTGGATAGAAGTAAGAAAAACCATATTCGTAGGAGCATCCTGCGTTAATTTTTTTGTAAATGTAACCATGAATGCCCTCATGATAGCCGCAGCAATTATCAAATAATCACCCAAATTTAGATTAAATGATCCATCTTTATTCTTACTTAGTAGAAATGCACCGATGACAGATAAAAATGCTGCAACAATAATTGTCTTTTGTGGACGCTCTTTTAATACCAGCCATTGAATAAATGGTGTGAGAACCACATATAAGCTAATTAAAAAAGCCGAGTTTGAAGCTGTTGTTATAGATAAGCCATAGGTTTCACTAATAAAAATTAATAGTAATACTAGACCTAAAGGAACCCCTATTTTTATATTTGCTTTGATACTATCGGCATTTAAGAGAAAACAAGATGGTAAAAAGACTAGAGCGGTAATACAAAATCTCAATGCAAGAAACCCTAAAACAGGATAGTATAACACTGCATGCTTAGCAACACCATAACTAGTTCCCCAAACAATAGCTACCAGTAATAGTAAAATCACATCAAGCCATTTTGAATAGAAGAACTGGTGCAAAATTTTCAACTTTGTCATAAGAACTCTCATTAATTTAACAACTATTATGATGTACAACATCCGTTATAGTCAATTGTATCATAGTATCAAAATAAACTAAGTTTGGAAAACTGAAAAAACCAGCTATGAACTAGCAAAAATAGTTGATAACCTTATTATATCCGCATCAATATCACCATCTGTAGATTTTATAGAGTTTATTATACTGTAGTAGTCCCTGATTGAGAAAGCACAACAGTGCAGAATATTCCAAAGATAAAGGATTTGCTAAGTTAAATTAATACTGATAGTTAGCTCGGTTAAGACAACTTATTATGACTCATATTAACGATATAGAAAGCTTTTGGTAATTTGCCAAAACTAGATTAGTAAAGTTTCATAGTATTTCTAAAAGTACATTTAAACGAATGTGAGTTTAGGCTCAATTATCGAAATGATAACCTATCTGCGATAATATTAAAATTGGTTGAGAATAATCTACTTTGATTATCTAGCGCACTAGTTTAATTACCAACTTATTAAAATAAGTTTACTTAGCTTCAGTTTCTTGTTCATGCACAAAAGTGAATATTCAGTTTTGATAATCGGGATATAGTAAATAAAATACAATCCAAACCTAAATTTCACTCCCAGCAGTCAATATTTTCTTACTCCAGCAGATTGGACTTTTCCAATTTATACGGACAGAGCCATAATTGTGCCTTGAAAATTAACATTTATAGAGTTTAAAATGAAGCAAATATGGTTAAGGGCTGAAACTAAACAAAATGAACGACGTACCCCTATAATACCGGTTCACGCAGGAATTCTGGTTAAAAATGGCTATAACGTTTTTGTCGAAAAATCAGCAAATAGAATTTTTAAGGATAGTGATTATAAAAATGAAGGATGCTCAATAGTTGAATACAATAGCTGGCGCGAATCACCAACTGATGCTTATATTATTGGCTTAAAAGAATTACCTCAAGATAACTTCCCACTAAGGCGACGCCATTTATATTTTGCTCATGCCTATGAGCACCAAGCTGGTGCTGATGAATTACTATTACGTTATATGAATGGTGGAGGATTCCTGTTTGACTTTGAACATATAACTGATACTATGGGGAGTCAGCTAGTCACGGGTGGTGCTGGGTACTGGGCTGGAGTTTGTGCGGTTGCAGCAACATTAGATATCTGGCTTCAAAAGCAATCTGGAGTTACTCCCCCATATAAAATTCCAACTCACTTTGATGAATATGATTCTTTAGTGAATTATATAAAAATAAAATGGGATAATAAACAATGCAAACAACCAAAGATTCTAATTCTTGGACAAAATGGCTATGTCGGTAGAGGAGTACGACTATTACTTGATGAATTAAAAGTAACATACTCAACAGCACCTAGAATCACTAGAGATAATCTCAGCTATTGTGAGCAAATGCTTGATTTTGATATTATTTTTAATTGTATCAAGTTAAATAAGGAAACCCCAGTATTCCTGACAAATTCGATGCTAAAACAAAATAGACAACTATCAATTCTCGCCGACGTTAGTTGTGAACCTTTACACCCCAATAATCCATTTCCAATTTATTCTAATGTAACTACATTTGCAAATCCGACCTGTCGCATCAAGAGTAATATTGACATTATGTCAATTGATAACATTACAACAATGCTACCAAAAGAATGTAGCTATATCCTTAGCGAGCAAATCTTTCCTTACTTATGCTATTTTTTAATGGCGGGTGACAATTTCAAGGCATCCCCTTTTGAACGGGTTGTCAAAGCTTTTAATAATGCTTGTCAGGAAATAAAAGTAATATGAAGTATCAAAAACAGGCAATTATTATAGTTGGTGCTTATTCCTCTGGTTATAAACTCGCGCCAGCATTTCTGGGGCGTGGTTATCAGTGCATTCATATTGATGTTAGTACTGAAATAGCGGCAAATTATAATCAAGATAATTTTTTTAGCCATCAATTTTCATTAAATAGCGAGAAAAGCCAAACTCTTGATACAATCTTAGAACAATTAAAAGCATATTCAATTAAAGCAGTGATAGCCGCTAGTGAATGGGGCGTATTAATTGCAGATGAAATAGCAGCTTACTTTAATGTACCACAGAATTGAATTGAGCGTTCAATTGCTCGCCGGCATAAATTTCATATGATTGATGCTCTTCGTAAAGCAAATGTCCCATGTGCCAAACAGTTTCATTCACAAAGCTTAGAAGAAATCATAGAGTGGTACAGACTAAATAACATTAAGAAGGTGGTAATGAAGCCACCTATGGGCGCATATTCAGACGGCGTAGGTATTTGCCAATCTGAAACTGAGATTAAAAGTATCTTTAATAAAAATATAAATCAAAAAAACTTTACTGGCGATATCAATGACGAGTATGTTATTCAAGAATATTTGGATGGTCAGCATTTTGTTGTTAATGCTGTAAGTGTTGATGGATTACACTTTATAACCGATATTTGGGAAGATATAAACCATCATGAAGGTACATATTTGATTGACGAATATTCTGAGCTACTTTCCCGAGATGATATAAATTTCCAGATATTGGCTGATTACACATATAAGGCTCTAGATGCCCTCGGAATACGGAGTGGACCTAGTCACTCAGAAGTAAAATTAACATCAGATGGGCCAAAACTTATTGAAACTGGGGCAAGACTAGCAGGTGGATTAGATTTCTCAGTAGTTGAAGAAGGAAATGGTTTTAGTCAGCTATCGCTAACTATAGATAGCATCCTTAATCCTGATCTATTCATCCAGAGGATAAATCTTTACCAACAAATAAAAAGTAAAAAAATTAGATTTATTTATATGTTTTCGCAAGTTGAAGGCAAAATCACTAAATCGATTAATCTAGATATATTTAAGCCAATTACTGGACTAATGAGTATTAATTTCCTATTAAACGCTAATGATAGCTTAGGTAAAACCAAATTTTCTGTAGGACATCCTGGATATGCTATGTTATTAAGAGATAACACCTCACTATTAGACAAAGATTACCAGCAATTCAGAGAAATAGAAGCAGAGTTTTTTCAGGAGTTAATTTAGAGATGTTACACTTTACCCTCCACTGGATAATAAATAATGATCAACAAGTCTCGGCAATGAATAACATAAATGATTTTATAACCCATATAGCTGAAATCGACCCAGATCATTTATTTATCAACTACCCGTATAAAGAAATGGATATAGCGATTGGTTCATATTATATGGAAATTTTTAGTGATGAAACGTTTGTTGGATTTGCTCTATTTTATCCAATGGCGGCAACACTAATTTATATGCGAAATTTTTATATCCTAAAAACAGCTAGAATTAAGAATATTTTTAATGATAGCATGAGTTTTATTATTCAACAATTTGGCGAAAAGGGCGTCAGTAAACTATTAACTTTTATTGATCACAATGCTAAAGCACTAGTTAAGCGCCTTAACAACTATGGTTTTCATGTAACAGCACATCACAATAAATTTGAGATGCTTGAATTAGATTTTTGATTAGTAAACTATAACTCAATGGTCAAAATATTTGAATTTTGGACGCGAAGGATTAATATCAAAGGCGATGCCGTGTACAAAGAGGATACACAAACAGTCTTTTAGCAAATCCGACAACGTCCAAGATTCACAGACAAGGAGTATAGATCAAATCAGGAAATTAGCATGATATACCCAGTATACTAGGTAGGACATATATAAAACCATTGATAAAAGAAGAATCACTATCTTTACCGTCCAAGACTTTTCTGCAACTAGAGTAAAACCAAAATAGAAAGTAAAAAGAGTGCCACAAAAACGCCCTTCAGACATCATAGTCCCAGTCATAAAGCCCGGCATAATACATGCTAGATTAAAAAAAACTTCCTCATAGTATTTTTTTATCAGCATATAAATTGATAATGCAAAAGAAGTCATAAATATAACTGAATTATGATAATCAGTTAGCATTATCCAAAGCTGGTTAAATAGGTGTGTAGTATCCCAACCTTTGCGTCCCCAAGCTTTCTGAATATGCTGAAATGCCAGAAAGTCACCTGCCCTAATTTGCAGAAAAACCATGTATAAAAGTAGCCCCGATATTGCAACTAATGAAAAGATAATAATCTGCTTTAATGGCTTTTTCTCGCGCCACATTCTAAATGCAATAGGGACAAGCAGCATAACCCCAACCGGTCTAGTTGCCGATAGTAAACCACCAACAACACTTGCAGTAAATGGACGGCTAGTTTTGAGGTAGTAAAATCCCATTATTGACAATAAAATAAATAATCCTTCGGTATAAAGCGAAGCAAAATAAACACTAAATGGGGAAAAGGTTAAAAGAACAACCCCAAAGCGACTATTTAAATCATTAAATGACAATCTAAGTAGCTTATAGAAAAAAACTACCGCGATAAATATAAATAATTGATTAAGTAAAATCCCCGCAACCACAGGATCCATATTTGTTACCCAACTTACAAACTGAACCAGATTTGGATAAAGTGGGAAAAAAGCCCAGTTAGCAAGCCCCTTCCAGATTTTTGGATGGGTTCGTGTCACGTGATCGTAACCTTCATTGATAATAGTCAAATACCATTTACAATCATACTTGCACATGGCAGAAGCAAAACTACCTTTATTATGTAAAACAATATCATTTGCTAAATTAAACTGGTAATACATAATAATTCTGCTAACAATAAAAATTAGCACAATAAAAATAAACCAATTCGATTTTAAATATTTATCAACCATACAATTATTTTCAAAATTTATTCTAGCTACAATTATAACAAAAGATTAAGGATAAAATAGAAAAGCCGGCTAATTACCGGCAATAATTTAGATTAACTGATAAAATCATCTATCAATCATCAATAATTTTGGTAAATCAGCAACAGATTCTAAATCAAAGCTGATAGATAATTCATGCCCATCTAAATCAATTTTTTTATGATTTACAAATGCAAAGTCAATTCCCGCATTTTTTGCACCATAACCATCACTAGCTAATGAATCGCCAACGTATAATACTTCATCTAAAATATGTTTTTTTAAATCCATCTTTTCAAATGCAATTTCAAATATTTCACGCCCCGGCTTTGCAACCCCAACCTCATCCGAAACAACAAAGCATTCAAACCACTGCTGTAAGGAATTAGTTTTATATTTCAAATACTGTACAGTCGTAAGCCCGTTAGTTATAATACCAAGCCGATAACCTTTTTTTGCTAGGAGATCGACAACATTTTCTACACCATCAATCCAACCAGTATTTTGTCCTAGATAATTCTCAAATGAATGTGCAATTACTTCGTGATTCAAATCAATATTTAGAGTAACATGGAGATCGATAAATCGGCGATACCTCACATCAGCAGGCAGAATAGATCCTTGTCCACTCCCAACCCGTTCCCACAGACTATTATTAATTGTCTGATAAGTTTTTCTAAACGTCTCAAACTCATAGTTGGAATAATACTCCTGATGAATATAACGAAGAGTCTTTTTTTCAGCACTGACAAAATCAAGTAGCGTATCATCTAAATCAAATAATATTGTAGTGTATTTTTTTATCATTCCATCATCTCTAAAAATAAAAAGCTAACCGTTTGGTTAGCTTTTTATTATGCATCAGAGTTATCTTCAACTGCCGAAGTATCTTCCGGACGGTCAACCAGCTCCATGAAAGCACGCGGAGCATTATCACCAGGACGGAAACCGTATTTAAGAACACGAGTATAACCACCTGGACGGGTAGCATAGCGAGGTCCTAATACATCAAACAATTTAACCACAGTATCACGATCACGGATACGGTCAAATGCTAGACGACGGTTAGCAAGTGAAGGATTTTTTGCCAAAGTAATTAATGGCTCAACAACTTTACGTAACTCTTTAGCTTTTGGCAAAGTAGTTACAATAGCTTCATGCGTCAACAATGCAACTGCCATGTTTTTGAACATAGCTTTACGATGCGCTGACGTACGATTTAATTTACGATGTCCACAACGATGTCTCATTTTACATCCCTTATTTTTTAATTATTTCTTTTTTTTAATTGACGCAGGTGGCCAATTATCAAGAGGCATACCTAATCTTAAACCACGAACTTCAAGTAATTCTTTAATTTCAGTAAGTGATTTTTTACCTAGATTTGGTGTTTTTAACAGTTCGTTTTCACTCTTCTGCACTAGATCACCAATATAATTGATATCAAGATGTTTCAAACAATTCGCACTACGAACAGTCAATTCAAGATTATCAACTAACTCAAGATATACCGGATCAACTTCTGGCTCTTCTTTAACTTTAGCAGCAAGTCTACTACTTGGTGTTTCAGTATTAGGCATATGCTCAAGACCAGCAAAAACAAGCATTTGTTCAATTAAGATTTTAGATGCTGAGCGTACTGCTTCTTCAGGAGTAATAACTCCATTAGTTTCAACTTCTATAACTAATTTATCCAAATCAGTCTTTTGTTCAACACGAGCATTATCAACAGTAAATGCTACACGCACTACAGGTGAAAAAGTTGCATCCAACAAAATCCAGCCCGTTGCTAAGGTGTCAGTTTCCTGACGTCTTGAACTTGCTGTTTGATAACCACGTCCTGTTTCAATCTTGATTTCCATATCAATAGAACCAGTTTTTGCCAAAGTGCAAATTACATGATCAGGATTCATTAATTCAAGATCATGTGTAAGCTCAATATCATTACCAGTAACTATACCTGGCTCATTTTTTTGCAGTTTAACAATTATGCTATCTTTATTATGTAGTTTAAAAATTAAACCTTTAAGATTTAATAGGATATCAACTACATCTTCCATCACACCATTTAATACTGAGTATTCATGGCTAACACCAGCAATCTTTACTTCAGTTACAGCCGTGCCTACCATTGAAGACAGCAAAATGCGGCGTAAAGAATTACCAAGTGTATGACCAAAACCACGCTCAAATGGCTCCATTACAATTTTACAATTGTTGGCATCGCTGCCAACCGGTGTAATTGAAATAGATTTTGGCTTTAACAATTGTTTGCTAGAAGCTTGCATATAATTTATTCCTCCTAAGCGTTGCCTAGTTTATTATTTAGAATAGAACTCAACAACTAATTGTTCGTTGATATCACTTGAAAGATCTCCACGCTCTGGAGTAGCCTTAAATGTACCAGCAAGCTTTTTCGCATCAACTTCAACCCAAGCTGGAAAACCAGATTGTTCAGCCAAAGATACAGCTTCTTGAACTCGAACTTGTTTTTTAGCTTTTTCAGAAAGAGACACAACATCACCAGCTTTCAACTGAAATGAAGGAATATTTACTGCTTGACCATTAACGGTAATGGCTTTATGTGAAACCAACTGACGTGCTTCGGCACGAGTTGAACCAAATCCCATACGGTAAACAACGTTATCTAAACGAGATTCTAATAATTTTAGTAGGTTCTCACCTGTTGAACCTTTACGGCGTGTAGCTTCAGCAAAATATTTTCTGAATTGACGCTCTAACACACCATAGATACGGCGAATTTTTTGCTTTTCGCGTAATTGTACACCGTAATCTGATAACTTTCCAGCCTTAGCACCATGGGCTCCAGGTGCACTAGCTAATTTACATTTAGCATCCGCGCTTTTGCGGCTACTTACCAATGATAAATCTAACCCTTCACGACGCATTAACTTGCATCTAGGTCCTGTATATCTAGCCATGTGAATCTACTCCTTAAATTATACTCTACGTCTTTTTGGTGGACGGCAACCATTGTGCGGCAATGGGGTAATATCACTAATTGAGGTAATTTTGATACCCAATGCATTTAAAGCACGAATTGAAGATTCACGGCCTGGACCAGGTCCCTGCACTCTAACATCCAATGATTTAATACCATATTCTTGGGCAACTTTACCAGCTTTTTCTGCAGCTACCTGTGCTGCAAACGGAGTACTTTTACGTGAACCTTTAAAACCAGCACCGCCAGAAGTAGCCCAAGATAATGCATTTCCTTGACGATCTGTGATGGTTATGATGGTATTGTTAAAAGAAGCATGAACGTGAGCGATACCTTCGCTAACCTGCTTTTTAACTTTTTTACGTACTCGCGCTGTGTTTGCTTTACTCATACAAAAAATCCTTTAAACTTTATTTTTTCTTACCACTAACTAATTTTCTAGGACCTTTACGGGTACGTGCATTAGTTTTGGTACGTTGACCACGTACTGGTAATCCTTTGGCATGACGATGCCCACGGTAACATTTAAGGTCAACTAAACGTTTAATGCTCATCGAAACTTCACGGCGCAAATCACCTTCAACGGTATATTTGGCAACTTCGTTACGAATAGCTTCCATTGCTTCAGGTGCCAATTCACGAACTTTAGTTTGTGGGCTAACTTGTGACGCGTCACAAATCCATTGGGCACGAGAAGGACCGATACCGTAAATATGCTGTAAACCGATAACGATATGAGCATTATCAGGAACGTTTACACCAGCTATACGAGCCATTCTAATTCCTTTCAAATTAATATAAAAAAATTAACCTTGTCTTTGTTTATGTCTTGCTTCTTTACAAATCACACGCACAACACCGTTGCGACGAATAATTTTGCAGTTGCGACATATTTTTTTCACTGAAGGCTGAACTCTCATTTTACACCTCGTAAATATCTGTGTCACACAGAGTTTTATTAATATTGTTTATCACGGCTAGGACAAGGCGCAAAACGACAACGTGTACATAAAAGTACACGAGGAGTTTTGCAACACAGTACTAGACTGTGAGCAAACAATATTACTTCGCACGAAAAACAATGCGACCTTTATTTAAATCATACGGCGTCATCTCAACAGTAACCTTATCCCCTGGCAAAATACGGATATAATTCATTCGCATTTTTCCTGAAATATGGCACAAAACCACATGACCATTTTCTAATTTCACTCGAAACATAGTATTCGGCAAAGCTTCAAGAACTTCACCTTCAAACTGTATTACATCATCTTTTGCCATAACTATTAAAATCCTTTAAGATTGGCTTTTTTCATCAGACCTTCATATTGAACAGACATAATCTGTGATTGAACCTGAGTCATAAAATCCATAGTTACAACAACGACAATTAGAAGTGATGTTCCACCAAAATAAAATGGCACGTGCCATTTCAAAATCAGCAATTCAGGGAACAAACAAATCGCTGCGATATAAATTGCACCACCAAAAGTAAGACGCAATAAAACTTTTTCTATATAACGTGCAGTGTTTTCACCTGGACGAATACCCGGAATAAATGCACCGCTTTTCTTCAAGTTATCTGCAGTTTCTTTTGGATTAAAAACTAATGCTGTATAGAAAAAGCAAAAGAAAATAATCGCTGCGGTATATACAACTATATAGATTGGTTGCCCAGGATGTAAAGAATCACCTATCGAAGATAGGAAAGATAATTTTCCACGTCCTAACCAGCCAAGCAATGTTGCAGGGAATAGAATTATACTTGAAGCAAAAATAGGAGGAATAACTCCAGCCATATTCAGTTTCAATGGCAAATGTGTGCTTTGCCCTTGCATAATCTTATTACCAACCTGACGTTTAGCATAGTTTACAGGAATCTTACGTTGTGCACGTTCAACAAAAACTACCACATAAGTAATTACTGCAATAATCACAAAAATCATGATTACAGAGAAAATTGACATTGACCCTTGCGATGCAAGTGACAAAGTTTTCCCAATCGCACCGGGAATCCCGGAAATAATACCCGCAGTAATGATCATTGAAGCACCATTGCCAATTCCGCGCTCAGTGATTTGTTCACCAAGCCACATCAAGAACATAGTGCCTGTAACCAAACAAATAATTGCGGTTGCAAAAAAATGGAACTGCGAATCAACTACTAATCCAGGCTGTTTATAAAGCATGGTAGCAATACCAAAACTTTGTACAAAAGCGAGTATTACTGTAGCATAACGAGTATATTGAGTAATTTTTTTGCGACCAGCCTCGCCTTCTTTTTTTAACTGAATCAGGTATGGAAATACTTCTGATGACAGCTGTAAAATAATTGAGGCTGAAATATATGGCATTATTCCTAAGGCAAAAATTGTAAAGCGCGATAGCGCTCCACCTGAAAACATGTTTACCATATCTAGTAAACCTGTCTGGCTTGACTTAAATAATTTCGCCAACTGAGTTGGGTCAATTCCCGGAACAGGGATATGCGCACCAATCCTAAAAACGATCAATGCACCAATCAAAAACCAAACACGCTTTTTTAGATCAGCAAACTTATCAACTTTTGCTATCGCCATCTTTTATACCTTACTCAACCGAACCGCCAGCAGCTATAATAGCAGCTTTAGCGCTCTCAGTTGCATTGATACCACGTAGATTAATTGCAACTGCAATAGTACCAGTACCAATAACTTTAATTGTGTCAGCCAATGCTGAAATCAGACCAGCTTTGATCAAAGCGATACGATCGATGTCATTTCCAGCTAAAGCAACCAAATCACCAAGTCTAACCTCAGCTTGTTTGCTCAATGATTTGAAACCACGTTTTGGTAAACGACGGTATAAAGGCATCTGACCACCTTCAAATCCTACTTTATGGAAACCACCAGCACGGCTTTTCTGACCTTTGTGACCACGACCACATGTTTTTCCAAGACCAGAACCCATACCACGACCTACACGCTTAGAAGAATGCTTAGCACCTTCAGCTGGTTTAATACTATTTAAAAACATTGTATTAACCCTCACATTTTACTAAATAATTAATGCGATTAATCATACCGCGATTTTCTAGAGTATCAATAACTTCAACTGTTTGACCAATTTTACGTAGACCAAGACCACGAGCAGAAGCTTTATGGTTCTCAAGACGACCAATCAGACTTTTAATCAAAGTAACTTTAACTGTTTTTTGAGCCATTTAATTACTCCCCAAGGATTTCTTCTACTGTCTTACCACGTTTAGCAGCAATTTCAGCAGGAGTAGTAATTGCTTGCAAACCTTTAATCGTTGCACGCACTACGTTATAAGGATTAGTTGAGCCATGTACTTTAGCAGTAATATTTTTAACACCGATAGCATCAAACAATGCACGCATTGCACCACCAGCAATAATACCAGTACCTTCTTTAGCAGGCTGCATATACACAGTAGTTGCGCCATGAGTAGCACTTACTGTATGATGAATAGTACCATTTTTTAGGCTAACTTTAACCATGTTTTTATTAGCTTCTTTAACAGCTTTCTGTACAGCAACAGGAACCTCTTTGGCTTTCCCTTTACCCATACCGATACCGCCATCACCATCACCAACAACTGTTAGTGCAGCAAAGCCCATAATCCGACCACCCTTAACCACTTTTGTTACGCGGTTAACGCTAATCAGTTTTTCTATTAAGTGTTCTTTATTTTCAACCATTTATTTACTCCAATTAGAACACAAGACCGTTTTCACGAGCTGCATCAGCAACTGCTTTGATACGACCATGATATTTAAACCCGGCACGATCAAAAGCAACTTCTTTAATTCCAGCACTAGTTGCTTTTTCAGCAATAGCTTTACCGATTAATTTTGCAGCTTCAATGTTACCGCCATTTTTTACTGAGCCAGAAAGAGCTTTTTGTGCAGTTGAAGCAACTGCAAGCACTTTAGAACCAGTCTCATCAATAATTTGGGCGTAAATATGACAATTTGTTTTATGTACAACAAGACGTTTAACACCTAACTCAGCAATTTTAAGACGAGTTTTACGTGCGCGTCTAATACGATTAACTTTATTACTCATTCTCAGACTAACCTCTAAAATTATTTCTTCTTAGTCTCTTTTAGGATAACTACTTCATCCGCATAACGTACGCCTTTACCTTTATAAGGTTCAACCGGACGATAAGAACGGATATCTGCAGCAACCTGACCAACCAACTGTTTATCAATTCCTTTAATCAGAATTTCTGTCTGAGTAGGAGTTTCAACTTTAATTCCTGCAGGAGCCTGGAACACAATTGGATGAGAGAAACCAAGGGTTAGATTAAGATTGGCACCTTGAGCTTGAGCACGGTAACCAACACCAAGAATTGTAAGTTTTTTCTCAAAACCTTTAGTTACACCAGTAACCATATTAGTCATAACTGCTTTTACAGTACCTGACAATGCTTTAGCAAATTTTGATTCTTCTTTGGTTGCAAAAACGATATTAGCACCATCTTTTGTGATAGTAACAGTATCGTTAAAAGTATATTCAAGAGTCCCTAAAGAACCTTTTACTTTAACATTTGAACCATCGATAGTTACTTCAACACCAGCAGGAATTGCCAAAGGAGTTTTAGCCATACGTGATAACATTACGAGACTCCCTTACTAAGCAACTAGACATAAAACTTCGCCACCAACTTTAAGTGAACGAGCTTTACGATCAGTAATAACACCACGTGAAGTTGACACAATAGCCACACCCAAACCGTTCATAACAGTAGGCAATTCTTCACAACCACGATAAATACGTAAACCAGGACGTGATACACGTTCAATTCTTTCAATTACCGGACGACCAGCGTAGTAGCGTAGAGTAATTGTTAATTCAGGTTTTACAGTACCATCAATTTTAAAATCATCAATATAACCTTCTTCTTTCAAAACCTTAGCGATAGACACTTTGATTTTTGATGAAGGCATTGTTACCACTTCTTTATTCGCAGCCTGAGCATTACGAATACGAGTTAACATATCAGCAATAGTATCTTGCATCATTTTTAATACCCTCCCTTACCAGCTAGCTTTAACAACACCAGGAATATCACCTTTAAGTGATAATTCACGTAGCTTGTTACGGGCAATACCAAATTTACGGAATGTGCCTCTAGGGCGACCTGTCAATGCACAACGATTACGTTTACGTACAGGTGCAGCATTGCGTGGCAACTTTTGTAACGCAAGTCTGGCTTCAAATTTTTCTTCATCTGATTTTGATGAATCTTCAATAATAGCGAATAAAGCATCACGTTTAGCACTATACTTCTGCACTAAGTTAGCACGCTTTTTTTCTCTTTCGATTAAGGCCAATCTAGTCATAATATATCCTTATTTGATTGGAAAGCTAAATGCTTTAAGTAAAGCACGCGCTTCTTCAGCATTTTTAGCACTAGTTGTAATGGTAATATTCATACCGCGTAGTGTATCGATTTTATCGTACTCGATCTCTGGGAATATAATTTGCTCTTTAATACCAAAATTATAATTACCAAATTTGTCAAACGCCTTACCATTTAAACCACGGAAGTCACGGATACGTGGAATTGCAATACTGATTAAGCGATCAAAGAACTCATACATTCTTTCTTTACGCAATGTAACCATGCAACCAACCGGATAACCTTCACGAATTTTGAAACCTGCGATTGATTTACGCGCTTTAGTAACCACAGGCTTTTGACCTGCAATTTTAGTTAAATCAGACAAAGCAAATTCCATTACTTTTTTGTCAGCTACAGCTTCACCAAGACCAATATTCAGAGTAATTTTCTCAATACGTGGTACTTCCATTACTGAATTGTAGTTGAATTGCTTCATCAACTCAGGAACAACATTGGTAGTATAAAACTCTTTTAATCTTGCCATTTTCTACCTCTATTAACCTATCACTTTACCGTTAGATTTGAATACACGAACTTTTTTGTCACCTTCAACTTTGAAACCAACGCGATCTGCTTTTTTAGTTTCTGAGTTATAGATAGCAACATTCGAGATATCAACCGGCATTGTTTTATCTACTATTCCACCCTGAACACCCTTCATTGGGTTAGGACGAACATGTTTTTTTACAACGTTAACGCCTTCAACGATAACTTTGCCACCATCCTCAACAACTTGTTGAACTTGAGCAATTTTACCCTTGTCTTTACCAGCAATAACGATGATTTCATCACCTTTACGAATTTTTTTCATTATCGTTGCCTTTAAATTACTTCTGGAGCTAATGAAACGATTTTCATAAACCGTTCTGTACGCAGTTCACGGGTTACCGGACCAAAAATACGAGTACCAATTGGCTCAAGTTTTGCATTTAGTAACACTGCTGCATTACCATCAAACTTAACCAATGAACCATCCGGGCGACGCACACCTTTAGCTGTACGCACAACCACCGCATTATAAACATCACCTTTTTTCACACGACCACGTGGAGCAGCATCTTTGATTGATACCTTGATGATATCACCAACACTTGCATAGCGACGCTTTGAACCGCCTAACACTTTAATACACATAACAGAACGTGCACCAGTATTATCAGCAACATCCAATCTTGTTTGCATTTGAATCATTTGATTTACCTTTCCAACTTAACACGTTACGTAAACGGCCAGTATTGGGTCCGATAGTCTCGGACTAACTAGACATTATAAATAAGTTAAGGGTGGCATTATATCACTAATGACCACCCCTATGCAAGTATATTTATTGCCAAATCATAAATTCAGCAATATTATTTAACTTAAACTTTTTCAACCAGAGATTGAACAGCCCAGTTTTTTGATTTTGAAATTGGCTTAGTCTCAACGATCACAACCATATCACCATTTTTATACTGGTTATTTTCATCGTGCGCTTGGTATTTGTTGAATTTTCTAACAATTTTACCATATAAAGGGTGTTTAACCCGGCGCTCAACTAAAACTGATACAGTTTTATCACGTGAATCGCTAACTACTTTACCAATCAGGGTACGAATAACTTTAGTCATTATTATGCCTTCTCACGTAAAATTGTTCTTACACGTGCAATATCACGACGCACTTTTCTTAGCTCACTAGTTTTAGTAAGCTGTTGCATAGCAACTTGCATACGTAAAGAAAAATGAGATTTTAATAAAGCTTCAAGCTCAGTATTTAATTCATCTACTGATTTAGCTCTTAATTCAGTATTTGGCATTACGCACCTACCTGTCTAATTACAAATGTTGTTTTGAACGGTAACTTAGCTGCAGCAAGACGGAAAGCCTCACGAGCAAGCTCTTCACTTACGCCATCCATTTCATACAACATTTTACCTGGTTGAATTTCAGCAACAAAATATTCCGGAGAACCTTTTCCGCCACCCATACGAACTTCGGCTGGTTTTTTAGAAACAGGTTTATCTGGGAACACACGAATCCATACGCGACCACCACGTTTAATGTGACGAGTCATTGCACGACGTGCTGCCTCAATCTGACGCGCAGTCAAACGACCACGACTTACAGATTTAAGACCAAATTCTCCAAAGCTAACTGCAACACCACGTGTAGCAATCCCTTTATTGCGACCTTTTTGTACTTTACGGTATTTTAATCTATTCGGCGATAGCATCTTTTTCTACCTTTCTTTTACGAGGTGCTGGTTTACGCGCACCTGGCTTTTTATTGGCTCTTCTATCATCATCACCGGTAGTTGCAGTTTTACTAGCAAAACGGTTTTTATTCAGATTTAGATCACCTTTATAAATCCACACTTTGATACCAATAATACCATAAGTAGTCAAAGCTTCACTTGTTGCATACTCAACATCCGCACGAAGTGTATGTAGAGGCACACGACCTTCACGATACCATTCACTACGAGCAATCTCAATACCATTTAAACGACCAGAGGTTTCAATTTTGATACCTTGAGCGCCAAGTTTAATAGCTGCTTGCATTGAACGTTTCATCGCACGGCGGAAAGCAACACGCTTCTCAAGCTGCTGAGCAACCTGATCGCCAACGATTTGTGAATTTAATTCAGGCTTACGGATCTCTTCAACATTCAAATGAAGAGGAACTGAAGTCATTGTTTGCAATTCTTTTTTGATTTGCTCAATACCCTCACCTTTTTTACCGATGATTACACCTGGGCGCGCAGTAAACATAGTTACTTTAATGCTTTTAGCTGGACGCTCAATTACAACACGACCAATCGCAGCACGGCGACCAAATTTTTTAAGAATGAATTCACGAATTTTAATATCTTCAGCTAGATTTGAAGCAAATGATTGATTATTTGCATACCAGCGAGAAGACCAATCTTTCGTTACTGCTAACCTAAACCCACGTGGGTCAATCTTCTGTCCCATCTTGATCTCCTATTAATAACCAACCACTATATTGATGTGACAAGTTTGTTTTTCAATCTTGCTACCACGACCTTTAGCACGAGCAGTATGACGCTTCAAGCTAGGACCTTTATCAATATAAACTTCTTTTACTTTAAGTGCATCAATATCTGCACCTTGATTGTGTTCAGCATTTGCAATAGCTGATTCCAAAGTCTTTTTAACGATTCCAGCTGATTTTTTGCTGCTAAACGTCAAAGTATTCAGGGCTCTAGCCACTGGCAAACCACGGATCAAGTCAGCTACTAAACGCGCTTTTTGTGCTGAAACACGAATGTTTTTAGCATGAGCTTTTACTAACATTTATAAACTCCTTAACGTTTAGCTTTTTTATCAGCTGCGTGGCCTTTGAAAGTGCGAGTCAAAGCGAACTCACCCAATTTATGACCTACCATGTTATCAGTAATATATACTGGCACATGTGCACGACCATTATGCACAGCAATTGTTAAACCAATCATTTCTGGAAGAATTGTCGAACGACGAGACCAAGTTTTAATTGGACGTTTGTCGCTTTTCTCAACTGCAACCAGCACTTTATTTATTAAGTGATGATCCACAAAAGGACCTTTTTTCAATGAACGAGCCATTATTATTCCTTACCTACTATTTGCGACGACGATCACGGATGATCATATTATCCGTACGCTTGTTGTTGCGAGTTTTATAACCCTTAGTCTTAACACCCCAAGGTGAAACTGGATGCATACCTGCTGCAGTTCTTCCTTCACCACCACCATGTGGGTGATCGATAGGATTCATTGCTACACCACGCACTGTTGGACGAATACCCAACCAACGTTTAACACCAGCTTTACCATATTGACGTAAGTTGTGATCACCATTACAAACTTCACCGATTGTAGCTTTACAATCCAAATGAACTTTACGGATCTCACCAGAACGTAGACGCAACTGAGCATAAATACCATCACGCCCCAATAGTTGTACTGAAGTACCAGCTGAACGAGCCAATTGAGCACCTTTGCCCGGCATCATTTCAACACAGTGTACTGTCGTACCAACAGGAATATTTCTAAGCGGTAAAGTGTTACCAGCACGAATTGGTGCCTCATTACTTGAAATAACTGTTTGACCAGCTTCCATACCTTTAGGAGCAATAATATAACGACGCTCACCATCAGCATAGCATAATAATGCAATATGTGCTGTACGGTTAGGATCGTATTCAATACGCTCTACTTTAGCAGGAACATCTAATTTATTACGTTTAAAGTCAACTAGACGATAGTGTTGTTTATGACCGCCACCTTTATGACGCACTGTAATGCGACCATTATTGTTACGACCAGAACCACGCGTCTGTTTTTCCAGAAGAGCAGCAAAAGGTTTACCTTTATGCAGACCTGGAGTTGTAATCTTTACTACACCACGTTGACCCGGGGTTGTAGGTTTTAATTTAACGATAGCCATAGTCTAAGCTCCTCTTACTTCTGGTTTGCAGCTAAGTCAAAGCTTTGACCTGGCATAAGGCTGATGTAAGCCTTTTTCCAGTTATCGCGACGACCATTAAAACGACCAAAGCGCTTTGCTTTACCCGCTACATTTAATACACGAACCGATGCAACTTTGCTATTGAAAGCCAACTCAAAAGCTGCTTTGATTTCATCTTTGCTAGCTTGTTTTAGCACTTTAAATACCACTTGCTCATATTTTTCAGCAACGGTATTAGCTTTCTCGGTAATTACCGGAGAAATCAATACTTTATATAAATCTACTTGTTTCATACCAAGTGCTCCTGTACTTTCTCAATAGCTTTCTGCGTAAATACAACTTTGTTGCAACGTAGTAAGGTATATGGATCAATCTGATGAGCTTCCAACACCAATACTGTTGGCAAATTACGTGAAGCGTAATAAACATTTTCTGTTAACTCATCAACGATAACCAATACGGTTTCATTATTTAATGATAGATTATTAAGCACCGAAACAAATGATTTAGTTTTAGGGCTATCGATATTTAATTCATTAGCGATAACTAAACGACCATCAGCAACTAATTTAGATAAAATAGCTGCGATACCTGCACGGTACATTTTACGATTAACTTTTTGCGTAAAATTTTCTTCAGGAGTATTAGGGAAGGCACGACCACCACCACGCCAAACAGGTGAAGTTGTAGTACCAATACGCGCACGTCCAGTACCTTTTTGTCTCCATGGCTTTTTAGTTGAGTGAGTAACTTCAGCACGAGTTTTTTGTTTGCTATTACCTGAACGAGCATTAGCCAGATATGCAGTCACAACCTGATGAACTAAAGCTTCGTTATATTCACGACCAAACAATGCATCACTAACTGTTAGTTGACCAGCATCAGCACCTTGCATATTTAATAGTTTTAATTCCATTATGCACCTGCCTTCACACTTGGACGAACAACAACCTTACCACCTTTAGCACCTGGAATGGCACCTTTAATCAGCAGTAAACCACGCTCAGCATCTACACGTACAACTTCAAGATTTTGCGTTGTAACTTTTACGTCTCCAAGATGTCCAGCCATGCGTTTACCAGGGAATACACGACCTGGATCTTGACGTTGACCGATAGAACCCGGAGCGTTATGTGAAACCGAGTTACCATGAGAAGCACGATTTGATGCAAAATTGTGACGCTTGATAGCACCAGCAAAACCTTTACCTTTTGAGGTACCGGTAACATCAACTAATTGACCAGCTGAGAAAATTTCAACAGTTATTGTTGAACCAGCTTGGAAGTTTGCAACTTCTTCAGCAGTTAAATTGAATTCTTGTAACGAAACACCAGCTTCAACACCAGCTTTCGCATAATGACCTTTAGACGGTTTACTTACACGGTTTGCTTTTTTAGCACCAAAAGTAACTTGAACTGAATCATATCCATCAGTTGCCGCCGTTTTAACTTGAACTACGCGATTTGCAGACATCGCCAAAACCGTTACCGGAATTGAGGCTCCATCTTCAGCAAATATGCGAGTCATGCCAAGTTTTTGGCCTACTAGTCCTAGACTCATTTTATATTTACCTTTCTTGTTATTATTTACCAATGTTGCTTACGCAGCAATGGCTTGGTTACAATTGACCAATGATTTCCCGTTGCGCAATTAACACAACAGGGACGCGATTATAGCATAATTAGATTAGTAAAAGCAAGTATTTATCAGTAAGTTCAGTACTCAAAACAACCAAAATTAAAATACAGCTCGGAGTAGATTAATTTCAGTAGCCAAAAATAGTTAAAGGGTGATAAATTTTGTATCACCCTTTAATGTTTAACTTCTCACAAAAGACTTACACAGTTATAACTTCACCGGTTAAGGCATATGGATTACCAGCTGTTATCTTAACTTCGACAATTTCACCTATCATGCGTGGATTACCAACAAAGTTTACCACTTTGAAATTTTCACTACGCCCAGTTAATGTATTCGGATCTTTTTTGGAAACTCCTTCAACCAAGATTTTCTGAATAGTACCGACCATTTTTTGGCTAATCACGCCAGCCATCTCTTCAATCCTTGCCTGTAAGCGCTGTAAACGCGCTAATTTTACTTCATGTGGCGTATCATCTTTTAATTCAGCCGCTGGAGTCCCCGGACGAGCAGAAAATATAAAACTAAAGCTAACATCATAAAATACATCTTCAATCAACTTCATAGTTTTTTCAAAATCTTCGTCAGTCTCACCGGGAAAACCAACGATAAAATCAGAAGAAAAGGAAATATCTGGACGTAAAGCACGTATTTTACGAATTACGGATTTATATTCTAGCGAAGTATAGCCACGCTTCATCCCAGCCAAAATACGATCAGAACCGCTTTGTGCAGGAAGATGCAAGTGCGAAACCAATTTTGGTAACTTACCATAGCAGTCTATGATTCGTTGACTCATCTCATTTGGATGTGAAGTAGTATAACGAATTCGTTCAATACCCGGGATTTCATGAACAAGCTCTAATAACATTGCAAAATCAGCAATTCCACCCTCTGGCATTTTACCACGGTAGGCATTTACATTCTGCCCTAAAAGGTTAACTTCCTTAACTCCTTGGAATGTTAACTTAGCTATCTCGGTCAGCACATCTTCTAATGGGCGCGAAACTTCTTCCCCTCTGGTATATGGGACTACACAATAGGAACAATATTTGGAGCACCCTTCCATGATTGAGACAAACGCAGTCACGCCTTCAACTTTAGCATCGGGCATCTTGTCAAATTTCTCAATCTCGGGAAAGCTAATATCCACCTGCGACTTACCAGTCTTACGTCGTTCTTCCATCAATTCAGGAATCCGATGTAATGTTTGTGGGCCAAAAACCATATCAACATAAGGAGCTCTTTTGACAATTGCCTGCCCTTCCTGAGAGGCCACACAACCACCAACCCCGATAATTAGATCAGGATTTTTTTGCTTCAAATGTCGCACACGCCCTAAATCAGAGAAGACTTTTTCCTGTGCTTTTTCACGGATTGAGCAAGTATTAAATAGGATTACCTCTGCATCATCTGGATTATCAGTTTTTTCATAACCTTGAAAGTTATTTAATACATCCGCCATTTTGTCAGAATCATATTCATTCATCTGACAGCCATAAGTTTTAATATAAACTTTTTTTGTCATTTTAAATCTTTAAAACCATAAAATTTACCCAGCTAACAAATTGTTTTAAGCTGTTATATTAGTAATGTAAGCCCGCTATTATAACTGATTTAACTCAATTAATCCAGCTATAATTACAATCCTAACCCTTGTTATTTTAGGTTCAAGTTGCTATAATCAGTCCAGTAGATTGTTCGCAATCAAGAGGTTAATTCCCCCAATTAACCAGTTATAAGGAGTCTTCGCATGTCACATGCATACTATAAACCGGCAAAATCTGCCGCGAACAAAAATAACTGTTCATAAAAACAGCTAAATTTAGAGCATTAGATTAATCAGTGCTATTACTAATTAAAGTTGTTATCTAAAAAATCAAATTAAAAGATATTAAATTACGGCATAGAAAAATTATTGATGTCGTAGCAAAAGTGTAAGGAGAACTAACAAATGCTTAAAGGATGTATCACCGCATTGGTTACCCCAATGGATAGAAATGGTCAAATTGATTATCAGTCTCTAACTAAGTTGGTAGAATTCCAGATTGAAAATAAAGTAACAGGTTTAGTGGTGATGGGAACTACTGGCGAATCAACCGCGCTTACTAGCGAAGAAAAGATTGCAGTTATCAAACATGTCATTAATATTAATCAGGGTCGTGTTAAGATTATCATTGGTGTAAGTGCAGTAAGCACTCAGTCAGGGCTAGATTGTTTCAAACTATTGGAAGGCATCAGCGGAATTGATTACCTAATGTGTGTAACACCATATTATGTAAAACCAACTCAGGAAGGTTTATATCTACATTTTGCAACATTAGCCAAAGCAACAGAGTTACCGATAATACTATATAATGTTCCGGGAAGAACTGCAACTGACCTGTCAGATGCAACAACATTGCGTCTGGCTGTAGATTTCCCTAATATTGTTGGCTTAAAAGATGCTACTGGCAATATCAAACGCTGCGGTTATCTGGTACGGAATCGTCCGGCAGGATTCTTCCTACTATCTGGTGATGATGGAACATTACTCCAGTTTTTATTAACTGGTGGCGATGGAGTAATCTCAGTAGCCAGCAATAACTGCCCAGCTGAAATATCAGCATTATGTGAAAGTGCATTAGCTGGTGATTTCAAAAAAGCCCAGCAAATCAGTCAAAAGCTAGATCATTTATGCGATGTCTTATTTTGTGAGGCAAATCCTATTCCAGTTAAATGGGCTTTATTTTATCAGCAAGTTATCGGTTCACCACAGCTACGATTGCCGTTAACTGAACTCACCCCACAAAATCAGTTAAAAGTAAAAGCAGCACTTGAAGCAGTCTGATTTATAAGCTATAGTTGAAAGGCTAACCAAGCCTTTCATTTATCTTGTTAAGAAATTTTCTTACATAAGGATAAAACCTATCTTCATGAGTAAAGGAGAATAAAATGAATAAGATAAAAATTGGTTTATTTGGTTTTGGTAAAACCGGAAAACTTGTCGCACACGAATTTCTAAAGAACGAAAGCTTTGAATTGACATGGGTTGCCAAACGAAGTGCTAGTGAGGATTTTATATTTGCTAGTGATGCTCTTGGACTTAAAGGTCAATCCGGCAAGATTGTTCCCATTTCAGAAATCGATAAAGAATTTTTCACCAATAATCCTGTTGATATAATCGTTGACTTCTCAGATAGTTCTGGGGTTAATTATTATGCTCCAGCAGCTGACATAGGTATTAAAATTATCTCAGCAATTTCACAATATGAAACTGGGGATATGGAATACCTAAAAAACCTTGGTTTAAAAACGGCTGTTCTCTATTCACCGAATATTACGATTGGGATTAATCTAATTCTAATGGCAGCGCAAATATTTCAAAATATTTTGCCACACGCTGACATTGAAATAATTGAAGAACACTTCAGAAATAAAAATGAAGTTTCGGGCACTGCAAAAAAAATTGCTGATACCTTGGGGCTTGACGAAGAAACCCAGATTAATTCAATCCGGGTTGGTGGAATCGTTGGTAAACATGAAGTAATTTTTGGTTTGCCAAACCAGACTATTCGCCTAACTCATGAAAGTATCAGCAAAGCTGCCTTTGGTCAAGGTGCAATCTTTGCTGCCAAATGGCTGATAAATGCAGGTCCAGGTTTATACTGCATGGAAGATGTAATTAAAAATAATGTTCGTGAGCAACTTCTTGAAAAAGCAGAAGAGACAACTCCTAGCGTTAATTATTTACAGCAATTCAAGAATAAGATTCTGGGACTATTTAAGTAATACATAATGAAAATACCAGATTGGTTGTCTGGTATTTTTGTTAAAACTAGTAGCTAGTCTTCTCTTAGTGCTTAGTACTTTCAAGCATAGTCATAGTATCTTCACCTTCTGGAAAGGTATTATAATCAAGAAGTTTCAAAATGCCTTTGCCATCATTAGCGACATATCCTTTTATACCTACAGGCATTATAAAACACTGACCCGCAGTAAAGTATTGAGGATCTTTACCATCAAGTTCCATCGTTGCTTCACCTTTAGTTACACAGGTAGTTACTGCATAGTTCATATAATGAACTGAAGAACGGTATCCCGGCTCACGAGTAATTTCAGTTACAGTACGAGTAATACCATTTTTATCGGTTTGTTTAAGTAAAGTTTTGAACTTACCACCAACCTTACCATACGGAGTCTCACCGTTAACTTTTAAATCATCGCTACCATTATAGGCTTCTTGCTGATCCATTTTAAGTTTTGGTGCTGGTACAGCAGTTAAGCTATCATCATTCCCATCAACACTACCCGGTGCATGCGTACTAGAACAAGCAAATAATAAACCACTAACCATCAAACTACTAAGTAATCTTGTAACTCTCATCAATTTTCCTCTTATTAACAAATTAACCCCTAAATTATAAAGCATCAGCTATTTGGACTCAGCAGTTTTTGCCGTATCTTCACCAGTTTTATAACCACCAGCAAGCTCATGATAAAGATTGACAATAGTTATCAACTGTTGTAATTTATCCTGATTTACACTAATATCCATGCGATCAAGAGCAATTTTGCTTTTTAAAGTATCCATTACGCTTTGGATGCCTTTTTTAGTTAAGCTCTGGTTAAGACTATACGATTTAGCCAAATGCATCTGTGCTGATTCGGTTTGCATAAGCTTATTAGTTAAGCGATAATTAGCCGAGAAAGCATTGGAAGTATCACGCAGGGCTTTTTGTAAGGTCTCCACATAGTTATAATAAGAAACTTTATCCAAGCCTTTGGCTTTATCAATTTCCCCAAGCACCGAGGCACGTAGTACCGGAATTTTTAACAGTTCATCATTGAAATCAACCACATTGGTTGTAATCGGATTTGGAATATTATAAGAATTATTACCGGCAACTGGACCACCAATAAAATCTAATTGCACCGTAGGTAATAACTGACTAGCTGCAAGCCCAATTCCTTCATTGGAAGCACGCAGGCGATTTTCTGCCATTTGCATATCCGGACGATTTTCAAGTACGGTCATTGGTAACTGAGCCGGCGCCAGAGTCTTATTATTTAACATCGAGAATTTCTGGGAAGTAGTAATCTGCCCCGGATTTTGATTAATCAGATAGCGAAGAGCATTGCGGCTAACAACGATATTTTGTTCAATCACCTCTTGCTCACCACGAATCATATTTACCTGAGCTTCAAGATCTTGCACATTTATATTGGCACTTAATCCACCTTTATAAACTTTTTTGGCAATTTCCGCTAGATGGGTTAGATCATTAGCTAAAACATCGAGTAATTGCTTTCGTTCAATTTCTGCTTGATAAGTGAAGTAACTAGCAGTAATTTGAGTTATCACATTTAGTTTTACCGCATCATCTTCTGCTTTGGCTTCGGCTAACTCATATTTAGCTTTTTTCTGCTGCTTTATCTGGCTAAATACATTCATCGTATAATTGGGCGCAAGGACAGCCAGTAAGCCCGGAAACCCAGTTGCCGGATTATTTGAATAGCCAAGTATAACGCTAATATCTGGAATCCATTGCAACTGAACTTTCTTTAACTCCCCTTCAGCGGCTTCGACATTACCTCGTGACATATTTAGAGTATTATTACTAGCTAATCCACTTTCGATTAATTGATTAAGTGTTGGATCATTAAAGCCTTGCCACCAGGTAACAAAAGGAAGATTACTTTCACTCAAGCCAGTATTTTGCGGCACATCCCACTGATTATTTACAGCCACATCCGGCTTTTTATATTCGCTAAAATAGGCACAACCAGCTAGCAAGCTGGCAATTATCATCGTTAAAACTCTATTTTTGTGCATCGTAAATAGTTCCTGACTGAATCGTTAAATTTTGCTGGCTATTGATAAGCTGTTGTAGCTCGGCAAGGTCTTGTTGCACCTGTAAAAACAATTGATTATAATCATGCTTATGATAGCGCTTGGTATAATATGCTGAATAGAGTGCTTTTAGGGCAACAAAAATCTTATTTGTCAGAAGCACGAAGCGATTAAACTCATCACCAACTGCCGCCTCAGAACTATGCTCAAAGGCTGAATTATTAACTAGATTATTTACCTCATTTAGGCTACGATTGAAATTGATGCAGGCATTAAACCATCGGCTACGATCAATTTTTTCCTGATTTAGTAGATTTATTAAGCCTAGTAAATGATTAACTACATCTTTTTGCGTATCCGCGATAAAACGCTTCATTAAGCCATATTTACGGAAGATAAAAAACTCAAAAACCACGCAAGTTACAAAAGCAAATATGGTACAAACAGTGTAATCAACCAAAAAAGCAGTAATTGAAAATTCGCTATGCGCGGCAAAATACCCGGTACCTATCACCGCAGTATTTACCGTAAAAATAGTTGGCACACTGTATGCTCGCCCAACCAAAAAGTAGGCAAAGAAAACCGTTACCGGAATAATCAATATCAGCAAGCGATAATCAAGATGTCCAATAAACCATAGAATATAGCCGCTAAATAGCCCAAGTATCATGCCCCAAAAGCGGTGGTAAGCGCGAAAAAGAGTTGTGCCATTATCAAACCCAGCATAAATCATCATTAGCGAAAAGCCAGCCCAGCCTGCTTGTGGAAAGTCTAGAAATTCCTGCACAAAGATAATAAAGCCAAAAACAATACAAATATGTAATGCGCGGATTGCCCTGTAGCTTAGTGGCTGACTGATTATTTGTTTAAGCATAAATAATTCCAGCTAAGTATAATTGCGTGTAGCGTGCGTAGTTCGTGAGTCTCACGAAAAATCACGTCTTCGTTTGGCTTGATCATCAATGGTTTTTTTAACTTACATGACTCTTTCAGTAACAGCACATAGCGATGTAAGAAGGCAATATACGGCGCGCG
This sequence comes from Neisseriales bacterium, assembly GCA_008017155.1. GTDB lineage: Bacteria > Pseudomonadota > Gammaproteobacteria > Burkholderiales > UBA11063 > Aquella. Next base: position 12,567 of record SSGX01000028.1, on the reverse strand, counting down.
AAGCTGTTTCTGAAATGATACCAGATAGGATACTGCCATCACTAGATCCAGAGTTAATAAGGTAATTTTCAGGATACTAAATACCTTCATCCGTCTTGATAACATCCGCGAATACCGATCCATCACAATTGTCCCCGGAATAATTGGTACTTCAACCTCTACCCCATTAGTTATCTTCCCTGCTAGTTCTTCGATCCGACTCAAGACATCATAAAATCCATTGCGCCAAATCCAGAGATAATAAAGGCGCGGAAAGAATAATAATGCACTCATTACTAACGAAGTCGCCAAAAGTGTTTGCATAGCGTGATTAATTGCAATATAAAAATTACTATCACTACTACCATAATTTAATGAATACGATGCCAAGCTCAGAATAAGTGGTGCCGGCACAAACATATTCCGTAATTTATATATCGCAATCAAATCAATCAATATTGCATAAAAGAAAACAAAGAAAACAAAAAATGTCCGGTACGGAGAAAACATCCCAAAGAGAAAAACACTGATAGTACTACCTAGCAAAGTATAAAAATAAAGGGTAAATTTATCTTTTAAGCTATTTCCGGCGACTTCCGCAGCAAAAGCTGTTAATGGAATATAGAAATAATAAAAATATGGAGTATGAATACTATAGATAAGATTAATTAAGAATAGTATCTCTAAGATAAAGACTGCTTTTAGCCCGTTAACCCGGTGCTCACCAAAACGATCGTAATTAACTAGTTTAGTTTTGAGGCTATTTATAAACATACTCTGATTTATACTTGAAAACAATTAAACGTTTTGATAGGCTTTTTCCAGATCAGCAATATTAATTTTCCTCATTTGCAGCATGGTGTTAAAAACTGCCGCTGCTTTTTGCGGATTCTTATCCTGAATTAATTCCATCAATTGACTAGGAACTATTTGCCAAAATACACCAAAGCGATCTTGCAACCAGCCACATTCTATTTCCCGACCTCCATCACTTAGTTTTTTCCAGTAATAATCCACTTCTTCCTGATTATGACATTCAATAGTTAGCGAAAATGCTTCAGAAAATTTAAACTCAGGTCCTGCAGCAAAAATGATAAACTCCTGCCCATTCATTCTGATAGATGCAAGGACTTTTCCTTCAGCAGGTCCAATGGGAAGTTTAAATTGCCGAATAATTTCAAAATCTTTAAATATTGATTTATAAAAGCTAATCACGCCTTCAGCATTGGTAATCGTACTATCAAAAAACAGTGTCGGAGTGATTTTCTGACTAATCATGATATCAATTCTTTCTTGAAAATGTAACTGCTATAACTCATCTCGGTGTTAAACGTATTTCCTATACAAAATGCTTTACATCCAAAATTCACATGAATATTTTACCATAGTAGAATCCTCTCTAAACAAATGGATGCACATTTCCTGTAAAGCCCATAATGACTAGATGATAGCCTTTTAGACACTATCATAACCATCCCTACAAGTGATAATTCAAAATTCTCGTTTTACAATTAATTTTAAAACAGCAAATTGGGCTTTTATAGTAAAATTAGTTTAGCATTCAACTTTTAATAAATAATGAATAAGTATCAGGACATAAGCAATGGATTTTTTACAGATTGGATTAGCTTTTATTGAAGGGCTGGCATTAATAATTTCCCCGTGTATCTTGCCAGTATTACCCTTGGTTTTATCAACATCAATAGATGGTGGCAGACGCCGACCATTTGGAATCATACTCGGATTCATCCTCACTTTTGCCTTATTCGCACTTGGTTCACGCCAGTTAGTAGTTTTATTTAATATAAACCTTGATTATATAAAATACGGCTCATTAGCCCTACTTACATTACTGGGGGTGTTATTCCTGTCTGAAAAGCTATTGGCACGCTTTGCTAGCCTCACCGAAAGACTAGCCAATTTTGGCATGCAAAGCTCAAATATAAAACGCGATGGATTTTTAAGTGGCATTATGATTGGTGCACTTATCGGATTAGTCTGGACTCCATGTGCAGGTCCGATTATGGCTTCAGCCTTGATACAAATTATCAGAGCCGAGCGCAATCTAAATGCAATAATGCTTATTTTTGCCTTTAGCTTTGGTGCGGGCTTACCAATGTTTATCATCTCACTAACTGGAAGGAAATTAATCATGAAATTACGCTTTATCAGCAATCATTCCGCATTAGTTCATAAAACATTAGGAATCATGATACTATCAAGTATCGCGTTAATCAGCTTTGGTGTAAATGCAGCCGATCTGACTAGCTGGAATAATAAAGCCACAGCTGGCTCAGATAAACTACAAGGCGCATTAGCAACGCCGTACCCTGCCCCAGAGTTTGCACCGTCCGACAAATGGCTAAATACGCCGAATAATCAAGCAATCAGTATTAAAAGCCTAAAAGGTAAAGTAGTACTAGTTGATTTCTGGACCTACTCATGCATAAACTGCATCCGGACTCTGCCATATATTACCGAATGGGATAAAAAATATCGCAAGGATGGTCTAGTCATCATTGGGGTTCATGCACCAGAATTTGAATTTGAAAAAAACATGGATAATGTAAAGCAAGCAATTAGCCGCTATAATATCAAATATCCGGTTGCGATGGATAATAACCTAGATACATGGATTAATTATAATAATCAATACTGGCCTGCACATTATTTGATAGACAAAAATGGAATGGTGGTATATACGCATTTTGGTGAAGGACAATATCAGGAAACTGAAAACAACATCCGCGTATTACTCGGACAAAAAACCATCGGAAATAGCACCGAAGATAGCGGACTAAATTATAATATTAGCCAAACACCAGAAACTTATCTTGGCTATGCTAGAACTGAAGCTTTTGCAAGCCCAGAAGGAATAATCATGGATAAAGCAAATAACTACTCTTTACCCGGATTTTTATCGGTAAATAACTGGGCGCTTCAGGGTAACTGGACGATTCATAAACAGCAAATTGTCTCAGGTAATGGTAAATCTGGCTTACAGCTAAACTTCAATGCCCGTCATGTATATCTAGTATTAGGTAGTGCTAGCGGGAAGCCAATCAAGGTAAATCTTAAATTAAATGGAAAACCGGTTACGAGCACAGCTGGTAAAGACGTAAAAAATAGCAGCGTCACGATTAGCAACTATCGCCTATATGATTTGATTGATCAAGGGAAAGTTGCTAATAGTCTACTTGAAATCAACGCTTCCGAATCAGGAGTTGAAGCTTACGCCTTTACCTTTGGCTAACATAATTATGGATTAGGTACCGTTGCAACATTGACGGTACTTTCCAATGTACCAACAGTAAACTGAATGCTATTAATTGCCTGATAATCGCTTGCCTGTGAAGGAGTAAAACTTATCTGAATACTACACGACTGATTTGTTTTGATATACATACAACCATTATTACCCGACTCAGTTAATACTGTAAAAGCAGAACTTGGTACTGTTACCGCAACATTATACTGAGTAAAACTTGGTGCAGCATTACTAACAATCGTATTAGTAAATGTCATTGTTGCAGATTCGCCAATTTTTGCCATATAAACTGGGGGATTTACACTAGGTGTAACCTGAAGATATTGATATGTAGAAGTACTAGAACCGGAATTGCACGCAGCCAAAAGTACCGCTAATAAGCCAGCCCCAATCAATAATATATTTTTCTTATTCAACATTTGCTTCCCTATGATTTAAATAACCAATAAAATACTATTTTGAGCATAAATAATAAACCATAATAGCAATATTTGTCAATTATTATAAGAGGAATTATACCGTTATGAATTATCTGTTAATTTTAGTTGCTGATAAGTATTAAATACTTTTAATGCATATTTACTTTGCCCTAGGCTACCATTATATCTTGCCAGTGCTCGAAACAAATCTCCTTTTTCTCGATCAAGATAATGTTTCAAAATTGCACAACCAAGCCTGATATTGATACGATAATCAAAAAGACTACCGTTTTTTACCGCGAACTCTTTTAGCCAAAAAGGCATGATCTGCATTAGTCCCTGTGCACCATAGGAAGATTTCGCTTTTGTATCAAAATGACTTTCGACAGTAATTACGCTTAACACCAGCAAAGGATCAAGCCCATGAGCATTGGCTTCAAAATGAACTAATGCCAAAATATTTTTTCGAAGTGAACTATTTTTTAACCATTTCTCAATCCTAGCTTCCATATTAGCTAACCAATAATCACCGTCTAGTTCGCTTTGTAAGGGGCTATTATTTGAAATATTTACTTTTGACATTAGCACACTGGGATTATTATTCATTGGTACTTTTATGAGCTGCTCGCTTATTAGGCTATTTGCTCGAACATTAAATACAAGCAACATAAATCCACATACGACCACTATAAAATTTAGTGTCATGCCAGCAAATTTCTTTAGTTTTTCCATGATGTCTCCCTTAATACATAAGCAGTACTTTATATTAAAATAGACAAAACAAGAAATAGCTATTTACGTATATTAACTATACAAATTTGCATATCAAGGAGGCTAAACTTATATAAAATCTATGAAAATCTCCATAAACTTATTATAAAGAGGAAAAAGCAAATCGCAGGAAAAAACAATAACTTAACATATAAGTTACTACCATAATTAAGCCAACTAAAACGCTTAGTAGCAAACAGAAAGGCATTAATTGGGATTAGTGGGACAACGATATACATCATAAGATAAAAATACTCAACATACATAATCGCCGAAGTGATTTTATTGCGTAAACTTACATGAGTAAAGACAATTGTAAATAACATCCCACTACTAGCGCTCAAAATACTATTAACTTTAAACTCAATGAATTTACTTTTCCGCTTGCTGATTGTTAATAGCGTCACAAATAAAATCATTATAATAACCATTGGTGGAATTATTGTCGTAATAAGGGCATCACCCAAAGTAGCACCAATCAGAATATTAAAAGTCAACGCAGGTAAATCAACCGTTGCAAATGAATTAACATTATTTACCATTCGTGACGTATCCTCTTGATAGTTAAAATAACTACCACGGATATACCATCCTGGGATAATAAGATTTTTGGCAACACCATTGGCTGCATTTATATCGGTTAAGCCATTGTAATATGAGAAATCTGGAACAAATAATAGGTTCTTGTTCTGATTTGTCGGACTAACCGCAATCCAAATACTTCCATGATTAAACGGATAATGCGTATAGTCGAAATTCTCGCGGATTTTGACTTGAAATGACCATGTTACAACATCATAGCGATTTGATTTTTGAACACCAATTTGAGTAATTTTGGAATCAAATCCATCATTAAATTTTACTCCCCAATTAGCCTCATCGTTTTTGGGATAGTGCTGCATAATGTGACCCGTAAGCTGGATATTATACGAATTTAGAAACTCAACTGAATCAATAATAATAGCAGTCGGAATTTGCTCAATTGATTCAGCACGCTTTAATCGACTTGCAGCGTCATATTGCTTGACATAGTTATTAAGAATAGTCTGATTTATAATTGCTTTAGATGTATCGCGATAATATAAATAATTTGATACCTTCCAAATATATACAATACCACTAGCTAGAATAATTGTTGCAAGAACGGATGTCTGCCAAAGAATATTGAGTGTTCTTCTTCGCTTCATACGATGAAGATTAAATAATATCACTAATAAAAGTAGTGATCCAACACAAAAACCAATATTTAGCATGGTTAGAGAGTTTTCAGAAACCCGGTTTAAACTGATTAGTTGTTGATTATTATATCTAGCAACAATAACCCAAGGTAACTTCTGTAATGACTGGTAGATTAATAACCCTTGCCCTAATCCAGAAGATGGATTATAACTACAAACCTGATTACATGGACTATTCTTTATCTGCTGATATGCACTATTTCCTAATAGATCATCATTAATATTTTTTAATGATACATGATTTAATACCTTATCAGTGTCATCTGTATAAATATAAGTGCCATCATTTTTATCTATAATAGAAGTATATTTTTGCCCTATATTTTGTGATACTTGCCTATCTATTATCTGCAAATCAAAATCAACAACCAATACTGCAACTATATTCTTTCGAGCATGATCATAAATAGGAACCGAATAACTAAATATAAACTCTTGCAAAGAACCATCGTAATATGGCTTAGACCAGCGCTTAGTTTTACTTTTTAATACATCATTAAACCAAGCATTTTCTGGAGTATTTGAGGTGTAGTTAAGGCTATCCTCTTGTGACTCTATCTGTGTTGTATGATTTATCCAATATACTCTATGAAAATGCTTGTGACCATTTCTAGGTTTTGGAACATCGGCAAGACCTAGCCCTACTACGCCATAATTTAGCCATGCTTTATCATTTTTTAATTTTAAGTCTAAATCCTCTAACTTTAAAGAACCGCTATTTAACTGACTTGCGTAATCATCTAATTTATCAGCTAGTGCCCCAATTTTGTAATCTATCCTATCCGCAGTAGTTGCCAGAAAAAGTTTTTGATTAGAAATAGTTTTCTGCATTTTTTGGTTTTCATTTTGCTTTAGTTTAATTTGTGTATAGATTAATCCAGAAAAATTAAGTACCAACAAAATAGCTATAAACCAGACTAATTTATTACTTCTTCTCATCATTAAAGACAAACTCCACAATGCATTTTTAAGATAAAAACAACCATTACTGGTAATAAATAAAAACTATATCCCATAATGTAGATTATTTTAGCATAATTGACCACACTTGAAATACCACTACTCTACAGCCTAGTAGCTCTCTAACACAAGAATACCTTAAATGCTTATTAAACTTATGAGTGTGTTAACCAATTTTGCCAGCAACAATTATTACCCTACCAAATATTAAGATAAAAGCCAGACTCTAGTCTGGCTTTTATCTTAATATTTCAGAATTAAAATACTTAGTAACTTAAAACATTCAAAGCACGTAACTTTTCCAAAATTCCAACTTTATTTAAACCAATACTACCTAGCATTGCCTTAGGATCACCATGGTCAATAAATTCATCTGGAATACCAATTGTAATCACCTGTGCTGGAGATAAACCCATTTCAAGGATAGCTTCAGCACAAGCACTACCAGCACCACCCATGATAGCATTTTCTTCGACAGTAACAATAACATCATGCGTTGCTACCATTGATTTGATTAGTTCTCTGTCTAATGGTTTAACAAAGCGCATATCACAAATAGTTGCATCAATTTCATTTGCAGCATCAAGCGCTGGATGTACCATCGAGCCAAAAGCTAGAAAGGCAATTCTTTTACCATTTCGTAAGACTCTACCTTTGCCCACCTCAAGTAATTGATTATTAAATGGCTCTAAAGCTCTTCCAATACCAGAACCACGTGGATAACGTACTGCTACGGGAGCATTTAATCTAAACCCAGTATATAACATTTGGTAGCACTCATTCTCATCACTTGGAGTCATGATAATCATATTAGGGATACAACGTAAAAAGCTGATATCAAAAGCTCCATTATGAGTTGGACCATCAGCGCCAACTATCCCTGCACGATCAATCGCAAATAATACTGGTAAATTTTGTAGCGCTACATCGTGAATTAATTGATCATAACCACGCTGCAAGAAAGTCGAGTAAATCGCTACAATTGGTTTTATTCCCTGCGTTGCAACACCAGCTGCAAAGGTAATAGCATGCTGTTCAGCTATTCCTACATCAAAAAACTTTTCTGGATATTCTTTAGCGAATTCAACCATACCAGAACCTTCGCGCATTGCAGGAGTAATTGCTAAAAACTCATCATCAAGTTTGGCAATATCACATAAAAATTTACCAAAAACTTGCGTATAGGTCATTGCACTAGCTTTTGCTTGCATCCCTTCAGTAGGATTAAATGTACTCACTCCATGATAAGCAATTGGATCATTCTCAGCAAGCTTATAACCCTGCCCCTTCTTAGTCACAATATGTAAGAACTGTGGGCCAGATAAATTCTTAAGCTCGGTAAGAGTATCAATTAACTGATCAAGATCATGTCCATCAATCGGACCAATATAGTTAAAACCAAGTTCTTCAAACATAGTACTAGGCATAATCATGCCCTTCATATGCTCTTCAACCTTATGTGCCAGTTTTTGCATACTTGGCACAACACTTAATGCTTTATTAGCAGTATCTTTAACTTTATTGTAGAAGCGCCCAGCAAGAATTTTTGATAAATAAGTACTAACAGCACCGACATTTTCAGAAATTGACATTTCATTATCGTTTAGGATCACGAGCATATCAGTATTTAACCAGCCAGCATTATTCAAACCCTCAAATGCCAACCCAGCGGTCATTGAACCATCACCAATGATAGCAACAACTTTATCCGTCTTACCCCGTTGTCGATTTCCAACAGCCATTCCCAGCGCAGCAGAAATTGATGTCGATGAATGCCCAACACCGAAAGTATCATATTCACTCTCTTCGCGCTTTGGAAATCCAGCCAAACCATTGGTCTGCCGCAAGGTATCCATTTGCTTACGTCTACCTGTCAATATTTTGTGTGGATATGACTGATGCCCAACATCCCAGACTAACTTATCATGGGGTGTGTCATAAACGTAGTGCAGCGCTACAGTTAACTCGACACAACCAAGGTTTGACGCAAGATGTCCACCAGTTTTACTTACATTATTAAGGATAAATGTCCGTAATTCATCTGCCAGCTGGTGTAATTCAGACTTAGATAATTTTTTTAAATCCTTAGGATAATGTATATTTTCTAGTATATTTTTTTGATGCATTGATAAATAATTCTGTGTAGTAAATTTAATTTAGTATATGAAAAAGGTAATACAACTATTGAAATATCACCATTTATTTTTCTTGCTGTTTATTAATTATTTCAAATTTCAAGAGTTACGATAATAAACACAATCAGCAAGATAGGCAAGTTGCTCACTATTTTTATGTGCCTGTATTAAGCCCTTAATTTCAGAGTGTAGATCATTAGCAATTTGCTGTGCTCGCTCCAAGCCGAGAATATTAACATATGTAGCCTTGTTATTGAGTAGGTCTTTATTAGCTGTTTTACCTAATGTTATAGTATCTTCTGTTGTATCAATAATATCATCAACAATTTGAAATAGAAGTCCTATTTTTTCAGCAATGAAATCAAGTAGCTTAAACTGCTCTGAATTAGCATCTTTTCCAGCAAGATAGCCACCTAGTATTGATGCTTTTAATAATGCGCCAGTTTTCAGAAGGTGCATTTCCTGTAATTGTGCAAGAGTCAAAGTTTTTCCTGTACTTAACCAATCGATTGTTTGTCCTCCAACCATTCCCTGAAGCCCTATTGCTTGCGAGATAAGATTAATAATATCAATTTTTGCTCTATCACTAATTTGTAAATCAGGAGAACTTAGTATTTCAAAGCATAGTGCATGTAATGCATCACCAGATAAAAGAGCAACTGCATCGCCATAAACTTTATGATTCGTTGGACGCCCTCTTCTTAAATCATCATTATCCATAATCGGTAGATCATCATGAATTAAAGAGAAACAGTGAATTAGTTCAATAGCACAACCAATTGTAACAGAAGCATCTAAATCAGCGCTACTCAATATCCCTGTAGCAATTGTAAACCTCGGACGTATACGTTTACCACCATCAAGCGTTGAATACTGCATTGCAGAAAGCAAGGTCTCACACTTTGTTGGCTGCGACAAAAGATTATAAAGCTTTTTCTCGATTAACTCAATATGCCTATTATTAATTAAATCCTGTTTTTCCATCTACTACTCTACTGCCCAACAAAGTCTTTTAACTGATTCGAATCTTGGTCAAGAATCTTTATTTTTTGTTCTATATCCTGAAGCTTTTCCTGACAGAATTTTACCAGAGTAACCCCATCTTTATACTTACTAAGTGCAAGTTCTAAATCAATATTGCCAGTTTCTATATCAACAATCGTCTGCTCAAGTTGCTTAATGGCACTTTCAAAATTTAAATCATTTTTTTTAGTCACTTATTTTTCCCAAATATCAATTTATTTATTGGCTTTATAGCCAATATACACAAAACAAAAATACCAATACTAAATAATGCATAGGTTTCAAAAGAATTACGGTAAACTGTTTCCAAAGTCGTTAAACTTATATTAGTACTATCATTAACCGCTGATTGCGCAAGAAACCCAGCTAATTTCCCACCAAAACCAATAGACATCAGAAAAATACCCATCATTGCACCATTTAGACGCTGAGGAACTAAAGTGCTTACCATTGCTAAACCAATAGGTGAAATAAATAATTCTCCAAATGCTATAATTAGATAACATAGGATTATAAACATCTGATTTAGTTTAACACCATTACTTATAGCATAGTGTAATCCTATCACCAATACGAGAAAACTTAGTCCATTAAATAGAAAGCTTAAGCTAAACTTTGCCGGAATTGAAAAATCTTTATTCCTATTTTGTAACCAAAGCCAAAACATATTAACTAATGGACCGAACAAAATAACTCCCAAAGATTCAAAAGCAGTTAAAGAACTTTCTGGGAGAGTTAAATTAGTAACTCTTGAGGTACAAAGGCTAACTGAGAAAAACTGTTGGAAATATACTGCCCAATAAAGGATAGAAAATAACACCAAAATAGCAAACGCTATCAATTTTCTCCGTTCTGCACCTTCGTATATACGAATATTATTGATAATAAATCCCGCACTTAATACTGCAATAATTGCAAATAGCCACTTGGCTATTGTATCATTATAAATACCAAAAAACGCAACTGCGATTAAAAGTATGATGATAGCTAATGCTTTGAGATTATTAATTGAAGAATAGGTAACTCCCCGCGTATCATGGAGTCCAAACTTTGATTTACCAAGTTTAAATGTAATTAATGCTGTTGCTAGACCAATCGCTGCAGATGCAAAAACAGCATGCCAGCCAAGATATGTCTTTATAAAACCACCAAGAAAACTTCCACCTATCGCACCAAAATAAATACCCACATAAAAAAGCGTATATCCCATCTCTTTTTTTTCTGGGTTTTCTCGGTATAAAATACTAAGCATACTGGATATATTTGGCTTTAATAAACCAGTTCCCATTGTAACGATAGCTAATCCTAATACAAAAAGGTTCACTGATACTGCAACTGTAAGAAATAAATATCCTATGCACAATGTTGCTGCACCAGCCATAATCGCTCTATCATAACCAATATAACGATCGGCAATTATTCCACCAAATATACTATTTATATAGGCTAGAGCCGTAAATGAACCAACCATCGCGTAGGTATCAGAATCATTGAGATTTAATTTTTGGGTAGCATAAAAAACTAGTAATGACTGAAGGACATAAAATCCATAACGCTCCCACATTTCAGTAAGAAAGAAAATAGAAAACCCTCGTGGCTGGCGTTGACTTAGCATTTATTAGTCCCTTATGTTTAAATCATAGGCTATTATAGCATAAATTATTATTTAATTTTTTCGCGGATGCGTACAGATAAAACGATTCAATAGCTTATATTTTTTTTAATATAAAATACAAAATATACTTGCAACAATAGGGATTAATAGATATAATAACTCTCTCAACACGGAAGCTTGGCAGAGCGGTTGAATGCACCGGTCTTGAAAACCGGCAAGGATGCGAGTCCTTCGTGAGTTCGAATCTCACAGCTTCCGCCATTTTAAATATAAAAAAATATTTAGATTCACAAGACCTTACAAAAACAGAGTATTTATTTAAAACGTTTTATACCATTATTGTATTTTTACTATTTCAAATAATAACAAAATGCAATATAAATTATCTAAAGTAACTAACCCATATCTTTCAAAAGCTAATAGCACAGTAAAAAACATAGTTAGCTGCCTGCATTAACGCTTTGTCGTAGCGCCCCTATAATAGTACCACTCATAATTAGACACAAGCTAATATTTAGTCAAATTAAGGAGTATTACTATGACTAAACGAATTAACGAGAATCAGATTGTTAAAATCTTAGATGAAGCTAAGGCTGGAGGTATGACGATTGAAGAATTATGTCGTAAACATAGCATATCAACAGCAACTTATTATAATTGGAAAGATAAATATGCGGGCATGACATTAGCTGACATTAAACGGTTAAAATAGCTAGAAGATGAAAATCGTCGGCTAAAGCAAATGTTTGCCAATCAAAGTCTTGAAATAGCAATGCTCAAGGATATTATTGAAAAAAGCTTTAAGTGTTTCGGTAAAGAAAGAATTGGTAATTTATGCTAAAGAATATCACAAATTAACTACCCGTGCTGTTTGTAACAGTTTAAATCTCAGCCGTAGTAGCTATTATTATGAAAAACTAGAAACGCAAGATACTGTTGAAAGTGATTTACTAGAGTTATCCTTAAAACATAAACGTTATGGTTATCGTAAACTTTACCAGAAATTGCGCCAACAGAATATTGTAGTAAACCATAAGAAGGTTTATCGGCTATACAAAAAACATAATTTAGCCTTGCAAATCAAACAACGTAAAAAGCTGAAGGTAGAAAAACGACCGTTATCTGTACCAACGATGATGCCACAACAAGTTTATGCGTT
>SSGX01000031.1 GCA_008017155.1 Neisseriales bacterium | reverse complement strand
GATTAACACGGAAGTGTTTGTCATAGCCTATATCTACTAAGCCATCATATCCACGCCAACCATCAGTATGAATGATTGATTCAGCAGATACCTTACCTCTAACAATATCCTGTAGTGTTTTACTTTTACAATCAGGAACTATTTCAGTATAAACTTTACCACCTCGCTTTAGTAAACCAAATACAATTGTTTTACCATAAGCTCCACGTCCACGCTTTCCGCGCACTCGTCTGGCACCAAAGTAACTTTCATCTAACTCTACATCTCCAAGGGCAATAAAGGGAGATTCTAAATTACATAAATCATAAATTCTATGGCGAATTTCCATTACGTATTTGTTAATAGAATTTCGACTAACTCCAGATAAAGTTGCTATTTGTGTTGCTGATAAATCTGCAACAAAATACCTAACTATTTCCCTAAATTTAGCTTCTGAAATTTTTGAACTGTTTATATACTTATTTTTATGAATCATGACAATATATTAGCATACCTTAAAATATGCTTTGATTGTCTAGCCCCTAATTTAAAGTCATTATTTTACATCTGGCTTTCTGAGCATCCGTTCTATAGCTCAAATATTATTTTAAATGTGTCCATTTATATGGACACATTTTTTATTGAAAATAGCAGATAATACTTGCTGAACAAAGTAATATATTTTAAATAACGTTTCTGTGTTCATTCCTTCACACCCAAGATCAACTCTGCCTAACTATGATCTTGGGTGACTTTTTATATTGCTCACCTTCTCTATATGTTAAAATTCTCCAATAATTAAATACACTATCATAGGGCAGCATGCAGACAAACTATAACTTTAATAAACTATGTAAAATATTAATCCTAATCGCAATCTGTATCACCTGTTACGGGCTAATTTTTCCGGTTACCAGTGCATCATTTAGCCCTTGGTATGGTAGCATTGCCAAAAATATAGCTCTAAGCAATAATTGGACGGATCTAGTTCTTAGTAATCAGGATTGGCTAGATAAACCGCATTTCCCATTTTGGGCAGCTGCTTTATCATTTAAAATCTTTGGGGTCAACTCTTTTGGCTATGTATTTCCTGGTTTAGTATTTCATTTAATCGGTGCTTTATACACTTACAAACTAGCCAACTACCTATATAAAAATGAGTCTGTAGCCCTCCTCTCAACACTTATTTATTTGACTATATTGCATCTATTACTTTCAGCTATTGATGTACGAGCTGAAGCATATCTACTCGGACAAATAATGCCTGCAGTTTATTACTGGCTACAATACGACGAAAAATTTACTCTTAAATCACTAATCTTAGGAGCACTATTTACAGGTCTAGCATTAATGACCAAGGGGATTTTTGTCATTATAACTATTGTTAGTGGTTTATTTTGCCTATGGGTTTACCAAAAACGGCTGATAAATATAATTCATCCTAAATGGCTTTTTGCGTTACTTTTATCTTTTGCCTTTGCGCTGCCCGAAGTTTGGGCTTTATATCAGCAATTTGATTTACATCCTGAAAAAGTAGTTTTTGGTCATACTCACGTCTCGGGTGTACGCTGGTTTTTTATTGATAGCCAATTTGGACGCTTTTTTGGGACAGGCCCAATAGCTACGACCAACCCTCCACCGCTACATCAACTATTTTTTATTCATACCTTCTTGTGGGCATTTTTACCGTGGACGATACTTTTTCCGGTTGCGATTTATTATTCAACCCGTTATTTTAAAAAAGATTCACAGCAAAATAGAAATAATACGGTGATTCTCCTTGGCTATTTTTTTATTAGCTTTATAATGTTTAGTATTACCTCATTTCAGGTTGACCATTACACCAATATTATTTTCCCGTTTGCCGCGATAATGTCTGCAAAAGTAATGCTTGATTTTGCCAATAGCAATCATAAAATTTACCCAATCCAACAAGGTTTGGGTATCTTAATGCTTGGTCTACTGGCAGTGTTGATTGGATTATTATTTAGTGGTTTGATTCTTGCTGGCTTTATCTTACTGGAATTAATAGTAATAGTCCTTTTAATAAAAGAATGGGGGCAGCCACCAATAATAAAAGCAATCTTAATTCCATTTGCTGCAATTTTAATGGTATTCATGTTTGCAATGACAGTAAATGGCTATCTCTACCATAAATATGATACTGGTTTTTTGGCAAGTGAAATCACTAGCCAACACCCTGAGATTCCAGTAGTTGATTATATTACTGATTCACGGGCACTTGAATTTTATGCCAAAAATAAGTACTACAAGGTTAACGATCTAAAAGATACCTTAAATTTAGCAGAGTACTATTTGGTAGTTCCGGATAAAGAAATCGAAAAAGTTAAAGCATATAATCTGCCCAAAACAACAATTATTGCCCAAATACAAGGAAATCTTCCAGAAAAGATAATTCCACATTTAGGTAGTACTGAAAAGCTTCAAGGCAATCTGGATACGTTTGATATTATTTTAGTACAAAATAACCAGAATGCTAAATAATATGCCACAAATTGCTATTGCACCAATGCTTGACTGGACTGATCGCCATTACCGTTATTTTATGCGTAAAATTAGTAAAAAAACGATTCTTTATACCGAAATGGTAGTTGCCGATGCCATCATCCATGGTGATCGCGATAACTTGCTGGAGTTTAATCCAGAGGAACAGCATATTGTACTTCAGCTTGGTGGCTCAAACCCAGAAAAACTTGCAACTAGTGCCAGAATTGCCGTGGAATACGGTTATCAGGAAATCAATCTTAATTGTGGTTGTCCGTCTGATCGTGTCCAATCAGGAAAATTTGGCGCTTGCTTAATGAAAGAGCCAGAATTAGTAGCCGATTGCATAAAAGCAATGCAAGAAGCAGTTAGTATTCCGGTAACCGTAAAGCAAAGAATCGGACTTGATTATGATTATAACTATGATTATTGTGCCAAATTTGTCGAAACAATTGCTACTGCTGGTTGCAAATCATTCATCATTCATGCCAGAAATGCAGTACTAAAAGGACTTAGCCCTAAAGATAATCGCGAGATTCCACCGTTAAAATATGATTATGTCTATCAATTAAAGAAAGATTTTCCAGATTTAAATATTATGCTAAATGGTGGTATCAAAACTACTACGGATATGATTAATCATCTTGAACTAGTTGATGGTGTAATGCTTGGTCGTGAAGCTTACTATAATCCATACCTATTTGCCAATTTTGACAATCAGTTCTTTACCGAGAATAATCCAGTTAGGACACGAAAAGAAATTGCACTAGACATGATCCCTTATCTTGAAAATCATCTTGCTCAAGGTCATCGCCTCCATCATGTAACTAGGCATATGATAGGTTTATATCATGGTTGTAAAAAAGCTAAACTTTGGCGACAGCAACTAACTACTAACATCATTAAAAGCAATAATATTAAAGATTATATCGATCTTCTTGGAATCATGGATGAGTAGCAATAATTTTACAGAAACGCATCTGACCAGATTTCACGAAATTTGTGGTAGTAATAATGTAGTTACTAAATCTGAACTTATGTCAGCCCATCTGACAGATTGGCGTAAACGCTACACTGGTAATGCAATTGCTATATTATTCCCAGAAAATACCTCGCAAATTGTAGCAATAATTAAATACTGCCAACAACAAAAAATTGCTATAACGCCACAAGGCGGCAATACCTCAACCTGCGGGGCGGCAACACCACTAGCAAATCATACCGCCCCCCAGATAATAATAAATCTGGCACGAATGAATAAGGTTATTGAAGTAGATAGAGTAAATAGTTCGATTACTATTGAAGCTGGTTGTACGTTAGAAATGGTACAGGAAGTCGCTGCAAGCCACAATCTATATTTCCCATTAACGCTTGCCAGTCAGGGAACTTGCCAAATCGGTGGAAATCTCGCCACCAATGCAGGCGGAACACAGGTTTTAAAATATGGAATGATGCGCGATCTGACGCTAGGGCTTGAAGTAGTTCTGCCAAATGGAAGTATCATTCAAAATAATCATAAACTACGCAAAAATAATACTTATCTTGACCTGAAACAGATTTTCATTGGTAGTGAAGGCATGCTCGGAATCATTACTCGTGCAACATTGAAGCTTTTTCCGCTACCAGTTAATTACCTAACCCTTATGCTGCCAGTAGAAAAATTAGTAACTGCCCTCACCTTACTGGAAAAATTAAAACATCATTATTTAAATAACGTCAGTGCTTTTGAAATAATTAAGGACGATAGCCAGAAACTTTACAATCAGCAATTTCCAGATGAAAAACTACCATTTACGGCAAACTGGCTACTACTCGCAGAACTAGAAATAAACGCTGATTTTAATCTGGATAATTTTATCAGCTTACTTGAAAGTATTGGTATAAAGCCAGATGATGTCTTAATAGCCAGTAATGATAAACAACGTAGAGCTTTATGGCTAATTCGCGAACATATTCCACTAACCGAAAAAACTTATGGTTATGCGGTTAAACATGATATTTCATTACCGCTTGGTAAAATCGAAGAGTTCCTCACAACTAATATGCCAAAACTAAGGAAAATTGAGGCAGATGGCTACTTTAGTATTTTTGGGCATCTTGGTGATGGCAATTTACATTATAATTTCGGTAAAAAAGGCGCAAGCCTTGCTGAAACTGAAGCATTAGAAGAAAGAGTTAGTAAGATTGTTTATCAAGATGTGATTAATTTTGGTGGAAGCATCGCTGCCGAACATGGTATTGGAATTGCCAAAAAAGAATGGTTCAAAAAATATACTCCAGTAGAGAATTTACAATTATTACAAGCATTAAAAAATCAGCTTGATCCATTGAATTTATTTAACCCCGGTAAAATTTTATAGAGGTTTTTATGAAAAAATTATTTTCAGTCTTCATCGTTCTATTAACAATTCAGGGCTGTGCCAACATGAATGGCAGTTACAACAATGATAATTCAGATAATAATCAATCAAATAGCCCGCTAACTAGCTCTAGAGCAGCCAGTAGTAATTAATTGAGGTGCATGTTATGAGTTCACAAAATAGCGAGATTAAAGAATTTTTTGATAGCTGGAGTGTTTATCAAAAATTTATTGAATATAACTATATGCATCATCAGGAATTGTTTTCTGCTACAGCAATTGAATTAGCAAAGAAAAACCTGCCTGCTAAACCAAGATTCCTTGATCTTGGCTGTGGTGATGCTTATTTTGCTGCAAAACTTTGTGAACCAATCAAAAATATTCAATATACGGGTGTAGATCTATCTGAAGTTGCTCTTGATTATGCAAGAGAAAATCTAAATAAAGTATCAATAATACCAGAACTTATAGCTGGAGATATATCTAGTATATTGGATAACTTTATTGCTAATAAAGAGCGATTTGACATCATTTTTTCCAGTTTCTGTATCCACCACTTCCAATCTTTAGAAGATAAAAAGCAATTATTTGAGAAAATCAAACAGTGTCTAAATCAAAATGGTATTTTTATCCAGATTGATATTTCTCTGGCAGCAGGCCAAACGAGGGAACAGTACATGAGCCAAACGATGCTAGACTTTTATTCTGGATTAGCTGCATTTAGTGAAGCTGAGCTTAGTTTTACTAGAGATCACATCGAGAAATTTGACTACCCTGAGGGTATTGAAAAAATGAAGAATGCTTTAGCTGGAGCTGGGTTCAATGAAATTGACACCCCATACCAGATTAAGCATTATGCATTATTTACAGCAAGCTAGCAATACTTAATCTAGCGTCGTCCTCGAATGTCGCAGGCACATTCACGACGGTGAGTACCGCAATAACCACAAAATTTCTCATACCCTTGGTATCGTTCCATTATACGCAATCGCTTGATACCTGCCATAGTTAATTTATTCCCACAATTTCGGCAAAAATTATGACCAACTTTGCTATTTGGATTGCATTCACGGCATTGAGTGGCTGTCATATGATACCCCCAGGCAAAAAAGTTAATGAGCAAATTTTGAAAGCTGGATTATAACTTAATTTATATTGCACTGCAATAGGTATTTATTATATTATCTAAATTTCTAAATAAAAAAGCTGCTGAATTTCAGCAGCTTTTTTATTTAGTATTAATCCCAATCTAGTGCACCACCGGTTTGGTACTCAGTTACACGAGTTTCAAAGAAATTTTTCTCTTTCTTCAGATCGATCATCTCACTCATCCATGGGAATGGATTCGTCGCCCCCGGAAATAACTCGGATAAGCCAATCTGAGTCATCCTACGGTTACAAATAAAACGCAGATACTCTTTAAACATGCTAGCATTAAGCCCAAGAACACCGCGTGGCATGGTATCTTCAGCGTAGGCATATTCAAGATCAACACCTTTACTGAATAACTCAACTAACTCTTGTTTAAATGATTCTGTCCATAATTCAGGATTTTCAAGTTTAATCGTATTAATCAAATCAATCCCAAAATTACAATGCATCGACTCATCACGTAAAATATACTGATATTGCTCAGCTGCACCAGTCATTTTATTCTGACGACCCAAAGCCAATATCTGTACAAACCCAACATAAAAGAAAATCCCTTCCATAATACAAGCAAATACAATTAGAGATTTCAATAATTTTTGATCATTTTCAAGTGTTCCAGTTTTAAATTCAGGATCTGTTAATGTATCAATAAAAGGAATCAAAAACTCATCTTTTGCTTTAATCGAAGAAACTTCATGATAGGCATTAAATATTTCGCCCTCATTAAGCCCAAGGCTCTCAACTATGTATTGATAAGCATGGGTATGTATTGCCTCTTCAAATGCTTGGCGTAATAAAAATTGACGACACTCTGGTGCAGTAATTTGGCGATAAGTACCAAGTACAATATTATTAGCTGCAAGACTATCTGCTGTTACGAAAAAGCCCAGATTGCGCTTAACAATCTGTCTTTCATCTGCGGTCAAGCCATTTGGATTTTTCCATAATTCAATATCGCGCTGCATATTTATTTCTTGTGGCATCCAATGATTAGCACAAGTTGCTAGATATTTTTCCCATGCCCATTTATATTTAAATGGGACAAGCTGATTTACATCGGTTTGTCCATTAATAATCCGCTTATCAACAACATTAACTCGATTACTGCTTTGTGAAGCCATAGAATCTTGTGTCATTTAAAGTAACCTCAAAAAATATTTTTAATAAATTAGTATAAATTCACTGACTGATTTTAACTGTCTAGTACCCCATGTTGAAATTAACCCCATTGGGATTAATTTGCATTTTTGTATCTTTAGTTACGCCTAAAGTGCCATCGGGATTAAATAAATTATTTTCTTTCTCAAGAAGCATATGCTGGGCATTCTTTGCATCTGACTCATGCAACTGTAATTCATTACTAGTTATGTTATTTCCCGAATAATAGATTTTATTATTCTCAGCCGACGTATCTGCGATGAATCTTTGTGATTCCGCATCACTTAAGCTAAAACTATTAGCAGCATAAGTTATTTGTATAAATATACAACTAATCCAGTAAAGCCTCAACATACTCTTTTGCCGTAAACGGACGTAAATCGTCTATACTTTCACCAACACCAATAAAACGTAAGGCAACCGGACGTTCCTTGGCAATGGCGCAAATCACCCCCCCTTTGGCAGTTCCATCAAGCTTAGTTAATACCAAACCAGTAAGTCCAAGTGCATCATCAAATGCTTTCACCTGATTGATCGCATTTTGCCCAATCGTTGCATCCAAAACTAACATTACTTCATGCGGAGCACCCGGTAATGCCTTATCAATAACCCGTTTTACTTTTTTAATTTCTTCCATCAAATTTAATTGGGTTGGCAACCTACCTGCAGTATCGGCTAGGACAATATCAATTTTACGAGCAATCGCGGACTGGATTGCATCATAGCAAACAGCAGCCGAATCACCAGATTGTTGGGCAATAACCGTTACATTATTACGTTTACCCCACTCCATCAATTGCTCTTTAGCTGCGGCACGGAAAGTATCACCCGCTGCTAGCATAACGCTTTTGCCCTGCTGCTGGAAATACTTGGCTAATTTACCAATAGAGGTTGTTTTTCCAGCTCCATTAACACCAACCATCATGATTACAAAGGGCTGATGATTACTGGTATCAAGTGGAACTTCAAGGGGTTTGATTAATTCCACTAATGAGTCGGTTAATGCGGTTTTAAGTTCAGTGCCATCTTTAAGCCCACGAAGGCTCACCTTATCGCGAACATTCTCCAGTAAATGCATGGTTGCTGCAACACCAACGTCAGAAGTTAATAAAACTGATTCAAGCTCTTCATATAGATCTTCATCAATTTTACCGCCACCAAAAACCCCTAGTAGTTTCTTACCAAGCACATCCCGGGTTTTACTAAGTCCAAGCTTTAGTCTTTGTGTCCAAGAAAGTTTTTTCAGGTGTACTTGCTCTTCCTGAATTTCTTCAACTTCCAGCTTTACTTCCTCGCTTACATTAGCAATCTCACGAATATTTGCATCTGCCATATAAGTTGCTTCAAAGCCACGAGTTAACTCATCACTAATTTCAGAGTTAGTCTCAAGCAAAGGGATTTCTTCATTTGATATTTCTATAGTATCACTACTAACTACTTCTGAAGTTTCTAATGAAGCTGGCTCATTTTGCTCGATAAAGTCTATTGGTTTTGACTCAGTAATTTCATCTGATTTGACTAACTCAACTAGTTCAACAGATATATCTTGACTAATTTCAACAACTTTTTCAGTAGCTACTTCAACTATGTCAACATTATCTTGTTGCTGATTATCTTGAACAACTACCTGCTGTTCTTCTTTCTTTTTTTTCTTAAAAAAACCAAAAACCATTATTTTTCTTTCTTAACCCAAAAAACACTATATATAGTGTTTAAGTGATAATTATAACACAAGCTATAGGAAAATCAACTTATTTATCGATCAAATTAATTTGTAAAAAGTAGATCTCTATCCTAGCTTAATAAATCCAACTACTGATTAGATCTAAAGTTTTTTGCAGTAATATGTCCTGATTTAGTTGAGGATCATCAATAACTTGAAGTGGAAGACTGCGTAGCCAAGTAAACTGGCGCTTTGCCAATTGCCGTGTTGCTGCCATTCCTTCCATCCTAAGGTTCTCATAATCAATGATACCTTCAAGATAGCTCCACACCTGAGAATAACCAACCGTACGCATTGAATTATGCTTATCCGTCAATTCAGGATATTGTATGCGTAAATTGGCAACTTCATCAATAATCCCCATTTCAAGCATTGAATCAAAGCGCTGATTTATCCTTTGATGTAAAAGCTCTCGATTAGTAGGCATGATGCCCAATGATAAATACTCACAATCAGATAGTCCAGGAATCCATTTTTCTTTCTGCATTATAGACATCGGTTTACCACAGATATAATAAACCTCAAGCGCGCGCTCAATTCTTTGTCTGTCATTTGGGTTGATTTTAGCTGCCGAGCTGGGGTCTAGCGCCATTAATCTCTGATGCATGGAAAGATTTCCATTTTTATCAAAATCAACCTCGAGTTGCTGACGGATTTCGGGATTTGCTTCTGGAAGTTCAGAAATTCCATTAACTAAGGCATTGAAATACATCATGGTGCCGCCAGTTAGTACTGGTAATTTCCCACGTCCACATATATCACTAATACATTGATTACAATCTTTTAAAAAGTCAGCGACTGAGTAGTTTTCAAGTGGCGATAAAATATCAATCAAATGATGCGGTACTTGTGATAATTCAGAAAGCGAAGGCTTAGCACTACCAATATTTAGTCCACGATAAATCAAAGCAGAATCAACACTGATGATTTCTATTGGCAAATGGTTTGCTAGACTAAGCGCGATAGCTGTTTTACCGGCTGCGGTTGGTCCCATCAAAAGTATGGCACGCTTATTTGCCACTCATGACTTCCTGAAATAAACTTTTCCAATTAACCGGAAACCCCATTGCATCTACATTTATATTATAGATTTCGATTAAGCCAGTCAATTTTTTATAAAATGGTTCATGAAATCCAAGAACCTTCAAAACATAAAGAATCAGCACCAATACGGTGTAAATTCTGCTCCCCTCACACAATGCCTGACTTATTGCCCGATGTTCATCATCAACAATACACTCAAAACTAAAATTTCGGTTCCAAATCCGATTATGATGTGCCGCATAATTGCGAATTAATGTAAGATTATCTAAAACAGCTTGTAATACGCTATAATGAATACGGTAACGTTTAGCAACTGCAGCTTTATCTTCCTGACTCTTCAAATTCATAAACCATTTACTTAATTGCCCAATTGACGTTAATTCAATAGCAATCCAGACTGGCGGCATTTCTGGATCATTATAACGATGATAATACTCACTAACCAGTAAATCATGACTGGCTTTAATCTGGTATTGCAATTTTTCAATACTGTCATTCAGAAGCCGGTGATCACGAAATAACTTATGCTTCATATAAAAGTGCGGACCATATTTCCAGCTAAGATTAATAAACTGAGTCCTTACCGAAATCTCAATCTTTTCAATAGCCTCAAGAAGTAAATTTCTTAATCTACTATCAAATTCATAAATCTTAACGACATCTTTAAAATTGGTATTTACTTTATAAAGCCGTGAAGTAGTATCGGCAAAAAAAGGCACAGAATAACTTATAAAACGATGGAAATAAACTTCTTCAAGAAAATCCTTGGCATATGGACAATCATCAATAACCATACCACGAGCACGCAGAATTTTGATTTGATCGTCTACGTCAGCTGGCGGGTTTAAATAGATATTCCGCTGTTCAAATAAATCATGCATTTCCTGATTGCTATTATCTATCACTAGCTATTATCTCCTTGATAATATTTTATTTTGGCTTTGTTGATTTATCCTAGTTCAGTTAGCTCATTGCCTGCTCAAGATCTTTAATAATATCTGCTACATCTTCAAGTCCAACCGAAAGCCTAATCATTCCTTCGCTTAGCCCAATTGCTTCACGCGCTTCACGTGTCATTGCCGCATGCGTCATCGATGCCGGATGAGTTATCAGGCTCTCAGTTGAACCAAGGCTTTCAGCTAATGCACAAAGTTTTACCTTATTCATCACTGAAATTGCCTTATCATAGCCTTCAACCATTTCAAAAACTAGCATACCTCCGTGATAACCAGAGGGGTGCTGTTTTTTTGCTAATTCAAGCTGCGGGAAATCATCAAGTCCGGGATAAATCACTGAGCTAACCTTAGGATGGTTTTTTAGGTATTTTGCCACCTGCAAGGCATTATCTGAATGCTGCTTTACTCTTAGTACTAATGTTTTTAAGCCCTGCAAGATCAGCCATGCTTCAAATGGTGCCTGAATATTGCCCAAATTTTTACGCGTATATTCAAAATCTGTCGCTAGTTGCTGGTTAGTAGTCAATAATGCCCCACCAACTGTTGAATTATGTCCATCAATATATTTAGTAGTCGAATATAAAATAATGTCTGCACCTAGATCAAATGGTTTTTGTAGCGAAGACATAAATGTATTATCTACGACAAGCGGAAGATTATTCTTTTTGGCTATTTTACTAATTGCTTCAATATCATTTAATTTAAGGGTCGGATTAGCTGGAGTTTCAAGAAAAATCAGCTTAGTATTGGGTCTGATAGCCTTAGCTACATTTTCAGGATCTGCGGCATCGACATAGCTAGCAGTAATTCCATATTTAGAAAGGATACTATCAATAAAACGAACACTACCACCAAAAAGCACATCAGAACAAATTAGATGCTCATCCTTTTTCATTAATGTCATAAGTAATGTACTCATTGCCGCCATTCCGGTAGCAAAGCAGGTAGCAAAGCAGTTAGACCCCTCAATTGCAGCTAACCTTAGCTCTAAAGATTTAACAGTTGGATTTGATGAGCGCGAATAGGTATGCCCTTTATTTATACCAACCCCTTCTTGAGCATAAGTTGCCGTCTGATAAATTGGTGGTAAAATAGCTCCAGTAACCAAATCCGGGCTGGTTCCACCATGAATTGAACGTGTTGCTTCACCTGCTTCGGTTAAATCCCGATTAAAATACCTGCTTTCCATCTACATTACCTCAAATAATTATACTAAATATGTATGAGAATTAAACACCTGCTTAATCTGGTTAAATAGTTCATTCTGCTCTGCTTTTGGTATTTTTAGTCCAGAAATTGTGGATTTGAATAAATCCTGCATTTCCTTCACATCATAACCAACATGCTCCAGTGAATCTTTATTCGCAAAAGCATCGTGGATTTCATCAATAGTAAAGCCACCCTTACCATCAAGTGAAATATCCAGCGTGGTAACCTTCCCAAATAGATTATGCATATTACCCATAATTTCCTGATAGGCACCAACTAAAAACACGCCTATCATATACGGATTATTGGGATCAAAACGCGGCATTTTTAACGACGGTTCATTCCCCTGAAAATCCATATAATTATTTATTTTCCCATCTGAATCGCAAGTAATATCTTCTATCATTGAACGCATTACTGGCTCTTCATTCAAATGTGAAATTGGCATTACTGGGAATAACTGCGAAATCGCCCAACTATCTGGCATCGACTGAAATAGCGAGAAATTAGCAATGATCTTTTTAGCCAAATCTTCATCCAAAATATCATAAAGTTCACGATGTGAACGGAATAATGGATTAAGCCGTTTTACAATTTCTAGTTTAATATGTGAAAATAGTTGCTCTGCCATGGCACGTTTTTCTAAAGTCAGATTACCTTCGGCAAAACGGTTATGCATACTTTCAATAGCAAGGATACTCGATGAATAAATTTCATTTATCGGTAATTTATCAAAAGAATCAAGCATATTATCGAGCTCAACCAAGTCTTCATCATTAGTCTTACCAATATCAGGAACTTCTTCACCAACAACGCTTTCAACTTCAACAACATTGGTTACAAAAACAGCATGGTGTGCAGTAGTTGCGCGTCCAGACTCAGAGTAGACCTGCGGAATAGGAACATCATTTTTATCGGCAAGCTCCTTAATTTTTGATAGCATAGTAAAAGCATAATCACCAAGACTATAATTAGTTGAATTAAAGCTACGGCTACGACTTCCTTCATAATCAACGGCTAAACCACCACCAACATCAATGACTTTAAGATCAACACCAAGCTTACATAAACCAACATAAACATGTGCTAATTCATTGATATAGTGTTCAATATCCTTAACATTAGCAATTTGCGATCCCTGGTGACAATGGATTAGGTGCAAACACTCAAGCATTTCGTTAGTGCGCAATAACTTCAACAATTCAAGAATCTGGGTAGTGCTAAGTCCAAATTTAGATTTTTCACCACCAGAATGTGC
This sequence comes from Neisseriales bacterium, assembly GCA_008017155.1. Lineage (GTDB taxonomy): Bacteria > Pseudomonadota > Gammaproteobacteria > Burkholderiales > UBA11063 > Aquella. Next base: position 16,436 of record SSGX01000031.1, on the reverse strand, counting down.
CCACTTACCCGCCAAAGTTAATGCTAAACGGCAACGTACACCAAGTAGGGGCTTAACCCCTAACTCTTTTGATAATTCAATTGCGTGGTGTGCTTCTTGCATTTTTTCAATAACAATAGTAATATTTCGTCCAATTTTACGCGCAATTAAGGCGGTACGAATATAATCTTTATCTTTATAGCCATTACAGATAATTGGCGTTTTATTATTTTTAACCATTGATAATACCGCCAGAAGCTCTGCTTTACTTCCAGCTTCAAGTCCATTATTAGCTTTTGCTAATACCACGCTTTCAACCACAGCTCGGTTTTGATTCACCTTAATTGGATAAATCAGTGTATATTCAGGTTTATAATTAAGTTCTTTTCTAACTGTATTAAAGGCTTTAGTAATACGTTCAACTCTATCCATTACAATATCAGTGAATCGAAGCACCAGCGGGGTTTCAAGATTATGCTTTTTCTTGGCAAATTCAACAATATCAACCAGCGACAACGGCACATCCTTAACATATTTACCGCGTTTGACGGTTAAGAATCCGCTTTTATCAACATCAAAATAACCATTTGCCCAACCATTTACACAATAAAATTCTTTTGTTTTTTTGTAATTCCATGCCTGTTCTTTAATTTGTGCCATTCAGCTGTCCTTTTTAACTAAGCTGCTCTACGAGCATAAATTATAATTCCGACGATTATAAAAATTGCCGGACCCCCAATTAATTCTAATTCATAGATAAGGATATCATGTGCCGTTTTAAGATCACTAGTTGGCACGAAGGTTAAACCAATCCCGAATAATACCGCAATAAAAGCAATAATAGCGATTAATTTACTAAAAAAATCATTAAGTATGATTTTTTTAAGTTTTTTCTGACTTCTTAATCGAAAATAGGCAATAGTCAAAAAGAGATATGGCAAGAAATAGATTATTGCTGCTATTAATACCAATACTAGATACATTGAATTTACAGTTGGGAGATATTGGGTTAATAATATTATCAATGTTACAATTACACCCTGAAAAATAAGAGCATTTGCTGGTACTTGATTCTTATTTAACTGTTGTAGCCATTTGGGTAGGATGCCTGGTTCGCTACACTCAAAAAACATAACAGTTGGCGCAATCAACCATAGAATTATTGCACCAAATTCAACTATGACAATTGCTGCAATCAGAATCTTTACTATTTCAGCAATATGTAATTTATTAGTAACAGCATAAAATGCATCAACCAATCCAGTAGTATCTGAAAGTTCCTGCGGAGTTAAAATAAAATTAATCGCAAGTGTACCTGCGATATAAAGAGTAATCAGAACAATGCCACTAGATAAGATACCGATTGGTAAACTACGCTCAGGGTTATCGATTGATTGCGCTAAAGTTGGGATTAGTTCAAGTCCACCAAGAGCAAACATTAAAAGTGCCAGATTAGATAGATTATCAAAAACACTATACTTCGGAATTAGGTTAGCTATTTCAAAAGGAGTGGCAGGATTATGATATAAAATAATATAATTAACTCCGGCAACAATAATAAAAATAACCAAGCCAATATTTAATATACCAGCGAATCCAGCTACTTTAGCTATCTTTTGCATGCCAAATATATTTAAAATAATAGCAAACCAGAAACCAATAATTACTATCATAACAATAAAATGATGATTAGTGGCAAGATCTTTATTACCAATAAAATAAGCAAGATTTGCTGCCATAAATGTCAGAAGCCCCGGATAATAAAAAAGATTATTTGTCCAGTAAAACCAAGCACTAAAAAAGCCACTAAAAGAACCCAGCCCTTCTTTTACCCATAAATATACCCCACCATCTTTATCATAATTAAGTGATAATTCAATAATCATTAAAGATAAGGGTATAAAAAAAAGCAAGACACCAAGAACCCAAAATAGAAGTGCTGATGTACCAATTGCACCAGCCACAGGTATCCAACGAATACCAAGACATGAAGCAATCATTAGTAAAATTACTGAGAAAACCCCCAATTTTTTTTTAGCATTCATAATGCATCATGCCTTGCTAGGTTACGACCTTTACGCCGATAAAGTAAAACTGCCATAACAACAAATATAATTGGTCCACCAATCAATTCAAGCTCATAAATAAAAACTTGAAACTTAGTAGTAAGATCTTCTGTAGGGATTACCGCAAAGCACATGGCAGTTAAAATCGAAATAAAAGTTAATACAGCCATGAATTTTGCCATATTATCTGACAAAATCTGCCGTTCAAGATAGCGTTTTTTTCTTATCCGAATATAGGCAACTGAAAGAAAAAGAAAAGGTAAAAAATAAATAATTGTTGACATTAATACTAGTACAGTGTACATTGCATTTACGCTTGGCATAAATTGAGTTAATAGAACTATGACTGTGACTAACACCCCTTGGGCAATTAATGCATTTGCTGGGACATAATTAACATTCAGTTTTTGTAACCAGATAGGGAGAATACCCTTCTCAGCACATTGAAAAAACATTATACTGGAAGTAATAAGCCAGATATTAAGACCACCAAACTCAACAATAACCAAGGAAATAACAATAAATTTCGCCATCCATTCTGGCCAATGAAGTTTTGTAACTATAGCATAAAAGGACTCAACCAAACCACTAGTTTTACTTAGCTCTTTTGGCGTCATGATAAAATTAATTGTAATGGTTCCAATAATGTATAAGGATACCAATAATGCCCCGCCAATTATTATCGCTTTGATAAGATTTTTCTCTGGATTATCAATGGAACGACTCATGGTCGGAATCATCTCAACTCCAGCAAGAGCAAGCATTAGCATGGTAACACTGGAAAGACTATGGAATAAATCTTTCTGTGGCAAGAATGCCTTCCAGTGATAATGTGTAGCACTATCGCCATGATAAAGAATATAATATACCCCAGCAATAATTACAAATAATCCTAAACGAAAATTCATTAGTCCAGATAAGGTAGTTATCTTAGCAATCAGATGCATTCCCGAAATATTAAAAAACACTGCTGCCCAAAAGAAAATAATTACCACCATGACTACAAAATGCGGATTATTAGCAAGCGAATGATCGCCAATAATATAAGCTAAATTAACTGCAATAAAAGTGAGTAATCCTGGATAATAAAATACGTTATTTACCCAATAAAACCAAGCAGTATAAAATCCTGATTTACTACCCATCCCCTCTTTTACCCAGAGATAGACACCACCATTATCCTTATAATTTAACGATAATTCAATTACTATTAACGCTAATGGCACAAAAAAGAGTAGCGCAGCAATAACCCAAAAGAAAATAGCAGAAGGACCTAAACCTCCTGCAACAGTAATCCAACGGATACCTAGACAGGAGGTCATAATCATAAAAACCACTGCTTTTAATCCAAGCTTGGTTTTACTGCCCAAATTATCTGTCATACTTATTTTTTGCTGCCGGCAAGTAGACAAATTATATCACAAGCAACATGTGCGCCTGCTAATGCAGTTATTTCAGCATGATCATAGCTTGGTGCAACTTCTACAACATCAGCACCAATCAGATTAATTCCCTGTAAATTACGTAAAATCGCCAATGCCTGCGCACTATTTAGCCCACCTGGTACAGGAGTGCCAGTACCCGGGGCATATGCCGGATCAAGACAATCAATATCAAAAGTAAGATAAGTAAGATTATTGCCAACAATTTCTTTTACTCTCTCAACCACTTTTTGCCAGCCATTATTATGTACATATTCTGCATCAAGAATATTAGTTCCCATAAAATCTTCATTCCAAGTACGAATACCAATTTGTACCGATTTTGCCGGATCAATAATACCATTTTTTATCGCTTTATAAAACATGGTACCATGATTAAGTGAATACTCTTCATCGTCAGCCCATGTATCGCAATGCGCATCAAAGTGGATTATGGATAAACCCTTACCATATTTTTCTGCCATTGCTAGTAAGATTGGATAGGTAATGTAATGATCGCCACCAAAAGTTAATGGAAATACATCATATTCAAGCATATTTTCAATATGATCTTTAATAGTATCCCTTATTGTCAGCGGGTTATGTGGATCAAGAAAACAATCACCATAATCAATAACAGCCAACCGTTCAAATGGATCAAACCCCCAAGGATAAGGTAAGAGTTCTGCCAATTGGACTGATGCTGCGCGAATCGCTCGTGGTCCTAGTCTAGCACCGCTACGATAAGTAACTGCCAAATCAAAAGGAATTCCACTAACCGCCACATCAACACCAACTAAAGATTTACTGTAGTTTCTACGCATAAAACTAGTAGCACCACCATAGGTCATCTCAAAGTTTGAACCTTTTAGTTCACTACGGGAAATTGCTGCATCAACTAGTACTGACATATTAGTTTTCCTTAAAATTTTTTATATATTTTACCTGAATAAGACCACTTGGAAAATGCTCTATTTTTTGAAGCGAGTAAGTACTTTCTCCAATCCCTGTCTTAAAACAGCGAACCCCATTACCCAGAATGATTGGGAGTGTAGTAATTGTCATTTCATCTACAAGACTTTGCTTAATTAACTCTGAAATTAATAGCGCTCCACCGTCAGCATAGATATTTTTACCTTCTGCCAAAATTTCAGTTACTGTTTTTGTTAGTTCACTTGTAAAAATAACTCTACTATCTGAAGGTAAATTCTTTTGTGAGGTTATAACATAACATGGTTTATTGTATGGAAACTCAGGAAAGGTAAGTACTTTCTCATACGATTTTCGCCCCAAGAGAATAACATCAATATCGGCAAGAAATTCATCATAACCATAATTCTCACCGGGTAAACTAAATTGCCCCAACCATTCAACATCACCGTTACGTTTTGCGATATAACCATCAATGCTACAGGCAAAGAATAAACGTAATTTACCTCTCATAATCTTAAACCATGCAAAAAATAAAACTTAATACATCATTTTACCATTATAGCTATCTATACCGGACATTAAAAAATGCCACCGATTATATGGTGGCATTTATGAAAATTTAGCTACTTTTATGTATAGGATTTTTGATTTAATAATAACCGATAAAATCCTATTGCAAACACAAAAAAAGCCAATATTGGCAATAGCGTATGCAATTTATCCATATCTTGAAGCTTGGCAAAAATCGACATTATTGCCAAATAGGCAAATAAAGACCATGATGAGCGAAATGCCAACATAGTTTTTTGCGGGTTTAAGCGATAATAAGCCATACAATAGACAATAAAAAATACCAAATGCATTACCAAAGATAATAGCATTGCTGTCGTACCACATTGTACTAGTAAATAGCTCACGATCATGTAAGCAAACAAACTAACAGTTTTTCCAAAAGGCATTTTAAATGCACGATTTTTTTCTGGCTGATTTTTCCGTAATGCACTAAATGCTAATGGAACGGCAAGACATGAGATTAACTGAAATACTGTCACAACAATCATTATTTTTTGCCAGTTATCAAAGAATATCACTAAAACACCACATAAAATCATGGTAAAAATTAGTGAAGTTCTTGAAATGAAGAATTTTGGATTCATTTTGGCAAATATACTTGGCATCTGATGATCTTCTGCCATAGCATTTAACATACGAGCACCTGAACCCATATATAAAATTCCAGTACCAGAAGGACTAATTGCAGCATCTACATATAATACTAGTGCTAACCAGTTAATTCCAAGAATTACCGCAAGATCAGCTAATGGTGAATGAAAATTAAGCGAATGCCAGCCGTTAGCTGCTATTGTAGCGGTATCCATTGCGCCAAGGAATGAAACTTGCAAGATTAAATAGATGATTAGGCAAACAATTACTGAACCAGCCAAAGCCAACGGGATATTCCGACTAGGGTTTTTCAATTCCTTGGCAAAAACTGTAATCATGCTAAAACCATAGAAAGCATAAAAAATACCACAGGTTACTACTGCTGTAAAAGCGTTACCGATCCCATATGGTGCAATTGAGTCTTTATATGCGGTAAAGTTTTGGGGATGAAAAGCTGCAAAAATGAATAATAATCCAACCGCAGCTGGAACAATCATTTTAATGGTTGTAATTGCATTATTGGCTTTAGTAAGGGTTTTGATTCCCCAGTAATTAAGTAGCCCATAGATTCCAATTATCGCATAGACCATTAGTATCCCAGGAAAGGTCAGATTTCCGTTAACAAACATGATCCTATCTACCGCAGGAAAGGCAGTTGCCAGATACTGAACAGTTGCCATTGCCTCGGAAGGAATCGAGGATACCATGGAAAACCAGTTTGAAGAAGCAACAATAAAGCCATAATCCCGATTATGGGTAATAGTTAGTAAGCGGGAAAAAAGCCCAGTCTCCTGATACATGGTTGCAACTTCGGCAAGAAGTAAAGCCAGCATCAATGATAAGGTAGCACCAATAATCCAGGATAGGATTGAAATCGGACCAGCGTATTTAGCAGCATAATAGCTAGCAAAAAGCCAGCCACTACCAATAATTGAACCAACCCCGATCGCAATTGCCGAAAATAGGTTTGGTTGTTTATTTGGATCAATCTGATAAGCCATAAGTTTTCCCCCTTTAAAAAGAATCAAAATATTATAATTATTTTATTTAGAAGGGAATTGTATCAAAGTAACTCAAACCATATTATTGCAACGCACTAAAATTACACAAAAACCACTGATATATATAAATAAATTAGCAAATATAAATAACAGTAGAACTAAGGTATTGTCCTAGTTCCGTATAATAGAACCACTCATAATTACACAATTTGATATCATTTAGTCAAAATTAAGGAGTATTACGATGACTAAACGGATTAACGAGAATCAGATTGTTAAAATCTTAGATAAAGCTAATGTAAAGACCCCATTATCAGTATCAGTCGGAATTAGACAATCTGGTAATAGACTTTACTAATAACGAGTGCTCAATATTAGTATGATCATTTTGAACTTCGATTTGCTATACAATAGAGGGATAATATTTTTTGCTAATAAAACTTAATCAAGGCTATAGTTATGAAAAAATTTATTCTATTTCTGTTCACTTTTTTATTCTCTATTTTTGCCCTAGGAAATGACCTAAACGATAATGCTTCAGCTAGTCAAACTCAACAGCAAGTAGTTAATGTGGCATCATTTAAAGGTGTTCAGGTAACTGGTATAACAGTCAGCAAAGATGGACGGATTTTTGCAAATGCACCACGCTGGCGTAAAGGAGTACCGTATTCTGTCGTAGAAATCATGCCAGATAAAACAATTAAGCCTTACCCAAATGAATCAATGAATAATTGGGAAATTGGTAATAGCATAAGTAACAAATTTATTAGTGTACAGTCTGTTGTTGCACATGATAATTATCTATATGTGCTTGATACCGCAAACCCAATGTTTAAAGGGTTAATAGCTGAACCTCGGCTTTATGTATATGAACTAAACAGTAATAAACTAGTCAAAACCTATACTTTCCCAGCAAATGTTGTAAAGAAAAACTCTTATACCAATGATTTAAGAGTTGATGATAAGTTAAGTAAAATCTATATCACAGACTCTGGCGCTGCTGGTCTAATAATACTAGATAGCAAAACTGGACAATTTACACGAATTTTGGATAACCATCAATACACCAAAGCTGAATTTGATCATTTAACAATTTATGGTAAAGAATGGAAAAATACTGTTCATTCAGATGGCATAGCACTTGATAGCAAAAATGATATTTTATATATTCATGCTCTTACTGGATATACACTTTATGGTATTAAAACAAGTGATTTATTAAATCCTAAAGCATTAAAAAAAGCTAAACCATTTAGTATCAAGACTAGTGCACCGGATGGCATGATTATTGATGACAATGGTAATCTTTATTTTGGTGATTTAGAACATAATAAAATTTCATACCTTACACCAGATAGAAAAGAAATCAAAACTCTAGTTGATGGCGATGAAGTAAAATGGCCTGATACTTTTAGTATCTATAATGGCTATCTCTATTTTAGTAATTCACGCATTAGCGAAACAGGTGGAGATATTAGTAATCTTATCTTTACAATTGATAAAGTCAAGCTACCAACTAAATAAAATTACTTAGAACTAACCCTATTTTGTAGTATTTAAGATTATTAGTATTCAAATAGCGTAACTTAATAGATTTTGAAGGTACGCTATTTTTTTACAAATGGAATTCTTAATTTTATCAAAAACTTATCTATCAATATATACTTATATAGAGATAAAATTTAAATTAAGAAATATTGTCATACTCAAATAAATCAGAATAAACCTTCACAGCTTATTAACCTTTGCTCTTTAGATGAAACCTGACATAACTCAATAATCTTGATCACATTTAGCGCATCATTTGGCATAACAGGATTATGCGTGTTATTTACAATACACTGGTGGAGTTGACTATAATACTCGTTATAACTCCCCTTTTCCGTATTTAATTTATGATGGATATTTTCAGCACCAGAAGTAAAATTAGGCTGATTCTCTTTATCAACACCATAAATATCATCCAATGGAGTAACACCAGCTTTTAGCTGTTCCTCTTGCGGATCTAGACCATATTTAATCAAACTACCCTTGTCTCCATGAATAGCAAGGATCGGGCGTGGATTAGCAACTACTGAAGATGAACCAAGAATAACCCTCAATTTATCATAATATAAAACTATTTCAAAATAATCAACAGCAACTGCATTTTCACGCTGAATATCCAAATCAGCAAATACTGCTTGCGGTTTGCCAAATAAAGTCAGCGCCTGATCAATCAAATGGGATCCCAAATCATATAAAATTCCATTCCCATTACCATCTTGTTCACGCCACTTTGCTAAATTAACTACTGGACGAAATCTATCGTATGAAGCCTGATATAGATAAATTTTCCCTAATTCAGGCAAATATTTTCTTAAAGTGAGAAAGCCATTATCCCAACGCCGATTATGATACACTGATAAAACCAAATTCTTTGATTCTGCCAGTTTGATTAATTCGACACCATCGGTTGAGTCAATTACAAACGGTTTTTCGACAACCACATGTTTTCCGGCTTCCAAACAAGCTCTACTGATTGAATAATGTTCACTATTGGGTAAGGTATTAATCACCAGATCAATTTCTTTTGAAGCTAATATTTCATCAATAGACTGGCAAACTGTCACATCCGGATAAAGTGCTTTAATTTTATCTGTTTGCCTTGATAATACATGTGTTAATTTTAAACCGGATGTAGTAGTAATCAATGGTGCATGAAATGTAGAACCAGATAAACCGAAACCTAAAATAGCAACGTTTAGATTTTTATTAGACATTAGATCATCTTTCTGAAATTAAACAAACGTGATTATACTTAAAATATGATTGCCGTAATGGCTGTCACCAGACCAAGAACAATTCCCGGTAAATTACACATAATAATAGGCCAATCACGCTTCTCTTTATTCCATGCATAAAGTGCCCAAGCAGAACAGTTAATTGTTGTTGTAACTGGCAAGATCACTGAACCGGGATGCCCAGCAATATTACGCATAATCTGGTCAATATAAGAAACATACATCAAGATTGCCATGATTGAAGCAAACCAACCAATTTTACTAACAGTTCTTTGATCCATTTTTACCTCATATGAGTTATAATTTAATCCATGATTGTATCATTATATAATCATCGAAACCATTAGGACTAGATAAATCATGAATAAAAATAGTGAATTTAAAAACTATATCATTAACGATGTACTTGGACATCTTGATGATATAGGAATCCGTTCAATGTTTGGCGGCTACGGAATATACTGGCATAATATATTTGTTGCGATAATTGCTGAGAATGAGCTTTATACAAAAGTAGATAAAGAATTAGCTAAAAAATATAAGGCATCTGGATATTACACATTTACGTATCAGCAAAAGGATAAACTAGCGGAATTAAATTACATTAATGTACCGCAAGAAATACTTGAAAACCCAATTGCAATTCGCCAAAGACTAGAAGAATCTTATTCAATCGCAATAATTACAATAAAAAAACCAAAGTCAGGAGTTGCATCTAGAAAACGTAGGCAAGAATAAGGCTAAAGTAATGAGTGCACAAATAAAAGTATTTAAAGCATCGTATTGATGATTACTTACGATATAAAAAAAGTATGTAACAGGTGGGACCAGGCTTATAATAACTGAAGTTTTTAGCGCCCCCAATTTCATTATAGCTTGCTGATTAAAATAAATAGGTATAATAAGCGAGCAAAAAGATATAAGCACTAATGCAGGCAACTTGCTATTAAATGCAGTAATTGTTTGTTGATAGTCTATAGAAATTGCCGAGCCAATTAGTAAAACCCAAAATCTGGTAGCTAATACCTGTAGACTAGTTAGTTTATGTTTTTTAGCAAACTTTTCAGATGTAGTAATGTAACCATAAAAGGCTATCCCAGCAACAGCTCCTAATAGTACCCCAAGGATATTATTATGCCCAATGCGTTCTTTGTATCCTAATAATAGCATTATTAGAGAAAAAATCAAAATTATTAGACTAATAATGTCCTTGATATCTCTCGACCTAAAAAATTTGATCATGAAGCTAATAATAGCAAGACTAATAAACAATGCTGCCATGGCAATAAATGGATCTGCCACATGACTAGCATATACCATTGAGACCCAGTCTAAAGCAAGAAATGCAGACATAGCAAAAAATATTGCAGGACTAAGAAAACATGCTTTATAGGTTTTTAATAATAACCTTACTGTTACTAAATTAAAGAATAAAATAGCAATTCCACTCATTATAAATAAAGCTGAGACAGGGCTTATATCACCACATAACCGATCAAGAAAAACAAAGGAGAAGGATGAAAACATAACGTATAACATTGCATCGATATATCCATTTTTCATATTTGCCTCCTATCCATCAAATATTAACTAACTCATACTAATATTATTATAGCATCTATTCTCTAATCAATCATATTGCTAAACTAATACAACAGACATTTTGCAAATCACAAATATCCTGAATTATTCAAAATTAGCTGTTAATACTACGATAAATAAGACTATTAGGTAAAATTAATATGATATAATTTGAAAATTTTCTTGGATTAACTAGGATAGTTACCATAAACAAGATAATTGTTATCTAAGTCTCCAAATAAAAGAGAATTTATCAATTAATAAACAAAGTATTTATTTTAAAGAAGATCTATATAATGTGGCAGCCAGAACAATACTCTCAATTTTTTGAACTCAGAGTAAGCCAAACTCTTGATTTATTTACAAAGCTACCAAAATCATTTACACCAAAAACAGTGATAGATGTTGGCTGTGGACAAGGAATTACTACTCGTTATCTAGCTGATGCTTATAAAAAGGCAAAGTTAATTGGCATCGATAACTCAGAAGCCATGTTACGACAGGCAAGGATAAGCTACCCAAAAATAAATTTTTCCTTTTGTGAGATAGAAGATTTTAGCGGTAAATACGACTTGATATTCTCAAATGCACCTTTACACTGGCTGCAAGATTATGAAGCTGGCTTTGCAAAAATAGCACAAGCAATTAACCCGGGAGGATATTTTGCCGCGCAAATCCCGGCAAATTTTAATGCTCCATCACATACTATTCTTAGAAATATTATTACAAAAAATCCAGAATGGCTGGAAAAAATGCAGAATAGTTCTTTATTTCGAAGTTTTCTGACTCCAGAAAATTGCTTTAGTTATTGGCAAAAATTAGGTTATAAGGTTCAGCTATGGACATCCACATACTATCAGGACCTAATAGGTGAAAACCCAGTTTTAGAATGGGTCAGAGGTCCGATATTAGGAGAGATGACCGAGCGCCTACCATCTGAAGCTATAGATCAAATCCTTAAAGAATATGCGCCATTGGTTAAAGAAGCCTATCCGAGAGATAAATCTGGAGTTACAATGTTTCCATTCACAAGATTATTTTTTATTGTTAGCGGCAAGTAAGCGTATTATATTTGAGACACAGTTATAAAGATTTTCTCTTGCATTTGATAAAGCATTAGTTAAGCTAGTTGCTCCATTTGTTATTGGAAAAATCGCAGTTACCCCATGTTGATACAATATTTCAAGATTACCTTGGCTACGTCCACAAAATACCAGTAATGGTTTATTGTGCTTTTTAGATAACGTGGCTATCCGACTTATTGTCTTACCATTAATAGTCTGTTCATCAACTGAACCCTCTCCACTAATAACATAATCGACAAGCTGAATTTGGTTTTCTAGATTAGTATATTTTGCAATTAAGTCAAAGCCGGGCACAAGTTTTCCCCCAAGAAGCAATAATCCATAAGCTAATCCACCAGCAGCTCCAGCTCCTGAGTAGCTACTATAGTCATAGCTAACTGACTGTAATACTCTTTGCGAATAGTTAGTAAGCCCAGACTCCAGCTCAATGATGATCTCGTAATTTGCACCTTTTTGGCTGGCATAAGTGTAAGTAGCTCCATTTTCACCTAGTAATGGATTTGTAACATCACAAGCAATTTCAATTTCAACACCAAGGATTCTGGAATCAATACTATTTAGATCTACTTGTCTTATGTCTCTGAGATATTGCCCACCAGTTGGAATTTCATTATTATTGCTATCCGTTAATTTTGCACCCAATGCTTGCAACATGCCTGCACCACCATCATTGGTCGCACTACCACCAAGACCAATAATAATTTTCTTGACCGGATAATGATTAAGTATATGAAGAATTAACTCCCCTACTCCATAAGTCGTAGTAAATAAGGGATTACGTTTTTCTATCGGAAGTAATTCAAGTCCAGCAATATTTGCCATTTCAATGACAGCGATCTGATTATCATCCAATAAAAGATACTTTGCTTCGATCTTATCGATTAACGGACCAGTTACTAATGTAGTCACAGAAGTTGTAGCTAATAATAATTGAATGGTAGTAAGAAAGCCCTGACCACCATCTGAGAGTGGAATATTAGAAACATTCGTAGTAGGCAAAATAGACTTAATGGCTTTAGCTATTTCTTCCGAAGCCATTATTGAACTCATAGAGTCTTTAAATGAATCAGGACAAATGAGAAATTTCATTTTTAAGCAAGCAGCCTACTAAGAAGTTGATGTATCCAGAATACTGAATAAAGCTCTGAAGTTCATCACTTTACATGAATCTGATTAAAGTTTTCAAGAGGATATTCAGTACCCTTAATATATTTTTTATCGGTATGTATAATTGATAAAAGCTCTGAATATCTACTTCCAATTCGGCTTAGATTAAGTAGTTCAATAAGGTTATCTGGATCTTCCTTCATTATTGGTAAATTTATAATTTCTGAATGTAGCTCAACACTACGATTACATAATTGATGCAATTCAGCCAGATTTTCATCGATATTCTCACTGTCAAGGATTTTCTCAATTGCCTTATTATCTTTTACCAATAGCTGTAATTTACATAGCGCAACTTCGACAACATCAAGTAAATGTTGACTTAATGAACGACAAATCGGTAAATAACTTTTTCCATTTTTTACAATTTTTATCATATCACTAAAACCAAGCTCAGCATTTAATAAATTTCGCGACATTTTTGATTCCTTTTTACATGATTTATAATCAATTATAATAGCATAAAGTAGAATATTCCAAGCCAATCTTTTTCTCAATATGATAGAATAAGAACTTACCATTCACAAGTATAAAGGAAGCCCAAATGAAATTGGCATTTGATAGTTTTCAAGCCATCAATATGTTTGAGTTGCCCTTTCATAAGCTCCAGGCTCTTCAATTTAAACTTTCTGATTTTCGATGTTGTAGATAACAAATAATAATCTCACTTTAGGCATTATTTTTTCTTTCATTAACTACAAACATTGGATATCAATATGAATTCTTTTGACATATTAAAAGCTATCGCCATTTTGCTCTCTATTGCAATTATAATCTGGTTTATCAAATTCTATACTAAAGAAAACCTGACTAAAATAGAGCAAATTAAAATATTCATTATAGGCTTTGTTTCTAATCTGCTTGACACCGTGGGAATAGGCAGCTTTGCAGTTATTGTCGCTATGCGTAGATTGTTTGGTGTGATGCCTGATGATGTCAAATTAATTGGTAGCATGAATATTCAAGCCATGATCACGGCGCTGGTTCAAATGTTGATCTTTCTTCATTACATAAAACTAGATATCATAACATTACTAGTTGCGGTAATTATGATAGCACTTGGTGGTTTTTTATCTGGATTGTTGGTTGTGAGCGTTGATAAAAAAACTGTTCATCTGGTTATGCTATCAGCTTTTGCATTTACAGGTGTTTTACTCCTTTTATCTCAACTCCACATTCTAGAGATTAATGGTGGTGAAGATGCAATTCGTGGTATTAAGCTAGTAATTTTTGCAGTATTTATGCTAGCAGCAGGATGTTTGCCGGCTTTTGGCGTTGGCTACTATTCCTTAGTAAAAACCAGTATTTTTCTTTTTGGTGTAAATCCAATCATAGCCTTTCCGATCATGGCAAGTGCTAGTGCATATCAAATGCCAGTTACTTCATTTACTTTTATCGCAAAAAAGAAATTTTATTCAAAGAGCACCCTAATCATGATTTTTTCCGGAGTATTAGGCGTTTTTATTGCTGCGCCACTAATTAGCAAAGTTGATCCATATACCTTAAAATGGATTTTACTTGGCATTGTAGTTTATAATGTTATAACCCTTGCAAAGGCATCAAAACAGCCAGAATGATAAATTATTGCAATTTACATAGAGAGTTTTTCAAAAAAAATTAGTTTTAATTGATTGATTTACTTACCCTATGTAAATTGCGTTGCAAAATTTTGTAAATTTTTGTTGCAAAATCAAGGCTCATGACATATAATACCTATCTCACCTAATGCGGAAGTGGCGAAATTGGTAGACGCACTGGATTTAGGTTCCAGCGCCGCGAGGCGTAAGAGTTCGAGTCTCTTCTTCCGCACCATTTACTACTCCAAGCACTCAACACGAAACCCCTGATTTAATTGCACATTTGTATTTTACTTGATTTTTAAATAGTCATATTTAACTATTTATAATCATATTCATTATCCCCAAATTATCCCCAAACAATTTTCATTGATTCTTTCTTAAACTTATTTATTAAAGAAAACACATGAAAACTAACGATAATCGAAATAAACGTTTTTATTGGCTAAAACTAAAAGACAATTTCTTTGAACGCGAAGAAATTCAACTTATCGAAAGCTTACCTAACGGTAAGGAATATGTTTTAATCTTGCTCAAATTCATGATGAGAGCGATTAACTCAGAAGGTCGCCTAGTTGTAAAAGACGTAATCCCCTACAATCCACAAATGCTAGCTACAGTTACACATAGTAATGTTGATACTGTACGCAGCGCAATTGACATATTTATCAAATTTGGATTGATGAGTACTCTTGATGATGGTATTTTATACATGAATGAAGTACAAGCATTGTTAGGCTCTGAAACTGAATTTGCCGCCAAAAAGCGAGAATATCGCCAAAACCTTAAAAATCAACCTGAACAACTTCCAAATAAATCCACCAAGACAAAAAAAGACATTGTCCAAGACAAAGTCCGACAAGAGAATAGAGATAAGAGTTTAGATATTAGAAATAATATAACCCCCTATATCCCCCAAACCAATAATTCAAACAATGATTCGGGGATTATTGGTGTTTGGTTAGAACATCTTAAAAACCATAACTACAATTTTACTGATTCAGAAATTTCTGCAATTTCTGAATTTGCCAAATACAAATCTGAAACTAGTGAGTCTGTCACCAGTCAACAAATCAATCTAACCCTTGAACGACTGATTGAGCATAAAAACTCTGGTTACGACATTTGTCGCATGATCAAGCATTCTATCGCTAGTGGCTATAAAGCTGTTATGACACCGACTAAAGATTTTTTAGTTAGTGGCGTTGCTAAGCCAATTATTAGCGGGAAGCATCCAGCAACCGAATACATCACTCCAGAATCAAACACGCAAAAACGCGAACTAGCTAACTATCTGGAGAATTGCTATTTGCGTAAGCTAAACCCCAAAACTAAAGCACCGCTGAATGCTGGTGAGCTGGCTTGTCTTGCTCTACATAAAAAGAGTCAATCCAGAAGCTCGCCATATATTGGCTGGTTCGATTATATCTATCGGTATGAAGTTCTGACTGGTATTTGCTTGTTAGATCAGCCGCTAGATAGCGCTGTTACTACAACCAAACCAGTTGCAGCCTAATTAACCGTATTTGCTTAGATAGGAGTAATGCATTATGCATCACATACAATCATATCGCTCAAATAGCGGGTTAATATGCAATAGCAATATGCCGTTTCTGCATATTGTGGCTGACTCTCGTCAGTTGCTTGGTGTGTTCCTTGAACATCCACACCCCCGCAAG
>SSGX01000021.1 GCA_008017155.1 Neisseriales bacterium | reverse complement strand
CAGCCACAACAGTATCTGCTTTTATATTCGGTAGTTTCCTGATAAATACACCTTTATGGGATTTATCTACTCCGGTTAGTAAAAATGACTCCTGATCCTTACCAAAAATAGTATCTAGTTCAAAGTGACCAAATTCTGTTTTTGCATCAGCAATCTTTGGTCTATGTTCGATACCAATACGACCTGGAATTTTTGATGCAGAGGCATCTGACTTAGGTTTATATGGTTTACCAGCATGAGGTAAATATGTATATAACTTACCTCCATTTTTACGGTCGGCTTTGATAAAACGATAAATTGTATTCTTGCTTACTTTTGTGCCATCAAGCATCTTTAAGCGTTTACTGATTACATCTGGTGATGAACCAAGCTTAAGTAGTTCAATGATTTTTGCTGCTACATCTGGTGTAATGTTTTTAAATGATTCTTTTGACTTTGATGCCAGTCGGCGCTCTGCAAGTAGATTATTGGCTAGTAAATGATTGTAGATACCTTTGAATGAAGGATCTGTATTACGCGCAATTTCTCGACCTACTGAACTGGCATGAAAATTCAATATTCTGGCTATTTCAGCTCTTACTATTCCAGCATCTCGTAGCTTGTTGATAGTATACCTGTCATTGGGAGTGAAATGTTTATGAGACATACAATATTTACCTATAGAAATCCAAGCTGGAATTTTATGTTATTCCAGAATTGGCTTGTTAGTAATTATTGCATTTCAAATGGGAAAGGGCCTAGGAACAGTATTAAATAAGGTTATGTCATTAGCCGATATAAATTTGGCAATACTATCAAATGAAGATTTATCTGCTTCAGTAGGAATAACAAGGGTTGCTCCCGAGATTAAGGTTGCAAGAACCTCACGCTTAAATAGCGAGAAACCTTCGCCAGCAATCTGTAGCACTCGATCGTGATTATCAATCTCAAACTTATTTATCATCCATAACATGAATGACAATAAGGAACCATTTCTACCCTTGATTCCTTTCGGCTCCCCAGTTGAACCTGATGTAAAGTAGATATGTGATAAATCATCAATTTCACCATTTTTAGGGGTATAATCAGCTAGCTTAAAATCACAAATAAGCTTTAAGGAATTAAACTCATCTATTCCTGTATCAAGAATCGACTCCCGATCACTCAAGATTAGCCGCGTATTACTTATTTGAAGAATCTGTTTAATTCGGGTAAGTGGAGTTTTTGGCGGAATTGGGACAAAAGTATTGCGGGAGAATATAACCCCAAGGAGCGCAATAATCAGTTGCAATTTATTTTCATAGATTAAAGCAACGCTCGCTTGCTCCAATTCTTTTTCAGACAAAAATTTGGCGGCTTTTAGTGCCGAAGCATAGAGCTCTTGATAACTAAGAGAAATTCCATCATGAATTATTGCTATATTTTCAGAGTGTTGGGCGAAAGATTTTAATAAATATTGCTGTATCGTCATTTTACATTCAATCACATTTAATCAGTTAAAATAGAATAGTCATACCATAACATAGCCACATAATACCATAGATAAAATCCATATATATTATAACAACTAATCAAGTGACTCACAACCAACCAATTTGGTGGGTTGATTTTTTCACAAATTAGCGATATACTCCATTATAATTAACCACTTAGTCTATATTCAATGCTATTATACAAATTAACAGCCTATAACCCAGATAAACCGATAAAGTGCATAAGGAATTTTAATGTTTAGCTTTCAGTCACTAATTCATCAAAAATTTAAAAAATTAAAAAATAGGTTTAACATAACTTTTATCATTGCCTTTATTGCATCTAGTCCCATATTAGCCGCCGCTGCTACCAGTTATCCATTAAAAATCACGACTCCTAATGGTACAACGCTAATAAAAAGTAAACCACAACGAATCGTTGTCCTCGAGTTTGGCTTGATGGACGAGCTTGATTTGCTTGGGATAAAACCAGTTGGCTATGGACAAAACTACCCAGGCGAAGGTGATATTCCTGATTATCTAAAGCCAATGGCAAAAAATGCAGTTGGCGTTGGCGCTCGTGATATTCCAAATCTAGAGGCTATTGCCAAATTAAAGCCAGACCTCATTCTTGGTGAAGCTGCCTATATTTCTAATTTAAGTCCACAATTAAATAAAATCGCTCCAACAGTACTATTAAATGGGATTTATGGCAATTCTGACGAACAAATAAAAAACCTAAAGATCCTAGCACAAATAACCGATACCGAAAGTAAAGTTCCAGCGATTCTTAGTACTTATCAAGGAATAAAAAGCAAAGCCGAAACAATCGCTAAAAAAGGTGGTAAAAAAACTGTATTGATCGGTTATGTAACTCCGAGTGGTATTTTCAAGGCACTAACTGCCAATGCGCTAGCGACATCTATCCTAAGTGAATTAAACCGGGAAAATGTGATTAAAAAAACCGAACGGACTCAAGTTATGGATTTATCAACCGAAGCAATCCTTGAATATAATCCAGATCAAATTATCGTACTTCTTACCGAAGGATCAATGGCACCGTATAAAAAACTCTCAACTGATCCGCTATGGGCGGATGTTCGGGCAAATAAAGAGCATCAGGTGTATTTTATGGATCGAGATATTTGGGCGCGTAGTCATGGGATTGAAACACTGGAAATCATGTATAATAAAGCAATTTCAACTGGTTTTTTAACCGCCAAACCAGTAGCAAATACAAACAAATAAACCTGAACTAGTAAAGAATTTTATTTAATGACAATTCAACAAACTAGCAGGTTTAAAAGATATATTCTTCCGTATATACTCCTGCTAACTATTTTGTTTTGCCTATTTTTTTATTCATTAACTTTAGGTGCGGTTAAATCATCTTTTAGTCAGATTACTAGTTGTTTTAGTCAAGAACAATCAGCAACTATTTGTCACATTATTGCAGTTACTCGCTTACCAAGAACCATTACCGCAGTTATGGCAGGAAGTAGCTTTGCCCTTGCTGGTGCGATTTTATATTATATCACCCGAAATCAACTTGCCTGCCCAAGCCTACTGGGTATTAATCAAGGCGCTATTCTTGGTATTCTACTTTGTCTAATTATCATGCCATTTATTTCTCTTCCCGGAATCATAGCGGCGGCAATAATCGGTGGGATAATCAGTGGGATTATTGTTTATTCTATAGTATCGCTTATTGGTGTCTCTAATCTGAAATTGGTTTTAGTTGGACAAGCAATAAATATTTTTCTTTACGCGCTAGGACAAGTTCTAATTGTCCTTTTCCCAGATAAAACTGGAGGTATGTTAGTCACATTAAATGGATCACTTGCGGGTACTAGTTGGCAAAAGATTCAAATTATTGCACCATTTATAATTGTAATAACTCTGACTAGTATATTGCTTGCAAAGAAAATATATTTATTGAGCCTTGGCAAAGAAATTGCCCTATCTATCGGAATTAATGCCAATCAGTTATTAATTATCATTTTTTTCCTGATTGTCGGACTATGTTCACTAGCCGTAACAATGGTTGGGCAGCTACTATTTTTCCCATTAATTACGGTTCACTTGAGTAAGCCATTATTAAGAGGGCGAAACCCTTATCATTTTTGCATAATTACTTGCCTTGTTGGAGCAATTCTAATGTTAGCTTCGGATTGTCTGATGCGCTATATATATACCACGCAGGAGATTCCCCTTGGTATCTTCATGGCAATAATCGGTGCTCCTATTTTGATACTTTCATCAAGACTTAAACGAGTACAGTCATGACAATAAGCCCTTGGACTAAATTAACTACTTTATCTGCCCTTTTATTAATTATTGCTGTAGCGTCATTAATGATAGGTTATACCTTTTATTCGCTTCCGATCGTAATTAATTGCCTACTGCAAAAAACACATGAGTTTGCTATCAATGATGTCCGCTTACCTAGATTAATTATGGCGATCCTTTGCGGTACTATGTTTGCCTTCTCCGGCAGTTTATTACAAGGTATTTTTCGCAATCGGCTGGCATCTTCTGAGACTTTGGGAATTAATGCTGCAAGTATTCTTTTTGTCTTACTTGGTATCACTTTGTGGGGTGGTGGAGGAAATTTCTCTATCCTGATATATTCAGTAATAGGTGCTCTTTGCGGGTTCTCAATAACCTTACTCTCTTCAATATCAAGACGAAATATTTCTCATTTAAGATTAATTATTGTTGGCGTAGCAATCAGTGCTTTTTTCCGTGCTGCAAGTCAATTTATGCTAATTGCAGAAGATCAAAAGCTTGCCGCTTATCTAGCTTTTGTAAACGGAACGCTTTATACTACAACCTGGCATAGTATTCAAATTATTCTCTACCCGGCACTATTCCTGATTGGACTATCTTTTTGCTTTACCAAGCAACTCGACATCCTCTTATTATCTGAAGATATTGCCAGTAATATCGGCTTTAAAGTTATTAAATGGAAATTAATTATAATAATATTAGCACTACTCTTGACCGCCGTAGCAGTTGCTGGGGTTGGTAGTCTTGGGTTTATTGGGCTAATCTCACCAAATATATCACGCCTAATCTTTGGCTACTCGCATAAGTATAACCTACTGGGAAGTGCATTAATCGGCTCAATCCTAACTATACTTTCCGATACCATTGGGCGAATTATATTGGTACCATTTGAGATTCCCACCGGATTAATTGGCATCGTAATTGGAGTACCTTATTTTCTTTATATCATGCGTGGCATGAAACAGGAAGCATAAAAATGACCCTATCCTCAACACAAAGTGTATTTAAAGCTAATCAAATATCCGTGAAGTATCAGCGACAGGATATTTTGGATAAACTAAATATAAATCTTATTGATGGCAAAATCACAGCTATTCTTGGACCAAATGGCTCAGGAAAATCAACTCTCTTAAAAGCTCTATCCGGGCTAATCCCATGTCATTCTGGCAAGGTTATGATAAATGACAAGAGTCTTAGTCATATCAATCGGACTGATCTTGCTAAACTATTGTCAATCTTGCCCCAATCACCGGAAGCGCCAACAGATATAACCGTTAATCAGCTCGTTAGCTATGGTCGCTATGCATATTCTTCATGGTTTAATAAAAATAAAAAAGAAGACAATAAGCAAGTAAAATGGGCATTAGCAGTAACTAATCTTACTGAATTAGCGGAAAGCTTTTTGCATGAACTATCAGGAGGTGAACGACAACGAGTGTGGATTGCTATGTCTCTAGCCCAAAATAGCGATTATCTTTTTTTAGATGAACCAACCACCTATCTAGATATCCGTTTCCAATTTGAAATTATGCAATTAGTAAAGAACCTCAATCAGCAACAAGGTAAAACAATTGTCATGGTTTTACATGAAATTCAGCATGCATTAAATTATGCAGATTATATATTATTGCTTAACCAAGGAAAGATTCACTCCTATGCACCAGTGGAAGAAATCATTCACTCTGGTGCGATTGAAGAAGTATTTAAAATCAGAATTAAACAATTTACAGAAAATGCTGAGAATCACTTTATCATTTGTAATAATGGATAAAACCATCTTATGCTGATATAAGAAGGAACAATTGCTTTACTTAATTATTCTTTTTATTTGCAAGCTTTTCGCCCGAATCTGGGTTTAATTTATTAAAACAAAACTGTCCCATAAGACCAATCAAGGCAATAATAACAAAGGCTGTCATAAATGTCTGATTGCCATAACTAACAGCATATATCTTATTACAAATAAAAATACAAGCAGCGCCTAGAGTTACTCCAACTGCAAAGAATAACTGCTGAGTAGTACTCATCAACCCAGTTGCTGAAGCATAATCTTCGCTAGGCACATCAGCATAACATAGCACATAGATTAATAAAGGGATCACTGCACTAAAAAAGCCATTCGCTACAATTACTGTAATGGCGAAGGTATCTGGTTTATCAATCAGGCAAAACATCAGCATACTAATAAATGTCCCAATATTACAGATAGTAAGCATTTTTTTAAAACCAAGATATTTTAGAAGTTTACTAACTGCTATCCGGCTAAATAAATAACCAAGTGCCATCCACGAAGTAATAAACCCGCTTTCAAGAGGTGTAATTTTTAATGCCAGCTGTAGGTATAAAATCAGAACAAAGCCCTTTGCACCAAAGGTAATCCGACTAATTGCACTACTCCAAAAACAAAGATTATAGCTTTTTATCTTAAAGAGCTTATAGTTTACTATTCTGTTATTTGAATTTAATTCAGTTTTCAGATAAATAATAAGTGTAATTAAGGTTAATAGAGCATAGATCAGATGTACATAAGCATTTTTTATATCAAGCGCGGTATCAAGCCAAAAAGCAAGAATTGCCAAAAAAATTCCTAAGGCGATAAAAGATTTCCAGTTAAACTTCTTTACTTCTTGTCTATAATTATCAACAAATCTGAAGGTTGCAAGCAAAGCTAGTAGAGAAAAAGGAATGTTGACATAAAAAATATAATGCCAGCTATAATAACTCACTAATAAGCCACCAAGATATGGCGCTAGTAATGGTCCTAATAGCAAAGGCATTGAAATTAGCATAAATACTTTTACTAGCTCTTGCTTACTAAATACCTTTAGCATCAGTAACCGACCAACTGGTACAGTTAGCGCGCCAAATATTCCTTGCACAAAACGGAATATCACTAATTCAATAAGCGAAGAAGAAAGCCCACATAAAAGAGAACTAAAACCAAAGCCAGCAATTGAAATAAGTAGAATATTTTTTGAACCAAACTTATCGGATAAATAGCCACTAATTGGGATAAATATTGATAAACTAACTAGATAGCTAACAATGGCTAGCTTAACATTTAATGGCGTCGTACCTAGATTAACGGCTATTGAGGGAATTGCAACGGTGAGGATGTTTGTATCAATACTTTCCATCATCATCATGCTGCCGATTATAGCTATACACATGAATTGTTTTAAGGTATAATTAGGAAGTTTAAACATAAGTTAGTCGATCAAAGTAAATATTAATATAGCCTAGTTTTTTAATTGCATTTTTCATGCATAATTTATGCAAAATGCAATTGTATCATATCTCTTCTGGCTATGTTACAATCACCCCCGGAGATTCTAAAGAGAACATGGTAGTGAAAAAAATCGCAATTTTAGGTTGTGGCAATGGCGGGCAGGCACTTGCTGGGTATTTAAGCCTTCTTGGACATCAAGTAAATTTATACGCTCACCCCGATCATCCGGGCGGAATAAAAACTATCCAGCAACATCAAGGAATCGAACTTGGTGGAATAGTAAATGGTTTTGGCAAAATAAATCTTGCTTCCACAGACCTTCAGGAATGTGTAGCAGATGCTGAAGTTATTTTAATGACACTACCTGCCCTAGCCTGTGAAGAGATTTTCACGAAGATATTACCGTATCTAAAAAATGGACAGATCATCGTAAACATGGCTGGATATTTCTCTTCAATAATTGAAGATCAGATTCGTATAAAAAATCGCCCAGAACTAGATATTACAATCACTGAATTAACAACTTTTCCTTATGCTTGCCGTGCCGAAGGTAATAATAAGGTAAATATTGTAGCAAATAAAAAATTTGTCGGAATCTCCGCAATCACTCCATCCCAGACCGATAACGTAATCCGTGAACTTGTTAATATAATTCCCTGCCCACTAGTAGCTAAATCAAGTGCACTAGAAGTAAGCTTATATAATGCCAGCGGTATTTATCATTCTGTTACCGTGATTTTTAATGCGGCACGAATTGGCAATCAAGATGAGTTTTATTTTTATAAAGAAGGAATCTCGGAAGAAACGGCAAATGCTATGATCAGACTAGATCAGGAACGGCGAAATATTGGACAAAAACTAGGCTATAACTTGCCAGAAAACTATCAGCAACTCAATGCCTATTATGGTTATAATTATAGTTCAATCTATGACTATTATAAAAACTCACAAGCGCATAATACAATAAAATTTATGCCACCATCAACTAGAACCAGATACATTCTTGAAGATATCCAATATCTTCTGGTGCCTTGGCAGAGTATTGGGCAGAGTATCGGCATAGAAACAAAAGGAATAAAAGCAATGATAGATATTGCCTCATTCTTACATGATACAGACTATATGACAAGTGGTCGGAAGCTTGATACAGAAATGATCAGCTATTATAAATAAAACAAGAGGAATACTAAAATGTCTTTTCTGGAATTAGGTCTATCTGACCCAATAATAAAATCAATTACCGAGCATGGCTATACTACGCCGACAAAAATTCAGGCAGCAGCCATTCCAGTTATTTTGGCTGGTAATGATGTGTTAGCTAGTGCGCAAACAGGAAGTGGTAAAACAGCAGGGTTTACTTTGCCAATTTTAAATATCCTTTCAGATAAATCCGTAAAAGGACCATCTTCTGGTCGCCCTCCGATCCGGGCATTAATTTTGGTGCCAACTCGTGAGCTTGCTGCCCAAGTGGAAGAAAGTGTTAGTAGCTATGGTAAAAACCTAACTCTAAGTTCTATGACAATGATTGGTGGTGTAAGCATAAATCCACAAATTAAGCGCCTAAATAGCAGAGTAGATATTCTGATAGCAACACCAGGTAGGCTACTAGACCATGTTGCACAAAAAACTGTTGACTTATCACAAATCAAAATATTGGTACTTGATGAAGCAGATCGAATGCTCGATATGGGTTTTATTCGTGACATCAAAAAAATTCTTGCCTTGTTGCCAAAATCACGACAAAGTCTTCTCTTCTCAGCTACTTTTTCTAAAGAAATCAGAGCTCTTGCAGAAACCTTCCTAAATAAGCCAGTATTAATTGAAACCGAAAAAAGTAATAGTACGGTTCCATTAATAACCCATAAAGTACATTTAGTAAATGCTGATAAAAAAAGAGCGTTACTGGCTCATTTAATACAGGAAAAAAACTGGTTTCAGGTTCTAGTGTTTACTAAAACCAAACATGGTGCGAATAAACTTGCTGAATTTTTGGTAAATCAGGGAATCTCAGCATTAGCCATCCATGGAAATAAAAGCCAATCAGCACGAACTAGAACATTAGCTGAATTTAAGCAAGGTTCATTACAAGTAATGGTTGCAACAGATATTGCCGCAAGAGGTCTTGATATTGTTGATTTACCACATGTAGTTAATTTTGACTTACCAAATGTTCCTGAAGACTATGTACATAGGATTGGGCGAACTGGGCGTGCTGGCAAAACTGGTGATGCAGTATCTTTGGTATCGCAAGAAGATAAAAAGCTATTAAATGCAATTGAAAAATTAATTGCTATGAAAATCCCAGAAGAGTCAATTAGCGGATTTGAAATTACTAAAAATACCCCTACTCCCAAAAAACCAGCTATAAAAACATCAGTACAACAAAAAAGTGTTAAGCCACAGCAGCCTAGTCAAAAGATTAAACCTGTTACTGGACAAAAAATAATAAAGAAAGAAGCGTCATCAAAACCAGCAAAATTAGCTAAAAAAGACAGTGTTGTGGTACTACTAAATAAACCACCAAAGAAAAACAAATTAAAGTAGCCACCAATTCCATTTCAGCCTTAGTGGCTGAATGAATTGGCATCTGTGAATTTTTACTTTTTACTTTAGAGATATAGTAGAACTAACGGTTATGTGATAGCTATTCTAGGCAATTTAGAAGTAGTTCGACAAATGATATATATTCAATCTTACCATGATGGCTAAGCCCGATCTGACAACTTCGATTAAATGTCACCCCTAGCTCACAGTCAGCAACTTGCTGTGATAGATGGGATAAACTACTAGCATTCAATTCTGGGACTTTAAAACCTTTGTCGCCAGCAAAACCACAGCATTTAATTCCTTCCGGTATTACAACCTCTTCACTGCATAATTGCAGAACCTCAAGATAGGCAGTATTATAGGAATATTTGGCACTGCTACAATCAATATGTAAGGCAATTTTGCCATATTTTTTCCGAATCTGATTGCGATCAAGGTTCTCTACCAAAAATTTATTAATATCAATTAGGTTTATTCCAGCATCTTTAGCAAATCCAGAGCAGGAACTATTATCAATAATCGCAATTGTCTGTGCCTCGCTTAAACTACTTTGCAGATTAGTAACCAATTTTTCCTGCTCTACATGATTACATTTTGAATGATACATTTGCCCACAGCATAAGTCTTCCGAATTGGGAAGGTATTTAACACTAAAGCCAAGCTTTTCGAGGATTAATTTAGATTGATATTCTGGAAGTTTAACAGTTGATGCAAAAACGCGGTTGGGGCAAGCTGGGACTAATAGAATGTCTGTTTTAGCGTTATCTGTTGTATTAAATTTGAGGGGTTGTGCTTTTGGCATAGTGTCCAGATAAATCGGGATGGATTTAATCTTACTATGTGCAAAACTAGTTATTTTTTGCAAATTCCTGCTACCAATCACTGATGCTGCAATGTTACCTAATTTTACTTGAGCTTTCGCCATGCGAATTTCTTGGTTATGATTTACTTCATGATTATTTTCCGGCTTTTGCTCAAGAATGAATGCGCCAGTATTAATCCCAACTGGACACATGGTTTTACACATCCCGGTTGTAGCACAGGTATCGATACCATAATATGCATATTTTTCCTGCCATACGGATTTTTCAGCACCAGATAAAGTAGCTATTTTACGCGCCACACTATTTCGCTGGCGTGGGGTAAGACTTAGCTTACGCGATGGACAAACTGGTTCACAAAAGCCACACTCCATACAGGCATTAATCTCATCATGAACAGATGCAAATGATTTGAGATGCTGCATATGCAATGTATGATCGCGGGTTAATTTTACATCCGGATTAAAGATACCTTTAGGATCCAGAAGATGTTTTATTTCCCACATTAAATCCCAACATTTCTGTCCCCATTCTACTATTGCAAATGGCGAAATATTACGCCCACTTCCGTGTTCAGCTTTTAATGAGCCATTAAATTTATTCGCAACCAAGCCTGTAAATTCATGCATAAAGGCATCATAACCTCTAAGTTCATTCTCATTGTTAAAATTTGGAGTAATTACAAAATGAATATTTCCAGATAAAACATGTCCAAAAATAGCTGCGTTTTTAAAATCATAGCGCTCAAATAAACTTCGCATCTCATGGATAAGCTCAGGTAATAGCTCAATACTTACCGCAACATCTTCAATTATCACCGTCGAACCAAGAGGTCGCTTACCAGCTATAGTAGGTAAAACACCACCCCTAGCCTTCCATAAAGTAGCCATAGTTTCCTGATTACTACTAAAGCCAAGCTGATGATAAACCTCGAAATTATTAATAAACAGATTAATTAATGTAATTTTTTGCTCAAGATGAGCCTGATTTTCGGCATCAACTGCAACCATAATCGCTGCGTAATTTTCATCAGGTAATTCAATCAAAAACTTTTGAATTTCAACATCACCAGCAACAGATTGCAAGGAGAAATAATCTAATAACTCAACAGATGAGATTTCCAAGCCAGAAATAGCAACTGTTAACTTAACTAGATCTTCGAGTTTGCCGTAAATAAGATTTAATGCTTTATGGGTATAATTTTCAATCGTATTTAACGTAACATTACTAACAAAGCCAAGCGTACCTTCCGAGCCTATCATCAAGCGTTCAAGAATTTTTACTGGATCTTCAAAATCAAGAAAAGCATTTAAACTATAGCCACTGGTATTTTTAATTGAGAATTTTTTCCGGATAAATGCGCTGACTTCATCATCATTAAGAATCTTTTCTCGAA
The DNA here is from genome assembly GCA_008017155.1 of Neisseriales bacterium. Taxonomy (GTDB): domain Bacteria; phylum Pseudomonadota; class Gammaproteobacteria; order Burkholderiales; family UBA11063; genus Aquella. The sequence continues at coordinate 101,193 of SSGX01000021.1, read as the reverse complement.
TTGATTCTATCTCTGCCAATAATGGCTGATGATCAATTTTAAATTTTTCGATTAAGCTCTCATCACTACTATCAAAAATACTACCATCGGATAGTACTGCCCGCATATTTTTTAGCGTAGCATAGGAATTTTTGGCAGTTCCACAACACATCCCACTCGAATTATTGGCAATAATCCCACCGATCTTTGCAGCATTAATTGAGCCAGGATCTGGTCCAATCTGTTTTTTATAGGCTTTTAGATATTTATTGGCATCCGCCCCAATAATCCCCGGTTCTAGCGTAATTTCCCGTCCAGTATCAGAAATCGAGTATCTCTGCCAACTATCATTAGCAAGCATAACCAAAACCTGATCGGTAACCGCCTGTCCTGAAAGACTAGTACCTGCCGCACGGAAGGTTAGCTTTATATCGTACTGATCAGCAGCTTTTATAACATTTATAACTTCAGACTCGGAACGAATGATTAAAACCAACTTTGGCATCATCCGATACAAACTTGCATCGGTTGAATAGGCGTAGCGCAGTAATTCATCCTCAATAATCTGATTTCGGTTAAGAAACTCTTTTATTGATAGCACGAATTTATTAAACATTTGGTTTTACCTCTGATTACAAAAAAGCGAAAAGGAAACTAAATTAGACGAGTAAGGCTAGAAAAGGCATATACAAAACTATAGCCACTTTTTTTAAATAGAAGCGACTATAGTTTAAAATAGATTATTTGGAGTTTTTTATATTATCCAGATTCGTCATTAAGCTCTCAGCGCTCTCTTTTACTGAGCTACCATATAATGACAACATTTTTTCAGCAAACTGTTGCATAGCATTGAAACCGGCATGATTACCATTTGCGGTTCCTTTAAAAACTTCATCCAACTTCAAAGAAACCGGGTTTGGTAATAGCTTGGAATAAAAATCATATAATTGAAAACCATCTACTCTAGCTGCATTTATTCCAGCCTGAGACGAAACATTTAGCTTATTATACATCTGAATAATAATATTTAACTCTTCAAGATAAGCTTTTGCCAAAATCGAACTATTCTGTGTCGTCACTTCAGCAAGCATAGAAGTTAACTCTTCAGGCGTACTAACTTTATATAGTCTTTTAGCATGAGCTACATTGGCTTCAAAAAAGATTTTAGCCTGATCAAACCAAGTTTTATTCAACTGCATCATACTTTCAGCAATTTCGCAGAAAGAACTATATGCATCATCTAAAGTTTGCTGATTAGGCAATTCATAGTTTCTAGTTTTTGGCATTATTCCCCCTTTTAAATTACATATAAATTGTTACTAAAATACTGATTACAATTGCTTATAAATCAAGTATAATAGTCCTAAACAATATTATAACATTATAATTCTCTTAAGGCTAAATAATCAAAGCTCATTTAAAAGTGAGTTAATATATTGTCGTAATTTACAAAAATAGAATTTGGAAAGCTATCAATAAATTTATTTTCAAGCTTTCCTTCATAGTAAGTAAAAATTTTACCTAAAATTGCTCAGAATACTACCGATATATGTGATGAAAAACCCTTCAGAGAGTTTATGATTTTTCAATTCAAAACCTTCATTTATTCGCCTTAGTAATGTAGGTTTAATTTCAGATTAAGGCAGCAGATTTTTTGAGGTAATTATGTCAATTCCAGCGCGCAAAAGAAAAAAATGGTTTTTAAGTTTATGGTTTTGGGTTTTGGTATTTATGTGTGGCGGAATTGTTTTTGGTATAACTAATCCGGCAATGGCAAAACAGGGAAAACCAGTCATTGACAATTTTATCCATGTCATCAAGCTAATGGTTGGTCCGATAATATTTTTTACTGTGGTTAGCGGTGTTATTGGCATGGGAAGCCTAAAGCAGCTTGGTACGATCGGAGCCAAAGCCTTTATTTACTTTGAAATCATTTCAACTATTTCTCTAGTTATTGGACTTTCATTTGGGCATCTATTTCATCCTGGCGGAGGAATGAATCTATCGGTAAGTAGTATAGATCCAAGCCTAGTGAGTAAATATACCCAGCATACCGAAGAAGGTACTAGCCTTGCTAAAATTCTTCTCTCAGCAATCCCACATAGCCTGATCGAGCCATTTCTAATCGGAAATACTTTACAGATATTATTTATGGCAATCTGCTGCGGCTTTATTCTATTTTATGCTGGTGCAAAATGGCGTGAAACTATCGTGGTCAAACTACATGATATTCAGGCATTTTTATTTAAATTATTAAGTATCGTAATGTGGTTTTCCCCGATTGCAGCTTTTGCTGCAATGGGCTTTATGCTTGGGCAGTTTGGCATTGATGTTATCTGGCATATGCTTGGGCTAGTTGCTACCATGATTTTCACTTGTGCTTTTTTTATCGTTGCTATTCTTGGTATAGTTGCCAAAATCGGTGGATTTAGTATTTTTAAATTTCTTCGCTTCATAAAAGATGAGATCATTCTGGTATTTGCAACTTCTTCAAGTGAGAGTGCCTTGGGTCCGATCATGAAAAAACTTTCCAATTCTGGAGTAGATGAGTCGGTTGTCGGAATTGTTGTCCCAGCTGGTTATAGTTTCAACCTTGATGGAACAAATATTTATCTGGCTTTGGTGATTGCTTTCTTGTGTCAGGCATTTAATATTAATCTAAGTTGGCAGGAACACTTAACTATAATTCTAGTATTAATGGCTACTAGTAAAGGTGCTGCGGGAGTTAGCGGCTCTGGATTTATTGTTTTAGCTGGAACTCTGGCGGCAATGCATGGAAAAATACCTGTAGTTACCATCGCGATCTTACTCGGAATTGATAAGATCATGAGTGAACTACGAAGTACTACCAACCTAGTAGGAAATAGTATGGCAGCAACAATAGTTGCACGCTGGGAAGGTAAACTTAATCTAGAAACATTTAGAAAAGCATTGGACGGCAAATCACTTGATAAATAAGATATTCCTATGGTGCACCCGACAGGAATCGAACCTGTATCATCAGCTTCGGAAACTGACATTCTATCCATTGAACTACGGATGCATAGTGGACTTTTTGACAAGGTCATTATTCTAACACAAATAAAAAAAGTTCAGTTTTAAAACTGAACTTTTTAGAAAATAAAGACCAAACTTTTTATTATTAAGCTGGTTTATCTTCTTTCCATTTTACAACGATTTGACGTTTCTTTTGTACGCTAGAGTTCAGGTTGTTCAAGCATGCCTGAGCTTCTTCGTGACTTGACATTTCTACAAAGCCAAAACCACGACTACGTTTATTTTCATCAGTTACAACTTTACCGTAAATAACAGTGCCGTACTGACCAAAAATCTGTTTTAACTCATTGGTATCAATAGACCAATCTAACCCAGCTACAAATAATTTCGTATTACTCATCAAATAACCTATAATAAAACAAAAATTAACACACAATTCTATAAGACCAACAAAATGATGAATAACCGACAATCATACAGGCATTAAGCATGGCTTAAGAACTAGTCTAACATCATTATAGCATACCTATTTATAAATACAAAATTTTTATCAAAAATACATGATAAAATATTGGTTTTGTTGTTTATCTTCAACAAATTTAACATGATCACAATTTAATTAGCAAAAGGACAGGTATTTAATGCAGCGTACAAACTACTGTGGCTTTATTACGGAAAATTATTTGAATCAGAGTGTTACTATTAAAGGGTGGGTTCATCGCCGTCGCGATCTAGGCGGATTAATCTTCATTGACTTACGTGATCGTGAAGGGCTGGTTCAAGTTGTTGCCGAACCAGATGCAAGCTGTTTTAATATTGCTAATGAATTAAAGCATGAATACGTGGTAGAAATTACTGGTAATGTAAGATCCCGTCCCAATCCAAATAATGAGCTAAATACCGGAAAGATTGAAATTGTTGCTACTACGATAAAAATCCTCAATACTGCAAAACCAACTCCAATTCTAGTTGATGATAATAACGTTAGTGAGGTGAATCGGCTTACGCATCGGATTATCGATTTGCGTAGTCAGAAAATGCAGCATAATATCCGATTAAGAGCTAAATTAACCCATTCTATTCGTAAATTCTATGATGAAAATGGATTTTTAGATATTGAAACACCTTTTTTAACCTTATCAACTCCAGGTGGTGCGCGTGATTTTCTAGTACCTTCACGGATGAATAAAGGTAAATTTTATGCGTTGCCGCAATCACCACAGGTTTTTAAACAGCTTTTTATGGTCTCAGGCTTTGATCGTTATTATCAGATTGTGCGTTGTTTTCGCGACGAAGAATTACGCGCTGACCGTCAGCCAGAATTTACTCAAGTCGATATTGAGACTTCATTCTTATCTGAAGAAGAAATTCGTGAAATAAATGAAAAGATGATTATTCAGGTCTTTAGAGAAGTTATGAATGTTGAGTTACCTAAGCTTCCCGTAATGACTTATGCTGATGCAATATATTATTACGGTGTTGACAAACCTGATTTACGTTTAGAAGACTTTAAATTTATTGATTTAACCAAGCAATTAAAAGATTGTGGTTTCAAGGTATTTAATGATGCAGCCAATCGTGATGATGGACGAATTATTGCCCTGAAATTACCTCCTTCAGTGACATTGTCACGTAAAGAGATTGATGAATTAACTCAATTTGTAGCTAAATATGGAGCTAAAGGACTAGCCTATATTAAAGTTAATGATGTAAGTAAATTAAATGATGAAGGCTTACAGTCACCGATAGTTAAATTTTTATCAGATGATGATTTAAAGGCAATAGTTGAAACGACTGGTGCTTCTAGTGGCGAAATATTACTATTTGGTGCGGATAAAGCTAAAGTAGTCAATGAATCAATGGGCGCACTTCGTCTCAAACTTGGGCATGAAAAAGGCTTAGCTAAAGGTGAATGGAAGCCACTATGGGTAATTGATTTCCCTATGTTTGAATATGATGAAGGAATGGGTAAATATATGCCTGCGCATCATGCTTTCACGGCACCAAAAGATGAGCATGTTGAACTGCTAACTACCGAACCAGAAAAATGCTTAGCAAAAGCCTATGATATGGTATTAAATGGCTGGGAAATTGGCGGTGGTTCAGTACGGATACATAATGCAGAAGTTCAGACAAAAGTATTTAAAGCAATGAATCTTACTGATGAAGAGGCTAGACAAAAATTTGGATATCTGCTTGATAATCTTCAGTTTGGTGCTCCACCTCACGGTGGAATAGCATTTGGGCTAGATCGGATTGCGACTATAATGTGTAAAGCCGATTCTATTCGAGATGTAATTGCATTACCTAAAACAACAACTGGTCAATGTTTATTAACTAATGCACCAAATACTGTTGAAGAAGGACAATTGCAGGAAGCTGGAATTACACTACTAGCTAACTAGATAATGTACGTTTATTTAAAAAGTTTACAAGGTTAATTAATGAGTAATATATTTGCAATAAGTCCGTTAGATGGTAGATATGCTGATAAGGTGAAAAGCCTGAACGAAACGGTTTCGGAGTTTGGGTTAATTAAATACCGTGTTATGGTAGAAATTGAATGGTTTAAATTTCTATTTAGTAAACCTGAATTTGGCTTACCAACTCTTGAAGCTAAAGATATTGAATTACTTGATTCTGTAGTTAATGATTTTGATGAGATTGGTGCGCTTAGAGTCAAAGAGATTGAAGCTACAACTAATCATGATGTAAAGGCAGTTGAGTATTATATCAAGGAAAAAATTGCGCATAATCCAGATCTAGATAAATATCGTGAGTTTATCCATTTTGCCTGCACATCAGAAGACATAAATAATACTAGCTATGGGCTAATGCTAAAAGATGTAAAAAATGTGGTTATCCTTCCGGAGTTAAATAAACTCCAGCAACGACTTACTGAGTTAGCTGATCAATACCGTGATGTTTCAATGATGTGTCGGACTCATGGTCAGCCAGCTACGCCTTCAACAATGGGTAAAGAGCTATATAATGTAGTTTATCGTTTAGAGCGTCAGATTAAGCACTTAGAAAAACAAGAGATACTAGCTAAAATCAATGGTGCAGTCGGTAATTATAATGCTCATTTGGTTGCTTATCCAGAATTACAATGGGATACGCTCGCTAAAGAGTTTATTGAATTACGACTTGGACTTCATTTTAATCCATATACAACCCAAATTGAACCACATGATTATCAAGCTGAGATTTATGATAACCTACGTCGGATAAATACTATTCTTATCGACTTATCGCGTGACATGTGGTCATATATTTCGATAAATTACTTTAAGCAAAAAGTAAAAGCTGGGGAAGTTGGAAGTAGTACTATGCCGCATAAAGTTAACCCGATTGACTTTGAAAATGCTGAAGGTAATTTTGGACTAGCCAATAGCGTTCTTGGACACCTATCGGAAAAGCTACCAATTTCACGCTGGCAACGTGACCTTACTGATTCAACTGTTCAGAGAAATATTGGTGTTGGGATTGGTTATACTTTACTTGGCTTAAGTTCATTATTAAAAGGACTAGGGAAAGTTGAAATTAATCTAGATGCTATAAATCATGACCTAGATAATAATTGGGAGCTTTTGGCGGAGCCAATTCAGACTGTGATGCGTAAATGTAATGTTGCCAATGCTTATGAACAGTTGAAAGAACTTACTCGTGGTAAAAAAGTTAATGCTGAAGGAATCAAGGAATTTGTTGCTGGGCTTGATTTACCAGATAGTGAAAAAACCAAGCTAGCTTCATTAACGCCACATAACTATATTGGATTGGCAAATAAATTATACTGATTTAATTAGGTCAATTAAATAAACCTGATTTAGTTTGATGTTAATGGTAAATTTTGATTATAATTATGTTGTATGAAATATAGTCCTTAGGAGGCAAAAATGTTTAAAAAAGTTTATGTTCCAATTGATAATTCAGATATTTCTGATAAAGTTTTGACTGAAGCAATTGATCTGGTTAAAGCAACAGGCGCTGAATTACGGATTAGTCATGTAGTTAACCTAGAGCAAATTACCTTTGGTATTGAAATGGTTGGCGTTGCTGAATTGAAAGATGCACTATTAAATATTGGTAAAACTCTTATTGATCAAGTAAAAGCTAAAATCTCTCAATCTGGTGTAAATGCAGATGTTAAACTAATTGAAAATTATGGTTCTGATATTGCAACATTAATTTCTGAAGATGCACGTGAGTTTGGTGCCGATCTGTTTATCCTTGGGTCACATCATCTTGGTTCATTCTCACATTTTATTACTGGTGGTATTGCTGAAGAACTTGCTCATGACACACAAATTCCTATCTTATTAATAACCAAACACAAACAAAAATAATAATAAAAGGTAGCATAAGCTACCTTTTAAGTTTTTTAGGTAATTATAATTAAATGTCTCAAGTTACTATACTTACATTTAGTGATCATTCTCGGCATTTCAAAGAATGTATCTATGTTTATCCCGTTGTTTCTAGGCGTGCAGAAGGCGTATCACTTGGGATTAATCTAAATATAAATAATGCGTGTAACTGGCGTTGTGTTTATTGTCAAGTTGAAGGTCTGGTGCGGGGTAAACCGGATCGTATTAATCTTGATAAGCTTGAACATGAACTAGATGTAATGTTGGAATGGATCGTTCATGGTGATTTTATAATTACTCATGCACCAGCTGGATTACAACGCTTTAATGATATTTGTCTATCGGGAAATGGTGAATCAACATTATCTAAAGATTTCGTTGCAGTTACGCAAATCATTGCCAAACTTCGTAAAAAATATCAAATTGGATCAGATGTAAAAACTATCCTAATTAGTAACGGTAGCGAAATGCATTTACCTGCAACTCAAGAAGGTTTAAAGATAGTTGCTGAAAATAATGGTGAATTATGGTTTAAGATTGATAGAGTTAGTCCAAATGGAATTGCGGAAGTTAACCAAGTTAATTTACATTTAGAAGGTATTTTGGAACGCTTAAAAGTAGCATCGGCGATATGTCCAACATGGGTACAAAGTTGTTGGTTTAAAACTGCTAATATTGATCCTTCAAAAGAAGAGGTAGATAATTTTATTGAACTGATTTATAATGTTAGCACAATGATCGATGGTGTTTTACTTTATTCAACTGCCAGAAACCCGGCACTGCCAGAGGGAAATAACATAAGTCAAGTTAGTCTTGATTTTCTTGCCGATATGGCAAATAGGATTAATGGAGTTGGGGTTAAAGTTAAATATTACCAGTAAATGAAATGTTATTAGCCAAAAAACATTAATCCAATCGCAAGAACAAATAATGCATCAATAATATCTTTCATGGAATACTCCTTTGTTAAAAAGTGTGCTGTTTTTACAGCACACTAGGAATAGTAATAGTAGAACTGTAACATGCTCTACCAAACAAGATTATGCTATAGTAGTAATAAAAATACCACTCCACTTTAGTGGAGCATAAATAATTTAAAATAAAATTTAATTAATGGAATCTAATTAAATGAAACTCAATTTAAATCTAGCGAAGCCAGAGCTTATCCAAACTGGGTTATTAATTAATGGTGAATGGATTACTTTAAATCGGGAAACATTTCTAGTCTCTAATCCCGCTACCTGTGAAGAAATATGTAATATAACTATTGCTAACTCAAGCGATATGGAAAGCGCGGTTAGTTCTGCACAAATAGCAATGAAGAAATGGCAGCAAACTCCACTAAAAGGACGCTGTAAAATAATCAGAAATTGGGCAGAATTAATTATTGCTAATGCAGATGATTTGGCAAAGATTTTAACCCTAGAGCAAGGTAAACCTCTTCCTGAAGCAAAAGGTGAGATTTTATATGGTGCTAGCTATTTTGAATGGTATGCTGAAGAAGCTAAGCGAATTTATGGCGAAACAATCCCAGCTAACCAGCCAAATCAAAGGATATTAATTCAGCATGAGCCTGTTGGTGTTTGTGCAGCCATAACTCCGTGGAACTTCCCTAATGCAATGTTAGCTCGGAAAGTAGCACCTGCACTTGCCGCGGGATGTGCAATGATTGCTAAACCAGCTAGTCAAACTCCTCTTTCAGCAAATGCACTGGCTTATTTAGGAATAGAGGCTGGTATTCCTGCTGGGCTTTTAAATATTATTCATGGTCATAGTGGGCAAATTGGCGAATTTTTTTGTTCCAATCCGGCTATTCGCAAATTAACCTTTACTGGTTCAACTGAGGTTGGAATCTGGCTTTATCAAAATTGTGCCAATACGATGAAAAAAATGTCTCTTGAATTGGGTGGCAATGCACCATTGATTGTCTTTGATGATGCAGATATTGATTTAGCTGTAGAAGGAATTATAAAAAGTAAATTCCGTAATAGTGGTCAAACTTGTGTTTGTTCTAATCGAATTTTCATACATAATTCTATTCGCGAACAATTGATTGAAAAATTAAAATTAGAGATTAGCGGTTTGAAGCTAGGGAATGGACTCGAAAGTGGGATTAATTTAGGTCCACTTATTGATTCTAAAGCAGTAACACATGCAAAAAGTCTCATTGAAGATGCTATAACTAATCGGGCGGAATTAATTTGTGGTGGTAGCATTGATTCAAATTTGGGTGAACTATTTTTTAAACCAACTTTAATAAATTGTAAAACTACTAACTTACGTTTATTTAAAGAAGAAATTTTTGCTCCAATCCTAGCGGTTTATGGATTTGATAGTGATGAAGAGGTAATTAATCTTGCCAATAGTACTCCATATGGACTTGCCAGCTATTTCTTTAGCCAAAATATCAATCGAATCTATAAAGTTGCTGAAAGCTTACAATATGGAATGGTTGGGGTAAATACTGGAATGATTTCTGGTGAAAATGTTCCTTTTGGAGGGATCAAAATGTCTGGAATTGGACGTGAAGGCGGGCATCAAGGAATCGAAGAGTATTTGCAGACAAAATATATTTGTATGTCTTTAGCTTAATCGATCTGCATAAATTTAGATCATCTGATGGTAATTACACATTAATCCAGAGAAATAAGCTAAAATCTTGGTTAATGCAATAAAATTAGTCCAATTTGGAATAGATTATGAAAATGAATAGATTATTATATGCTTTATCTTTAACCAGCCTCTTGATGCTTGGCGCTTGTTCCAAAAAAGACGGTTCAGTTTCCATGGATAATACACTTCGTGTTGATGTTGGAACTGAATTGCCTACTTTTGATCCTGTTTTAGCCGAAGATGGCAACACTTATCGGGTTATCAATGATCTATTCGCTGGATTAGTTGATTTTGATCAATCTAATCGCCCAATCCCAGGAATGGCGAAAAATTGGGAAATAAGCTCAGATGGCAAGATTTATACCTTCCATTTACGTGATAATCTTAAATTCTCTGACGGTTCGCCAATAACTGCAGATGATTTTGTTTTTTCTTGGCGTAGATTAGTTGATCCTAAAACTGGTTCATCATATGCATTTTTATTAAAAGATGTTTTAAATGGGCAAAAAATCATTGATGGAAAAGAGAAGCCCGAACGCTTGGGGGTAATTGCCCTTGATCCGAAAACGGTGGTAGTTCATCTAGAACATCCAACTAATGCTTTCTTATCATATATAACCACACCAAATGTTTTCGTTGTTCCGCGTAAAGTTGTTGAAAAATATGGTCAAGATTGGACTAAGCCAGAGAATATGGTTACTTCTGGTGCATATATATTAAAAGAACACGTAGTTAATGGTTATATTCTAGCCACTAAGAATCCAAATTACTATGAAGAAAGCACCGTTAAAATAGCAAATGTGAAATATTTTCCATTTACTGATACCAATGCTTCATTATCAAATTTTAAAACTGGTGCGCTAGATACAACTTGGCAAAATGTACCGATTGATCAATATCAGCAATTAAAAAAACAATTTCCTGAAGAGTTACATACTTTCAAGTGGGAAAGAATGGATTATCTCAATCTAAATTTCCAGTTACCAAAATTTGCTAACAATCTCAAATTACGTCAGGCTTTAGCAATGGCGATTAATCGTGAAGATTTAACTGAGAAAATTTTGGGTGCTGGACAAAGCCCTCTTTATTCAATGGTGACGCCAACAATAGAAAATGGTAAATATAGTAGTCTAAATTATAGCTGGAGTAAATTGCCTCGCGATAAACAAATTCAGATGGCAAAAGAGTTATATAAAGAAGCTGGCTATGGTCCGAATAACCCATTAACAATTACTATCAAATATCAGACGAATGATTTATATAAAAAAGTTATGATTTCGGTAATGTCAATGTGGCAAGAAACTTTGGGTGTTAAAGTTAAGCTTGTTAATGAAGAAATGAAGGTATTATTTCCTGAACTTAAAAATGGTAATTATGAAGTTGCCCAAGGGCGTTGGGGAGCAGACTATAATTCAGTAACCACATATACACCACTATTTATATGTAATAACGGAAATAATCGATCCCATTATTGTAATAAAGAATACGATACAATAATTGCTCAAGCAGAGGCAACCTCAAATCCCGATCAGCAAGAGAAACTATATAAACAAGCCTTACAAATAGCTATGAATGATTATGCAATAATTCCTCTATATGAACCAACGCATCAACGTCTAGTAACTAAGCGTGTCAAAGGTTATGATATAGATAGCAATTATCTTGATAATGTTCAGACTAAATGGATGACTTTAGATATACAGCGCTAAACTATTTAGTTGACGTTCAATAAGTTAATTCTTCAAACTAAATCATCAGCAAGTAATTAAAGCTGGTGATTTTTTCACATTTAAGTTAGCTTTTATGACAATAAAAGCATCAAGTAAAAAATATCCCATACGGACATTCCTAAATAATAGCATAGTACCTTACAAAATTAATGAATCATAATGATTCTATTTATAGCCAAATGCCTGTAAATATAGGAGTTTGGCGGTAAACTAAGTATCCTAGAAAGCTGTTTGAAAATGGCAGTACTGTATGATAAGTAGTTATCTACAAAGATCTTTAACAAGTCAATCCTACGATTGAATGTGCTATGCTCTTTTGCTATACGTGTATGCTGATTGTATTTAAGCTTCTTTAGTTTAGTTGGTTTAAGGTTGTTAGCAATCTCACCAAGCTTGCAAGCATAACAATAAGCAATAGCCATAAACATGAATAAGCTAGTAATGCGTTGAGGCTTCATGATTCTAGTTGCTTCCAGATTAAACCTTTGGTTTTGAACTTGGCAAACATAGCTTCGATAGTCCAGCGCTTACGGTTAAATATCAGCAGAGTTATGCTGATATTTATTGGAGACAATGTAAACCTTGTCGCCGTGTTGATTTTCTCTGATGGTAAGTAGAAGCCTAGAATTATAGATTCTTCGAATTTTAGATTCAGCTATGGTTTTATTGGGATAGTTCTGTATATTCTGGCATAGTTTTGTTATCTTAACTTTTTTATCACTATCAGTAACAACAACAGAAGATTTGGAGCGAAAGATAAAGGTAATATTATTTTGGGTTAACCATGGAATAAAGTCATGAGATGGAAACTCTCTATCAGCAAGCAGGTAATCGATAGTAATGTTTGGACAATTACGTATAAACCATTTAATTAAATCAATTCTCTGTTGGGAATTAGAGTTACCTCCATGATTATCAATATTTACCGAGTATAATGGAATTGAAATATCATTCCATACAGCTGATAATACAAACAAATTATAATCAATACAACCATATTGCGAATTAGTTCTATCAATAACTAATATGCAGTGTGTAATATTAAATAAAGCTAGTGTTGTTAAGGCATAAGAAACACTTGATATTGGATTCTTATCCAGTAAACGTCTCGTGTTCTGTGCGTGTGAACTAGGAGTTATGTTTTGTTTATTATGTTTAAGAGCGTTTAGATTATGTAGTGTGGGTTTGTCTTGTTTGAATAAAGCGCTAACGCAGGCAACTATGTTTTTTTACTGCTTTGTTAACGTTTGAAAGATATGAATTAATTACTTGAGCTAATTTAGTTGCAATATTTTTCATTGTTTGAGATTATAAAAATATAATGATAACGGTTTATTGCAAATAAATGTATAATTTTTTGTAAGGTACTATGAAATAATAGACAAAATTAAGGGCAATAATAAGACTCAGCTTTGAGATAAAAATAATTTCTACTTTATAATTAATATTTTTTTGTGCTAAGAGTAAAGAAATGGTGCCCCCAACAGGAATCGAACCTGTAACTGCCACTTAGGAGGGGGCCGTTATATCCATTTAACTACGAGGACAATTAAAAAAACTACACCGCCAACTCATAATTATACCCCAAAATAATTAGCTGTAGATACTCAACTGATAAGCAGTTGTAAAGTAATTTGTATAATCCAATCGTATTTGACATATTAAATAAAATAATTTATAATTACAAAATAACAATATCTATTACTGGAATAAAAGGAGATAAAAAATGGATGCATTTTGGCTTCTTCTCGCAATAGCAGTTGGTGGATTAATACTCTTATTTATGAGCATGAAGACAACTAAAAAACATAATATGAAATCAAAATAATCTAGCAATAAACACTAAACTGATTTAAATTTAATGTTTAATTATTGAGCTCATTCATCGTTTCTGGGATACTGAATGCGGGCAATTTAAGATCTCTTTCAGTACTATTAATAATTAACTCAATCAATTCAGAAATTGTTGAACAATTATATTGCTGATAGAGTTTAGTTAGATAATATTTTATTTGGCGTTCACTATATTCCTTATTCGTAATATTATGAAGTATTGACGCAATTTCTTTTCGCTGATGAAATCCCATTAGCAAGCACGCGACAATTTGATGCTGTTCATCTGAAAGTTGTTCATTAAGAATTACTTCATTTTTATTTTGACGCCCAGACATTATACGATAAATTATATTACTATGCGTAGCAAGATTAAGTAGAGCAGCACTAGTAAAAATTCCCAAGCAATTTCCAGTTGCAGAGTTTATTATAGGTCTTTTACGAATTAAATACAATTTTACTTGTCCATTTTGCTTTATTTGACAAACCGAATCATTTGGTAGTTTTTTGTTTATAATTTCTTGCTCTGCTTTTTCTACAGAAGAAGAAAGACTACTATCTCGATAAATACTAAAGGTATGACCTAAGATTTCGCTGCCACAATCAAATAAATCACCAAATCTATTAGTAAGCCCGAGATATTGGCGATTATTATCTAATATCGCAGCGATCTCATCATAAAATATATGTTTAAGAAACCATAGCTGATTCACCATATATTCTTCATCAGAAAACTGATTATGTTTAACATTCAGATAATTATTATGTATTAACATATATCTACTATTCTAAAGGATAATTACCTGTGGCATAGACATCAGGTGGAAAATCTAAATTAATTTGATCATTAGAAATAAGTGTTAGTAATTGGCTAATATTACTACACTGGAATTTCTGATACAAAGCATTAAGTCCATTTTTAACCCTATTCTCATTTATTTTTTCTCGGGTAATATTACTAAGCATTCCAGCAATTTCTTTTCTTGAATGAAAGCCTAGTAATAGAGCAAATATTATATTTTGCTCATTACTAGTTAATTGATATTTATTGTCAGAGATATGATATTTTTTAGCGGGGACAAAAAGTTTTAAGTAATGTTTACGAAGGAGGCCTGGCTTAAATTTACTTGCTACAATTAATATACCAACAATATTGTGAGTAAAAGGATTAACTAGCTGTCGTTTGCGTAAACCGCTAAACTCAGTTTTACCATTTTTTTGATAAAAAAATACAGAATCTTGGAATTGATATTTTTCAAGAATATCCTGTTCTTGCTGTAAAATTGTTGTTTGAACTTCTTCACTTATTGAGGCATGGACAATTTTCTGACCAATAGAACTAGAACTAAGTCCAAATTCTGTAGCATACTCCCCCGACATAGCAATATATTCGAGCTGAGAATTTTTAATTGCAATCATCTCACCAATAAAGATCTCACTACAATAGTTTATCACGTGAGAAATAAACTCAATATCCGTCATTGCAGGGCGTAAGTCTATTTTATCTAGTAATATTGACTCAATAAACATGAGATTCCTTACACTTCAACTCTTATCAAATGAATGATTATTTATTAAACCAACGTACCACATAATAAGTCCAAGCTGTAAAGAAATTATTAGTAATAGAGGTCTAATTAATAATGATTACTACCAAAGAGAATTATTTTTTTAAGATTATAACATAGAGATTATATGATTTTGATAAATTAAACACTAATTCAAGATTATTAGACAGAGTTAATGTTGAGACGAAAATATCAATTTAGCCATACACTCAAGTATTTCTCCCTATATCTTTTAATCATATATTCAAGAATATAATAATTAAAAACCGAGACTAATAATCTTATCCCGGCTCCGATGTATTGATACATTTGATTTTAAACTAGTTATACTTTATCCTTAAATAGGATAGCAATTGCCTGATTCATAAATAAAACAGTCTCTTGCTCATAGCCAGGAATTAATCCAGCTGGAAGATCACCCGTTTTCATTAATTCCCACATTTTCATACCCAATTCAGGATTATTTGTATATTGATTATTAGCAGAATCAATCCACTTCTTAGCTAAACTCTGCACCTCAGAAGAAGCTGGATCTTTATTCATTAAGGATTTTGCTTCTGCAAATAATTTAATCCATAGTTCTTCGTTATCAACCCTACTTTGCTGAAAATTCATTTCGGCAAAAAAACTTATCTCGCTATCTGTAAAATTACGCAAAGACCATTCTTTAACAATCGTATCATGTGTCATTTTAAATACCTCTAACATTTTGGCAATTGACTGCCATTCAATTTCATTATTTTCAGTGTACAGATTTATGCTTTTCTTAATTAGAATCAAGCCCTGATTAAGCCGCACAATATTATCCTGAATAATTTTCGCCTGTAGATTTAAGGAGTCTAACCAATTTAACTGATTAGTACTAAGGATAGACTTAATCTGTTTTAGATTAAACCCAATATATTTAAGGACACTAATTTTTTGGATAACCTGTAAACTCTCGCTGGAGTAAAAACGATAACCAGCATCACTCTTGTGATGAGGTTTTAATATATCTTCCTCATCATAATACTGTAATGTGCGAACCGTAACGCCAGTTAATTTACTAAACTCTTTGATAGTCCAATATTTACTCATTTTTTCCTCCTGACGATAATGTAAATTATCACCTTAGGTGAGAGTCAAGCAATTAAAATGAAAAAATCAAAAATATTTAAAGGAGTTCTTCCTGAAGACTATTTGCGTCCCTATTGGCAATCGCAGCAACTTCACCATCACCAAGAGTTATCAGTAGTTTTGTATGATGTTTGATCTGATTGGCACTTTTTACGACTTTACCTTTATTATCTCGAACAATAGCATAGCCACGTTCAAGAATACTTTCCGGATTAAGTGATTTTAGGCGCAAATTACAATTTTCTAGGCGTTGCTGTGAATTATGGCAATAAACATTAATCGCATTTTTTAATCGCATGGATAGAAAATTTACATTTTGCAGATGATTACTGAAATTAGGCTTTAAGTAACTAAGTGAGATACCTAACTCATTTACTTGCTGCTGTTTATTTGCGAGTAAAAGTGCCATTGCTCGTTTTAGCTTTATCTCTAATTCAGAAATAGCCTGTTTTTTCATTTGGAGATTCACTATTGGATTAACTGCACGAAGTCTTGCATAAATTAAATCGAGTTGCTGCTGTTTATAATTTATACAACCATTAATCTGGTTTTTAAGCCGATATTCAAAACCATTTAGAATATCCAACCATTCCTGACGGCTTCTGGCAACCAGTTCAGCTGCAGCCGTTGGAGTAGGCGCGCGTAAATCAGCGACAAAATCAATTATCGTAGTATCAGTTTCATGGCCAACAGCACTTATTATCGGAATATGACTACTAAATACTTCACGAGCAACGACTTCCTCATTAAAAGACCATAGATCTTCCATGCTGCCACCACCACGACAAACAATAAGTACATCGACTTCATTGCGCTGATTAGCAGTCCGGATCGCCCGACAAAGCTGCATGCTAGCATCTGTCCCTTGTACTGCACTATGGTAGATAACAACTGGAATATTTGGCATTCTGCGCCGTAAGGTCGTTACAACATCGCGAATTACCGCCCCCTCTTTGGAGGTGATAACCCCAATTGCTCTGGGAAATAATGGAATATTTTTTTTATATTTACTATCAAATAGACCTTCATCACGAAGTTTATTGATTAGTTTGGCATAAGCTTCCCACAAAGCACCCAATCCAACTTTTCTTACTCTTTCAACATTTATCTGATAGCTACCATTAGCAGGATAAATTGTCACCCTTCCCCGTACCTCTACCTGAGTTCCATTCTCAAGAGGAAAATCAAGCATCGCTGCAAGCTTAGCAAACATGACGCAAGAAATCTTGGCACCTTCATCCTTTAAATCAAAATAAAGATGCGAGTAAGTTTTTAAACCAGAAATTTCGCCTTTTATCCAAAGGATGGGTAGATTATTTTCAAGTGCAGACTTAGCCATCTTATTAAGCTGGCTAACCGTTATTGACTCCTCATCTGAAGAAGCATTTAGCTTATTAGAATTAAATAATCCCATATCATTCATATTTTTCCTGCTAATTAGTCCTAGATTTATTTGACTGGCATATAAATTTCAGTTATATACTCTTCCGAATTTTCCGTATTATGTGGTCCATTGATATACATCTCATATGGCGGCACTCGTTTATCTACTTTTAGTTTTAATCCACGCAAATGTGCATATATACCAGCCCAAGCATCGCCTAAAAAGTCATAACTACCATATAAAGTTACTTTTATTGCTTTATGCTCCGGGATATTCTTACAGTTTAGTTCATTAAAAGAAATCTTGCTCCCATCATAAATAGCAGCAGCTGTGTAATACATCACTTCCTGACTAATCTTGAATTTATCACAAAAGCAAACCATTCCAGTTGGCGAAATGCTAGCCTCATTTACTAACTCATGTAGCTTTGTAAAAGTAGTTCGCATACTATCAACAATTCCAGACATATGAGAAACACTACTGGTTCCTGCCACCTTAAACCCAGCAATTGTATCAGGTGTATCAAAATATTCAAGCCGCGATGGAATTTTACCAAATTTAACCATATATTCAAGTCTGGTTAACCCGCGCTCAAAATCACGCCCGATCATAACCTGAAATATTTTTTTGAAGAAGCATAAAAATAATGGCAATTTACTTTCCATTTGCCAAGCGACTTTTGTCTCATTCGCAGACATTTCATCAAGTCTAAATGTTACTTGAGCCTGTGATTTGAAAGGTTTGAGAAAATTTAATTCAATATTTACTTGATTATGAATATGGCTAATTAGCTTCATATTCCCGACACCAGTAAATTTGCTTTCCCATTCGAGATAACTATTCTGGCAGTTTACAATAGTAGCTGGATCAAGACACGCCCATGGTGACCAGCTACTCCAGTTATTAAAATCAGTAAGATAATTTAATATTTGCTGACTTGATGCGGGAATCAATCGCTCTTTAATTACAGTATATTTCATAATTCCCTCTTTAGTTTATATAATGATAGTTTAACAGAAATAAATACAAATTTCCCCAGAAACTTATCTATCCATTAAATCTTTTTATAAAATCTGGATATGCCAGCTCATAATAATCGCCGGGCAGTAAACTATCTAATCTTATGCAGCCAATAGCTGAACGAATTAATCTTAATGTTGGTAAACCAACTTTGGCTGTCATTCGTCGAACTTGCCGATTTTTACCTTCAGTGATGGACAATTCTAGCCAGCTGGTTGGAATGCTTTTTCGCTCACGAATTGGTGGATTTCGCGACCATAAATTAGCTGGTTCTTCTATAACTTTGACTAATGCTTTAGCTGTTATAAAATCACCTAAATCAACACCCGATTCAAGAGCTAACAATTGCTTATCAGTAGGAACCCCTTCAACCTGAACCCAATAGGTCTTTGTTTTACCATGTTTTGGTTCAGCTATCTTTGCCTGTAATTGCCCGTTATCAGTTAATATCATTAGACCTTCGCTATCAGTATCAAGCCTGCCCGCTGGATACACAGCAGGAACAGAAATATAGTCTTTCAGCGTCTGATGTGGTGGATTGGGAGAAAACTGACTGATTACGCCATAAGGTTTATTAAAGATGATAATTCTAGTCATTTTCAGGCTAATTTATAGTTTTGTTTTGCATAAGCTTGTAAACCATCAAATACCTGTTTAGCTACTTTCTGACGGAACTCTTCGGTTCTTAATAGGTTTTCTTCAGTTGGATTAGAAACAAAAGCCGACTCAACAAGTATGGATGGAATATCCGGTGCTTTTAGAACTGCAAATCCAGCACGCTCAATACTTTGACTATGAAGTTTATTTATGTCTCTCAGTTCTGATAAAATAATCTGACCAAGCTTACTACTTTTACGCATGGTATAACTTTGTGTCATATCAAGTAAAATACGATTAACAACACTGTCTTTTGTTTTAAATGACATCCCACCAATCAAATCCGCATTATTCTGGCTAACTGCCATATATTTGGCAAAGGCACTACTAGCACCATGTTCGGATAAAACAAACACCGAAGAGCCTCTTGCTTGCGGAGAAGTAAAAGCATCAGCATGGATTGAAACAAATATGTCTGCTTTAGCTTTTCTGGCAATCGCAACTCTTGTACCAAGCGGAATAAAAATATCTTGCGTTCTGGTTAGCTGAGCACGCATATTATCACTGGAATTAATCAAATCTCTTAGTTTTTTACCAATATCAAGAACAATATGTTTTTCCTTAGTCCCCTGTGGTCCAATTGCTCCCGGATCTTCACCACCATGCCCTGGATCTATCATTACCAAAATTTTCCCTTTGCTAATGGTTTGTTTGCCTTCTGGAACTGGCGCTATCTCAGGATAATCTTTGGTTCGAGGCTCGACGGCTGACTCTTCCGACTCCGGCTGCTTAGTCTGATCCGCATTTATCTGTAAAAAGGCCAATAATTGATCATTTAGCTCGTCATTATTTGATGATTTTGCATAATTTAATGGATACATGTCAAACATATAGCGATATTTATAATTAACACTACCAAGACTAACCGGATCAATCGTCTGAGTCTGTGCTGAAACAGGCTGTCTCACATAAACAACTAGTCGAACAGTAGTTGGTGTATTTTGCCCAACTTTGATCCCACTAATAATCGGGTCATTATCAAAATGATTACTAGTGAGATTTTTTAGAACTGCATTAAGATGTGAATTATGAATATCAATTACGAAGCGATTTGGATTTTCCAAACTAAAGTATTTTGCCTTAATTGACTCTTCAGCTTCAATTGTTAAACGGGTATAAACATCAGATGGCCAGATCCTTACAGAAATAATCTGATTAACGCTATCTTGAAGAATCTTATTTGCATTTGGTGTAACCACGCCACTTTCTTCAGCACTAGCCAGCTTACTAACTAATAAGGTAATCCCACCAAAAAGACCAAATTTTATTAATCCACGTCGTTTACTATCAATTGTTTCAGACATTCTATTCCTGCTTCTGTTTTTGCACTTATTATCAATTTACGCTCATTATCACCAGTAACAGTGAGCGAAATATCCCAGTCAATATCTGGAATTAACCCCTTGGCCTTTTCTGCCCATTCGATAAAAGAAACCGACTGATTAGTAAAATAATCATCAAATCCAGCATAAAACCACTCTTCCGGATCATTGAAACGATATAAATCAAAATGATAAACCTGAAAATTTTTGAGTATATATGGTTCAACCAATGTAAAGGTAGGACTTTTAACTGTACCAGAAACACCTAGTGACAGCAAAATCTCGCGGGTAAGCGTTGTTTTACCGCTACCAAGGTTACCAGTTAACGTAATGACCATCCCTGGAAAAATAAGTTTGGCAATTTTTTGCGCTAGTCTGGAAGTATCAGACAGGCTTGTAATTGCAAATAAATGCTGCATAATTTCTGCCTGTAAAATAAGCAAGATTATAGCATACGCCAGAGCTAGACAGGAAAGGAAGCACATAACTACTTCTGATAGAAAACGTAGTTCAAACTATTTGATAAATATGGGATAATATAGGTCGATAAAATCTCCCATAATGGACAAATCATGAAATTTAATGCTTCTTTTGATAGTATGGATCCGTTAAAACTACAAACTAGTTTACGAGCGGATGAAATAAATATCCAAATACAAGTACGCGACTTTGCCAATAAGGAATTAAAGCCACTTATCCAAGACGGGTTTTTCAATGAAAATCAAGGGGTCAATGTTTTATCCAAACTAGGCGAATTAAAAATATTTGGTGGTGAATTAGCCGTTAATTATGGAGGACCAGTAATTTCACCAGTTGCCTATGGGCTTATCGCTTATGAACTAGAAAAAATTGATTCTGGACTTAGAACTGTCATGAGTGTAATGGGCAGTCTAGCAATGAAAAGCATTGCTCTTTTTGGCTCTGCCGAACAAAAGACTAAATATCTAGAGCTATTGAATGCTGGTAAGCTAGTAGCAAGCTTTGCCCTAACGGAACCAGAGCATGGTTCTGATATTGCCGGACTTGAGACTACTGCTAGAAAGACTACTAATGGCTATCTAATAAATGGTAGCAAACGCTGGATTGGCTTAGCACCATATGCAAATATAATAATTACTTGGGCACGTTGTGATGATAATATTGTCCGTGGCTTTATTGTTGAAAAAGGAATCCCCGGCTTATCCATCACTCCAATAACAAATAAAATCTCGCTAAGAGTTGCCGTACAAGGTGAAATACATTACAACAATGTTGAAGTAGATGAATCAAGCCTCCTACCATTAAGTAATGGACTTGGCTCAGCATTTAGCTGCCTTAATTACGCGCGTTATGGGATAGCATGGGGTGCTTTGGGAGCGGCTCAGGCTTGTTTTGAAGAAGCACTAAACTATGTAAAAACCCGTAAGGCTTTTGGAGTGCCATTGGCAGCCAAGCAGATGATTCAGGAAAAATTAGCAATAATGCAGATTGAAATCGCGATTGGATTAAATGCATGCTTACAAGTTGGGCGACTACTTGAAACAAATCAGGCGAGTTTTTATATGATTAATTTGCTAAAGTATAATTCAACAGTCAAGGCACTTGAAATCGCAAGAACTGCTCGCGATATGCTTGGCGGTAATGGTATTTTGGAAGAAAATAATATCATGCGTCATATGGTAAATCTCGAAAGTGTCGTTACCTACGAAGGCACTAGAGATATTCATCTCCTGACACTTGGTCGCGAGTTGACCGGCTTTTCAGCATTCTAAAAATACATAATAATGTCAAAATCTAATCCAGTCAAAGAACTAATCGTTATCGAAGTAGCAGGTGTACTTGCCGGACCTGCTGTTGGCACTTTTTTTGCTGAATTGGGTGCTAAGGTTATCAAACTGGAAAATCCGGATAATCCTGATGTTACCAGAAGTTGGAAACTATCATCCGAAGACCCTAAATCAAATATTTCTGGTTATTTTTGCGCGGTAAATTATAATAAGCAGTACCTAGATTGTAATCTTAATTCCGATGAGGGTTATAACAAATTTATTGAATTAATCAAATCTGCAGATATTCTAATTAGTAATTTCAGGAATGCTAAAAAATTAAATCTTGATTATCAACAATTACAACGGATTAATCCCAGACTGATACAGGCAAATATTACTGGTTATGGAGAAAATAACCCGCGTGGAGCATATGATGCCGTATTACAGGCTGAAAGCGGATTAATGTCAATAAATGGTACAGAGGAGTCTGGTCCAATAAAGTTACCCTTAGCCTTTATTGATATTCTTGCTGCCCATCAATTAAAAGAAGCTATTTTACTGGCACTTTTAAAACGGAATAATACCGGAACTGGAAGCTATGTCGCAGTATCGCTTTATGAAGCAGCTATTGCTTCATTAGCTAATCAGGCAACTAACTGGCTAATGGGAGGAAAAATACCCAAACCAACTGGGTCATTACACCCAAATATCGCACCATATGGTGAAACTCTTATCTGTGCAGATAATAACTACATTGTTCTAGCCATTGGCAATGATCAGCAGTTTACAAAACTATGCAAGGTATTACAGATCAGTGAAATTGCCTCTGAAACTAAGTACTCTACTAACCTTGCCCGCATAAAAAATCGAACCGAACTATTTGTGATATTATCTAGCAAATTTCGGGAAAAACCAGCTAGCGAATGGTCTATGCTTTTGCTAAAAGAAGATATACCAGCCGGACAAATTATGAATATGCAGCAACTATTTACCGAGAAAATAGCACAAGCAATGATACTTGAAGAAAATATTGATGGAGTAAATACCCGTAGAGTAAAAACCGTAGCCTTCAAGACAGATTTTCTGGAATAGGAATAGTGGATAGCGCCAGCCTTCAAAACTTAAAGGAAGAAATTCGTAAGAAAGCTAAAAGCCTTGGCTGTTTGGATATAACTATTGCTGCAACAATAATTAGTGAAGAAGCCAAAGAAAAATATCAACAATGGCTTAATGAAAAGTTACATGGGAGCATGGATTATCTGGCAAAAAATACTGAATTACGCTTTAACCCTACCCTTATTCATGAAAATACAGTAACCATCATCTGTGTAAAAATCCCCTACCTAACAAATCCAATAAACTTTCATAAAGAACGCCTAAAGAATGAAGAAGTAGCTTATGTTTCAAGCTATACACTTGGACGAGACTATCATAAAGTTGTAAAACAAACCCTTAATAATCTTGCCGCATTTATTAATGAACAACTTGAAAACTCTGACATTCAACATAATTACCGAGCATTTACTGATTCTGCACCAGTAATGGAAGTTCAACTATCCAGTCAATCCGGTTTAGGTTGGCGGGGTAAAAATACTTTACTCATCACTAAAAATCAAGGTAGCATGTTTTTTCTAGGCGAATTATTTACTAACTTACCTTTGCCAGTAGATAAAGAAATTAGCAATCACTGTGGCAGCTGTAGCAAGTGTATTGATATTTGCCCAACTAAAGCATTTATAGCGCCGTATAAGCTTGACGCTAGGCGTTGCATATCCTATCTAACCATTGAAAATAAAGGCGCAATTCCACCAGAACTAAGAAAATTAATCGGCAACCGGATTTATGGTTGCGATGACTGTCAGCTATTTTGCCCGTGGAATAAATTTAGCCAGCAATCGCCAATAAAGGACTTTAATACGAGAAACCATCTTGATTCAAGTAGCCTATTAGAGTTATTTAATTGGGATGAGGAGGAATTTTTAAAAAAGACCGAAGGAAGTGCGATCCGGCGAATTGGTTATAATTCATGGATAAGAAATTTGGCAGTAGGAATTGGTAATTCAGAGCCATCTCTAGAAAAAATTAAGGTTTTGCAGAGTAAACTGCCATACCCAGATGAAATGGTTACTGAACATATCACCTGGGCTATTAGTGAACTAACTAATCGGCTTACTACTGATTAATTTTAGCATCACCGCATAAAGATTATCATTGCGAAAATTAAACCTAAATTCACACTCTTTTAGATGTAGATAGAATTTATGCTTAGCTAAACCTTGAAACTTGCCTAACCTTTCACGGGTAAAACTCCAGAACGTATCTAGATTTTCAACATAGCTTGGCTTATCGATATAAAGAGGGAGATCATCATATCCAATCGCAATCACTCCATCTTCTTCATTCACATCAATTGAATGTACTTTCAAATCCTTACTATCTGACTTTGTTGCCATATTTAATAGATTTCTAACTTTTTCACTGGTATAGTTTGCAACCAGAGTAGCATAGACCTTTCCACGCCGTTTCAGTAAACCAAGATTATTAGAAACCTTTTCTGATAGCGTTTGTAATTTAGTCTCAGTAGCATCTTTTTCTTGCTCGGGAATTGGAGAATACTGCTCACAAAATTCAACAATTCTTTCACGTATCTCATTTAAGTATCTATTTACTGTATTGCGGTTTATCTGAGTTAGCATTGAAATCTGAGTAGCCGATAAATCCTCGGCAAAATATTTGACCAGTTTCCGAAATTTATATTCAGAAATTTTTGCACGCCTTACATAGCGATTTTTGCTTATAGCTTCCATTGGTAACGAATCCAAAATTATACATTCTATTCTAGTCTAGCTAAACTAGCTACTGATAGCAATTTTTTATTTACATATGTTATCATAACAAGTAGTATGCAATCTATCGTTAGTAAAATAGCTAACTTATTATTATATCACAAATAAGGTTTTTCGTTAAATGAGTAAAGTTGATAATTTCAGATTAAAATTCGCCAATGATAATAAAGAATATGTGCCAATCATGATTGGAGGGATGGGAGTTGACATTTCAACTTCCGAGCTTGCCCTCACGGCAGCAAGACTTGGTGGAATTGGGCATATCTCGGACTCGCTTATTACTGACGTATCTGATCGTAAATTTGATACAACTTTTGTTTCGGATAAACGTAAGCAGTTTCGTGGTAGCTTAAATAGCCCAGATAAAAGCCTAATTCAATTCAATATGATAGATATTCGTGAAGCAACCAAACTACATATAGGTAGAACTATGGAAGCTAAAAAAGGCAATGGCTTAGTCTTTGTCAACTGCATGGAAAAATTAACCATGAATAATACCCGTGATACTCTGAAAGAAAGACTAAATTCAGCTCTTGATTATGGAATTGATGGAATCACATTAAGTGCTGGACTTCATCTAAATAGTTTTGCCATGATGCAAGAAAACAAACGTTTTCATGACGCCAAACTTGGAATTATCGTATCCTCAGTCCGTGCTCTACGTCCATTTTTGCAACGAGCAAAACGTTCTAACCGCATGCCTGATTATATAGTTGTTGAAGGACCTTTAGCCGGCGGACATTTAGGATTTGGTTTAGATGACTGGAATCAATATAAGTTACAGGATATTTTTATTGAAGTGTTGAACTACCTCAAAGAACAGCATTTAGAAATTCCTGTTATACCAGCTGGTGGCATATTTACCGGGACTGACGCAGCAAGTTATCTGGCTGATGGGGCTGGCGCGGTTCAAGTTGCTACAAGATTTACTGTCACAGAAGAATGTGGTTTGCCAGATAAAGTAAAACAGGAATACTTCCGCGCAGAAGAAGATGATGTAGAAGTAAACACCACCTCGCCTACAGGTTATCCAATGCGTATGCTAAGTTATTCACCTTCAATTGGTGGCAAAATGAAACCAAATTGTGAGTCCTTGGGTTACTTACTAGAAAATGGTACTTGTTCATATGTGGAAGCTTATGAAAAAGCAAAAAATGCAAGTCCCGATGGTAAAACTTTTGAAGTCTTTGAGAAAACCTGTTTATGTACACATATGCAGCTTTATCAATGCTATACCTGTGGGCATTATGTGTATCGTCTGAAAGATACTACTAATCGCCTTCCTGATGGCACCTATCAGATTCTTACTGCTGAGCACGTATTTAAGGATTATCAATTTAGTACAGATAATCAGATAGCAAAGCCAGCAAACTAAATTTTCTTTTCTTATATTGTAAAATAAATATTATGACAATTTCTCAGAGGAGTTACCAATTAGGAACTCCTCATTCTAGGCTTTTTGTTTTTATACTAATAAAGTAAATTCAAGAAAATTCACCTTGTTAATCTTATATTCCGTTTATATTACATTAGCGATATGGTCAAAATGGAATTAAACTGCCATAAAACTACTGCATTGCAAAATTTTCTTAGCTACGTTATTTGCTATAATAAGTCCCTATACATATTAATGACAAGGAAATAACGTGAATTACACTCGTTATCAGGAATTTATGGCTGAGTTACTAGGAACCATGTTCATACTACTTTTTGGTAATGGCGTAAATGCCATGTTTGTTTTATTTAATCTTGGTGGGTATACCAACATTACTTTTGGCTGGGGACTTGGGGTATTTCTTGGAATACTCGTAAGTAACCGAATTACTGGCGCACACTTAAATCCAGCCGTAACACTAGCACTTATCCTGACAAAACGCTTTCCACTAAAAAAGGCTCCATTATATATGAGTGCACAAATGCTTGGTGGATTTCTCGGTGCTGCGATTGTCTATTTCTTTTATCAAGCAAAATTTAAACAGTTTGATCCAAATCTTGAACATACAGCTGGAATATTCTCTACCTTCCCGGCAATTACAAATACATTCATGCCCGGCTTCCTAGCAGAAATTATTGCTAGTGCCATTCTAATGTTTGCAATTCTCGCAATTGTTGAAAATTTCATCAATGATAAAGCTGGTTTTCTTGCGCCATTTGCGGTTGCCGCACTGATCGTTGCGATTGGAATGTCTTTTGGCGCAATGCATGGCTACGCAATGAATCCTGCCCGTGATTTTAGCCCACGTCTTTTTACTGCTATAATGGGCTTTAAAAATAATGGCTTGACGGATGGCAGCTTAATTTGGGCTGCTCCAGTATTTGGTTCATTAATTGGTGCTCCACTTGGTGCATTCATCTTTGATTTAACATTAGCTAAAAAGGTTACACAATGAAAAAATATATTCTGGCTTTGGATCAGGGAACTACCAGCTCACGAGCAATTCTTTTCGATAAATCTGGCACCATTTGTAGTAGCAAACAGCTGGAATTTACCCAAATTTTTCCAGAGCCAGGATTAGTTGAACATGATCCAATGGAAATCTGGCTAACCCAGCTTACCACTGCCAAGCTTGCGATGTCATCAATTGGAGCACAAGCCACCGACATTGCGGCAATTGGCATTACGAACCAACGTGAAACGACGGTAGTTTGGAATAAAAATACCGGAATCCCAATCTATAACGCAATTGTTTGGCAAGATAGACGCACTTCAGACATGATTGATGAACTGAAAAGTAAAGGTTATGCCGAAATCTTCAAAAAGAAAACCGGACTCGTGCTTGATGCATATTTTTCTGGAACAAAGCTAAAATGGATATTAGATAACGTTACTAATGCGCGGAAGCTTGCCGAAAATGGTGAACTAGCATTTGGAACAGTAGATACTTGGATTACTTGGAATCTAAGCAATCGTAGATGTCATGTAACCGATGAGTCAAATGCATCACGCACGCTATTATTCAATATTCATACTGGTAAATGGGATGAAGAACTATTAAAAATCTTGGATATTCCAGCTAATATCCTGCCAGAAATTGTTCCGTCCTCAGGTGAGATTGGTGAAGCAAGTTCGGGGCTTTTTGGCGACCGGATTCCAATTACCGGAATTGCTGGAGATCAGCAAGCAGCGACCTTTGGTAATATGTGTATAAAGCCAGGTATGGTAAAAAATACTTATGGAACTGGCTGCTTTCTTTTGAAAAACACAGGCGAAAATGCACTAGAATCAAAAAATAATCTACTAACTACTACTGGCTGGCAAATTAATGGCAAAAGAAATTATTGCCTTGAGGGATCAGTGTTTATTGGTGGTGCTGTGGTACAGTGGATTCGTGATGGTATGAAATTCATTGAAGAGTCATCTGAAATTGAAACTCTTGCAACTAGTGTACCTGATAATGGTGGTGTTTATATGGTACCAGCATTTGCCGGGCTTGGTGCGCCACATTGGGACCAGTATGCTCGTGGACTAGTGATTGGAATCACCAGAGGTACTACGCAAGCACATATGGCACGTGCGGCGCTCGAATCAATTGCCTTTCAAGTATCAGATGTAGTAAATGCAATGCGCTCTGATTCGGGGATTGATTTGTCAGCATTACGCGTCGATGGTGGTGCATGCAAAAATAATTTTCTAATGCAATTTCAAGCAGATATTTTAAATACAATTGTTGAACGCCCAACCTGCCTTGAGTTAACGGCGTTGGGAGCGGCATATCTTGCTGGACTAGCGGTTGGCTTTTGGAATTCAATTGAAGAACTAGAGCAAGTATGGCAAGTGGAACGAATTTTTGAGCCTAAGATGGCTGATTCAGAACGACAAGAATTATTAAGTAACTGGCAGGAAGCTGTCAAACGTGCGCAAGGATGGGTTAAATAACAAATGACAAATAGCAATAGCGAAACATATGATATTATTATAATTGGTGGAGGAGCTACCGGACTTGGGATTGCTCTCGAATCAGCTAGCCGCGGTTATCGGACCTTGGTAGTTGAAGCTTATGACTATGGCAAGGGAACTTCATCAAAATCAACTAAACTGGTTCATGGTGGAATCCGTTATCTAGCTAATCTGGATTTTGCTCTAGTAAAGGAAGGTTTAGAAGAACGCTATTACTTTATTAATAATGCCCCACATCTGGCAAAAGCACAAACCTACCTTATTCCATTTCAAAATATTAAAGAAAAAATAAAGTACTGGCTTGGAATAAAAATATATGATAGCCTAGCGGGTAAACTAAAACTTGGAAAAAGCCGATTCTTATCGAAAGAAGAAACCCTACGGGAAGCTCCCGATCTGGCTTCAGAAAAGATAATTGGCGGCGCGGTCTATCTTGATGGGCAATTTGATGATACTCGCTTACTAATAACTCTGGTAAAAACTTTTGAGACACTTGGTGGAACAGCATTAAACTACACTAAAGTAACTGATTTTACCTATGCTGATAATAAACAAATAAATGGAATTATTGTTAAAAATCAGCTTAATGAAGAAACAAAAACATATTTTGCCAAGCATATAATTAATGCAACAGGAACTTTTAGCGATTCAATTATGAATCTGGCGGAAAAAACCACCCAACATAAAAATGTAGCCGCAGCACAAGGAACGCATCTAGTATTTGACAAAGAAATTTTTAATTCGGATCATGCAATTCTGATACCAGAAACCGGAGATGGACGAGTGTTATTTATCCTTCCTTGGCATGATAAAGCTTTAGTTGGGACTACCGATGTAAAAGTTAATGAGCCAACTCTTGACCCACAAGCACAAGAAAATGAGATCGATTTCATTCTTGAAGTATTGAGTGAATATTGCAATAAACCAGTTAGCAGGCATGATATTAAATCGGTATTTAGCGGACAACGTCCACTGGTAAAATCAGCAAAAGACAAAAATACGGCAAAGATTTCCCGAAAACATGAAATATTTGAAACTGGCAATGGTTTAGTCACCATGGCTGGCGGCAAATGGACCATTTATCGGCGGATGGGACAAGATACCATAGATTACATAGAAAAAACCAGAAAGCTCCATAAAACACAATCAAGGACACACCATTTGAGACTTTTTGGCTATACTACTGATAAAATACCATATCCACTAGGAATTTATGGAACAGCTCGGGAAGAAATCATCAAAATCCAGCAGGAATTAAATAATTTCCAGTTATTACATAATGAATTACCTTATTTTCAAGCTGAAGTAATTTATCATGTCCGCTATGAGCATGCCAAAACAGTTGAAGACATTCTAGCTAGGAGAACCAGAGCTCTTCTAATAAATAGCAAGGCTGCGCTTGCTAGTGCTACTACGGTTGCAAGCTTAATGGCAAACGAGCTTGGTTATGACCATCTCTGGCAACAGCAGCAGTTAAAAAGCTTTACCACTGAGTGTGGTAAGTATTCAGTATAAATTAAAAAATCGGGTTTTACCCGATTTTTTAATAATTAAGACCGATACTAGCAAGTCCACCAATCTGACTTTGTTGGTATAGTTGATATTGTTGTGCTGAGGTTACTGCTCCACTCAGCTGATTATAAGAATAAAACCCTTGTAACCCCAATTGCAAATTTTCCCAAACATTAAATTTGGCACCAACTGTAGAAACTAGCTGATAATTATTTGCCGGAGTATAGGTTGAGCTTGGTTGTGATTGATCAGAATTATACAAGAATCCTTGATCTGCATAAAGTTCAAATACCTTATTAATCCTATATTCTACACGCCCACCAAAACCCATTGTCCAAAAATAGTCCTGAGTTACATTAGAATTTAATTGTGAAGTACCACCACCAGAAGGAGAGGTATTGTTATTTAAAGAGTTTGAAGTTAAGTTAGTATTTCTACCTAGCAATATGTAGGGAGTAACAAGCAAATGTTCTTGAATTGGCAGAAAAGCATAACCTAGCTTGAAGTTAATTCCAGCAACACTTGGGTCTTGCCCTAATGGACCAGTTACTGCATTCTGATTAGTAGAATTATAGTTACTATAACCCGTCATCAAACTAGCATCGACACGTCCCCAAAGTCCAATATCAAAAAGTCTTTCAACAGAAAGTCCAATAAAAGTAGTCCCATAATTGGAGTTTTGCCCATATGCATTAGAAAGATTCCCATATGTCCCACCAAAACCAATTGAGAATTGATTATCAAACTCCTGAAAATAATGATTATTAGAAACAGGAGCACTTTCAGCTGCCATTGCCATCATCGGCAAAATACTTAAACCAAGAACTGCTACAAATTTGCGCATGGAATACTCTTCCCAAATATTTTAAAAAGATTATACGCTATAAGCACGCTTAAATACAAATTTCTAAGGTGCTTTTTGAGTTATTTGTTTATAAATTCTAGGTAATGTTGAATAATTGCAACAGTAGAATCATCATGGTCAGAAATATTCGCTGACTCAATATCTTTCAATACTGCTTTTGCCAATTGTTTTCCTAATTCTACCCCCATTTGATCAAACGAATTTATATCCCAAATAACTCCCTGAACAAATGTTTTATGCTCATAAAGAGCAATCAGCATTCCCAAATAGTATGGGCTGATTTCGGGTAACATAATCATATTACTTGGGCGATTACCTTCAAATATCTTATGTTTGGCTATCTCTGTAGCATCTACCTCGTTCATACCCTGAGCTAGAAGTTCAGACTTAGCAGTCTCATAAGTCTTGCCACACATAAATGCTTCTGCCTGCGCTATAGCATTTGACCATAAGATATCGTTATGTTCTTTATTGCTGAATTTATCTGACAATGCCACAATAATATCCATTGGGATTATTTGGCTACCCTGGTGTAAAAGCTGATAGTATGCATGCTGTCCATTAATACCACTATCACCCCAAACAACTGGACAAGTATTATAATTAATTCTTTCACCAGTTTTATTTACTGATTTCCCATTACTTTCCATTTCCAATTGCTGAACATAAGCTGGGAAACGGGTTAATCTCGTATTATATGGCGATAGAATTAAACTTCTAAAATCAAAGAAATTAACATACCAAATACCTAATAAGGCTAGAATAACTGGAATATTCTGGCTTAAATCAGTTGTATTTCTAAAATGTTTATCCATACTATTAGCACCAGCTAATAGCTGTTCAAAATTATCATAACCAATATATAGAGCAATACTTAAACCAATAGCTGACCATAGGCTATAACGCCCACCAACAAAATCCCAAAAAGCAAACATATTTTCTTTAGCAATTCCAAATTCGGTTACAGCTTTTTCATTAGTCGATAAAGCAATAAAATGCTTGGCGATTGCAGCTGAATTATTATTAGTTTTTGCTAAAAACCATTTACGAGCACTCATTGCATTCGTCATTGTTTCCTGAGTGGTAAAGGTCTTAGAGGCAACGACAAATAAAGTGGTCTCAGGATTTACATCAGTAAGAACATCATTTAACATATAGCCATCGACACTAGAAATAAAATCAATCTTCATGCCTGTTTGACGATAAGGCTTCAGTGCCTGACAAACTAGAACTGGACCAAGATCAGAACCACCAATACCGATATTCACAATATGCGTAATTTTTTGCCCACTAAAGCCAAGATGTTCTCCATTATGGATTTTATGGCAAAAATTCTGCATTTGTTTTTTAACCACTAAAACATCAGACATGATATTTTTATTGTCAACTAGTATACTAGCTTCTTCACTACGCAATGCGGTATGCAAAACGGCACGATTTTCAGTATTATTGATTTTTCCACCATTAAACATTTCATTTATATGATGTGGTAAATTCACCTGCTTTGCTAATTCAAGAAGCATAGCTAGTGTTGTTTTATTTATTCTATTTTTTGAGAAATCAAAATGTAATCCTTCATGCTGAAGCGAATAATTTTTACTACGCCCTTGTTCTTCAGCAAAAAATTCCAGCAAGGTTTTATTTTTAACTTGCTGAAAATGTGTATTTAAACTACTTAGATTAAGATGTTTCATATTACCCTCCCTATTAGGTAAAGATTATCTGGAATAAAGCTTATCAAATGCTGGCACATCACTTTTATTTTTTGACGTCATCTGGTATTGTCGTATTAGACTATAATAGTTATAAAACTCTGGATTTTGCATTTTTAATTTGTCCAGAGCCTGCTGTTTTTCTTTATTAGCATTTTGGACAATCAAAATAGCCTCACTATAAGCACTTTCAGCTGACAATTGTGGTAGTGATTCACTCGAAGATCTGGAAATTAACCTAATCTCAGAAACATTAACTGAGCTAATCTTAATACCGCTATTAACATCTAGAATATTAATTGGATTATTTTTAAGATAGCTTATCAGGTCAACGTCATTAGAAACTTGTTTTATAGTAGATCCAATAACCCTAGTTTGGATAATGTCTGCCATATTTTCATCAAATTTCTTGCGTCCATACTGGTTAAGATAATTCACATATTTTATCGGATCATTTACACTCCAAACAATATTCAGCTTCATCTGCTCAAACTGTTTAGTAACTGAATTATCTAACTCTATCAAAACAAAATTATTTCGCTCATTTTTATAGACATAGCTAATTTCACCATAAAATGGTAAATTCCAATGAATACCAGTAGAGTAAATTTTTGAATCTTTAACGGAGTGGGTAATTACAACAACTTCACGCTCATCAACAATAAAGATACCACTAAATAATAATAAAATTCCCAACAAAAATAGAATTAATACATTTTTCATCTAACGACCCTTAAACTCACGTTGACGATCAACGCTTCTATCAAGTCTTCGCACATCAGAATCTTGAGTGCTACTCTGATTTTTATCAAAAACTCCCATATCTATTTTTTGTTTAAATTCACTCAAGCTTCCCTGTAATAGAGAAAAATCGGGAGTAGCAGACTCTGCTTGAGGGACAGAACTAAGCATCTTATAATACATTAATTGTGCTATTGTATTTGGGTTTGATTTATACTGAGGTAATAAGGCATTAAATTCTTCAACCTCTAACTTTACATCACTTTCAATATATGATTTGTATTGAAGCGCCTGCTTAATGATTATATTTATTGAGTTAGTGGCGTTTAAATTAGTAGTTGTATTTTTTTGTTCCAATTTATCTAGATTACTTAATTTTATAATTGCTAATTTCTCGATCGTTATTCCAAAATTAGACAAATCTGATTCACTATTTTTACGTATATCATTTGCAGTAACTATGCTACTAGCAGAAAGTAACTCATTACTATTTATATTAACAGTATAAGCTTGGATTGATGACTGAACTTGACCTTTGATTGCCTGTTTTAAATCTGCATTTTCTTGATAATGACTAACAAAATACCGAGCAGGGTCAGAAATACGGTAAGCAAGCTCCACTATCATCTGAAGTGATTTATTATCTTTACTAATTATTACAAATTTATCATTTTCTGTCTTACCGATTGAAAAACTATCAGAAGCTGTGTCAATAACTGCGAGATCAGAAAATGGGTATGGATAGTCTATGCCAATAGCAATACCAGATTTTACATTAGTTACTATACCATTATGCATAATGATTCCAGACATATTCTGAGGGATATAATATATCCCAGTTAATAGCCATAAAAAAATCACCATACCAATAACAATAAGCCCAAATTTACCATCACTAGTTGGCTTTTTATCGTCTATCCGCTTTTTATCTCTCTTCCCAAGGACTCGTGCGATTGCATTATTCCATTTATCAAGAGTCGTCTGAGCTTTTTCCTTATCTATTTTTCCATGGTTCATAAATTAAATCCTGTTTATGCTCATTTGCCAATTTCTGGTAATCTATTTTTTCAACTATTGCCTGACGTAATAATTCAAATCCCAAATTCTTGCTAGCCGAAAGATAAACCGCAATAGGTTCACCTGTTTCAGAATAAACTATATGCGGTATAACTCCATCAATAAGATCAATCTTGTTATAAATGAGTAGCTGAGGAATATGGTTTGCTTCAATTTCTCTTAGAACCAGATTTACATCGGCTATCTGACGCTCTTTTACTGAATTCGAAGTATCAACAACATGAAGTAGAATATTTGCGTAAATCGTCTCTTCTAGCGTTGCTCTAAAAGCGGCAACTAATTTATGTGGTAAATCGCGAATAAACCCAACCGTATCAGATAAAACCACCTCGTGATCTTCGTCAATAAATAGTTTTCTAGCAGTAGTATCCAGAGTTGCAAAGAGCCGATTCTCAGCATATACATTGGCTTTGGTTAAACTATTAAATAGTGTAGATTTACCTGCATTAGTATAACCAACGATAGATACAGAAATAATTCCACTTTTAAGTCTTGACTTGCGTTGAGTATTACGTTGTTTTACTATAGTTGCCAAGCGCTTTTTTAACGCATCAACTTTAGTTGCAATCATCCTTCTATCAAGTTCCATCTGAGTTTCACCAGGACCACCACGTAGCCCGATACCTCCACGCTGACGCTCCAAATGGCTCCAACGACGAACAAGTCTTGTCATTAAGTAAGATTGCTGGGCTAACTCAACTTGCAAAATACCTTCATTAGTAGAAGC
This sequence comes from Neisseriales bacterium, assembly GCA_008017155.1. Lineage (GTDB taxonomy): Bacteria > Pseudomonadota > Gammaproteobacteria > Burkholderiales > UBA11063 > Aquella. The sequence continues at coordinate 65,481 of SSGX01000021.1, read as the reverse complement.
TCTTGCGGCAAATATATCGAGAATTAGTTGAGTCCGGTCAATAACTCGCCGATTAAGAATACGATCAAGATTACGTTCCTGAACCGGCGAGATATTATGATTAAAAATAACAACATCCGGATTTATAGCTTCACAAATTGATTTAATCTCATCAGTCTTACCACTACCAATAAATAGTGCAACATCAGGTTTATCTTTATTGGCTGTTATCACCTGACTAACCAAATAACCAGCTGATTCAGTTAAGGCTATAGCTTCTGCTACATCATCTTCAAAATCTGGGTTGCGATTAAAATTAATGGCAATAATAATCGCTGTTGCTTGTTCTTTACCAGTAATCTGTTCTATCAATTTACTTAGCTGCTTCCATTTCAAAGTTATTGTTATGGAAAGGTCTTGATGGCACTATTGTCGAAATTGCATGTTTATAAATTAACTGATTCACTGTACTTTCATTATCACGAAGTACAACGACGTATTGATCAAAAGAAGAAACTACACCAGTTAATTTTATACCATTGATTAGGTAAATAGAAACCTTGATCTGTTCTTTACGCAGGCTATTTAAATATGGATCCTGCAAGTTAATTGATTGTTTAGACATCTGTCTTCCTCCATAAATTTATTTTTTATTTTCAAATGGATTGTCACTATTTTTATATTCAATCCGAAGTGGTGTGCCTGAAAGATCAAAAACCTTCCGGAAAGAACGCTCCAGATATTTGGTATATGCTTTTTGAATGGTATGTAAGCTATTCCCGTGAATAATTATTAATGGCGGATTTGAACCACCTTGATGAGCATAACGCAGTTTAGGACGAAAGTTCCCTTTATACGCTGGTGGTTGGCGATTTACTGCTTCAGAAAGAACTCGACTTAATTTTGGAGTACTCAATTTCAAGAATGCTGAATGATAGGCAGCTCGAATCGAATCAATAAGCTCATTAACACCTTTTTTATATAGTGCTGAAATATAATTGTATTTAGCAAAATCAAGAAAATGTAATTTTGTTTTCACATCTTCCTTAATTCTTTGACGCTCATCTTCTTTTAAGTGATCCCATTTATTGATTGCTACAACAACTGATTTACCTGCATCTAATGCATAACCAACAATTGTGGCATCCTGTTCAGCAATATCCAAATGTGCATCAAGAACCATCACCACAACATGCGCTTCACTGATTGCCTTAATTGCCTTTAATACTGAGAATTTTTCAAGCTTTTCGGTTACTTTCCCTTTACGTCTGATACCAGCAGTATCAATAATGGTAAATTTATCGCCATTTCGCTCAAAATCAATGAAAATACTATCTCTGGTAGTACCAGCTTCATCAAAAGCAATTACTCGCTCTTCGCCAAGAATTGTATTAACTAAAGTTGATTTACCTACATTTGGTCGCCCAATAACGGCAAAAGTTATCTTGTCAGCATTGGCATCTTCATCTTCTGTAATATTTTTGAAGCTACGTAAAACATCATCAATCAGCTTATGTATTCCATCACCATGAGAAGCAGAAATTGGGTACATTTTATCTAAACCCAACTCATAAAAATCACTGACTGCAATTATCTTATCAACGCCCTCAACCTTATTAATTGCGACATAAACTGGCTTATCAACCATACGTAATTTATTAGCAATAAGTCTATCCTGTGGAGTTACGCCATTGCGCCCATCAACCATAAATATAACAGCATCAGCCTCATAAATAGCTTGTTCAGACTGACGAGCCATCTGATACATTACACCACTATCGATTAATGGCTCAAAACCACCAGTATCCACGAGAATATATGGCTTATGCCCTATTCTTCCATCACCATAATGACGATCTCGCGTAAGCCCAGCATAATCAGCAACTAAAGCATCTTTACTGCGGGTCAAGCGATTAAATAAAGTTGATTTGCCAACATTTGGTCTCCCGACCAAAGCTATAATTGGCTTCATAAAATTCCTTAATAATTTTTTATAAGTTCTAAAATACCATTTGCCGACTGTAATACAACACCATTATCTCTTACAAGTGGCAATGAAACACCACCGTAGAGATTAGTTGAAAGCCTAGCAGTTTCCTGTCCATCATTACGATTAAACATATGAATAAAACCGTCACTATCAGCAATAATTATGCCATTACCAAGAATGGCTGGCGATCCAAGACTACGATACTGCATAGTAGTATTTTTCCATACTTGAGAACCACCATTCTTATCAAAAGCATAAACAACTCCATCTTCAGATACCGCATAAACATTCTGTTGATCATAGGTTAAGCCAACCGAAGTGTTAAACTTCTTTTCCCAAATGATATTACTCGAAATCGCATCCAAACAGGCAATTTTTCCATTATAAGAAGCAACATATAATTTTTTATCATCTAAAACAGGACGCATACCAATATCTGTGATCTTATCTAAATCGGTTGCTCCTTCCGGTATAGCGATATAGTTCTCCCAGATTGGCACTCCAGTTTTTAAATTAACTAATGCGAGTTTCCCTCCAGGCAAACCAATAACAACCACCTCATTACCAATAACCTGAAAGGTATTGGTCACTCTAAGTGTAAGGGCTGGAGATGGCTTCTGATAAACCCAAACTGGCGTACCATCACTTATACTATATGCCAAAACTTCAGAATCATTTGTTTTAACAATCACCAGATCAGCACCAACTTGGGGAGCTTCTAATGAAATAGTTGGCAATCTTGCTTTCCACTTTATTTTTCCACTTCCCTTATCTATTGCCAATAAATATGCATCATCTGTTGTTACAAAGACAAATCCACCAGAAACTCCAACACCGCTTGAGAGTTTTTTTCGAATATAAAAACTATTAATAATAGTCCCATCCGTTGGATCAATTTTATAAATTGTGCCACTACTATCTGCAGTGAATATTGCATTATCAAAATTAACCGGAACAAAACTACCCGCCTGACTATCATCAAGGTTCCGCTGAATCCACCCCTGTTTTAAAGTATCATAGTTTTTAATTTTTGGCATTGGTTGTGGCTGAGGTGTATTGTCTGAGGCACAAGAAATTAAACCAGTAGCAATTAAGCTACTGGTTATAATCATCAATATTTTTTTAAGCAAAATCAGCTCCCGATTATATCAAGCTTCATTTGAATAACCTGCTGGGTTGATGGATCATTAGCGGCTTTCTGTAAGCCTTCTTTATAAGCATCACGGGCCTTATTAGTATCACCCATTGCAATATACATATCACCACGCGCTTCATAAAATAACCCATCAAATGCAAGATCATGCTTAGTTTTCAATAATTCGCGTGCTTTATCGAATTTACCCTGATCAATATAAATAGTAGCTAATCTCAAACTAGCAATACTTTGCATTGACTTATCTTTAGAATTATCTTTTGTCCAATTTAAAAACTTCGTAGCACTTGAGTAATCTTTTTGATCTACAGCAACTTTTGCCGCTTGTAGTGCTGCCATCGGTGCATATTCTGTACCGGGTAAAGTTTCGATTAATTGGTTAGCAGTAGCTACTACTTTTTGATCATTTTTCTCACTTATTGCAGTTGTAAAGGCAGAATATAAAACAGCTGCTTTTTCAGCATGGCTTTTACCATACCATTGATAAAGAGAACTTCCAATATATCCAACAACTAATACCAATACTAAGGTGATAATATACTTACCCCAAATTCGCCAATAATAACGAATACTGTCAATACGTTCCTGTTCATTCAAATCTAAATGTGCCATAGAGATCCATTATTTATTAAAATAGTTTATAATTACATCTGACAAACGATCTAGCGGAATAATTTCCTGCTCTTGTGTAGTCATGTATTTTAACACAACTTGACTTGCCTCCACTTCGTTTTCACCCAACACCAAGGCAATTCTTGCACCACTAGTATCCGCGCGCTTAAATTGAGCTTTAAAACTTCCACCACCAAAATTTTGAATAACCTTCAAATCAAGCAGTCTTAATTGAGAAGCAACCTTAAAAGCAGCCAAATCAGTGTTTTTACCATCATATACAATATAGATATCAGCTACATCCTTTTCCGGAAGCAGCCTATTCGCCTCAAGAATCATTAATAATCTCTCAAGCCCAATTGCAAACCCAATTGCATAGTTATCTTTACCACCAAGTTCAACAATTAAGGGATCATAACGTCCGCCACCACAAATGGTAGATTGTGCACCTAAGTCACTACTAATCCATTCAAACACTGACAAGTTATAATAATCAAGCCCTCTAACTAATCTTGGGTTTTCTACGTATGAAATCTGCATATTATCAAGATAGTTTTTCCAACCATTATAATGCGCTAGCGACTGATCACCTAAATAATCGATTAAGCGTGGTGCATTAGTTACTAAATCCTGCATATTTGGATTTTTGGTATCCAAAATACGTAATGGATTTGAATGAAGCCTACGTTTAGCTTCCTCATCAAGTATATTCTGATTCGCCTCAAAATAACTAATAAGAGCATTCCGATGAGTTGCCCGCTCTTCTGAATTACCAAGGCAGTTAATATGTAATTCAACATTCGTTAAGCCAAGTTTCTGCCAAAGATCATTTAACATCACAATAATTTCAGCATCAATGTCTGGACCCTGAAAGCCTAACGCTTCTACCCCTAATTGATGAAATTGACGATAACGCCCCTTTTGCGGGCGCTCATGCCGAAACATAGGTCCAATGTACCATAATTTCTGGGTAGCATTATATAAAAGACTGTGTTCAAGAACTGCTCTTAAAGTCCCAGCTGTTCCTTCTGGTCTAAGAGTTAGCTTATCACCATTTAAAGAATCAGTAAAGCTATACATTTCTTTTTCAACTATATCAGTCACTTCACCAATTGAACGGGTAAAAAGCCCAGTATCCTCAAGAATTGGCGTTCTTATATTATTATAACCATATCTACCTAACCATTCTCTAAGTTTATCCTCAAGCCATAACCAACTTTTTGACTGTTCTGGCAGAATATCATTCATTCCTTTTATACCAGTAAATTTTTGTCCCATTACTTCACCAAAAAATTATATTCTATACACGTTTACCGTAACGAGTTTTAACATAGTTCTCAACTAAAACCTGAAACTCTTCAGCAATCCGCTCACCTTTTAATGTAACATCTTTCTGCCCATCAATATAAACTGGTGCTACAGGAGATTCATCTTTACCCGGCAAGCTAATCCCTATATTAGCCAACTTAGATTCTCCAGGTCCATTGACCACACACCCCATAACCGCAACCTTCATAGTTTCAACGCCCGGATAGGTTTCGCGCCAAACAGGCATCTGTTCGCGCAGATAATTTTGGATTTTATCGGCAAGCTTTTGGAAATAATCACTAGAAGTACGACCGCAACCCGGACAGGAAGTTACAACAGGAACAAATGAGCGTAACCCCATAGACTGAAGAATTTCTTGGGCAACAATAACCTCTTGAGTCCGGGTTTCTCCTGGCTTTGGCGTTAGAGAAATTCTGATAGTATCACCAATACCCTCTTGTAAAAGAATTGATAGAGCGGCTGTGGATGCAACTATTCCTTTAGTGCCGATTCCAGCCTCAGTAAGCCCTAAATGTAAAGGAAATTCACATTTATTAGCTAACTGACGATAGACGCTTATTAAATCCTGAACCTGACTTACCTTACATGAAAGAAGAATTTTATTTTCTGGAAGTCCCAATTCAATCGCTTTTTCAGCACTTTGTAGGGCAGATTCAATCAAAGCATTTTGCATTACGGTTTCTAGAGAAAGAGGACTCTGAAGCCGAGCATTATTATCAAGCATTTGTGCTAATAAATCCTGATCCAAAGACCCCCAATTTACACCGATTCTGACAGGTTTATCATACTCCCGGGCCATATTTATCAGCGAGGCAAATTGTTCATCACGCTTACTTCCCTTCCCAACATTACCGGGATTAATCCGGTACTTATCAAGGTATTTGGCACAATCAGGAACTTCAGTAAGGATTTTGTGGCCATTAAAATGAAAATCACCAACTATTGGCACATTTATTCCTAAATCACCTAATCGTTCTTTGATCTCTTTTATTTTGCGTCCAGCTTCAATAGTATTTACAGTTACCCTAACAACTTCAGAGCCAGCACGAGCTAGATCAGCTATCTGAATAGCCGTTGCAAGAGCATCTTCAGTATCAGTATTTGTCATTGACTGAACAACTACAGGGTAAGAACTCCCTACATTTATATTACCCACTTTTACATTATGAGTTTTATGTCTAATAACCATTATTAAATTCCTACAACTCTCAATTTAGATAAATTTTTGATCCAATTTCTACTTTATCACCATTTAAATTATTAATTTTTCTAATTTCACTGATCGAAACTCCAGTTTTCCTCGAAATACTATACAAAGTGTCTCCCTGTTCAACAACAATATACTTTTGATTAGAAGTACTTCTTGAAATAGAATTAACTGAAACATCTTTAGTTGTATCAGTAGAATCCTTGGTAATGACAACTTTACTAGATTCTGATTTTATATTAGAGGGCTTAGCTAGTAAACCCGATTTAGAACCACTACCATACTTAAGAAGATATTGTTGTGTAGCATTACTATCGCCATAATTAGTGACTAAAAGTTTTCCAATTGTGTCGCGGTAACTCGTATATTCTTTACGTTCACGCGCATTATTTGTTCCATCAATTAAGTACTGAAGTATTTGTACATGCAACCACATAGTATCTGGAGTTTGCGAGCCATTAAATTTATTGATATAATAATTTGCTAATTGATAATTTTTTTTATCCAACTGGAGTTTTGCCAAAGCAATATAAACATCTTGTGGAGGGCTTCGATAACTAAGTGAGCGCAAATAATCTGCATTCGCTGATTCAAGCATACTGTTCCTGTAATAACAGATTCCTCTACTGTAATATGCTATTTCTGGAGTATAATATAAAGGATTAGCAAGAGCTGTGTTAAAGTTACTTAAAGCATCATCAAATCGCTTCTGTTCGCACAAAAAAACTGCATAATTTACATAAGCCTCCGAATAATTATCATCAATATTTATTGATTTTTTAAAATCTTTTTCGGCATCTTTAAGTTGTCCAAGACTCTGATAAATCATAGCCCTAATCATATATGCCTTAGCACTATCAGGATTTGATTTAATTGCAAGATTAACCCGATCCAACGCAACCTGAGGCGCACCGTGCTGCTGATATTCAACTGCTAAATCTATGTAAGTATCAGCAAGCTTAACTTTATCAATAGTATTTTTTTGTACCGTACCATCGCTATTGACCGTACTTGTAACACAAGATGTAACAATAAAACCTAAAACAAAAAGAAATACTATTGGCAACATCCGCATCTAATTAAACCTCTTGCAAAGGAATAAAGTTTTTCCATTTTTCCTGACGTTTAGTCTTATCATTAACTTTACCAACTAATTGACCACAAGCTGCATCAATATCATCACCACGGGTCTTTCTAACTGTCGTAATATAGCCAGCATTTTGTAATATTCTTTGAAACCTAACGATCTGATTCATACTTGAAGACTCGAAACCAGAATTGGGAAATGGATTAAAAGGAATTAAATTAAACTTACACTCAATACCTTTTACTAGACTAGATAATTCAATAGCATGTTCAAGGTTATCATTTACATCTTTTAACATTACATATTCAAATGTTACATAATCTTTGGGTGATTTCTGTAAATAGCGTTTACAAGCTTCTAAAAGTTCCGCAATCGGATATTTTTTATTTAATGGAATAATTTGATCACGAACTACATCATTCGAAGCATGTAGACTTATTGCTAACGAAACTGGGCAATCATCGCCCAAACGATCAAGACCTGGTATCATACCACTTGTAGAAAGTGTCAACTTCCGCTTTGATAAGTTATATGCATTATCATCAAGAATAATTTTCATGGCATCAATTACATTATCATAATTAGCTAGCGGCTCACCCATACCCATCATAACAACATTAGTAATTAGCTTTTCACCTTTTGGATCGCGTCCAAGACGTTTGTTTGCCCACCAAAGCTGTCCAACAATTTCACCTGGAGTTAAATTACGATTAAATCCCTGTCTTGCTGTTGAGCAAAACTGACATTCTAAGGCACAACCAACCTGAGATGAAACACATAAAGTTCCGCGATCATCTTCCGGAATAAATACAGCTTCAATTTTATTACCATTACCAACTTCAAGCGCCCATTTGCGGGTACCATCGCTAGAGACTCCTTCAGTAACAAGCTTAGGGACTTCAATCGTAGCAATCTCTTCAAGCTTTGCTCGGAGTGATTTGGCAAGATCCGTCATTTCAGCAAAGGTTTCAGCACCATAAATATGCATCCAGCGAAAAACCTGCCGCGCACGAAATTTTTTTTCATCAATACTTAGAAAATATTCTTCTAATTTTGGTAAAGTAAAATTTAACAAATTAATTTTCATTATTTCATTCTTATGATAATTTGAGCCTGTACACCCTAAGAGTTATTATATAACAATACAATACGCTCTAGCAACTTATTAGAAAGTCTTAATTTATCAGACGCCACACATAAAAAATCGCGGCAACTATTGCCACGATTTATCATAGTCATAAATACTTATGCTTATCTGGTACGTGGGCAGATTTCAGTTGCAGAAAAGAAATAAGCTATTTCTATTGCTGCATTTTCAGCACTATCAGAACCATGCACAGCATTTTCATCAATTGAGCTAGCAAAATCAGCACGAATTGTACCGGCAGCAGCATCTTTAGGGTTTGTTGCACCCATAATTTCACGATTTTTAGCTACCGCATTCTCACCTTCAAGAACCTGTATCATTACTGGACCAGATGTCATAAAAGATACTAAATCTTTAAAAAAAGGACGCTCTTTATGAACTGCATAAAAACCTTCAGCTTCTTTTTGCGAAAGATGTTTCATCTTTGCCGCAACTACTTTTAAACCAGCATCTTCAAAACGAGAGTATATTTTCCCAATCACATTTTTACCAACAGCGTCTGGTTTAACAATTGATATAGTTCTTTCTAAAGCCATTACATAATACCTTTGAATATATTTTTAAAGCCAAGATTATAGCACAAAGCCTAGCTAGCTTTTGCGCGAATTAATTCAACTAGCACCTTAAATGGTCGTCCGGTAGCACCTTTAGCTTCAGGAGAGTTAGCGACACCAGCAATATCAAGATGCGCCCATTTATAATCGACAAACTCTTTTAAAAAAGCTGCTGCTGTTGCACTACCACCTTTACCACCCCAACCACCTATATTGAGTAAATCAGCATGGTTACCTTGGATCATTTTGCTATATTCATCAAATAACGGCATTCGCCAAACTTTATCGTTAGCTTTTACAGATGCAGCCTGAATATCTGTATATAAATCTTCATCATTCACATAAAGACCACTAGCCGCACTACCAAGAGCAATTACGCATGCTCCAGTTAGAGTAGCAACATCAACTACAAATTCTGGTTTAAAACGTTTTGCATAATGAAGGGCATCACATAAAATCAAGCGTCCTTCCGCATCTGTATTAAGTATTTCAACGGTCTTACCAGCCATAGTTGTAACTATATCCCCTGGTTTCTGCGCTTTACCCGAAGGCATATTTTCACAAGCGGCAACAAGAGTAATAAGATTAACTTCAAGTCCAAGGCTCGCAACTGCTGCAAAAACTCCTAATACGGTTGCAGCACCACACATATCATATTTCATATCATCCATATTGGCACCAGGTTTTAGACTAATACCACCCGAATCAAATGTAATGCCCTTACCAACTAGAATTATCGGTTTTGCATTTTTCTTGCCACCTTTATACTCAAGCTTAATGAAACGCGGTTCTTCTTTAGAACCCTTTGCAACACCAAGAAAGGTATTCATGCCAAGCTCTTTTATTTCTTTTTCGGCAAGAATTTCAGCATTTACATTTTTATTGATTTTTTCAAAATCTTTGGCTACATTACCCAGATAAGTTGGTGTTGCAACATTTGGTGGGTTATTCCCTAGATCTCTAACGATAAACAATCCTTCAAGAAGTGATATTGCATCATTTATTGATTTTGATAAATCAAGATTACTTAGGATATTAACTTTACTCAAAGCGAGAGGATTTTTTTCACTCTTAAATTCGTCAAAATAATATAGAGAATTAACTAATTCAACTAAAAACTGTTCGGTAAATTCAGGTAATTGAATTTCATCGCCAGCGAAAGCTTGGCTATCTTTAAAATGTAAATTTAATTCATCTATTTTCTTGCTGGAAATAAATCTAGCCAAACTAGATGCAACTGCTAGTACGGTGGCTGCACTATATTTATCTTTTTCGCCTAAACTCAGATAAAGGTTATTAGCATGGACAAGAATGGTACCAGCCTTGCTAGTATCTTCAGTAATGAATTTTTTATCAGTTTTACTTGCTTCAATGTAGGTAGTTTTCAATTGGCTAGCAAAATCAATAAGTACATTAAAACCACTTCCACCTTTACTTTTTTCACTAAATGCTATCTTAGAATGCTTAAATTTAAACTGCATAATCAAACTACCTTTCCTGATTGCGACACATATGTGTTAAAATACTCCAATTACGATATTCTAGCATTTATTATGTTAATAAAGAACGTTTTTTATCGCGAACTTGTGGCTAATGCTGCGCGCATCTTGATCGTGTTGGTTATTATCCTGCCGATAACAGAATTATTCAAATTACTAGACCAAGCTTCAAGTGGGCATATACCAAAAGTTACACTATTTACATTGACATTGTATGGTACCCTTGCTAGCTTTCCAATGATATTAAATATTGCGACTTTTTTATCAATCGTAATTACTTTTAATCGCTATTCTAAAGATCATGAGTTAGCAATCTGGCTTTCATGTGGTATATCGCCCTTTCGTTGGCTTAAACAAACGGCAATTTTTGTAACTCCATTAGCAATCACCTGTGGAGTATGCTCTATGTTGATAACTCCTTGGGCTGTTAGACAATCAAATCAATATGCAAATTTCCTAGCTAAACAATCAGCTACAATGGCTCTAACTGAGGGTATTTTCAGAGAATCACCGGATAATAAAGATGTTTATTATATCGAGAAATTTTCATTAAATGACGGCTATGCTAAAAACATATTTCTTAAATATCAGGATGAAAGTAATATTAGCTATAACATAACTGCTAATGAAGGTAAAGTTAGCAATAATCAAGGTATGATTAAGTTAACTCTTTTTAATGGCAATCGTTATCAGCTTGATAATTATGAAAGTGGTAGTATCTTATTAATGTCATTTAAAACCTTCACTGCGACACTAAAACAAGCATATGATCCAGACCGAGATCGTGCTCAATTAAATACCCAATCCTACCCAACAAGAGATTTAATTCGCCTATATGCCGAGCCTCATAATCGAGGAGAGCTCTCTTGGCGAGTATCCATAATGATTATGACTTTTGTAATGGGATTAATCGCCGTACCATTAAGTATGCAAACCTCAAGAGTACAAAATAGCCTGGTATTCATTTTTCCGCCAATTATCTATGGTGTCTATCAAAATATAATTATGACTATTAATGCACAAATTAATGATGATAAAATTTACTCGGCATTATGGACCATGCCAGTTCATATAATCATCATTGGTATTGCAATTGCACTTACCTACGTAAAAACCAAACCAAATGGTTATTTCCGCTCAAAAAACAAATGAATACACTCTCCCGCTATATACTAAAAAAATGCTTTCTTAATACTGTAACATTATTATTTGCATTCTCAATGATCTATACTATTGTTAATGCAATTAGTGAGATTAGCAGTGTTGGAAAAGGGAGTTATACTACCTTATCAATGTTCATTTATCTTGGTGCATTACTTCCTACATATATATACTTGCTCGTGCCGCTTGCTGTTTTAATTGGTGTGATGACTGGTATGCTTGGACTAGTAAAAACTTCAGAATATGCAATAATGCGTACTTCTGGTATTTCGCTTGGTGATATAACCAAAATACTTGCAATTTTTGGAATAATCTTTACGGTTATTACATTTCTAGTTGGTGAAGTAATAGCTCCAACCTCGAGCCATTTCGCCAAAGTATATAAAATGAATAAGATGAATGAGCAAATTTCTACCGAACTATCTTCGGGAGTATGGAGTAAAGATGGTGAGCATAATATTATAAATATTAAACAGATAGATCAAAATGATAGTAATACCATTCGAGGAATCCAAATATTTGCTTATGATGATAAGCAGCAATTAAAAAAATATATAGTTGCCGAAAGTGCTAGCTATCAAACAGGGATACATGGATGGGATCTACATTTTCCTATAGTTTATAATTATTCAAGTGATAAGATAATAATTGAAAAACCAAATGAATTAAACTGGAAATCTAGCATTGACCCCAGTTATTTTAATGTGTTAGTAATAGCACCAGAAGATATGCCAGCATTTGGTTTATCGAAATACATTGATCATCTAAAAAATAATAATCAGGCAGTCAACCGTTATGAAATTGCATTTTGGAGTAAACTACTTTATCCAATTGCTTGTATTTCAATGGCGTTTATCGCGATTGGTTTTATACCCAACAATGGACGAAATATTAATCTGAGTACAAAACTTTTTTTTGGTATTTTAATAGGCGTAGCATTCTTTTTTAGCAATAAATTAATTGGCTTCATTGCTGTAATATATAATTGGAATGCAATACTATCCGCTATAGTTCCTACTATATTATTATTTGGTATAGGCTGGCTAGTTATTCTTAAAAAAGAGGGCTAACTAATAAATTACCATTATTATTTAACATAGCGAAAGAAATCTTTATTAGGAGTAAACCATAGGCTTACGAGAGATAAATAGCTGAAAGTAATGATAATTATTGAGGGAACATACAGATTACCTGATTTACTAATCAGATAAGTCGACAAAAATACACCCAAGCCGCTAAAAAAGCCAAAAGTAAGATTATAGATAATGCTAATTGAGCCAAATTTATATTTTACTTCAAAAATACTATCAAGAACCGTTAGGATTTTTGATAGCATCAATCCAACAAAAAGCATACAAATTGATTCAAAAACTAGGATTTGAATATAATCATTCTTGATATAAGCCTTAAATAGAAAGTATAAAATAATCTTGATTAATAAGCCAAGCACTATGTGTAACCTGCGCCCCAATTTTTGATGAAAGATAGCTCCAATAACTAACCCTGCAATTGAAAATAGAAAAATGACAACCTGCAAATTAAAAACGCTACTTTCGGTATAATTAAGATAACGCACTAGATAAAATGGCATTACTGTTGAAAAAAAAGCATTTAGACTTGTCACAAAAGTCAAAAAGCAGGTAAATCTAATGATAGTCCAGAAATTATTTCTAACACAGATAACTGAATTTACAGCTTCATATAATACTGCCTTTTCTTCACTCTCTGATAGTTCCCTGCGGGTATGAAGATAAAAATAAATCGCAAAAATACAGAAGATTAGTGGCATCAAAGAAATTATTATTTTATAGATTGGATTATTTACATCGGCAAGAGTAAGCTTCGTAAATGCAGCGCCAAAATAAACCGCAATAAAATAACAATTGCCAACAAACACCTTCCGAGCTGGCGAAAGTCTATCTTTATCTAGGATTCTAACTATTGCTTCTGGGTAGATCGCCCCAAGTAAGATCCCGATCAAAATACAGTTAAAAATCAAGGTGGCAATAGCATAGTTAATTGGGAAATAGACAACAAGATTAATGACAGCAATATTATAAAAAGCATATACCAAAACAAAGTATGGCAATAATGGTCTTTTAATTTTGTGGTGAAATAAAGAACGAATCGTACCACCCAATGGGCGAAAAAGAAAAGATAAAGCGTTAATAAAAGAAATTGAGAAGATTATATCTCCCGTCGCACTAAAATGATGAAAGATATAATCTTGAGTTTTGATAAATGCCAGTGAATTATAAAAACCAATCATGGTAAGAATTACCACCAAGATGAAAGTATCAATTTGAGATTTATAAATTTTAACTGACATAATACTTTTAAACAAAATTTATTGCCTATTTTACTATATTCCGCTGATAGCCGATTAAGGAATATAGTAAAATCGCTGATATTTATTGTTAGGCATTACACTATGCAGGTTATCTTTTTTCTCATCTGCTCTATTATATTACCTTTCTTTGCACAAGCAGAATCAATAATCAATGGTGATGCAAGATTTGAACTTTATGAATCACAAATTAGCAATAAAAGAGTTGCAGTCTTTGCCAATAACTCTTCACAAGTCAATGGACAGAATATTGTTGATTTTCTTAGTAAGAAGCAAATTAATATTGTTAAGGTATTTACCCCTGAACACGGTTTTAACGTTGAAGCAGATGCAGGTTTTGCAGTTACTAATCAAAATTCAACAAATACTAAATTTAAAATTGTATCATTGTATGGTAAAAAAGATAAGCCAACTAAGAACGACTTAGCTGATGTAGATGTAATTATCTTTGATATTCAAGATGTGGGTGTCAGGTATTATACTTATATATCTTCATTACAAAAGATAATGGAAGCAGCTAGCGAGTATAATAAACAATTAATTATACTTGATAGAGCAAACCCAAATGGATTTTATATCGATGGACCGATTTTAGAACCAAAATATAAATCTTTTGTAGGAATGCAGGCTATTCCAATTGTTTATGGGATGACTATCGGCGAATATGCAAGAATGCTTGTTGGTGAAGAGTGGCTAGATCTTAGCCCTAAAAATAAATCTCACCAATTAAAATTAACTATCATTCCTGTTGCAAATTATACACACGCAAGTAAGTATCAGCTAACCGATAAGCCTTCGCCGAATTTACCTAATATGACGGCAATTTATCTATACCCAAGTCTTGGCTGGTTCGAAGGCACACAGCTAAGTATTGGACGTGGAACAAGCACGCCATTTCAAGTAATAGGTCATCCTGATTATAAGACTGATTTTAGCTTTACACCACACCCGATGTCTGGCGCGACTAACCCACCATTAAATGGAAAACTATGCTATGGCTGGGATCTACAAATGCCAGCAGACGAGGTACTAGAACAAACTGACGGTAAGATCAACCTAAAATATCTACTTCGTGCATATAAAGAATTTCCAGATAAAGCTCATTTTTTCACTAATTTCTTTGATAAGCTGGCTGGCAATGATAGCTTAAAACAGCAAATAATTGCAGGTAAAACAGAAAGTGAAATTCGTAGCAGTTGGCAGCCTGGATTGAAAAAATTTGCGGTAATCAGAAATAAATATCTCCTCTACCCGGAAAACGATGAATAAACATATTTCAATCGTACTATTTGCAATTGCCAGTATTGTCTTTGCAAGTTTACTTATCCGTTTTTCTGTGGCTGGACCGGTTGCTAGTGGAGCCTATCGGCTTTTATTAACTATCCCGTTATTACTATGTCTAGACAAATTTTCAGGCAAAAAAACCAATTCTAGTAAGTTAACTCGTGAAGTTATTATTTATTCTATGTTATCTGGTTTATTTTTTGCACTTGATCTTGCCGTATATAATGTCTCAATTTTATACACTTCACTGGCAGAAGCAACCTTACTTACCAATATGGCACCATTTTTTATTGTTCCGATTTCAATAGTGTTTTTTCATGAGAAAGTTTCTTTTAGATTTATCTATAGTGTTATTTTGGCAATTATTGGTCTATATTTACTCATGGGGAAAACTGATCTTGATCATAAGCATCTGATTGGTGACTGGCTTGCCTTACTATCCGCAATATTTTATGCATTATTTTTAACTTTAATCAAAAAGGCTGCCAGTAATTATTCAGTTAATCGGGTAATGGTTCTAGTTTGTTTAACTGGTGGAATATTACTTTTTGCCCTAGCCGCAATTAAACAGGAAGTGATTTTTCCCCAAACAGCATATGGTTGGTTTATATTATTAGCAATTGCTATTTTTGGACAGGTTCTGGGACAAACCTTACTTGCCTACGGGGTAAAGTTTCTACCCTTACAACTTAGCTCATTATTTTTATTATTATCTCCAATATTTGCTGCAATTTATGCCTTTTTTATTTTTGATGAACGCCTAAATTTAATTCAAAGTTGTGGGATAGTTGTTATTCTGGTTGCAATTTATATCGGAAAACGAATGCTGGAGTTAAAAAAATAACAAAGTATTGTTAAGTAACTTTTCTACTTTCTATAAGGAGTGCACTATATAGCTAGATTTTTAACTTTCGGTATTAATTACTTCCTTAAGGATTAAAAATAACTTTCTATGTATCACAAGGGTTAAACAAAAACCTTAGCTCATTACCCCCCCTACTGGAACCATTGATACGTGATTTTCATTATTTAGGACTTCAAACTTTTTATTAAATGATTTATCAGTTGGAAGATTGTTATAAAATTTACCTACTTCAATAGCCATATAACCATTATCATCTTTTTCATAGGACTGAATAATTTTTGTTATTTGTGTGATAACCTTCAGGAAAACTTATGAACGGTGCATACTTAATTCCATTAATTTTAGAAGTTAAAAATTTTGTTTCGGTCTCTGGTAGTTTAACTTCTTTTAGATCGCTTGCAAAAATTGGACAAATAAAAATAATCATGAATACAGCTAATAGGATTATATTAGTTGACCTAACATCTTTTTATAAACTTATTTGTCATCAAATTTACAAATTTATTGATTATTAACACTAATGTGAGGCAGCATGTTAACCACTTATAAAGAGTAGTGGTGAGCATTCAGTTGGCTCTGAAACCACACCTTTTTGAAGATGCTCCACAATTTGATCACTAAATGCATCCAACAAATTACCAATAGTTCCTTCGTGCCACTGAATTGTACTACTTACTGTGTCACCAATAAAAATTGGACGCAAACTAAAATAAAAAACAGCGGCTATTTAAGTAAATATTACCGCTGTAATTAAAGAATCTAAGTCTAAAATAACCTTATATAAAATCTGATTTAATAAAGTACCCGCGCACGAATTGTACCAGGTATCTTTTTAAGGTCAGTTAAGACGTTTTTGTCATATTTGACATTAATATCACTAATTACATAACCTACCATTTCATTGGTTTTAAGATATTGCCCAAGTACATTTGCCGAATGATTTGCTAATACCTGATTGATCTGTGCCAAAATACCCGGTACATTTGAGTGTAAATGTATCAAGCGATGCGCCTGTTTTAGTTCTGGCAATTGAATATTTGGCAAATTAACGCTTTGGGTAGTATCACCTGTATTGACATAATTTATCATTCTTCTAGCTACAAATTCACCAATATTTAATTGCGCTTCTTCAGTACTACCACCAATATGTGGCGACAAAATTACATTATCAAAACCACGTAGCGGGTTTATAAATTCTTCTTGATTATTTTTAGGTTCATATGGGAATACATCAACTGCAGCACCAAGTATTTTACCTGACTGCAATGCTTTAACCAATGCATCAATATCTACTACATGCCCACGACTAAGATTGATAAAAATCACCTTGTCTTTCATCAAACCAAACTCGTACTCACCGATAATATTTGCATTACTCTTACGTCCATCGACATGCAAAGTAACTACGTCAGCAATTGATAGTAGTTCATCAAGAGTATCACATTTTTTTGCATTACCTAATTGAAGCTTTTCAATAACATCATAGTAATATACTTGCATCCCAAGTGATTCTGCCAAAACAGATAATTGAGAACCAATATTACCATAACCAACAATACCTAACTTCTTACCACGCAATTCATAGCAATTATCCGCAGATTTGTCCCAAACACCTTTATGCATTTTGGTATTTTTGCTAACCACTTTACGCATTAACATGATAATTTCACCAATTACCATTTCAACTACGCTACGGGTATTACTATAAGGTGCATTAAAGACACATACGCCTTTTTTGGTAGCATAATCAAGATCAATCTGATTAGTTCCGATACAAAACGCACCAATCGAAATTAGCCTTTCTGCGGCATCAAGTACCTTTTTGGTTACCATCGTTTTTGAGCGAATACCTAAAATTGAAACGTCTTTGATTTTTTCACATAATTCATCTTCACCCAAGCTACCTTTCATGCATTCAACAGTATAGCCTTCGTCCTGAAGAAGCTTAATTCCATTAGGGTGAACATTTTCAAGTAATAATATTTTAATTCGATTCCGTGGGTAGGAAATAGCTCGTGGTAGCTCGTGAATATAAAGAAGCTCATCAAAGCTTTTTATCTCGGCATCAGCTTTTGCGATAACTGCCTCTCTAGCAACATTTTCCGTAAATGCATAAAAAAGACTAGCCGCACCAGCTTCACGAATCTCGTAATCGGTAATCCCATCACCAATCGCCCAAACATCACCTGTCAATGCCAGATCTTTTACTATACTAACTTTACCTTTATCCTGACTTAGTGGGTTTGTGGTATCAAGTCCATTAACATTACCGTTTTCATCATAAGTAAAGGTATTGGCATATACATGACTTTCAAGAATACCAAATTCTTTTACAACCGGGAGGATACATTCCTTAAAACCACTACTCACAATATAAATATTACTCGCATGATTCTTCAAAAATTCGCTATTCCGTTTAAATGACTGGGTAACTTTGGTTTTAAGTAAACCAATCACTTGTTCAATATGTTTTTTATTTGCTCCAAGTAACTGAACTCGTTTATTTAAACTTTCACTTAGAGAGATTTTTCCTTCCATCCCAAGATTAGTAATGGAACGGATTTCCTCAACAACCTTTTCACTATCCGGATGATTAGCTAGAGCAATTGCCGCCAACTCATCCATTGCCTCAACCTGAACAAAAGTACTATCAAAATCAATAATAAAATATTTGTTATTCACTTATCCTAATCTTTCACAATAAAAAATATATTAAACAACTTACCATCTATAGAATCAATTATTAGTGGATCATTTGGACGAACCAACGATAGAATCTTTTAGACTTTTATCGATTGGATTATCCCCAAGCCAGATTTTTAATAATGCGCTATAAAAATCTGCGCCACCACCGATCGAATCACCAAGCTTAGCACCATTTAGAAATATTTGGGTACCAGTACCTGGGATATAACTAAGCCTAATTACGTCATTTTCTTTGGTCTTACCCGCACCTTTCATTGTCGCCTCAAGCTGGTCTATCTGAGGTTTGAGCTTAGTAAGAACATCTTTGGAATTATTCGCTGCAAGCCCTTCATTTAAGGCATCAGCAAAAGTATCCGCTGAAATAGTTCGTAACATATGAATCTCAATCATTTCAGGAGTACTAACCTGTACTAAGGATTTAGCAGAATTAGATTTTTGTGGCACATAAAGTCCAAGCGTATAGACTTTCACTAAAAATTTTGTTCTAAGTCCTGCTCCATTTAAAACTAAATCCGTTCCATTCACCTTGGTAGTGGTTGCAAATTTTGTATCAGAAACAGTTACAAAATCTGAATCTGCTGCAAAAATTGCTGGAACTATTAAAAAATGCCCCAAGATCATAGCTTGTAATAATTTACGCATGTTTTATCCTTTAAAATCGCCAATTAGGTTATTTAAAACCTCGATTGGATGCTTTAATTTTATAGCTGCAAGCTTATCCGCCTGACAACGACAAGAGAAACCACTAGCCAAAGTAGTAACATTATCATCAGTAACAGTTTTTTTCCAGTTAAGCTCAAATAAACCACTAGAATTATTGGCATTCTCAGCTAAATGCCCGTAAGTTCCAGCCATACCGCAACAGCCAAGATTTTTAACCTCGAGATTAATACCAACTTTAGCATAGGCTTTTTGCCAAAGAATAGCTTCTGCTGGAGCTAACGCCTGTTCCGTACAATGTGGCAATAATCGGTATTTACCAATATCAGCCATCGCCTCAATCGCCTTATCTTTAGTCAATAATTCAGCCAATTCAGCCAGAGTTAATACCTTACCAGCAAAGCTCGTTGCGAATTTACGAACTTCATCGCGAAACATCAATGCGATAGTATTTTCAAGACTAACAATAGGAATATTAAGCGCAAATAATGGATTAAATAGCTTAGCCAAACGCTCGGCATTAGCCTTGAATTTATCAATATAGCCAGCAACAATTAAGGCTTTACCACTAGTCTGTGGTTCAGTCAAATAAGGAATATAACCAGCTTTTTTGATAAATTCAACACTAGATAATAAAATCTGAGTATCTATCGTACCAGTGAAGCTATCGGTAAATATTATCACCGCATTAGGTTCAAGCTTAGTCGATTGATTGGCATCGGTATAATATTTTAAAGAATGTTTTCTTGCAATATCTTCAAACGATAAATTAGCAGGTTCGGGAGAATTAATAATCCCGATTTTTTTTGCAATTCCAGTGCGATTAGCCAATTTCCATAAACCGCGCAGTTTATACGCAGTTGGTAAAATACCTTCAATATGTCCAAGCAAATAATCACGTAACTTACGCTTTTTGTAATGCTTATGATAGTCATTTAGAAACGTAGTGCGTAGATCAGGAATACTCACCTGAGTTGGGCATTTACCACTACAGCCCTTACAACCAAGACAACCACTTAATGCAGCATAAGCCTCATCAGCAGCTAGTTTAGTTTGAATGTCACTTGCGGTAGAAGATGATTTTTTACGTAGCCACTCTTTAACCAGCATCGCCCGACCTTTGGGTGAATGAATCCGATCTTTGGTTATCTTGTATGATGGGCACATTACATTATTTGGTTCTTTATTAAAGCATGCTCCATTACCATTACAGATCATGGCACTGGTGAATTGCTCTTGCGTAGCTAGTGGAATATGCTGGTCAAATTCACCACGCATAGGAACTGACTCGATTCTAATCAGCGGTTTTTCATCTGGAGAAGTTAATTTACCCGGATTAAAGCGGTTTTCCGGATCAAATAGTTTTTTAATCTTACATAGCACAGGATATAAAACCGGACCAAACACATCCGGTACAAACTCACCACGATAACCCTTGCCATGTTCACCCCAAAGAATCCCTTGGTATTTGTTAAGTAGTTTAATAACTAGCTCGGTAATCGGACGAATTTCTTCCCGATCTTCACTATTTTGCATATCAAGCGCTGGTCTAACATGAATACAACCAACATCAACATGTCCATACATTGCATAATTAAGTTTAAGCTGATTTAATTCATGTTCAAGATCGGCGACAAAATCGGCGAGATGCTCCGGTGGAACTATTGCATCTTCAACAAAGGCAACTGGTTTACGTTTACCCGGCATTTTACCCGCAAGACCAACGGCTAAAGAACGAATTGACCAAAGCTGGGCGATTTGGGTATTATCTTCAATAACAACATAATTTGCCTGCTTTTCATCAAGTGCCGCGATAATCTTACTGGTTTTAGCAGCCAACTCTTCTTTACTATCCGCGACAAACTCTACAAAGTTGGAAATATAGTTTTTACCTTTGGAGTTAAGCATTTTGGCAAGCTGTGGCCAATTTGGCAAAGTCTGGGCACTTTTCTGAACTTTTTCATCAATTGCTTCAATCGCTAGAGGAGAAAACTGGATCAAGAAATTAGCATCACGTAAGGCTTCGACAAAACTTGGATAGTGGACAACCATCAAGGTCTTAAATTTTGGTATTGCTAGCAATTTTAATTTTGCTAAGCCAACAACACCAAGCGTCCCCTCTGAGCCCGCAATCAGATAGTTTAAATCAAATTTTGAATTTTGATAGCATTGACGTATATTATAACCAGATAATGGACGTTTTAGTGGCGGAAATCTAGCTGTAATTTCATCTTGCAACGGAGTAAGTAAATCAGTAATCTTTGTAGTAAGGGAATTAAAAGTAGGATCGCTTGTTTTATCTTCTATCGTATTAAGAAGTGTCCCATCGGGCAGAAGCACCTTCAGTCCAAGAACATGATCCGCAGTTTTACCATAGATAAGAGAACCCTTACCAGCGGCATCAGTCGCAATCATCCCACCAATTGTGGCACGATTAGAAGTAGAAACATTAGGCGCAAAAAATAAACCATGCGGCTGCAAAAAGCGATTTAAGTCATCAAGAATCACTCCCGGCTCGACCGTTACCGACATCTCTTCGGGATTAAATTCAACAATCCGATTCATGAATTTACTAAAATCAATCACGATACCATCGGTCAAGGATTGACCATTAGTACCAGTCCCGCCGCCACGAGCACAAAAATGTAGCGCTTTAAAAGGCTCCTGATTGGATAAACTAATCAGCTTTTGCAAATCAGCGAAATTAGCTGGTATCGCAACAGCAGCAGGCATTACTTCATAAATACTATTATCCGTTGCATTTAATAACCGAGTTGGTTTATCAACATGAAATTCACCCACAAAGCCATTTTTAATTAGTACGCTTTGCAGTAAACTAGCTAAATTTCCGACAGATGATTGCATGATACCCTATTCTTATTTAGATTACCTTCTCAACATATACCCAATGTCTTAATGTAAGAATTTATCTTATAACCCGTAATTATAATATATGTCAAAACTTTTTAATGCTCAGAATATAGAAAATCACTCCAAATAACTGATTAAAAAATAAGCTATAGCATCCAGTTTATAAAAAAGCAACACTTAGAATATTGCATCGCAAAAAAACTTAGTCAATCGCCTTCATAAGCAACTGATAAATGATATAATTACGCGTTTAAAATAACTCCATTTAGCAAAAATAGATAGGACAACCGTGGAACTAATCAAACGTTATTACACTGTACATAAATTTGGTGGCTCAAGCGTAGCCAATGCTGAACGCTTTGTTGAAGTAAAAAAAATCTTAACTGGCACAAAAGAAGTTATCGTGGTCTCAGCTACTAAAGGTACCACGTCGAAGCTACAATTATTAATGGATAATGCCCGCGATCGGTTAGCTTGGCAAGAAGAGCTAGCAGCACTTGAGAAATCACACCAGATCATAATAGAAAGCCTATTGCCAGACAATAAACGAGGAGATTTATTACAAGTAATTAGCCAGGACTTTGCAACTATTGCCAATGTATTTAATACCGTTAGTCAGATTGGTAATTATTCTACAGACATTCAAGATTTTATTCTTGGCTATGGAGAACAATGGTCAGCACAAATTCTGACAGCCTACCTAGCGTTAAGTACAAATACTTTATATCTTGATGCAACTAAAGTATTATATTCGTACAAAAAAGACGGTGTAGTTTGCATTGACTGGGAGCGTAGTGAAGCAGCATTGATTAATTACTTTCAAGATAAAAAATTTGATCAGCTAGTTGTAACTGGGTTTATTGCTTCAACACCTGAAGGTAAACGCACTACCCTTGGACGCAATGGCAGTGATTTCTCTGGTGCAATTTTTGCTAAATTATTCCATGCAATTGAATTAATCATCTGGACTGATGTTGACGGAATTTATACCGCGCATCCAGCTAAAGTAAAAAATGCTTTCTGTATTGATACTCTTTCATACAAAGAAGCTCTTGAATTAGCATATTTTGGTGCAAGTGTACTTCATCCAATGACTATTGCTCCAGCTCAAGATGACAATATTCCTATTTATATCAAAGACAGCTATAATCCAGCTGCGCCTGGAACTTATATTTCACACACTTCAACCAAATCCGAACACGGAATCAAGGGGCTTACATATGTCGATGATATTGCTCTGATAAATATTGAAGGTGCAGGTATGGCTGGAGTTTCTGGCAGTGCCGCGCGAATCTTCCAGATTATGCAGCAATGTAATATCTCGGTAATTCTGATTTCCCAAGCAAGTTCTGAGCATTCGCTATGTATCGCAATTGCCAATAAATTTGCTGCCAAAGCAATTGAAGCATTAAATACTAACTTGCAATTTGAAATCGAAACCGGGCAGATTAATAAAGTAACAGCTGATACAACTTGTGCAATTCTTGCCGCTGTCGGTGATGGTATGATTGGTAATCCAGGAGTTGCCGGTAAATTCTTTGACACTTTAGCAAAAGCTAATATCAATATTCGTGCAATTGCGCAAGGTTCTTCAGAACGCAATATTTCAGCTGTTATTGATAGTAAAGATATTAATAAAGCCTTACAAGCTGCACATGCTAGTTTTTATCTAGCGGATCAGCCAATTGCGATTGGTTTGATTGGTCCGGGTGGAATTGGTGCTGCATTACTAAATCAGATTGCTGCGGCACGAGATTCAGTAAAAGCTAAAAACAAGGTTGACTTATGCTTACGTGGAATCATGAGTAGTAAAAAAATGATTCTAGCTGAGAATGCTCTTGATGGCAACTGGAAAACAAATTTCGAAGAGAATGCAACTGAAGCTGATCTAGATAAATTTATTGAACATTTACTAAGCGATGATATTCCGCATGCAGTAATTATTGATTGTACTGCAAGCAATGAATTATCTAAACAATACCTATCATTCTTCAATAAAGGTATTAATATCATTACACCGAATAAACATGCCAATGCAGGTGATCTTGATTATTATCGCCAGATTATGGCAGCATCACACAAAAAAGGCTGTCATTATCTATATGAAGCAACGGTTTGTGCCGGGTTACCAGTAATCAGCACTCTCCAAGATTTAGTTAAAACTGGTGATGAAGTAGTTACAATTGAAGGTGTAGTATCCGGAACTTTAAGTTTTATTTTCAATGAACTTGGTAAAGGTCGGGTATTCTCAGATGTTGTTAGAGAAGCCAGAGAATTAGGCTATACCGAACCAGATCCACGCGAAGATTTATCGGGTCAAGATGTTGCCCGTAAGCTAGTTTGCCTAGCACGTGAAAGTGGCTATAGTGTTTCACTATCTGATATTCAGGTTACTAATCTGGTACCAGAAGCTTTACGTAGTTGTTCTATAGATGAGTTTCTAGCTCGTTTACCAGAGTTTGATGGAACTATCATGGAAATGGCAGCTAAAGCCAAAGCTAATAATGAAAAACTTTGCTATGCTGGTAAGATTCATGAAGATGGCAAAATTACTGTTGCAATCCAATCAGTAGCTGAATCACACCCATTGGCGCGCTTAAATGGCACTGATAATATCTTGATATTCCAGACTTCACGTTATAATAGTAGTCGTCCAATGGTAATTCAAGGCCCAGGTGCTGGGGCTGAAGTGACTGCCGCTGGTGTATTTGCTGACTTACTACGCTTAACCTCATATCTGTATTAATATGATGAGTAACGTTAAATTAAAAGAAGGGGTTAATAAGCTAACTGCATTTGCCCCTGCAACTAGTGCCAATCTTGGGGTTGGCTTTGACATTCTTGGCTTAGCTCTTGATGCAGTTGGAGATAAAGTTACACTCACTAAACGTGATGATGGACAGATTGTTATCGAGAAGATTAATTCAATTACTGGATTACCTCTTGAAGCAAATAAAAATACTGCCTCATATGCCTTACAGAAGATGTGTGAAGAGCTTGGTATTAGTTGTGGCTTTTCAATGCAGATTGATAAAGGTATAGCAATGGGCTCAGGAATGGGTGGTTCAGCAGCCTCTGCCGTTGCAGCGGTAGTTGCTCTAAATGGCTTTTTGAGTAATCCAGTTTCGCGAGAGAAATTGGTAGAATATGCTCTTTATGGTGAAGAAATTGCATCTGGCGGACGTCATGCTGATAATGTAGCCCCATGCGTTTTTGGTGGGATAACTCTAATTCGTAGCCTTGCGCCAATGGAGATCATTAATCTACCTTATCCAGAACTATATTGCGTAATAATTCACCCACACCTTCAAGTAGAAACCAAAAGTGCCCGCGGTATCTTAAAACCTGAAGTGCCACTAAAAAAATACGTTGAGCAATCAGCTCAGCTTGGTGCTGCAATTTGTGCGTTTTATCAAAAAGATATTGAATTATTACGTCGTTCAATGCAAGATTTAATCATTGAACCACAAAGAGCTAATCTAGTAACTGGCTATTATCAAGTAAAAGAAGCCGCTCTTCAAAGTGGTGCAATTACAGCGACTTTTTCAGGATCAGGTCCAAGTATGCTAGCGTTTTGCGATAGTAAAACAAATGCTGAAAAAGTAACTCTAGCGATGTTAGCCATGTTTAATGAACATGGCATTGAAGCAGACCAATGGATTTCACCAATAAATCCAAATGGTGCATATATAATTGAAGATAAATAGTTGATGTTAGGTAGATAATCTACTTAAGAGATATAAAACAATTTTTCCTCATGGCGGACTGATTCAAAACAACGAATCTGTCCGCAAAATCGTCAAAATTCATTTTATACCTCTTAGATTAAATAAGTAGATAACACCAGTGAATAAGTTATTTTAGCCGAAAATCCCGGCTTAATTAATACAGGAATAAATCATGTTTTTTTATAGTACTCGTGATAAAAATAATCATAAAAGTGTAAGCGCAGCAATCCTACAAGGCTTAGCGGAAGATGGTGGCTTATTTGTCCCAGAATATTTCCCGCAGATAAATATTGCTGATCTAGATAGTAAATTAAGCTATCCAGAATTTGCGGCAAAAATTCTTGCGGATTATTTCAAAGGCGATCAGCTTGAATCACAGCTATCTGACATCTGTCGAAATGCCTTTAATTTTCCATTACCAGTACGTGAATTAAACGCGAACACCTATATAATGGAATTATTTCAGGGACCAACTCTGTCATTCAAGGATTTTGGTGCTAGGTTTCTTGCTGAATGTATGACTCGTTTATCTAAAGAACGAAAAACTACAATTATCGTTGCAACTTCTGGAGATACAGGTTCTGCGGTTGCTGGTGCTTTTTATCAAAAGCCAAATATTGAAGTTGTGGTAATGTTCCCGAAAGGACAAATTTCCAAACGTCAGGAACAACAAATTACTTGTTGGGGCGAAAACATTCTCTCAGTTGCGGTTAATGGAACTTTTGATGATTGCCAAAAAATTGTTAAACAAGCATTTAGCGATGAATGGTTTACTAGCCGTGCACATTTGAGTAGTGCGAATAGTATTAATATTGCTCGATTACTGCCACAACTTACTTACTACGCTTATACCAGCTGGCAATTTTTCCTAAAACATGGTGAAAAAGCTGGATATATTATCCCAACTGGTAATGTTGGTAATTCTACAGCAGCTTTTTGGGCAAAAGCAATGGGCTTCCCAATTCGTGAAATTAGTCTTGCGACCAATGCCAACCGGGTAATCTCAGACTATCTAGATAATGGTAAATTTGAGCCACGTAAGAGTATTGCAACAATTGCGAATGCAATGGATGTTGGAAATCCAAGTAATTTTGAGCGTCTGAGCTATTTATATAATACTCCTGAAACATTCCGCGCAAATGTTAAAGCCTTTAGCGTTAACGATGAAGAAATCAAAGAAATTATTACTGAAGTTAATCAGAAATTTAATTATGTGGTATGTCCACATACGGCGACCGGATATTTTGCCCGTAAAAAGCTTGATGATAAGCCATGGATAATTGCAGCTACTGCTGATCCATGTAAATTTGAAACTATTATTGAGCCGATTATTGGTAATATCTTACCAGTTGCACCACAATTACAAACTTTACTTGATAAACCAGTAAAACTGGTTGAGACTGATGCTGATATCCGTCAGGTTGCGGCAGTCCTAGCAAATAAATAGCTTCTTACATATATAAAAAAGGCATCAAAATTTTGATGCCTTTTTTATAAAAATATTTCTTCAGTATTATCTAATGTTATAAAACGCGGTCAAACCAGGAAAATAAGCATTTTCACCTAGCATTTCCTCAATTCTGATTAATTGATTATACTTGGCAATCCGATCTGAACGTGACATAGAACCAGTTTTGATTTGTCCAGTATTTAGACCAACTGCCAAATCAGCAATCACTGAATCTTCAGTCTCACCAGAACGATGTGACATAACCGTAGTCCAACCAGCAGTTTTAGCCATTTCTACTGCTTCAATTGTCTCAGTTAAGGTACCAATTTGATTGATCTTAACTAGCAGAGCATTTGCCATTTTATTTTTAATACCATTAGCAAGGATTTTCGGATTAGTAACAAATACATCGTCACCAACTAACTGAACCTTAGTTCCCAAACGTTCTCGCATTTTAGTCCAACCAGCTTTATCTTCTTCAGATAAACCATCTTCCAAAGAAATAATCGGATAATTATCAATTAGGTTTTCCCAATAATCAATCATCTGATCTGAAGTTAATTTAAGACCTTCAGCTGATAAATGATAATGTCCATCCTTGTAAAATTCTGAAGCAGCTGGATCAAGAGCAATCATGATATCTTTGCCCGGAACATAACCCGCTTTTTCAATCGCCTGAATAATCATTTCCAAGGCTTCTTTATTACTATTTAGATTTGGTGCAAAACCACCTTCATCGCCAACAGAAGTTGGGAATCCATGCTCGTTACAAATAGATTTTAAGGCTTGAAATGTCTCAGAACCGTAACGGATAGCTTCTTTAAGACTAGGCGCACCAACTGGCATAATCATAAATTCTTGAGCATCAAGATTATTATTGGCATGTGCTCCACCATTGATGACATTCATCATCGGTACTGGTAGCATTTTTTTACCAACTCCACCAATATATTTGAAAAGTGGAACACCCAGTTCATCAGCAGCAGCACGTGCAGTAGCTACTGATACAGCTAAAATTGCATTTGCCCCAAGATTTGATTTAAACTCTGTTCCATCAAGTTCCAACATAGTCTGATCAATAGCTGTTTGATCAAGCGCATCTAAGCCTAATAAAGCTTCAGTAATTGGACCATTAACATTTTCAACAGCTTTTAATACACCTTTACCACCAAAACGGCTTTTATCACCATCTCTTAATTCCAAAGCCTCTCGCGAACCAGTTGATGCACCACTTGGCACTGCTGCGCGCCCAAAAGCTCCAGACTCAAGAATAACATCAACTTCAACGGTTGGAAATCCACGGGAATCAAGGATTTCACGGGCAATAATATCGACAATAGCTGACATATAACACTCCTTAAAATTTAATATTTTTTAACTAGCTGGTCAATAGCCATAATTTCGGTTAGGAAATTTTCTATTTCATACATTGGAAATGAATTTGGACCATCAGATTTGGCTTCATCCGGACGTGGATGAGTTTCCATAAATAGCCCACTTATTCCAACAGCAACTGCTGCACGAGTTAGTACAGGTACAAACTCACGGCGACCGCCTGATGCATGTCCTTGCCCACCCGGCAATTGAACTGAATGCGTAGCATCAAACACAACCGGACAATCAGTATCACGCATGATAACCAATGAAGTCATATCTGAAATCAGATTATTATAACCAAAACTTACACCGCGTTCACATGCCATGATTAAGCCATGACCTTCAACGCTTTTTGCCTTGTCAGTAACATTTTTCATATCCCAAGGTGCCAGAAACTGCCCTTTCTTGATATTAACTGCTTTACCGGAAGCTGCAACTGCTTTGATAAAATTAGTCTGACGGCATAAAAAAGCAGGCGTTTGCAAAATATCAACAACAGAGGCAACCTGATCAATCTGTTCAACCTCATGAATATCGGTCAATATTGGCAAACCAAGTTGACGTTTAACCTCCGATAAAATGCGTAACCCTTCATCAATCCCCGGACCACGAAAAGTCTTATCCGAGCTACGATTGGCTTTATCAAAGCTTGATTTATAAATAAAATTTATACCAAGCTTACTAGTTATTTCTTTTAAGTATCCAGCAGTATCAATCGCTAGCTGCTCAGATTCAATTACACACGGTCCAGCTATTAAAAATAATGGCTGATGAAGCCCAACTTCAAAATCAAGTAATTTCCAAGATTTGTTTTCCATTAGCCTTCTTTCCTTTCAGATAATTTATGCTGTTTGATTGCGGCTTCGATAAATGCCGTAAATAGCGGATGCCCATCACGCGGATTTGAGGTAAATTCAGGATGGAACTGGCAGGCAAAAAACCAGTCAAGTTTAGGTAACTCAATTGTTTCTACCAATTTTTCACTTCCTTTAGAAATACCGCTTACTACTAAGCCGTTTTCTATCAATTTACTAATTAGTTCATTATTTACTTCATACCGATGACGATGACGCTCATTTACTTCTGTTGCACCATAAATCTGGCTCGCACGGCTTCCCGCAGAAAGAACTGCCGTTTGTGAACCAAGTCGCATTGTACCACCAAGATCAGTATTTTCATCGCGTGTTTCAACTTTTCCTGACTTATCAACCCATTCATCAATCATGGCAATAATCGGGAAAGATGAGTTTTGGTTAAACTCAGTTGAGTTAGCATCATTAAAACCGCAAACATTCCGTGCATATTCAACAACAGCAAGCTGCATACCAAGGCAGATTCCTAAAAATGGAATATTGTGGGTGCGCGCATATTCAATTGCCCGAATTTTTCCCTCGACACCACGTTTACCAAAGCCACCCGGTACCAGAATTGCATCGGCATTCATAATTGCCGATAAATCACCATTTTCAATCTCTTCGGCATCAACATAGCTGATATTCACCTGTGTATTGGTATGAATTCCAGCATGAATTAAGGCTTCATTTAATGACTTATATGACTCGGTAAGATCAACATACTTACCGACCATCGCAATTTCAATACTACCATCAGGATGATCCAGACTATTGACAATATTGTCCCAAACTGTGAAATTTGCAGGAGCTGTCGTAATTTGCAATTTCTCACAGATTATATCATCAATTTCCTGTTTATGTAGCATATGTGGAACTTTATAGATACTGTCCGAATCATAACAACCAATTACTGCTTTTTCTTCAAGATTACAGAATAAGGCTATTTTCTGCTTTTCATCAAGAGGTAGCTCTCGATCCATCCGACAAATAAGAATATCTGGCTGAATCCCATTCTGTAGCATCTCTTTTACTGAATGTTGAGTTGGCTTGGTTTTTAACTCTCCGGCACTAGCAATATATGGTACCAAAGTTAGATGCATAAAAAGGGTATTTGCCCGCCCAAGTTCGCGACGCATTTGGCGGATCGCTTCTAAAAAAGGCTGGGATTCGATATCACCAACAGTACCACCGACTTCAATCATCGCCACATCATAACCTTCGGCACCTTCGATTATTCTATCTTTGATTTCATTGGTAATATGTGGAATTACCTGAACCGTTTTACCTAGATAATCACCACGTCGTTCTTTTCGAATTACGCTTTCGTAAATCTGACCAGAAGTAAAGTTATTTTTCTTCGACATTTTAGCGGAAATAAATCTTTCATAATGCCCTAGATCAAGATCAGTTTCTGCACCATCTTCAGTTACAAATACTTCACCATGTTGAAATGGACTCATTGTACCCGGATCTACATTCAGATATGGGTCAAGCTTTAACATGGTTACCTTTAAACCTCGTGATTCAAGAATCGACGCAGTTGAAGCCGCAGCAATCCCTTTACCCAAAGAAGAAACCACACCACCTGTAATAAAAATATACTTAGTCACCAATTACTCTCATATAAGAAAAAACAATAAAAAAGAGGGGGAATTATCCCCCTCGCTTGAAAATCTACGCGCATTTTATGTATTTACTACTATTACAGCTATAAAAACAAATCATCTAAAAGTTCCCATAAATCTTTTCATATTTTTTAGTAACATTGAAAAACCTGTCATGATTAATTTCGACCTTATTTCAATGATTATTAATTTTAAACAAAAGACTATATACATTAATGGAATTATTATACCATATAGCTAAAAATAGGATCCTAGTTATCTTTTATATGCAGCGTAACAACACAAAATAATCATAAATGTTATAATAATTGCAAATTTTTCAGGTCTATCACTAGATGAAATTAAAAACAATAACAAAATTAGTCATAATTGTAAGCTCTCTTGGGCTAGTAACAGGCATTACTGGCTGCTTCAAAAGCAAATCAGCTCAAACTGGCAATCATAAAGACATGATTGTAGTCGATAATGGTGAAGATGCACCAACCTTAGATCCAGCGTTAACGCAAGATACCCAAAGTAGCCGTATTATCTATGATCTATTTGAAGGATTAGCTTCATTTGATCAGAAGATGCAAACTATTCCTGGACTTGCTGAAACTTGGGATATTTCCAAAGATCAATTGACCTACACCTTCCATTTACGTCAAGATATGAAGTTCTCAGATGGAACACCGATTACAGCCAACGATGTAGTCTTTTCCTTTCAAAGGATTGTTGATCCAAAAGTTGCTTCACCGTATAATATTCTTGGTAGTAACATAGTTAATGGACAAGCAATTATCGATAATAAACTCCCACCATCTGCACTGGCAGTATCTGCAATTGATAAAAGCACAGTACAGATAAAACTTGTTCATCCAGACGCTTCATTCTTGGCAATATGTGCCATGCCAAATTTAGGCATAGTTTCCAAAAGCAATATTAATAAGTATGGCAATAATGACTGGACACAACCGGGTAAAATGGTAAATTCTGGTGCTTACAAACTTACCGAATGGGTCATCAAAGGTTATATCCTTCTTAGTAAAAACTCTTATTATTATGATGCAAAAGATGTTAGTATCAATCAAGTAAAATTTATGCCTATTGTTGACTTCAGTAGTTCACTTAGTCAATATAAATCAGGGAACATTGATATAACCTACAGATTACCTATAGATCAATATAAAACTATCAAAAGGGAAATGCCCGAGCAAGAGCATACTGTCACCCAAGAGGGTTTATACTACTATGATTTAAATATGACTTTACCCAAATTTCGTGATAATCTAAAATTACGTCAGGCACTTTCAATGGCAGTTGACCGTAGTGCACTAGTTAAAGTGGTTCTAGGTCAAGACCAAGTGCCCGCTTACTCTTATGTAACATCAACAGTTGAAGCAGGCAAATTTGCCGGGCTAGATTATGATTGGGCAAAATGGTCACGAGATAAGCAAATTACCGAAGCACAAAAACTATTCAAGGACTCTGGTTACGGACCAAATAATCCGCTAGAAATCTCGATTTCCTATAATACTAATGATCTACATAAAAAAGTAGCATTAGCTATTGGCTCAATGTGGCAAGAGGTTTTTGGTGAAAATAGCATTCATGTAACAATTGCTAATCAAGAATGGAAAACCTTCCTCAAAGCTAGAAATACAGCCAACTATGATGTAGCTCGTGATGGTTGGATTGCTGATTATGACAGTGTGGATAGTTATACAAATCTTTACCAGTGCGGGAATCCACAAAACAATAGTAAAATGTGTAATAAAGAATATAATAATCTCCTTGCTCAGGCACAACAAACGGCAAGTCCAGAAGAGCGAGTAGATTTAATTCGCAAAGCAATCCAGATCGCAATGGATGAATATGGTGTTATCCCCCTATATCAATATACTTACTACCGACTAATTAATCCTAAGGTGAAAGGCTATGAAATAGAGGGCAACCATCTTGATCATGTGCAAAGTAAATGGTATAAATTTTAATTCTGGATTTATCTTTATAACAACTTATTAGATTTGAGATTTATTAAGGAAAATTAGCACCAATGCTAAAATTTATTCTAAAACGTATTTTGGTATCAATACCAACCATGCTGGCGATTATTACGCTGGTATTTTTTCTAGTACATATGACACCGGGTAATCCATTTGATGGTGAACGCGCACTATCGCCTGAAGCTCTTGCGGCACTCATGCATCAATATCGGCTGGATTTGCCACTTTGGCAGCAATATCTAATGTATTTGGATGATTTAATACATGGTAGTTTTGGTATTTCAATGAAATATCTTGGTCAACCAATTAATCAGCTCTTATTTCCGGATAATATGGGTGGGTTTTGGGTTACTTTGCAACTAAGTGTTTATACTATGATGGTTGCTGTACCGCTGGGTATCCTTGTTGGTTGTTATGCCGGATTACATAAAAATTCAATTTTTGATAAAATAGTAGTTGCAAGTAATATATTCTTTACCGCAGTTCCAACAATGGTAACTGGACCACTGGCAGTATTGCTATTTGCTGTCACTTTACAAATTTTCCCGGCTGGTGGCTGGGGCGATGGTGATTTCATGCATGTATTTATGCCTGTAGCGATTCTAACCCTTGCCTATACACCGACAATCGCTTTTGTAACGCGTGGTAGTATTATTGATGTCTTAAATTCAAATTATATTCGTACCGCTAGAGCCAAGGGCTTACCAACCCGTAAAATTCTTTTTAAACATGCTATCCGCCCCACTCTTTTACCAGTTGTTTCAGTTCTAGGTCCAATGTTTGCCGGGATTTTGGTTGGTGCAGTTGTAACTGAGCAGATTTTCACCTTACCGGGGCTTGGAATCCTTACAACCAATGCAGCAACCAATCGTGATTACAATATGATAATGGCAATAACTATCTTTGGTAGCTCGCTAACCATAATTTTTAATATCATTGTTGACATTTGTTATATGTTACTAGACCCTAAAATTAAGCAGTAAGGTAATTTCATGCTAGCTAAAACTAAAGATCTAAATCTTGATATTCCTAAAGCCAAAGGCTTCTGGAGCAATGTATTTAAACGCTTCGCTAAAAATAAATTAGCGTTATTAAGTCTGTCAATTATTGTTATTCTAACTTTAATGTGTATTTTTGTTCCGATGCTAAGTAGTATTAGTTATGATAAAACCAACTGGAGCGAAATTTTACAAACACCAAATGCCAAGCATCTATTTGGTACCGACAATCTTGGACGCGATTTATTTGTTCGCGCATTTATTGGTGGTAGGATTACTTTTGCAATTGCCTTTGCTGCTGCTCTTGTCGTCCTTCTGATTGGTATTTTTTATGGTGCGATTGCTGGTTATGTGGGTGGCAAAGTCGATACAATCATGATGCGAATTGTAGATATTCTATATGGGATCCCTTTTCTCTTTTTCTGTATTCTCCTAATTACCCTCTTTGGTAATAGTGTTGCCCTGTCATTCGTTGCAATTGCAGCAATTTCATGGCTTGATATGGCGCGTATCGTTCGTGGGCAAACCCTAGGTATCAAACATAAAGAATATGTTGAAGCAGCATTGGTTTCAGGAGTTAGTAACCTAAAAATTATTACTCGCCATGTAATCCCGAATTTACTTGGTGTTGTTATTGTTTATGCAGCACTGACAGTACCTAATATGATTGTTTTATCCGCAGTACTTTCATTTTTTGGTTTAGGCGTAACTGAACCAATGACATCATGGGGATTACTAATCGCGGATGGTGCACAAAATATGGAATCATGGTGGCTATTATTATTTCCGGCAGGACTAATGACAATAACCCTATTATCTTTTGCATTCGTAGCAAATGGCTTACGTGATGCACTTGATCCTCGTTAATTAAGGTAGTTAAATGAGTAATAATACTCCAATTCTTGAAGTAAGAGACTTGAATGTAGAATTCAAGGTAATGGATGGTATCGTAAAGGCAGTAAATGGCTTATCATTTAAAGCCTATGATCAGGAAATAATTGGTGTCGTTGGTGAATCAGGCTCGGGTAAAAGCCAGACTATGCTTGCTGTCATGGGTTTACTTGCAAATAACGCCAAAGTTTCTGGATCTGTTAAATTCATGGGGCAGGAATTGATTGGCATGCCAGCAAGAGAATTAAATAAGATTCGCGGTGATAAGATTGGTATGATTTTTCAGGATCCAATGACATCACTAAATCCTTATCTAAAAATCAGTTCACAAATGACTGAGGTTTTAATGCTACATAAAGGGTTAAATTATAAAGACGCGCTTAATCAATCAATTCAAATGCTTGAACATGTAAAAATCCCGGAAGCGAAAAATCGTATCAACCTCTATCCACACGAATTCTCGGGTGGAATGCGGCAGCGGGTTATGATCGCAATGACATTACTTACAAGACCAAAAATGCTGATTGCCGATGAACCAACAACAGCTTTGGATGTGACAGTTCAAGCACAAATACTGCAATTACTAAAAGAACTAAGAAAAGAAATGGGAATGACGATTATTTTCATTACCCACGATATGGGCGTAGTTGCTAATCTATGTGATCGAGTAAATGTCATGTATGGTGGCTGGTTAATGGAAACTGCCTCAATACTAGAAACATTTAATAACCCAATGCATCCATATACCCAAGCATTACTATCAGCAATACCAAGCCTTGATAGTGAAGTTGATAAATTGCAAACTATTCCGGGTGAACCACCAAATCTACTTAATCTACCTAGCGGATGTCCATTTCAGTCACGCTGCGATAGAGTTACTGAAGCATGTAAATCTTCAATCCCGCTAAATAAAATTAATCCGCGACATGTTGTTAAATGTACTTTGTATGGGAATAAGTAATGAATAAAATTCTTGAAGTTAAAAATCTTAAAGTACATTTCCATCTTAAAGCTGGATTTTTAAAGCCACAAAAAACTGTCCATGCGGTAGACGGTGTAAGTTTTGATGTTTATGAAGGTGAAACTTTAGGTATTGTTGGCGAATCTGGCTGTGGTAAATCATCTCTTGCACGTGCTTTAGTTGGCTTAAATCCAATAACCGATGGTAATGCAATCTTTGATAGTAAAATTGATTTGGCAAAAGCTAATAGTAAAGATTGGGACGAAGTTCATAAGCAAGTACAGTTTATTTTTCAGGATCCAGTTGCCGCACTTGACCCAAGAATGACTATAGCTGAAATTATTGCCGAACCATTACAGACACTTTACCCAGATATGAATAAAAACAAAGTAATGTCACGAGTATTGGAAACTATGAAATTGGTTGGTTTAAGTCATAATCAAATCAACCGCTACCCAACCGAATTTTCGGGTGGTCAATGCCAAAGAATTGGTATTGCCCGAGCATTGATTCTAAATCCAAAGATTCTTATATGTGATGAATCGGTTAGTGCTCTTGATGTTTCAATCAAGGCACAAATTATCAATTTACTTCAAGAATTACAACGTAAACTAAAACTAACGATACTGTTCATTTCTCATGATTTAAGCGTGGTAAAACACATAAGTGACCGAATTCTAGTAATGTATCTTGGTAATATTATGGAGCTTGGTGACAAAGGGGTAATTTATAAAAACCCAATGCACCCTTATACCAATGCCCTATTGTCTGCAGTACCAGTTGCTAATCCTGAACTCGAAAAGCATAAGGAGACTAAGCTTCTTGAAGGTGAGTTACCCTCTCCGCTTAATCCCCCTAAAGGCTGTGTTTTTAGCACTAGATGCACTCTTGCCGATGAAAAATGTCGGACTATGCGTCCAGAAAAATCAGTATTTGATAACACTATTGTCTGCTGTTATAAAGCAAACTACAATATCACCAAAAACTGACTATTCCTGTATTATTTTTGGCGACGCAATGATTCATGACCTTTTGAAGCAATATAGTAAGCTTTTGATTCAAGCTCGCCAGCCGCTGCCATTGACTTAACAATCAAGGTAATAACCTTTGCTAACTTCTTGATAAACATAAATATCTCCTTTATTAAAATGATAATTTAATCTATCAAAGCAGCATTCTACCACATTAATTGTGCGGTGCAAAATAATTTATTTTTAATTTTACATAATTATCAAAACTATACGTAATTTTTCAATAAGCTATTACTTTCTGAGAAAATATAGTATTAGATATAAAAATGAATGATTAGAGATGAGATAGAAATATGAATGTAATTGAAGAACTATCTAATTTAAACCCTCCAAATACAGAATTTAATAATAAATTAATGCTAAAAGCTCTGCTATTATTGGAAAATCCACAATATACTTATAAGGTAATTCATATTGCAGGCACAAATGGCAAAGGATCAACTGCAGCTTTTCTTGAAGAGGGACTTTTTCAGGCTGGATATAAAACTGGTAAATTTAGTAGCCCACACATAAGTAAGATAAATGAATGCATTACTTATAACAAAGTTCAGATAGATGATAATACCCTTGTCAGACACTATCTGGAATTAAAATCAATCCTTGGCAAAAGCAATATCTACCCTAGTTCATTTGAAATGCTAACTCTCATCATGTTTAGATTTTTTGCTGAGAAAGGAATCGATTATCTGATACTTGAAACAGGCATGGGTGGGCGCGACGATTGTACCAATGTTGTAAATAGTAATTATTCGATAATAACTAATATTAGTTTGGAACATACTCAATGGCTTGGTAATTCATTAAGTGAAATTGCAGCACATAAATGCGGTATTATAAAAGAAGGTCTGACAATTCTAGGAGAAAATATCCCAGAACTTGTTACTACAGCTAATAAAATGACATCTAATCTGGTTTTAATTGATAATCAATATGATTATACAAGTAAACTTGACTTCAAAAATTTCACTACACTCTTATCTTTTAACGATAAGGAAAATAAATCGTATCAATTTGAATTAGGCTTATTCGGATATTTTCAGGTACGTAACTTTCTTTGCGCTTATACCGTACTTAAAGACTTAGGGGTTAATGTAAATATTATAAGAAGAGCAGCCAAAGAAACAATCTGGTTAGGTAGATTACAAAAAATCTCTACTTACCCACTTATTCTTGCTGATGCATCACACAATGAAAGCGGAACTAAAGTTTTGGCAGAGAGTCTAAGGCAGTATAAAAATAAAAAAGAGAGTATAATTGTATGCTCGATCCTAAAAGATAAAGATATTGATAAAATGCTTGATAATTATAGCAAAATAAGCCAAAATATTATTTTTTGTAATATTAGTAATCAGCCAAGAGCAAGTAATCCATTTATATTGGCGAAAAAGGCAAGACATAAATTTAAAAATATCTACGTGATACCATCTCCAGAGCTAGCACTTTATCAAGCAAAAAAGATGAAAAAGCAATTAGTTTTAATTAGTGGTTCGATTTATCTACTAAAAAACTACTTTAATTAACAAAGATAGATAAACTTATGAAAAACAATCAATACCAGACTAATTATGAGTTAGGTAAGGAAGTCCAAAAGCGTTTAATAGAATTTGGCATAGAAAATCCAGTAAATCATCAATTAATAAAACAATGGAGTAATGAGGAGCATTTAGACTCACTTGCAAAAAAATTGATTCCATTTTTGGAGAATCTCGGGATTTACTCTAATGATGAAGATAGTAGCCACACAGCAAATAGATTGGTTGATTACTGGTGCAATCAGCTATTTTATGGACTAGATTACAACTATTTCCCCCAGATTAATCCAATGCCAAATGAGTTTACTTATCATAATCCATTAATTGCTGAGAATATCAAATTTACCAGCACCTGTGAACACCATCTTGTGCCAATTCATGGTGTAGCCATAATTGCATATAAACCAGATAGCATACTGGTTGGTTTAAATAAACTAAATTCGGTACTTGATTTTTTTGCTCACCGCCCACAATTACAGGAACGATTAGTTAAGCAAATATTTATCAGCTTGCAATATCTGCTAAAAACAGAAAACATTGCTATATTAATAAAAGCCAGGCATGATTGTATTTGTAGTAATGGGGTATGTGACTATAGTTCTTCCCACTCAAGCTTTGAGTTTGGTGGAGTATTTGACTCGGATCTTAGTTTTAAACAGCATTTATTGAACAAACTTGATCGAATTGAAGCTTTCTGAGATTTACCATTATTAGCTAGTAGTTTTATGCGTTATTAATTACATTATTAATCATTATTCTAGCCAAGGTAGCCATCGTAGGATTTGAGTATTTATAATAAGGCAACATAATTAGCGCAATTGACAATGCCCATCCTCTCCCACGCTCCCAGGTATCATTATCAATATTTTCTAAATAAGTTCTGAATAGTTGTCGTGAAGCGGAGTTAAATAAACTCCATGCAATGATTAAATCACACGCTGGATCACCTACCCCTAGATCAGAAAAATCAATTACGGCATTCAGCCGATTATTTTTAACTAAAATATTCCCAGGTAAAAAATCCCCATGTACCCACACATGTGAATGGTTCCATATTGGAATATTTAATAATTGAGTCCATAATTCAGTTACAGTTTGAGTATTAATTTCACCTTCTAATTCTGCTATAGCTTTTTTTGTTTCTATATCTAGCTTCAGCAGAGGTAATCCGCGTCGCGATAATGGTCCATTCGGTAGGGTTACACTATGTAAATCATTCAAGAAATAAGCTAAATCTTTTGCTAGTAGATTATATTCGTCTGCCTTTTCAAAATCAGGATTATGCCCATCATTCCATTTAGCTATTGTCCAAGACCATGGATAGTCATTAGCAGGCTTACCCTTAAATATTGGTTCTGCAATGGACATCTTCAATGATTTAGCAAGCTGTGGAACCCATTTAAACTCTTTTTCAATGGTTTTATTTACACTTTCAATAGACCACTCGACGCGAGGAAGACGAATAATATAATCTTTACCTAAACGAAATAATGTATGTTCAGTACCAGTTGAAGGTATGGGTGTTAAGGGTAAATTTGCCAAGAAAGGGCATTGTTCATCTAAGAGTTTCTGAACCATGCTTTCATTTATTAGAAATTCATTTTCATGCATTTTTGTCAAACCTAAATCCTTCTTGACATAAACTGATAAATTACCCCATTTTGCTCAAATTCACTTAACTTGCAAAACCCAAGTTTTTGATAAATATGGATAGCCCTTTGGTTATCTATTGCAGGATCTACAATTACAGTTTTATTACTACAATAAGCATCAATAAACTTCTTGAGTATAATTGCAGCATAACCTTTTCCCAAAAAGTTAAGATTTCCAATAAAAAAATCTATCCCAATATCATCTTCAGCTATGATGTAGGATTGAATATAACCGACAGCTAATGAATCAATGGAAAATATAAAGCGTTTGCAATTATCAGGCAACGGCATATAGTGATTAATAACTTCTTGAATAGTTCTGTCACCATCATCCCAGAATTCCCGGATATGCTCTTGTTGCAACCAAGTATGAAGCAATGTACAATCAGCGAGATCTAATAATTTAAAATTTATCTTTGGGGTCATATTAGTTTAACTTTTTAGTAAGCCATAAAACTAAATCATCATCAACTGTTACCAACTCATTATATTTTACTTGCTGATAATTATAAGTAATTCCTAATCCATCAGGAAGATAACCCATTCTTATATATAATCTTTGTGCTGCCCCATAATCTTGCAATAAACCTACCCCAATGCCAATATCTGTTTTTCCAGTTTCAAAAGCATACTTCTCAGCATAATCTAAAAGATAGGAACCTACTCCTTGTTTTTGGAATTGTGGCAAAACATTTAAATCCATGATCTCGGGAATATTGTCATGCCGAAAAGGTTGGTACATTGATTGCCAGTTTAATGTAACGTATCCTACAAATTCATTTTTATTAAAAGCAACCCAAACTTCACGACAACCATTACCTTGCTCAATTAAGTAATTTTCATAAATTGAAGCTGGTTTCTGCCAACCAATTAAGCTAAAAGCACGAACTATTTGAGAGATGTGATTGGGGTGCAATTTTTGAATCTTTAATTTGCAGCTTATTTCAGAATTAATACTCATAAGTTCCCAGGTTTATAAAATTATCTAATATTCTAGCTTTCATTTTATCTGTATTTACTCAGTAATCAAATTTTTACATTTTCTAACTGACCAAGTAGCAAATAAAACGGTTATTAATAAGACTAATACAGGAGCAAGATAAATCATCCCTGTTTTTTCTATTATGCTAGTAACTACGATTGGTGTAAGACCTCCAAAAAGGACAAAACTTATATTATATGATAATGCAACCCCAGTTAATCTGACTTCTATTGGAAAAAGATAACTAAGAAATATTGGTGGTACCGTCACTAAAAACCCCTGAAAGATAGCAAACAAAGATAGTGCAAAAATAAGATTAAGTTGATTTGCAAGCATATTATAGCAAGCTATAGCAGAAACAACAATTCCTACTAGACAAAAATAAGTGACCTTCATAAGGTTAGAGCTGTTAAGAATTTTACCAATGATATAAATGCTAAATACGCTAATAAAAGTAGCAATAAGTATAGCCTTACTAGCTAAGTCAGCATTAACTTTAACAATTTTTGTGAGATAGGTTGGCATAAAAATTATTACAAGAATTATTGGTGTTGCCATGATTGATACAAGTCCAACTCCAATAAAAACTTTGCCAAGATGGTGCTGGAGTAATTCGGCAAAAGGCAAAGCTTCGTGTTTTACTAACTTCTTGAAGACGACTGACTCATGTAGTTCTCGCCTTACTCGATAAGCAACAAAGCATAATAGTCCACCGACAACAAAGGGAATTCGCCACCCGTATGCATTAATCTGATCTGGAGTCATAAGTTTAATAATTATTAAGTTTATTAACATTCCAGGAATAAGTCCTGCAACTGTACCGCTAAAAATCCCCCCCATACCCTGAGCTCGCTCATCCGGCATGGATTCAGAAACATAAACAATCATACTTGGTAGTTCTCCACCAATAGCTAGGCCCTGAATTAAGCGAAATAGAAGCATTAGTGCAGGAGCATAAATTCCAATTTGTTCATAAGTCGGTAATAATGCAATTCCAATAGATGCAACCCCCATCAAAACCATAGTAAGAATTAATACAGTTTTCCGCCCAACAGCATCACCAATATGACTGAAAATAATACCACCGATAGGCCTTACAACGTAACCGACAACAAACACCGAATAACTTGCTATTATTGAGATAAATTCATTATGAGCAGGAAAAAATTGATGAGCAAAGTAACCTGCAAATAAACCATATATAGTAAAATCATAAAACTCAAGTAGCCCCCCCATAGAAGAAAGCACTACAACCTTACGCTGCTCACGATTCAAACTATACGCTAACCATTTAAACATCATTTGCCTCAAATATAATTGAATAATTAGCAATTATATATCATTATTATTCTTACACTAATTAATTTCCAGTCTCT
Organism: Neisseriales bacterium; assembly: GCA_008017155.1. GTDB lineage: Bacteria > Pseudomonadota > Gammaproteobacteria > Burkholderiales > UBA11063 > Aquella. The sequence goes on along the minus strand of SSGX01000021.1, from coordinate 22,588 downwards.
ATAAGAATAATTTGTTAAAATGATGAGTTATTCTAAATAATTATATCTCTTTTGTTGGTAATTTTTTAATGAAAAAAATCTTATTTGCTCTTTTCCTAGCATCTACAATCACTAGTGGACAGTTTGTATTTGCTGATACGTCCAATTTAAATACAATAATTAGGTCACATCTTTCAACTAGTAAGCAGCAATGTAGCGAGAAGCTGCGCTGTTCTTCACAATTAACTAGTCAATTTTATAAAAAAAATGGGTATCATGCAGTATGGCTAGAAGATGGAAAACCTTCTGAAAGTGCAATTAAGATGGTCGGTATAATTAACCATGCTTACCTAGATGGTTTAGATCCGCGCAATTATCATAATTCTGAAATAAACAAGCTATTAAATAAGATAAAAAATAATGATGAAAATAGTCCAAAACTACTTGCAGAATTTGATATGACTCTTACTGATAGTTTTTTTCTTTATGTGAATAATTTACATTATGGCATTCTTTCTCCCAACAAAGTTTTTCAATACTGGACTATAAGCCCTAAACCAGTTAATATGGTCGGGGTGCTACAAAATGGCTTATATAAAGATGGTCTTGAGAGTGCAATCCAATCGATTACACCACAGTATGCAGGCTATACAAAGTTAAAAGTAAAGATGAATGAATATCAACAGGTGGCAATAAATACTGGAGGTTGGGAATCAATCCCTGAAGGTGAAACAATGCAATTAGGCGATAAAAGTGAACGCGTATATCTATTACAGCAACGTTTATTAATGAGTGGTGAATTAGCTGAAATAGATAAAAAGGGGAAGTTTACTGAAGACGTACAGAAAGCAGTTATAGTTTATCAACAGAATAATGGGCTTTATGATGATGGTATTGTTGATGAAGACACTTTGGCCTCTTTGAATACTCCAATAACTCAGAAAATTCAGCAGATGGAAGCCAATCTTGACAAAATGCGATGGTTACCAAACAATCTAGGTGATCAATATATCATGGTAAACCTTCCTGAATACTCTCTAAAAGCAGTAAAAGATAATCAAGTTCAGTTATCAATGGATGTTGCGGTTGGCGGGTCTGAGCATCCAAGTTGTGTTCTTAGTAGTAAAATCAATACCGTAGTATTAAATCCATACTGGAATCTCCCAACTAGTATTGCTGGTGCTGAACTATGGCCTAGATTAAAAACTGATAAAAACTTCCTAACAAAAAAACATTATGATGTGCTTCAGGCAGATGCCTCAGGCAAATATGTTACAGTACAAAATCCTGAAGCTATTGACTGGAAACATATGACTGAAAAAGAATTTAATCGGTACAGGTTCCGTCAAGACCCAGGTAAAGATAACTCGCTAGGAAAAGTCAAATTCCTTTTCCCTAACCCATGCCAAATTTATCTTCATGATACAAATGAGTCTGAAGTATTTGATATATATAAAAGAGACTTTAGCCATGGGTGCATTCGCGTTGGAGAACCAAGAAAACTTAGCTACTATATTCTGACACAACAAGAGGGATGGAATAAACGTCGTATCAATAGTTTTTATAAAGATGGTAAAAGTCAGTCGGTAGGTTTAAGTACACCAATAAACCTCTACCTTACTTACTTTACTTCATGGGTTAGTGATGATGATTGGGCACAATTCAGACCAGATATTTATAAATTAGATAAGACAACAAAATATAAAGTATATCTGCCTGAAAAAGAAAAATCAGAAGCAAACGACTCAGATTCTGATAGTGAATAATTTAAAGCGATACCAAACTATGGTATCGCTTTTTTTAAACAAAACTAAGAGTTTCTACCTCAATAGTTTATTAATAATTTTATTCGTAGATTGTCTTTACTTGCTTGGATAATTTGTGGGTGATTTTCATCATGCCAACTTAAATATTCAACATTCCAGCCAAGCTGACTAAATCCAGATTTTAATGATTCTTGTACAGGGTATTGTGGTAGAGGAACTCCTTGTATCCAATAATGGAGGTAACTCATTGGCAATATAAACCCCAATCGATCCTGCATAAGCTGATTCAAATTATTTCCAGTATATGTCTTATTATCTTCATCAGTTAGGCTAGTAATACCACTTTCAATTTTAATTTGAGCGACAGTCGTACCAACTGGCGACATAAAATCAAGTTCTTCAGCACCTGATTCTTTAAGCCAATTAAAATTACCATAGTAGTTTTTATCAGCTGTCTTTATTGAAAAACGCCCACTTAAATCATAATTATCATCTATCTGTTGCGGTTTATGGTATTCAGCAGGGTTGTCAACTTTTGTGTCATAAAGGCTAGCACAACCAATCAATATTCCACTTACCAAAAGAATTAACAGAATCTTCATTGACTAAGATCCAAACCATATTGTGTGTACATTAAAATCAACATTGCCTGATTGAGCATAAGCTTTTCATTTTGCTGTTTTTCGACATCTTTAGAAAGAATAATAACTTTATTTGCCTTATCCATCATTTTTTGAGCCAAATAAGTCTGTTTTAGATGCATAGCTGTATCGCTGTCATGTGTCTGTTGATAAGCTTGTTCTAAATAAGTTTGTGCTTTAGGATAATTACCAAGCTTATAGTAAACCCATCCAATCGTATCCTGAATTGCTGGATCTTTAGGTGATAATATATAAGCTTTTTCGGCATAGACACTTGCTTCTTTATAATCTTTAGTATTTTCAGTCATTACAAAAGCCAAGTCATTATAGCCTGTCGCATCATCAGGATTCATTTTTATATATTTTTTATACCATTTTATTGATTGTGTACTACGGTTGGTAAAGCCAGATAATGAGGCATATAAATACACCATAACCTTGTCATCTGCATACATCTTTATTTTAGCATTGGTAAGATTATATGCAATATCATATTTACCAAGACTAGTATAAAGAGTTATTTTTGTAATTAGTGCATCCTTATCCGTCATCTTAGTTATTGCAGTAATTCCATCAAGAAAACGATCAGCCTGTTGGTATTGACCTAAATTAACATAAGCACGGAATATAGCTAAATCATCTGATGGAGTTAAAATTGGACTTTGTGTTGCTGATAACTTATAGAATTGAATAGCACTTTCATATTTGTGACTATAATCATATAAGCTAGCTAAAGAGAAATCAGTTACGCCATCTAGTAATGCATTATTTTGACGAGCATTAAGAAGAGAGTTGATTGCAGCATCGATATTTCCCAACTTATAACTTACTATTGCTGAATTAATCATTAAGCCTCCATTATGAGGTGTACGTTTTAATGAACTTTCAATATAAGCGCTAGCCTGATTTAAATTACGCCCTCTAATTAAGGCAGCAATATACAAATTTTGAAGCGTATTAGAAGGATTTTTATATCTAGCAATTTCATGATTTAACATATCCATTAATAAGGATAAATGCTCATCCTTCATCAGTATTCCTGCAGACCAATAGACAGGAACTTCCCAAGTTGGATAACTCACATTTATAGAGTCTAGCAAGTTAAAAAGTAGTGTTCTATCCGCAGTTATACTGTAACTTGCCACTGAAAAAAGTTGAGCCTCTGGATAATCAGAATATTTATCTGTAACATATTCAGCAAATTTTTCCAAATTTTGGCTATCTTTACGGTCATAATCGTTGGTAATAATAGTTGTCAAAAAAAGTAGTATTGCTCTAGTTTTATTTGGGTTTGATTTAACTATGGCTTTTAAGTCATCTTTTGCTGTATCAAGATTACCATTCTCAATATCTAACCTTATAGAGAACAACATAGCAAGTTTAGAATCTGGAGCAGTTTTAACTAGAAGATTGATAAGCTGGTTTAACCTAGCAGTGTCATGTGGTGCAACACTAAAATGTTCATAACAAATTATACCTTTATATATTAATCTTGGATCACGATATTTATTTGATAAATAATAGTAGACTGGTGCTGCTTTTATATACTCCCCTTGATTGAAGGCAATATCAGCCTGAATCAAAGCCGACATATCTCCTGGTTCAAGACTAGCTTTAGGTATATTAGCACTATCAAAATCGATAAAATTATCAGCATAATCAATTGAATTAGCTATGTTTTTTTGGTAGTTTAGAGTTGTAAATTGGTTTTGATTATACTGTAAATGATCACTGGCACATGAAGCAAGCAATATTATTGCGCCTAAAGCCATAATGATGTTTCTCATAAGTCACCTTATCTTTTGATTAAACTTCTATACTAGATATCATATAATTATGTACTATCTAATTGCCAATTAAGCATGGCAGTTATTAATTTTACCACTAAATTATCTTCGGAAAATGTATTTATGCCTGAACTCCCAGAAGTTGAAACGATAAAAAATGGACTACTTGACCTTAGCTCTGCAGTAATAAAAGATATTATCATACGATTTCCAAGATTGCGCTACCCATTAAATCGAGAAGAATTAATGAAAATGAGCGGGCAAAAAGTTAAATCTGTGGAACGGCGGGCAAAATATCTATTATTGAAACTAGAGAATGGAACCCTAATCATTCACCTTGGAATGTCAGGGCGGATAACCTTATATTCTGGTGAAGCACCGCAAGTACAAAAACATGATCATGTAGATATCCAGTTTGATAATTATACGCTTAGATATAATGATCCACGTAGATTTGGCTGTATAGTTTATACAGAAAATCCTGAAAATTCAGCATTATTAATGAAGCTTGGGCCGGAACCATTTAGTAGCGAGTTTACTCCACACTACCTAAAAAATAAGATTAACAATCGTAAAACCCCAATCAAACAATTAATTATGGATAATGCTATAGTTGTAGGCGTAGGTAATATTTATGCTTGTGAATCTCTTTTTATGACAAAAATTAGTCCGCTTACACTTGGAAGTAAACTCACTTTAGCACAATGTAAAAAATTAGTAACAAATATTCAAACTGTTTTACAAAACGCGATTAATGCTGGTGGTAGTTCTTTACGGGACTATAAAAATGCCAATGGCGATCTTGGTTATTTTCAGACTAGTCATAATGTTTATGGACGGACAGATCAACCATGTAAAGTTTGTAGTACCCCAATTAAGGAAGTTCGGCTTGGTCAAAGAAACAGCTTTTATTGCCCGGAATGTCAAAAATGAGATTTAAAGTATTATTATCGTGTGTCTTAGTTACATTTCTTGCTAATGGCTATACTGATGAAAGTGATTTAGCTATTACTGGAGCAGAATCAAATAATCCAGAATTAACTGCCTTTATCAACGAAAGTAGTTTACCATCAATTGAGTCAACCAATTATTCAGTAGTAAAGAATAAGCATGAATCACTAATAATAGGATTGGCGTTAGGTGGTGGTGCTGCTAAAGGGTTTGCTCATATAGGTGTTATCAAGGCTTTAGAAGAGAATGGAATAAAAGCACAGATCGTAACTGGTACTTCCGCTGGTAGCATGGTTGGTAGTCTTTACGCATATGGTTATACACCAGCACAATTACAGGCAATCTCATATCAGCTTGATGAGTTAAATCTTGCTGATTTCACTATCAGTAAGAATGGAGTTATCAAAGGCGAAAAATTACAGCATTTCATTGATGCTAGAGTAAAAAATACTCCATTACAAAAATTAAAATTAAAATATACAGCTGTAGCAACTGATTTGGATAGTGGGCAAAGCATTGGTTTTAATACTGGCGATACCGGGATTGCAGTTAGGGCATCATGTTCTATCCCAAATGTATTTACTCCGGTGCTAATGAATGGTCATCGTTACGTTGATGGTGGTTTATCTGCTCCCGTACCTGTGACTTATGCGCGTAAGGCTGGTGCAACTTTTGTGATTGCTGTAGATATAACCGCAAAACCAGAACAGGGAAGGAGTGGGTTTTTGTCAAATTTTGACCAAACCATTAATATTCTTAGCATAAAACTTCTAAATGATCAGTTAAAGCAAGCTGATATAGTTATTAAGCCAGATATTACTCAGTTATCTAGCTTTGGATTTGATAAGAAAAAAGAAGCTATTGACCTTGGATATAAAGCCACAATGTCTCAGATGCCATTAATTAAGCAAAAGCTAAAGGAGTTTCAGGAGGCACAAACTAACTAGCAACTATTTTCAAAATGATTACTAGTGAGTTACAATAGCTTCAACTATATCAATCTAATCTATTTGAGTATAAATTGCCTTAAACATTGCAATTGCTGTTGTACCAAGCCAAGTCACAAATAACCAAAGCTCTAATAAATAAAATACTATTGCTCCCTTACCAGCAACTATTGCTAGATATTTTGCAAGGAGTATTGCTAGAATTAGAAGAATAAATGCTGATATAATGACAGTTAAACATGGAATAAAATTACGGATTAAACCGATTAAGCTTAAAAACAATATCCGAAATGGTCTAATTCGTTTTTTTGAGTACACATTTAAAGGGATTGCTAGTAGTATGATAAACTGTAAAACAATAAAAACTGATTGAAAAACATAGTTAATTATTACACTTTCAGACTGAACCAGACTAAAAAAATAGTTTGAACCAAAAGAACAGAATAAAACTAATAGCACATAAACTAAAATAAGACGTAAACCATTAAGGGAAAATACCTGATTGTATGATTTTGACAATCTAACTTCCTGATTATCTTCAAATTGCTTATAGCTAACAGTAATCGCTTGTACGCTTAGTGGGAATATCAGGCTTAAAACAAATGTTGCCAATAAAGCACCTGAAGCCGTATAAACTCCTTGGATATTTATCCACATAATCCCGGTAAAACCAAAAAGAAAAGGTAGAGATACAATAAGTAAAGGCAATGGTTTTTTTAAAAAAATTCTCATTCCTTCAATTATCCAGCTAATACCATCAAAAAATTTGGTTTTCTTAAAGTTAATTAAGTCTTTATTTGACATTTGTAATTCCATCTTTATAGATCTTATAGCAAAAAGCGGTAGTTACCATAATAAATACCAAGATTGTTAATGCCATAATAAAAAAACCGATTGCAAAAATTGCTGTATTTTCAGATGAAAACGCAATAATTATTCCTAGATATAATGGAATGATTAGAAATGGTAATAATAAAAAACATGATAACAATAAAATTGCCCAATGCTTAAGCATTAGTTTCCAGTTTAATTTTAATGCTTTTAAAAGTTGTAGTTTTGGATTAAATGAAAGAATAGCTAGCGAAATACCAAAAAAACCCATTCGGAATAAACTTACTCCACCTAAAGCTATAACTATTCGCTTATCGGCAAGCATAGATTGATTTTTCATATCGATTTGCCAGTAGTTTGCAAGAGCCTCTACTATCAGCATACCAAATAAGTCAAAAAGCATACTTAAAAGAGCATAATTTAAAATATTTCGACGAACAATAATTTCGCCAAAACTAAGCCGTAATCCAATGCTTTCTCCAGACAAAGCTTTATCAATTGTAAGATATATTCTTACTAAAACAAATACCCCTAATATTGAGCCAATAAAGGGAAAAAATGAAAAGAGAATAAATGCAATTGACAAAAATAAGAAATTAATTGGTTTCTCACGAAAAATAGCAAAACTTTCTTTAACCCAATTCCAAGCAATACCATTTGGTAATTCTGATTTAATATATAGTTCAGTCATTAAAAAAACTCTTTGATAGTTAAATTAAGCAGGTATTATACCCCAATCGAGAATAGTATTTTTTTAGGAAATTATTAACTACTTAAACAAACACACCAATGATTCAATTTAAAGATACACTAAAATTTAACTTTAAAAGAGGTTGAAGCCTTATAATCAGTCTATGAATAAATAAGGCTTAAAAAAGATATGTAATCGACCTTTCTTCTCATCATACAGATATAATCATGAGCATAAAAAAACAATAACTTACTTAATAATGCTTTACAATTAAGTCTTAATTATTAATTAAGAGTTATTTTATTAATTAGATTATTACTATTTACTAGGACTTTATAAATGCTTTTAAGTATTGAGACCCGTTTAGCCAATTTACTAAATATAAATGAATATCAAATTAAAAATACCGTAGCATTACTCGATGAAGGTGCAACAGTTCCTTTTATTGCTCGTTATCGTAAAGAAGTAACAGGTGGACTTGATGATACTCAGTTACGGATGCTTGCCGAAAAGCTTGTTTACCTGCGGGAACTTGATGAACGACGCGAAACAATACTTAAATCAATTTCTGAACAAGGTAAGCTAACTCTTGAACTTGAAGCTGCTATCCTTGCTGCTGACAATAAAACAACTCTTGAAGATTTATATTTACCATATAAACCAAAACGTAGAACTAAAGCTCAGATTGCCAAAGAAGCAGGACTTGAACCGCTTGCTTTATCGTTACTTGAAAATCAGGATCAGGAGCCATTAACTTTGGCACAATCTTTTCTTAACCCTGAAAAAAACATCAATACACCAGAAGAAGCACTTGAAGGCGCTAGATTTATTGTCTTAGATATTTTTGCCGAAAATGCTAATTTACTGGCAAAACTACGCGAACGATTCGCTAGCGAAGGAATGATAACAGCTAAGGTAATTGAAGGTAAGGAAGAAGAAGGAATCAAATTTACCGATTATTTCAACCATCAGGAATTAATAAAAAGCATTCCCTCTCATCGTGCCCTTGCAATTCTACGTGGCAACAACGAGAACTTCTTGACTATTGCGGTAGAATATCCAGAACAACATGTTTTAGCTCGTGGTGAACTTTCGATTTATGAAAATCTGATTAAAAATGAATTTATGATTACCGACAATAAAGCAGCAAGTAGTTGGCTTAGAGACTGTGTTAGATTAGCATGGAAAGCTAAGATTTATCCATCACTAGAGAATGAGTTAATCAGCAATATGCGCGAAAATGCCGATAATGAAGCAATAAAAGTATTTGGTACAAATTTAAGAAATCTACTACTTCAGGCACCTGCGGGTAGCAAAAGAACGATTGGGCTTGACCCGGGAATCAGGACTGGTGTAAAAGTAGCGGTTATCGACAATACCGGTAAATTATTAAATACAAGTACCATCTATCCGTTCACCCTGAGTGCCGATGAAGCTATGTTAACCTTAGCAAAATTAATAAAAGCGCATAACACAGAATTAATCAGTATTGGAAATGGAACTGCCTCGCGTGAAACCGAACAACTGGTAAAAGAATTACTCAAACAGTATAAAGAAATCCAAGTTCAAGTGGTGGTGGTATCCGAAGCAGGAGCTTCTGTTTATTCAGCTTCAGAATTTGCAGCAAAAGAATTTCCCGAACTTGATGTTAGTTTACGAGGAGCAGTTTCAATCGCAAGAAGATTACAAGACCCACTTGCCGAATTAGTAAAAATTGATCCAAAATCGATTGGAGTTGGTCAGTATCAACATGATGTCAATCAAACAAGACTAGTACAAAGCCTTGAAAATACGGTAGAAGATTGCGTAAATGCTGTGGGTGTCGATGTAAATACCGCTTCCATTCCATTACTGGCAAAAGTATCAGGCTTAAATAATGTTATTGCCAGCAATATTGTTAGCTACCGTGATAGTAATGGTAAATTTAAAAATCGCAAAGAGTTAACTAAGGTAAGTCGCCTTGGCGAAAAAACCTTTGAGCAATGTGCTGGCTTCCTGCGGATTAATGATGGCAATAACCCACTTGATAAATCGGCTGTTCACCCAGAAAGTTATCCTTTAGTCGAAGTTATTGCAAATAAGCTTGGAATAGAAATTGATGCTTTGATTGGTAATAGTCAATTATTAAAAACGGTTAAGCCTAGCGAATTTGTTAGCGATCAATACGGACTACCTACAGTTACCGATATTTTAAAAGAACTAGATAAACCAGGACGCGATCCACGTGGTGAATTTAAAACTGCTCAATTCAAGGAAGGAATCAATGAAATTAGCGACCTGCAAATTGGAATGGAACTCGAGGGTGTCATAACCAATGTTGCTAATTTTGGCGCTTTTGTTGATATTGGAGTACATCAAGATGGACTTGTGCACATATCAGCAATTGCTGATCAATATGTAGCTAACCCAAATGATGTTCTAAAAGTTGGACAAATCGTAAAAGTACGAGTTGAAGAAGTGGATGTAAAACGCAAACGGATTGCACTTACTATGAAAGGGTTAAATAAACTTAATATCCCAGTAACAGCAAGAAGTAGCAATAATACCGCAAATAATCAACAACGCCCACCACGGGAAAATAAATCAGCTAGCACTGAAAATAGTATGGCAGCTGCATTTGCCAAACTTAAAAGGCTATAAGGGAGATTATGCACGCAGATACCTTTATTCATGATATGGCGATCATTATGTTGGTTGCCGGACTAATCACGATCATATTTAATAAGCTCAAGCAGCCTGTCGTTCTCGGTTATTTGCTGGCTGGAGTTATAATTGGTCCACATACGCCACCATTTGAATTAATCCATGATAAACAGATTATTCTGGTGCTAGGTGAATTGGGGGTAATCTTCTTGATGTTTTCATTGGGCTTGGAATTTAGCCTAAAAAAATTGGCAAAAGTAGGACCAAAAGCATTTATTACCGCGGTTTGCGAAACAAGTCTAATGGTAGCAATTGGTTATAATCTTGGTCACTGGTTTGGCTGGCAGCAAATGGATTGTATCTTCCTCGGTGCAATGATGGCTATTTCATCAACTACAATTATTGTCAAGGCGCTTGGTGAACTGGGTATGAAACAACAAAAATTTGCCCAGCTCATTTTTGGGGTTTTGATTGTTGAGGATATTTTGGCAATTGCCATCATCGCCCTATTATCTGGACTCGCAACCAGCGGTGCAGTTGATTCGCATGAAATTCTATCCACTGTTGGTAAATTGTCTTTATTTATCATTGTATCACTGATTTTAGGTCTTTTGACTATTCCTAGATTACTTGCCTACATTGCCAAATTTAATAGCCATGAAATGATGCTAATCAGCGTGCTTGGATTATGCTTTGGTTTTTGCCTGCTAGTTCTTGCACTAAACTATAGTGTGGCTCTTGGCGCATTCATGATGGGTGCAATAGTTGCCGAGGCAAGACCGCTAGCATTAATTGAAAAATTAATTGAACCAGTTAGAGATATGTTCTGTGCAATCTTTTTTGTTACTATCGGAATGATGTTAAATCCTGGAGTTATGCTAGAATATCTTACCCCGATTTTATTGATTTCGCTAGCATTAATGGGCGGAAAAATAATTGGCGCAACAACAGGTTCATTTATTTCGGGACAAAATGGTAAGACTTCATTAAGAATTGGGATGGGGCTAGCTCAAATTGGTGAGTTCTCATTCATTATTGCAAGTCTGGGTAGTACACTTAAAGTAACCAGTAGTTTCCTCTATCCAATCGCGATAACGGTATCAGCAATTACTACTCTACTTACGCCATATTTAATTCAAGCTGCTGATCCAATATCAAGAATAGTTAGCAATAGAATCCCCAAATTTCTTAAAAACCCTTTGAAATTCTATACTATTTGGTTAAGAGATTTACACCCAACGGGTGATAGTGCCATGCTAGTTAAGATTATTGGGAAAATAGTACTACAAGTTATAGTTAATTGCGCCCTAGTTATTGCTGTATTTTTGGCGGGGATATTTATTGCCACTAATTTTGATCAAAAAGTGATAAATGATGCTGAAGGTACGTTATTAAATGAGCAAATTCATCGTGCCATTATTTGTGGATTAGCAATTTTTATCTCGTTACCATTTCTTATTGCAGCATATCGCAAACTCAAAGCCTTGGCAATGATACTTTCTGAAATGTGGATTTCTAGTGAATTTGGCGGTAAGAACACCTACAAATTACGGAGGATAATATTTGAATCTTTACCAATCATAGCAATTGTCCTAATTATGTGTTTTATCTTTTCAATAAGTAAACATATTCTTCCAGATCCAGAGATATTAGTGATGATAATCACAGGTGAAATACTACTAGCTGTTGCATTATGGAAGCCAATGGTACGCTTGCAATCATGGCTACAAATTGAATTATTTACTGTAATGGAATCAAAACCTGATGCTTAAAAAATAGATAATACAACATTCTGAATTTAATTACATTTTTAAAATAAATAACCCCGCCGCAAGTAGCGGGGCATCAAAATAGTTTCAATTGATAATCACCAACAACTAATAATCTGTCACACCTTGATTCTTTACGTACTTAGTTTATAATATAAAATTTGGGATATGGCTAGTATCATCTTTTATACCAAAAAATGTTGTATTAATGCAAATCCTAAATATCACAACAAAAAACCAAATCACAAAGAGCAAAAATAGTGCATAAATACAACTCACAATAAACTGATTTAATTTATTATAAATAAAATGTTTAAGCTAATTTGAAAATCCCAACTGAAAAAACTTGACTTTATTTTTGCAATACAGCATAATATTGCCTGTTAATAAATCCTAACCTATCACAATGAGGTTATGAATAATCAAAAAGGAGACAACAAATGTTAAAATCTACTCAGTATACAGCGTTCAATTCTCAAGTACAATCAATGATGGATACTTGTGTTAATCTTGCTAATGCTTCGATTGAAGGAATTAAGCAAGCAGCAATGATTCAATGTGATGCTGTTCGTTCTTTCATGCAAGAATCAGCTGTTGCAGCAAAAAATATTTACTCAGCAACAAATCCTACTGAAGCGATTAGCTGCATGCAAAAATTTGCAATTAGCTCAGTTGAATCTTCAATTGCTAAAAGTCAAGAGTTATATAGTGTTTTAAATCAGTCTCAGGCTGTGTTTTCAACTGCAGCAAATAGCACAATCAAAGGTGCACAAGAATCTCTAGTTAAGTCTGTTGATCAATTCTCTGCAGTTAATCCAACTTTTTCAAAAGCTGCTAGTGAGTCTATCCAAAACATCATTACAACTACTAATCAAGCTGCTGACACAGTAACTAAAGTTACTTCTCAAGTTGCTGAAGTTGCGTCAAAAAACCTTCAGGCAGCTACGCAAGCTACTTTAAATACAGTTAAAAAAGCTGCGGATACTGCGGCTGCTAAATAACTTTAGCTACTGATTAATAAAAAAAGACCACTTTGTGGTCTTTTTTTATTTCTTTAATGAAATATGAGGTTTTCGTTTTCGTTCTGCATAAGCAATCTGTTCATGCTGATGATGACTGATTTCTTCAACTAGATCAAGAACACTTCGTTTACTACGTTCACTTCTAGGAATATCAATTTTAAACTCTCTAGCAATTCGTCCAGGATTACTATCCCATACTAATACCCGATCAGACATAATTACGGCTTCTTCAACATTATGAGTTACAATAATCATTGAACGCGTCTTGATTTGTCTTGATTCCCACAATTCAGTCAAATCAGTCTTAATTTTATGCGCAGTATAGATATCCAAAGCAGAAAAAGGTTCATCTAGTAATAGAATATCAGGTTCAACTGCTAAAGCTCTAGCCAATCCAACCCGCTGTTTCATCCCACCAGAGAGTTCTTTCGGGTATGAATTTTCATAACCTGCAAGCCCAATCATATCTATCATTGCTTGTGCAACCGACTTGATTTTTTCTTTTGAATAATTTAAGGCTTCTAGTCCAAAAGCAACATTATCAAAAACACTAAGCCAAGGCATTAGTGCAAAACTTTGGAAAACCATGCTCATATCACGTGAAGGCGCATTAATGACACTTCCATTACAAGTAACTTTACCACTACTAGCCTCCATCAAACCAGCAAGGATCCGTAAAAAAGTTGATTTACCTGTACCTGATTTACCAAGAAATGCAACTATCTCACCTTCATAGACTTCCAGACTAATATCTTCAAGAACCTGTAGGCTATGATTCTTATTTATCTCAAAAGATTTTGACACATGCTCAGCATGAAGTATAATTTTTTTATCTGTCATAATGAGTTACCCCCATTAGTTAATTCTAAATTTAGTTTCAGCAATTGTATATAAAGGTTTCCAGACGAAAACAATACACAACGCAACCATAAAACACATTACTGTACAACCAAGTGCTGCTTGTGCCAATTCATTATTGGCAGTAGTATCTGAAATATAAGCTCCAAGTCCAACCGCTTGTTTGGTCATCTTACCCCAAGTAATTAATTCAGATGCAATTGCAGCATTCCATGCTCCACCAGCAGCAGAAATGATCCCAGTAACAATATATGGAAATACCGCCGGAATCATAAATTTACGCCACCACATAAAGCCTTTAACATGAAACATCCGGCTAACTTCAATCAAATTATGTGGCAAGGTCGAAACCCCAGCTATTACATTAAATAATATATACCACTGAGTACCAAGCATGATCAGAAAAATTGACCAAACACTGAGACTTTGATGGTAGCTAATCAGAATTATGGCAATCAATGGGTAAAATAAATTAGCCGGTAACGCTGCCAAGACTTGAATAATAGGCTGGAACATTTTAACTAATTTCTGATTTAGTCCAATCCAGACACCGAGTGGTACAAAAATAATAACGCTTAATGCCATTGCTGCAAATACCCGAATAGCTGTATATGACATCAATAATGGCATTTTAAGTAAATCTGCTTTAGGCAGGAATTGCCACAATAAAACACCATAATAACCACAAATCAGAATGATTGCAACATACCATAATTTGGCTACCTTTGCCGAACCACCCGGACTTACTTTCACCAGATAATTTAGTTTGAACTTATAGCAAAGTCGTGGTAGTCCATAAACCCAAAAGTGTGCAAAAGCTATTAATCCCCTCGTCATATAAATGGATGAATATGAATGGCGAATCAAAGAATAGAACCATGAAGTATTTTGATTTTTACTCGCAGTATCTTCATATTTGAATTTATGCACCCAACGCACTAACGGCCTAAACATTAGCTGATCTAAAAGGATAATATTAGCAATTAATGCAATTACCGACCAGACTACTGCGCTTACATTAGCCTGAGTTAATGCTTCAGCCATAAATGAACCAACTCCGGGCAATTCAACTGTATTAGTTTTAACCGGAATAGCCTCTGTTGCAAGAATAGCAAACCAAGCCGCTGATTGAGAAACCATGGTATTCCACAATAATCCCGGCATTGAGTATGGACATTCAACTCGCCAAAAACGTGTCCATGGTCCATGATGAAACATCCGTGATGCCTCATTTAATTCATTGGGTACGATTCTGATTGTTTGATAAAATATCAGCATCATATTCCATGCTTGACCAGTAAATACGCCAAAAATAGCAGCACACTCAAGCCCCATGATATTATGCGGGAAAAGCGCGATAAACATTACGGTGGTAAAGGTAAGGAAACCAACCAAAGGCACTGATTCCATAAAATTTACAAATGGCAATATTACTCGCTCTGCTGCTTTATATTTTGCAGCTAATACGCCAAAAATAAACGTGAATAATAAAGAAAAAACCAAGCCCAACAATAAACGCATTGTTGTCCGTAATGTATAATAAGGCAATAAGTGCGGATCAAGATTAACTTCAATATTGCCAGAAGGAGTAGAAAAGGTTGAATGCATATCGTGCCAACCCTTTAAAAGCAGCACAGCGATAGTTAGCAATAAAACCCATAAAAGTAAATCATTGCGCCAGTGGTAGTGGTTTCTTGGCTTGGCTTTAATTAATGGTTTTCTAACCATAACGTTCCGTCCCAAAAATTATATTTAATACAACCAAATTATTTTTTATAAGAAAATTTTGATTAGCTGCGGGAGGGAGGAATTAATTGACTTAAATAGTTAATAAGAAAACGAATCGATTGACGCATATTAGTTAATCTTAACAGGTTACAACGAATAAATTATTTTACCTTTTTTGATTATGGAAATGAAAATATAAATTTGAAAAGATATTATTTTTAAATTTATACAACTCATATCAATATATTACGTCAAAATTCACAACGTAAAAATGCAACACTTACCCAATCAAGCATCCATTATTGAAAGTAAATACTCGATCAACATTTGCTAATAGTACCGGACGGTGAGTAATCACAAAAATAGTTAGTTGCCCTTTTAAGCCTTGTAAGATTTTCTCAATCCGCTGTTCATTGTCCTCATCTAGTGCGCTGGTAGCCTCATCCAAAATCAAAAATTGTGGCTTCCGTAGTAATGTCCGCGCCAATAACAAGCGCTGACGCTCACCACCAGATAAATTAGTGCCACGTTCGCCAACCGGACTATCCAATTGCTGTGCTAAATTAGTCACAAAACTATGTAACTGAACCAATTCCAACATCTGCCACATGTCATTATCGGTAACCTGAGAATTAGACCATTGTAAATTTTGCCGAATTGAACCATTAAATAAAAAAACTTCTTGGGTAACATAACCAATTAAGTTTTGATACTGGGAATAAACTTGTGACAGTGGCTGCTGATTCACCAGAATATTTCCCTGCTGAGGAGTTACAAGCCCTAATAATAAATCCGCCAAGGTGCTTTTACCACTACCGGAAACACCAACACAACCAATCATCTCACCGCGACGAATTTTCATCGAAAGATTAACAATCGTTGGCTCTTTACTATCCGGATAATAATAGCTAACATTAACACACTCAATAGAATCAATAATCATCAACTCTGTTGACGCAAGCGTATTAATAGCGTTAGATGTTTGCATTACTACATATACTTCACGCTCAAGATTAATGATATTATTGAATGCCGGGATACTGATTGAAATTGAATGTAATGAATTTTGTATCGTCGAAATTCGCGGCCATAAGCGCGAAAAAACTACTACTACCAAAATAAGACTAACTAATGGCAAATGTAGGTATTTAATTGCTATGTAAAATATGCCGCTAATAAAAATTGCAGCAACAAGTTTATAGATTAAATCCTGAAAACTTTGTGCTCGGACAAACTTTAAATAACCATGCTCAACCTCTTGACGCAATGCAAGCAATCGCTGTAACTCACCTTCCTCCAATCCATAAGCTTTAGTAATTTTTAAGCTACTTAAATGTTCGCTCAAAGCAAAGAATGATTTTTTACTATAATCAGAAATAATTAGTCCGGCACGCCGTGAGCGTTTGACTAATGAGGATAAAAATAAAAATACAGCACCACCACCGACAACAATAATCAAAGTTAACAACGGAGCAATCCACAATGAAATTAATAAATACATTATCAACATAGAAAGCGCGGTAATTAATTGAAAAAAGAAATAGCATCCCAAACTAACTCGCCCAATTTCGTTATTTACGATATGATTAATATCAGAGGTCTTACGTTTAAGCCAAAATGACCACGGGACAAAGGCCAGTTGTCTATATAAATCAGCGTTTAAACGGGTATTGAATTTTTGTTGAAATACGGAACTAATTATTGCCAATGAACGCTGTAAAATCGCAGTAATTACCACTAGTCCAATAAATAGCAATAGCACTACATTTAATTCAAGATGGTTAATACCGCAGTGATGTAAAAAACTCACCAACGGATGCGAAGATGGTGTCATCGTAAATAGACCAGTTAACGCTAGTAATGGTAAAATTGCAACTATACTACTACCCTCAAATAAGCTAACTGACAGTGATACTAATAATAAGGATAGAAACAAACGAGGATTAAAGCGATAGACACGGTCTAAAAACTTTCTCACAAACCAATTTCCTCAATAAAAAATATTGCTTGTTATATACTCAATCAGATTCAAAATACTAGTAGGCGACATGTGACGACACTTATAACTAGTAAGTGAGGCGCATATCAATCATCTAGGATAATGAATCTGTTCGAGTATAACTTTTTCAAAAATTACGACGAACTATATACTTAATTACATAAAGTGGATAGAGTAAATAATAGCCAAATTCCCAACCAGCTGGTAGCGTAAGTTCTTTAAATGTTTTATCAATTTTGAATAAATCTTGTCGAATTATCCGCCAGCGTTGTTTTGGTGGCGTAATTTGAGTTAGATACCAGCGATATTTATAAAACATTCGATTAAATAAACCGTGACCGCCAGTTAATTCATAATCTGCTAAAACGAATTCAAATAATAATTTAGCTAATCGCAAATCTTTTTTGCTAATATTATCAATTAGTGGCTGGATATCTTGATTATTCAAATTAAAAATTTTATTTAGCAACCACAAGCATTGTATAACCATAGGTTTGCATTCAAACTGTTCCGCCAAGGTTAACAATTTTACTAAATTGACTTTTTGTTGCTGAATTAATAAATAAATATCCAATAGCCAGCGCAAACGATGCCAGGCATGGACTGCACCGTGAACAATCAATAATAATAAATGATAATTGTCTTCCAATGAAATAACTAGATTGCTACTGATGTCGCATTGTTTCAATGGAACCTCAGATAATTTAGGAAAATTGACCCCAAGATAGGAAACTCTAAACATTAGTTCGACCTGAACTTTTTTTTGCGGATGAAAAAATTCAAAATCATGGTTACGGTTTAGATAATAATCGCGTTTAAAACCCGTCAATGAATATTCAGGACGCGTTTGTTGATAACCACAGCTTTGCAATACTTTTACCGCCTGATCCCAGTTTATAAAATCAACCCATAAATCAATATCTTTACACTGGCGTTTGGTTATACCACCATAAGCATCAACAGCTAATGGAATCCCCTTCACAACAGCATAGCTAATTCCTGCAGTGGTTAATTCTCGGCTAAGGCGAATTGTCTCGCTACCTAGCATTAATAATCGTAAGCGCTGCTGCTGACAAATCGTCTCCAATCGCTGCATAACCGTATTGGGAACATTTTCTTCAGTTTTTAATCTCGTGTATATTTGCTCAATCACCCGATGGCGAATTACTAACTTAATAAAATACTGCCAATTCAAATCTACGGTAATATCTAATGCCGATTGTTCAGTCAATATCGCGACAATTAATTTTAATTCCACCTGCATAACCAACTTATCAGACACCAATTAATTCACAATTTTTATTAGTTTACGTGCTAACGCCTCATTTAGCCAAGTAATTATATCTTGTCGACACTCTTCTACAGTAACTGAATATTTTTCAGTAATTAACGTTAACAGTTGCTCCAAAGTCTTAACTTCTACTAACCAATTCCACAAATCAGAACCAGTCTCATTAAAATTGTAATATTCACCATTTTCAATATGAAGCAGAACAATTTTACCCTCAAACTCAGTCTCAGTTACGTCTTTATCAATTCGTTGGATTTTTTGTGCAGAATTTATTTCTAGCATATGACACCTTTATAAGTATTAGTTAGTAGCATGACTCTTGACTAAGTCAATGATTATAGCCAAACTTTGGGATGCTGCTGAACGTTTAATTTGATAAGTGCGAATTTTTGCCCCCAATTGGCTACAACTTTTAAAATGTTCTGACAGTTTATTTAATGGCTTAAGCATATTATAACGGTAGGTATTTCTTATTAACAACTGTAGTTTATCAATTCCAAATAATTCGCGACAATCCACCTCATGATTACTACTATCGGGATTTAATTCATAAAAACTTCGGATTGGATATAACGCACGCTCATGGTTAGTCACCGGAAGTTGATATTTATCGATTTTATTTGCTACAGACTGTAGACCATAAGAACTATGTTCCAAAAGGAGCAATGCATCTGACCATAGTTTTAATTGTGGCAGTCCGGGAATTAATACCATTGTTCCATCAGTTAAAGTCTTTATTACAATCACATCATCAGTCAATAGTGGGTACCCTTGCTTCACAAGCGCGCTGGCAGTCGTTGATTTCCCAGCACCACTGACGCCACTAAAAATAACTGCCTGCTGATTGATTAATACAGCCGAACCGTGTAGTACTAGGTAGCCGTGATATTGCAGCAAATATGCCATCACAGTTCCTAATAACCATGTAGCAACTATCGTATAGTTAACCTCATCTGTGGCGCGCTCGATAATAATTTGATTTTGCTGTGGGTTAACCCAATATGCAGCAACATCACGAATATTCAAATAAAAATGCTCTGCGGTACATTCTTGCAAGACAGATGGTTTTGATTCTAAGGGTTGCCAGAGTAATTGAACCGACATTCCAAAAATATTGATTTCTGTTGGCAAATGATCTTTTGTCACAACTGACTCAAATTTATGACTATTCTTGATTTCCATAGCTATCCCTAAAGACCTTTATTACCTTGAATTGTTCTGCACTATTTGTACCACCAACTACTGTAATATCAAAGACATTTATCCATGCATGTGCAGATAATTTCTGTTTATCATCAATTGCTACACCAATGAACATCTCATTAGCAATTTTAAAGCGCCGCAATAAAAATTTTACCGTCAGTGCTTGTACTAAACACTTACTTGGCCAAGGTGTAATTCGTGCTATTTTAGCAACCATTCTGCCAATAAACCGTGAATAACCACCAGCTGCTCGAGTATTAAGGTTGCCTGGCTTAATATAGTTTTCATTCAAGCGTCGCGCATAAACTCGAAACGGCACAATCCAAATAACTACTTGAAAAAACCCTAGTAACATAAAAACTAAAATCGCAAAAATTATCCGCCGAATTAATTGCGAGAAAGATAGTCGCAATAGTTTATGATTGGTTTGTCTCGACATTAGCTTAACTTCTTAAATACTCGAAAACTCGCAAAAATTTCACCTTTACGATGATTTTGTTTGTCATACCATGGGCGTTGACGAATTAGAAAATTGTTTTCAACCTCCAACGGACAATAACGAGGGTATATAGTTGTATCGGAGAATGAAAAATCACAATGATCAAGAATTAACAAACCACCAACTTTTAATTTATCATCAAATTGGCAAATTTGCTTATCAAACTTCTCAAAAGTAAATTTCTTAGCAATGGCATTATTGGGGTTGCGATTATAGGTATGTTGTAATACCGCTAAGCAAAAAATAGCGTCGAACTTATCCGACTGTAACCAGTCGTTGGATAATGAATGGAAAAAACTCGTTTTACCATGCACAATATTTTCACGGCAAACTTTAAGGTTATATTGGTTAATATCAACTCCAATAATTAGAGCCTGTGGAAAATAATTCAGCAATGATACAATTTCACTTCCTGTTGAGCAACCAAAAGAACAAAGCTTCAACAATTGTTGGCGGTTGATAAAATAATTTTGTACAATTTTAAACAATTCAGGATAACGATTATTGTTAGTACAACTATTGGGTTGGAAAACTTGTTTACGATAATAAAGCTCCGTCAAACGGTCACGACGATAAACAGAGCTAACCACGAATAAAATAGTTCCTCGCAATAATCGATAAAATGGATTTACACACTGATAATACCATCTTGTTGAATTCAAGATATCATAACGCAAAGCAGTACTATACTGTTTAAAAAATATCGTTATTTTACCCATTTGAAACCTTGGGATTATTTTTGGCAATTGATTTCTGTTTTAGCCCCCATGGCAAACAATGCCAGATTCGTTCATGCCCATAGAATAAAAATATCTTGGACACAAATTCCAGTGCGCCAATCTTAAGCGCAATATCCCATTTACCAGTAAATAAATAGCTTACTAAAATCGATACCAAAGTTCCAGAAATTCGCCAGCTAAAGCCCTTAATTAAGCTACGCCAATGCGAGTCAATATAAATTACAGCACTTTTCACAATGACTCCTTGATATAACCTACCGATTGTAAATAATTTACTATTTGCTCAACTGCTTCACCTACCGAGACTTTACTGGTATCAATTGTTAACTCTGCCGTTAGTGGTTCTTCATAAGGATCACTAACGCCAGTAAAGTTCTTTATTACTCCTTGGCGAGCCAAACGATAAAGACCTTTAGTATCCCGCAACTCACACACTTCTAATGGCGTAGCAACATAAATTTCAATAAACCCGCCATATTCGCTAATATTTTGTCGCACTTGATCGCGAATTTGCGCATAGGGGGCGATTGGTGCACAAACTGCAATACCCCGATGTTTAGTAATTTCGCTGGCAACATAACCAATCCGTCGGATATTCAAATCACGATGCTCACGTGAAAAACCTAGTTCACTAGATAGATTGCTACGAACAATATCACCATCCAATAACGTTATCTGACGGTCGCCATACTCTTGTAAACGATTAATTAAAGCATTTGCCAGTGTTGATTTACCAGCACCAGATAATCCGGTAAAAAAAACAGTAAAACCTTGTTTCTCGCGAGGAGGGAAAGTTTTTTGTAACTCCTGAATAACTTCGGGGAAAGAAAACCATTCTGGAATTTCTTCACCCCGCTCTAACATTTCACGAAATTTAGTTCCTGAAATATTTAGCACTCGATCACTATCTTTTAGCTTATCCGCTGGAAGAAAACACTTTTGATTGACAACATACGAATATTCAGAGAAAGTTAAAATTTCCATCCCTTAAAGTGACCCCATTTGTCTAGACCAATTTTCACATTTTTTAAGAGAGTCTTCCCAATTAGCCATAGTACCCAAATTTTACGCAAAATAAATCATTTGCGGAGTTTTATAATTTAATGCCTGATGTGGTCGTTTAGTATTATAAAATAGGATATAATTCCTAATCCCACAGTAAAGTTCATTATAATCACTATACTCATTTAAGTAAATAGCTTCATATTTAATTGACCGCCAAAAGCGTTCAATGTAAATATTG
>SSGX01000032.1 GCA_008017155.1 Neisseriales bacterium | reverse complement strand
CAGGTTTTCGTTTGCTCAATAGCTTAAATTAGAGCTTTAAGAAGATGGAGTTAAAATTAGAGGTAGTATCTGCCTGAGTAAAGTTTTCAGAGGAAAATCTAAGAGTGTCTCTTTTTATGATTAGTCATAAATTAAAAGGGGAGAAATCTATGTATCCGCTAAATAATATATTTAATGGTATTAAAATTTATTAGGAGTAGTTTGGAAAGGATTTGATATAAAAAAACCATAATTCAGCTTTTTGTAAAAAAATAATTTATTTCTTAAATTTTTCAGAATTAATGATGATTTGACTTATTCTGAAGTTAGTCGGACTGAAATTATTGCTGGTTCCCAATTTCCTGTTTGGAAAAGAATTGATATTCCTCTTAAGAATCTGTTTGATAATCGCCGAAAGTTACCTTCTTTTGCGTAAATTCTATGCTTATTTTAGAGTGCAATGCTGCCATCAGTCTCTCA
The DNA here is from genome assembly GCA_008017155.1 of Neisseriales bacterium. GTDB lineage: Bacteria > Pseudomonadota > Gammaproteobacteria > Burkholderiales > UBA11063 > Aquella. The sequence goes on along the minus strand of SSGX01000032.1, from coordinate 4,619 downwards.
AGAAAAAAAAAGAATAAATTCTTATTGGCGAAATTCGAGTTTAAGTTTAAAAGCTAAAGATCTAGAATGTGTATGGTGATATTTTTGCTCTTTAGAACCCTAATTGCGCTCAACAATAAAAGATAGGTAGGCTAGTTATGTAGAAATGTTTCTTAAAGCCTCATACTTTTATCTCCTTGATGCAGTCTAAAATTAAATTTGTATTCACTATAGGTGTAAACTTAAGAAAAAAGGAGCATATACAGAGAAAAATCTTATAAACTTGCTAAATTATCCAAAAATCTTGGAATATCTTTCGCCCCTATGCCCATAAAAAGCACTAATCTTTGAATATTTTTAACATTGCTGGCATGGATTCAAATCTTAGATAGTCATTTAACATTCCTCATTCCCAAAACAATCCAGAAATCGAAAGCCCTCCTTCCTTAGAGAAAGATACTGAAATAAATTTTGAAAAAAAAACCTTCTCCAAATAAGAAGAGTTTTGGGACTTCTGAAGAACTCCAGAAAAATTTCGAAATGCATTACAAAAATGCATAAGAATTTGAAAATTCTGAGCTCACGTCAATAATTCCATTTCTAAGAATTATTGACAAAATATTCAAAGGGGGCAATCTCTACTATCAAATTGTCCTAATAATCACGGATTCGACTTTTTCTGAAATGGAGGCCTCTAGGTTCGAAATGACTCTAAATTAAAGCCCTACGAGTTATTTTTTTGTGCATATTGGCCGAAATGGAGATAGAATTGGGGATCTGATGAAATTTAATGAAAAGCGTATCCAAATCAAACTTGAGGAAAATTATGAGGCCGAGCGAGTCCTGTCAGAGTTCAAAAAGTTTGAAAGGGATTTCGAAAGTGTTGGGGAATTCGTGAGCTAGCTTTTTTTCCCCGTCTAGGAGCATGTATTGGAATACATGGAGCATGTCCTCGAAAAGATATAGAATTCCGAACTGAATGAGGAAATCAGTCGGAATACTATATTAGCAAAATCAAGGAGGAGCAGCATGAGTACAGAAGCATCGAGATCTCCGGCCCCCACAAGATTATGAATGATTAACATTATTACAAAATTTGATAATAATCTCCTAATAAATAAAGATATGATATAAAAATATAATAAAAATAGAAGCAAATATAAAAATCAAAAATCAAAATATTTCACATTACTTTTAGTTATGTTTTTGTTTTTTTCTAGATGATGAACTTGATGGCTATTTAGAAATTTTTGCTTTTTTACTTTCAGCGCTATTATAATCTTTTTCAATTTTGCCTAAAATTTAGGTATTCTCGAACACTATCGGTGATTTCTTCTTGAAAGATGGTGGGCTTGTTGTGCTTACACTTAGGACTGCTGATAAATCACTTTTTGATCCTCCGGAATCATTGTTTTCAGTGAACGAGTTGCTGAGATTTAGGCTCGATTAGTTATTCAGAAACGATGATGTCATATTAGAAAGTTCATCATCCAAATCAAAAAGAGCATTTAGAGTAAAACATATTGGAGAATCAGCTAAATATGCTAAAGTATGTTCAGTAATATTTCTGAAACTATGTCTCATAGCATACATTATATCTAATTTTTTAACAGAAAACTATAATTATATATCAATTACTTCGGGAGTCTGATATGTCCTGGTTCTAAATCCATCTTCGATGAGATCATAACTTATTTTGAATTTTTCTATTTTAAATAATTGAAGATGCTCGGTTGGAATCAGTTTATCTATTGTTAAAGTAAAATAAAGATCTTTTTCTAGGAGCTGTCGAGGATCATGCAACTATTAAGTGATAACTTGATCTGCAAATTTTTATTTCAGCTTAGTATTGTGGTCACTTGGGCAAATACTGACCTCCATAGTTGCAATTACGTGACCCTTATAAGCAAATTAGATTTGTCCTTCAAAAGTAAGAGCATAGCATAATGGTTCTAGAGATAAGTACGAAATTCCATGAGGCTGAAAACCTTGAGGTTCCCAAAAAGGATCATTGAATTTATCAGCAAACTACAATAACTATATTTATTACATGAACAGCATCAGGATTTTAAAGGTATTTTTAAAACTGATCCTACAGAATCTCATACCGATTTTAGAAAACAGATAAAGGCCAATTATAAAATCTTCCTTCTTCATAATTTAAAATTTTTATGAAAATATTTATCTTACTTTTAAAAGTCGAACTTTTTAGAGCTTATAAAATTTAATAATTTGTGAAGTTACGATACTAGATTGAAATTCTGCCCTAGAGGTTTCTCGACATTTCTCGAGCCCATAAGTTGAATTTCTCAAGCATGGGGATAAGTTAAATCAGCTGCTTTTGAATTTATCTTTTCTACTTTTTTATATAAAGTTCTCTGAGCTCATCAGCTTATCTTTTCCGTTTTCTGACTTGTAAGGTACGCTCATTGAGAATATTTTCGTTTTGGCATTGCACCATCTTCATCTTGAGTTTGCGCTAAAATTACATTTTCTAAATCTAATTATCGCTGCCCTTTCGCTCTGAAATCATCGAAATCTAAAACTCTTCATCAAAGTTTGTGCCATCAACAAAAAAATTCTAGGAGTTTGGAGTCTCTCCAAACCCTTAGATGAAAGATTTTCTGATTGTTTTTATTGTCTATTTTTTCTCTTCTTCTTTTTATGTTAAGGCTTTTAGCTTCTATTCAAGTTACCTAATTTTGTCATTTAACTCTTATTCCTTCAATTGTTGGGTTATGCTGAGTTCATCCTATGAAAAATTCAGGGATATATCAGGAAGGTTCTATTTTGGAGATTCTGTAATTGATGGGGTTTGTTTCTGTTCTGAGAATTATTAAGCTTTTTTTGTTGATATATAGCATTAAAGAGGAAAAGATTGGCTAATGTTTAATAGATTGGACTCTTCCTCATTATATTGGTAATTACTTTCTTTTTGACTCTATTTGGGTATATCAAGCATAGTAGAAATGTCGATTTCACTGAAACTCGATCTTTGAATCGGATTGGGTTGAGAAACTTTCTTTTTGAGATTAATTGGCTCTTATACAGTTCTTTATATTTTACTTTTTGTTGTTTTGTTAACAATCTATTCACTGTCATTTACTTAATCAATGAATATTTTGCGAGCTTCTTCTGGATCTAAATTAGCATTAATGGAGATACTGGCTTGAGGTTGCTGAGAAATTTGAATTTTAGAATTTATTTTAGTTGTCTTGGTCGTAGATTATGGAATATTTGTGAGATTTGGAGGTGATTATAACAGCATTGATTCTTAAAAATTGCCCATCATTGTTGTAGAATTTGTTGTATTGATTTCATAGTTGTTGGAAAATTCAGCATTTTGTTCAGGCTTGCTTATCTGTTGATTACTGAATAGGCTAGATTTTTGTACTTTATTTCCTCTTTGCTATTCTTTCTATCTAAATTTATTTGGACCATTCACTTCTATGAACTAGTTTGGCAGCTGGTTATACTAATAGTGAAAATGGTGATGATGTTTGTCTATATACTATATCTTTGTCTGAATTTATGGCGACATATTCTAATATCCTTCCAAAAGCATTGATTATTTAACCACTTTCATTCTATTCTTTTTTTAGTTTTCCAATTGGAGAAGTTTATCACGAGCTTTTTCTATTTTCTACTTTTACTTAGCTATCAGTATTGCCTACATTTCCTTATTTTTTAGATCTTCCATCAACTTCTTCTTCTCCCTTTCTTTTTCCTCTTCAATCCTTTTGAGTTCCCTTCGAAACTCCTCTTCTTTAAGCTTTATTTTACTCTAATTTTCCTGCATTAGAATTTGAAATTATTTTTAGATATCCTGAAGTTTTCGCACCATTTCATCATTACTAACATGATTCTAGACAGTTGAAGATGAAAAAGATGTGCTTGCTTCTAGTTTTGACTGTCTTTAGTTTATGGCAAATTAGTAGTCTATGTCTTTTTATGAAATTGTCATTATATATTGGCTCTATGTGCTGGTCTATATTTTAGGCTAAGGCTATGATTTATATGAATTCTTTGGAATTATATCGAACTAATCTAGATCCTAAAGCAAGAATGACTAATTTCCAAAACTAGCTCTTATATTGATTGGTTCAGATTTATATTTGTTAATATTTTTCTAATTTTCGCTATAATTGGTGCCAAAAGATGACTTTGTTTTAGAAGTAAATTTATCTCCTTTCTTTTATTCTGGAATTATCTTCAGGCTTTTGTTTTTGCGCATTTATATGTTGTTATGGTTTTTGAATAAAAACACACTATTGGTACCAAATATTACTCTATCATTGTGGTATAGCTGCTAGGCTTTTTATATTGGGTGCCCATTAACCACTGTGTAATCGGAAGCTTGTTCACTTAATGGCTCTACATAATATTTCTCATTGATTTCATAGATTCGACAATGTCTGTCCTAGATACCCAAACCACATAAAATCAATTTATTATTCCCACCCTCTTTTAAATTCTTATTCCCAACATACAGCTAATTTTCACATGAATACTTAATTTTATAGCTCAACATCGGGTCCTCGCTCAAATTTGTTAAGTAAACATTAAAATTTTTATTATTTAGGGAGCTATCAAAAGAAGAGACAGACAGAATCTAATATGGATTGAATTCAGAAGGATCT
>SSGX01000008.1 GCA_008017155.1 Neisseriales bacterium | reverse complement strand
TTAATAAAATAATTTTATTTAACATATTAAAATGTAATTATAAAATTTTTGTTTTTTAATTAACTTTTATAAAAGTTTTAAAAATTGCTCGGCTTTTTTTTTTTTTGCTAAAATACCCCACTTGGCATGCATTGCAGTGCAGAAAATTTTTAATCTACCAGTTTTATGAAAGTGGCTTTTAATGGCTATTTTGGAATTGAAAAATATTGTTAAACAGTTTGGTGAAGCTACTGTTGTTAATGATGTTAGCCTGAGTATTGAGCAGGGGGAATTTTTTACTTTGCTAGGACCATCGGGGTGTGGTAAGACTACCTTACTAAGAATGATTGCCGGGTTTGAAAGCCCAGACTCAGGGGAGATACTTCTAGATGGTAAGAATATTAATGCATTGCCACCTGAAAAACGGCCCCTTCATACTGTGTTCCAAAGTTATGCTCTTTTTCCGCACATGACGGTTAGAGAAAATATTGCGTTTCCATTGAAAATGGCAAAATGGGATAAGGATAAAATCACGCCACAGGTTAATGAACTGATGGAAGATGTTCAACTACAAAAATTTGCCGATAGATATCCGCACGAGCTATCAGGGGGGCAACGCCAACGGGTAGCTATTGCTAGAGCGCTAGTTGATCGTCCAAAATTACTCCTTTTAGATGAGCCCTTGTCTGCATTAGATGCTCGGCTTCGTGAACATATGCATGTTGAATTAGTTAAATTACAAGAAGAAACTGGCGTAACATTTATCTATGTTACTCATGATCAAAGTGAGGCGCTGGCATTATCTAGTCGTATCGCGGTTATGAATCATGGTAATGTTGAGCAGCTGGGAACACCAAGAGATATTTATTCTCAGCCTAAGACTTATTATGTTGCTGATTTCATTGGTAAATGTAACTTACTTAAAGCAAAAGTCACTGAGATTGAACCTGATTTGATACGCATAAAAGTTGCCGATAGTTTTGAATTAAGTGTTCCAAACGAAGCCGGTATAACTAAAGTTGGTCAAGATGGCTGGTTTGCTATCCGTCCAGAAAAAATCAAGGCAAACTGGGATCCGCGCAATGAAGAAGGCGTTGCCAATTTTAAAGCCGTAGTAAAGGGTTACTACTATTATGGTGATGGTACTCTTTATGAATTTAAGCTTGAAAATGGTACCGTTTTGCAATGTATGCTGGCAAATAGTCGCCCGCATCAGGCAGCATTTTTTCAGGATAATGATGAAGTATATATTTCAATAAATCCGTTAGCCGGCAATTTTTTGGTGAAATAGTATGGCACAAGCAAATAATGCTGGTAAAGAGAAATGGGTTCTATCTTTGCCTCCAGTAATTTATCTTATTGGTTTATTTTTGATTCCAACAGTACTAATGGTTTTTATAGCTTTTCGTGAACCTGGTGATTATGGTGGTGTTGCTCCTTTAATTACGCATAATAATGGTAGTAGTTCACTTAATCTTACTCTCGATGGCTTTCGCTATGCCTTTAGTAGTAGCTTTATTTGGAAATTATTTTTACGTTCAATGTTCTTTTCGATATTGACTACCTTATGCTGTCTATTAATTGGCTACCCATTGGCTTTATTGATCGCAAAAAGCGCAAAAAAATATCGTGATTTATTATTACTTTTAGTTATTATTCCATTTTGGAGTAACTTTCTGATCCGTGTCTATGCATGGATGATACTTCTTGGACCAAATTCAGCTATCAGTAATGTTGTTAATAGTATTCGTCATTTACTTGGACTAGAGCCACTTGATCTATTATTTTCTTCTGCTGCAGTAGTTATCTGCCTTGTTTATATTAACTTACCATTTATGATCTTACCGCTTTATGCTAATCTGGAAAAACATGATTATGCACTGATTGAAGCCAGTCGTGATCTTGGCGCAGGAAAAGCGCGTTCTTTTTGGCAGGTAACAGTTCCTTTAAGTATGCCGGGTATACTTGCTGGCTGTGGACTAGTTTTTATTCCTTGTATTGGGATGTTTGTAATACCTGAACTGGTTGGTAATAATTGCTCAATGATGATAGGGAATTTGATTAAACAGCAGTTTTTGCAAACTATGAATTGGCCATTAGGTAGTGTTACCTCAATTGTTATGACCTTACTGGTATTAAGTATCTCTTTATTTGTTGGGTTTCTGGCGAGCCATAGTGGAGGTTTAAAATATGCAAGGAAGTAAAATTTCTAAAAGTTTGCTAGCAACAGGAACTTTAGTGTATTTATTCTTATATTTACCATTAATCGTATTGATTGTGTATTCTTTCAATGATTCGCGGGTAAATGTTGGCTGGGTTGGATTTACACTGAAATGGTATAAAGTACTTTTTGCTGACAAACAACTGATTGCCGCGGCAATTAATTCTTTAATTATTGCCCTAATAGCTAGTACCGTCTCGGTGGTTTTGGGGACATTAGCTGGAGTTGCATTACATAAATATAAAGTTCCGCTTTTATCAACCTTGGTAATGATTCCCGTTGCCGCTCCAGAGCTTCTAGTTGGCGTCTCGTTACTACTATTTTTTATTTTGATAAATTTTACGCTTGGTATGGCGTCAATAACCTTGGCACATATTGCCTTCTGCGTTTCTTTTGTAACGATAGCCGTCAAAACTCGTATGTATGGCATGGATAATAGTCTTTTGGATGCAGCACGTGATTTGGGTGCTAGTCCGGTTAAATCCTTTTTTCTAATTTTGATTCCAACTATATTGCCGGGAATTATTGCTGGTTGGTTGATGGCTTTTACTTTATCAATTGATGATTTTGTTATTACCTTCTTTACGGCTGGTGTTGGCTCAAGTACTTTACCATTGGCTATCTACTCAATGCTTAAGATGGGAGTTACGCCCGAAGTAAATGCAGCTTCAACAATCATTATCTTGGTGACGCTGGTGTTGACTTCTGTTGCAACTAAACTTTCTCCTCAACTATTTAAATAGCGAGAAGCAGTGAAAAAACTTATCAAATATTTTCTGACATTTTCTTTTATCTTTGGGGCAGTTTTTGCTAATGAAACAGTAAATTTATATATTGGTTCAAATTATATTGCCGATAGCACAGTTAATCGCTTTGAAAAAACTTATAAATGTACGCTAAATCAGAATTTCTTTAATGATAATGAGGAGATGCTAGCCAAGATTGCTGCTGGTGCCAATGGTTATAGTGTTATTGTTGCTACCAGCTACGCTGTTGAAGAATTGGCGCATATGGGAAAAATCAAGCCACTTGATAAAACAAAGTTACCCAACCTGAAATATATTGATAAGCAGTTTTTAAACACGCCGTATGATCCGGGCAATAAATATTCTGTTCCTTATGCCTACACTCCGGTTTTTCTTGCTTATAATAAAGATAAGATGGCTGAATTAGGGATTACTCCAGATAGCTGGGCGGTGATTTTTGATCCTAAATATTTGGTGAAATTAAAGGGACATGTAACTGTTTTTGATTCTGCAAGAAATGTTCTGGCCGCAGCTTTACTTTATCTGGGTAAAGATCCAAACACTACAAACTGGGATGATCTCAAAAAAGCACGTGAAGTAATTGATCGCGCTTCACCATACTGGGCACGGTTTGATAGCGATAGTTACTACCGTGGTATTTTACGTGGTGATGTTTGGATAGCTATGAGTTATTCAATTGATATTTTTAAAACTATACAAGATGCAAAAGCTTCAGGTTCAAAAATCAAGATTGAAGCAATGATGCAAAAAGAAGGAAATATGTATGAACTGGATAATATGGTGATTCCAGTATTTAATAACAATGATAAGCTCGCATATGACTTTATGAATACAGCTCTTGATCCGCAAAGTGCTTATGAGTTATCGTCAATGACTGGTTCAAGCGTACCAAATCCTGATGCAATTGCCAAGCTTGATAAAAATGTTACCGGTATTGACTGGATTTACCCTAAGAATATGAAAAAAATGTATGTTTTTAAAGCTTATGACCCTAAAACTAGAATTATGGTTAATGAGATGTGGACTGAAATTAAAATGAGTGGTAATTGCGGTATTTTTTAAAGCATACCTTTAAATTGTAATGGTTAATTTGGAGATAAACTAAGGATATCGATAATGAGAATCTGGCGCTTTTGCTACTTATTATTAATCTTTCTATGCAAGGTTGCCATTGCAGAAACTGTGTTTAATCTTTATACTACTTCCAATTATATTGCGGATGATACAATCAAAAGATTTGAATCCCGGTGTAATTGTAAATTATTTCTTAATTATTTTAGCGATCCGCAGGAAATGGCTGCCAAGCTTGCTGCTGGTGCTAGTGGCTATGATGTAATTATTGGTACTGGTTATGCACTTGAAGACATAAATAGCATGAATAAGCTAGCCAAACTTGATTTGACAAAGGTACATAATCTAGATAATATCGAGTCAAAATTCATGCATCAATCATTTGATCCAGCTAACTCTTTTTCAATTCCGTATGCATATACGCCAGTTTTTCTTGCTTATAATAAAACAGTTCTCGATAAGTTAGGAATTATTCCGGATAGTTGGGCTGTTATTTTTGATGAAAAATACTTAAAGAGGTTACAGGGTAAAGTTACCGTTTTTGATTCGCAACGTAATGTATTTGCAGCAGCGCTACTTTATCTTGGTAAAGATCCAAATTCAGTGAGTAAAGAAGATCTTTTAGAAGCGCGCAAACTGATTGAGCGTGCATCACGCTATTGGGCACGTTATGATAGTACAACTTACTATCGGGCGCTTTTAAATGGTGAAATTTGGGTTGCTATGAGTTATTCCAATGATTTATACAATACTTTAGCTGATGCCAAAAAAACTAAACTTCCTTATCAGTTGGCTGGAATGCTGCAAAAAGAAGGTAATATGGTTGAACTGGATAATCTTGTAATAACAAAAAATAGTCAAATTAAAGATATTGACTATTTATTTATTGATACAGTCTTAGAACCACAAAGTGCGATTGCCTTAAATAATGAAACAGGATCAAGCGTACCGAATAAACTGGCATTGAAGGAAATTTCTCCTGAGATTGTAAATACCAGTTGGATTTATCCCGGAGTTAATAATAAAATCTATGGATTTACTGCATATCCACCTAAAGTTCGTATTATGGCTAATGAAGTTTGGACTGAATTAAAAATGGAGTGTCATTATTAAATTAGCTAAAGTTAGTCGCAAAATTCCTACTATTTTTTGGCCAAGCTATAGTTTTTTGCTAAAAACCTTTATCAATTTTCAAAAGTCAAATGGTCTTATCTGTACTAATAGTTTAGCATATACTTTTTTACTCGCATTCGTACCTTTTTCTATTGCTACCGCAAGTATTAGTGATTTATTACCCTTTTCTGATAGTTTGATAAAAGAGGTTGAAGCATATTTTTTCGCAAGGTTTTTACCACAATCAGGAACTGACATTTATGATCTAATTAAGCTATCATTTCGTCATTCGACAAGATTATCAATCTTAGGAGTGATTTCACTCTTTGTTACAATTTTTGGAATGATGTTTGCAATAGAACAACATATTCATCAAATGTGGCATCTGAAAAGACAGCGAAAAATTATTCACTCATTACTAATTTTTAGTTGTTTTTTTATTTTGGGTCCACTTGTTACTTATACTATGGCGTTTATTTATAGGGTATTGTCGGTAAAATTTAATTTAACTGATGAAACGCAATATATAATATCTGAGTGTTTATCAACATTTATAACGATTTCTTCATTTATCACTGTTTATAAATTTATCCCAAATAAAAAAGTAAATTGGCGTTATGTAATCAGCGCTGGATTTATCGCCGCAATGCTATTTTCTGTATTACGCTGGCTATTTGCGGCTTCAATGATGAACTTACAGCAAGAGTACTCTCTTTTGTATGGTTCATTGGTAACATTGCCAATATTTTTGCTGTGGATTTATTTAAGTTGTCTTATTTTCTTATACTGTGCCCAAATTATTTATGTGGCAGAAAGAATCAAAGGTAGAAAAAGAAAATTCAGGAATAAAAGAATTTCACCGACAAGTTAATTATTATATTAAAATCATTCCATATTTCAGGAAAAAATTATGCAAAATCAGCTTCAAGAAAAAACAAAAAAAATATTAATCATTGGTAAAGGTGGGCGTGAGCATGCTTTGGCTTGGAAATTTGCTTCCGATGATCCTAGCGTGGAAATTTTTGTTGCTGAAGGAAATGCAGGTTGTGAACTAATACCTAACGTTAGCAATATAGGTCTGACTGAAATTGAAGATTTGGTTGGCTTCGCCATGCAAAATCGAATTGATTTGACCGTTGTTGGAAGTGAGGAACTTTTAGTCAAAGGAATTGTTGATAAATTTGAAGCCAATAACCTTAAAATCTTTGGACCAGATAAACAGGCAGCTATGCTTGAAGGAAGTAAGGCTTATGCCAAAGACTTTATGACTAAGTATGGAGTGAAGACAGCAAAATATCAGAATTTTACTGATTATGCAGAAGCACTCAACTATTTAAAACAAATTACCTTTCCAGTAGTAATTAAAGCTAGTGGTTTAGCCGCAGGGAAGGGCGTTATAATTGCTAAAGATAATGATGAAGCTGAAACCGCACTCGCAGATATGCTTCTGGGGATGGTTTTTGGTGAGTCTGGTTCTGAAGTAGTTATTGAAGAGTTTCTTGAAGGTGTAGAAGCTTCAATTCTTTCTTTTACTGATAGTAAGGTGATTCTTCCTTTAATTAGTGCCAAAGATCACAAAAAAATTGGTAATGGTGAAACTGGTCTAAATACTGGTGGAATGGGAGTTATTGCACCTAATCCGTATGTAACAGATGAAGTTTATCAGGCATTTATCAAAGATATTCTTGAGCCAACTTTAAATGGTATCAAGATGGAAAAGATGGACTTTGCCGGAGTAATCTTTTTTGGTGTAATGATTACTAAAAATGGTGTTTATCTTCTTGAATATAATATGCGAATGGGTGACCCAGAAACTCAAGCCGTATTACCTTTGATGAAAAATAAGCTTTTCCCAGCTATAAATTCAGCGATTGACCGTAATCTTGAGTCAGTGAATCTTGAATGGGAGAATGGTGCAACTTGCTGTGTAGTAATCGCTTCAGGTGGTTATCCCGAAAAGCATCATAATGGTTATGCGATAACTGGGCTAGAAAAGTTTGATTTAGCAGATAGTTATCTTTTTGCTGCTGGAGTGGGTAAGAAGCATAATGATTTTGTTACAGCTGGTGGACGAGTACTAAACGTTGTAGCTAAAGGAGTCAGCTTGGATGATGCTAGAAATAAAGCATATAAAGCGGTAAATTCAGTTAATTTTAAAGATATGTATTATCGTACTGATATTGGCAAAATAGTTTAACTTAACTGTTGTGTATGTCATTAAAAATGCTGGGTAAATACCCAGCATTATTTTTTTACTATACAATAACGTTTTCACCCTGTTCAAAGACAGTCTGTGCGCGTCCGACAATTAGTGGATCAATTTGCCCAATTCGCTCAGGGTCTTTTCCTTTATACGGTAATTTATTTAGTATATAACGAAGTGCATTAAGACGGGCACGTTTCTTACAATCTGATTTAACTACTGTCCAAGGAGCATCGGCAGTATCAGTTGCAAAAAACATTGCTTCTTTAGCTTTGGTATAATTATCCCATTTATCAAGAGAAGCAACATCAACTGGAGACAACTTCCACTGTTTTAAAGGATGAACTTTACGTTCTTTAAATCTACGTCGTTGCTCTTCCTGACTTACTGAGAACCAAAATTTAATCAAGAAAATTCCGCTTCGTGCAAGCATCCGCTCAAATTCAGGAGTCTGACGCATAAATTCTTGATATTCATCTTCGCTACAGAAATCCATTACGCGTTCAACTCCAGCACGGTTATACCATGAACGATCAAATAATACAATTTCACCTCTGGTTGGCAAGTGTTGCACATAACGCTGAAAATACCATTGTCCTTTCTCAGTCTCCGATGGTTTTTCTAGTGCTACAACACGTGCGCCGCGTGGGTTTAAATGCTCCATAAAGCGTTTGATTGTGCCACCTTTACCGGCGGCATCACGACCTTCAAAAAGTATTACAACTTTTTGTCCAGTTTCTTTTACCCACGCCTGTAATTTTAGTAACTCAACTTGAAGCCGATACTTTTGTTTTTCATAGTTTTTACGTGACATTAGGTTTAGATATGGATAACCACCATTACGCCAGTTTTTATTTAAAATATCGTCTGGATTCGCTTTTATATGATTTGATGATTCTTCAGTGAACAAAGATTTTTTTAATGCTTCAATCTCATCAGGGGATAATCCACCCAAAATACTTTTTATTGAATTTACTCCCTGATCTGTAACTTTACCATTCATTTTGTCAATGGCATCTTTTATTGCTTCCTGATGTAAGCCGTCCGCAGCAATTGAAGCGCTGGTGATTTGATATGATTCTATTGCTGCTGTAGATGAAGTTGGTGCAACATCTCCGCCTTTAGTTGCTCTTACTCTAGTATTAATTTTTCTTGTTATTTCGGAATTTTTTCTGGTTTGGGTGCTTTTAGTCATGGGCGTTTTCTTTGCCATAATGTTTCCTTATTGAAGTTGAAGAAGCTTTTTCAGGTAGCTTACCTTATAATTAATAAACAATACAGTTATTTTACCACATTTTTATTGTGGTTAATTGTGGAAAACATGATTTTTGATAAGGTTTTTAGTTTCCCATGTAAAAACGCGGTGTTAAATTTGTTTGCAATCTTTTACAATGAGTCCTTAAGCAAAACAAAGGGGGAATTTCATGAATCATAAAAGTCTAAGTTTAATCAAACAAATGACATTAGCCAGTGCTATTTTATTTGGACTAACTGCATGTAATAGTGGTGGAAACACAAATAACAATAATAACACTAATAGTAATTCATTAGCAATTTCGGCTTCAAGCACAGTGTCAACTAATAAATTAGTTCAAAATACCCAAAATATATCAGGTGGAATGAAAGATCCACAAACTTCTGGCTACACAATGATTGTTGGTGCACCGTATAATACAGCAGGTGATAAACCAGCAGCGCAGTTTTATAATGATTTACTTAAGCGAATAACAAATCAGTCTAGTCTAAAAATTAGTCGGATTCTATTGAATGTTGATAATCCTACACAGAACCCGGACATCTATGGATTAAATACTACTGTTGCTAATAGTGGTCTTGCTATTCAATTTATTGAGTCAGTTGCTAAATATAATTTAACCGCCCAAAATAAAATTGAAATCTATGCTTTTACCGATGTAGAGGCAGGCGATAAATATGGATGGGGTGCTTGGAGTGTTCCACAAAATTCAACAGATATTAATAGCTGTTCAAATGTAGCAGGGCAAACTGATCCAAACCAATCAAATTTATTAAAATCTGTATGTTGGACAAGCTATGTTAATAAAATTATTGCTAATGATGGGTATGGAGCTAAGGTAGTCAGTGGTAATGCTTATGATGGTCAAACCAATGCTCTTCAGGATACTGACCCAAATAGAGAATGGATTTATAAACAAACATTGGCAGATAGCCTTAATCTTGGTTGGATTAGCTCTGGATTAAAATCTTGGGTAAATTTAAACCTTATAGAAGTTTACGACTTAGACAAAGGGAACGATTATGCAACTCCAAGATTGGATACTGTTGCCCCTGAAGGTATTGAAACACTTACGGCAATTTATAATATGGCTACGCAAGGAAAAGATGTAGGTATGTCTGTAAATTACAGTAATGGAATTGATACATTAAATGGTTCATTTCCTGGTCCGCAAAAATTATTTGCTTTAGCCCCAGGTAATGCTGAATCTGATTTTGAATCAGGAATAGTAAGCGCAAATATCTATCAGTGTTCAATAAATCATGGGAGTAGTGATTATGGTTGTGATAGTACATATACCAATAATGTAGATATAAATGCGTCTCCAGATCAGCAAATAATGCAAAGCTTTGGTCATGTTTTTAATAATACCACAGATAGTCCGTTAGCTAATAATATTTATGGGGCAATACCAGCAGCTGCTAACGGTGCTGATCCATGGACTATTCCGGCAAATAGTCAAGTTGTGTACTTGTTATCAACTCAATATATTGGACCAATTGGTTCTTATGCTGGCTCAGGTAAACAATGTATTGATGGAGCAAATTGTAGTTGTGTTGCTTCTAAATACAATCCACAAGCTTCATGCGGTGATGAAAATGGTTTTGGCAGTTGGGGAAATTATTTACCACAATTTCAGTCAGTTGCAAGTGGTTTCTTGGCTTCACAAGGATGTGATAATACAAACTTCCCGGGTGGGTGTGGTATGGGGGTTTATATGTATGATTACATTCCTCAGCAATGGTTTAATAATTAAAAAACCTTGAAATTTAACAAAGTTATTTTAAATTAATATTTATTTGTAGATTTTCGGTTGCGACGAAAAATTGTGCGGCATCAAAAGATGATTTGCTTGTATTACTAAAGCCAAACTGCTCCGTTGGTTCACCATTATCATTACGGCTAATTTTACCATCACGATCTTCATCATGAATTACTGCAACTGCATAAGTGCCAGATGGAATATTATTAAAGGTGGTGGTAATGGTTGCTGCAGTTATTGGGTAAACTATAATTGCACGATATTCTTTACCTTCAATCGGGAATGAAGCTTTATTATTGTATAAACTAATGATCATTTGTCCTTTTTTATCAATAATATTACTAACTGTGACAGTCAGATTGGCAGCAAAAGCTAGTTTAATTGAGAGTAGCAGAATAAATAAAATTATCTTATTCATCTTATTGACATCTTAATAAATCATTAGCTAATAAAAATCCCCGAAATATTATATATCGGGGATTTTACTTCAATTATTCATCTGTAACACAACCAAGGCTGGCTGATTTTACATTTTTGATGAATTTATACAATGTACCACGGGTAGAGCGGTAAGGAGGTGCTTGCCAATTCTTACGGCGATTTGCAAATTCCTCATCACTTACTTCAGCATTGATGGTGTTATTTTCAGCATCAATTGCAATAATATCATTATCTTTAATTAATGCAATATTACCGCCAACTTGGGCTTCAGGAGTAATATGACCCACGATAAAACCATGTGAACCACCGGAAAAACGCCCATCGGTAATTAATGCTACATCTTTGCCAAGACCTGCGCCAACTATTGCTGAAGTTGGTTTTAACATTTCTGGCATTCCCGGTCCACCTTTAGGCCCTTGGAAGCGAATAACAATTACATCACCTTTTTGGATCTTACCCTGTGCTAAAGCTTCTACCATTGCTTCTTCAGTATCAAAGCAGCGCGCAGGCCCTTTAAAGTAAGTACCTTCTTTACCAGTAATTTTAGCTGCAGAACCTTCAGTTGCTAGATTACCATATAATATCTGGATATGTCCGGTAGCCTTGATTGGGGCACTAAATGGTTGAACCAAATCCTGATCCGCAGGTAGTCCCGGTAAATCAGCAAGATTCTCCGCCATAGTTTTACCCGTAACCGTTAGGCAATCACCATGAAGCATGCCATTTTCGAGTAATAGTTTTAATACCGCTGGAGTTCCACCCAAAGCATGTAAATCAGCCATTACATATTTACCACTTGGTTTAAAATCAGCCAACATCGGCGTTTTATCACTAATTTTTTGAATATCTTCAAGTGTGAAATCAATATTAGCCGTACGTGCCATTGCGATTAAATGAAGTACAGCATTGGTTGAGCCACCCAAAACGGTAACTAGCGTAAAGGCATTTTCAAAGGACTTTTTACTAAGAATATCGCTAGGCTTAATATCTTTTTCTAATAAATGATGAATTGCCGTACCCGCATGATGACACTCAGCAATTTTAGCAACATGGGTTGCTGCGATTGATGAACTATATGGTAGTGACAAACCAAGAGCCTCAATTGCACAAGCCATAGTATTAGCCGTGTACATCCCACCACAGGCGCCAGCCCCCGGACATGAGTTACGCACGATTCCTTGACGTTCTTCTTCAGTTATTTTACCTGCCAAAAATTCACCATATGCCTGAAATGCTGATACGATATCAAGTATCTTACCATTATATTCACCAGCCTTGATCGTGCCACCATAAATCATAATGCTTGGGCGATTAAGGCGAATCATAGCCATTACACAACCGGGCATATTTTTATCACAACCAGGAATAGTGATTAATCCATCATACCATTGCGCACCAGTAATAGTTTCGATTGAATCAGCAATAATTTCACGTGATTGTAAAGAGTAGCGCATACCATTGGTACCCATAGAGATACCATCGCTGACACCAATCGTATTAAAGCGCATTCCAACTAAACCAGCAGCTTTAACCCCTTTTTTTACTTCTTCAGCAAGATTTAGCAAATGCATATTACATGGATTACCTTCGTACCATACGCTACCAATCCCAACTTGGGCTTTATGCATGTCTTCTTCTTTAAGTCCAGTTGCATAAAGCATGGCTTGTGAAGCCCCTTGTGAGATGTCTTCTGTGATAACGCTACTTACTTTATTGATTTTTATCATATTTATTCCAATACTAACTATTATTAATTAAACATTAAACCCATTATAGGCTTCGGCAAATGCTTCAATTGATGCCTGAATTATATCTGGAGATGTCCCACTACCAATCGAAGAACCATTATCTTTTTGTAGCTTCATTTCTACATATACGTTGGCATCAGTTCCTTGTCCACGAATTTCTACTTTATAGTCAACTAGTTTGAATAATAAAGTTTCATGACAGGCATGAGTAAGCGCCTTAATTACCGCATCAACCGGACCAGTTCCTTCTGCTGAACCAGCGTATTCAGTATTATTGATTTTTACTTTTACTTTCGCATTAGCTTTCTTATCTTTTGCGGTATCAACAAAAAAGTCAACCACCGAAAATACATCAGCCTTAATGTGGCGTGGTGATTCTAGTACACCCTGAATACTATCTTGGAAGTCAGAAATAGTAATGGTTTTACCTTTTTGTACCATCTTATTAAGCGATAGCTCGATTTTATCAACATACTCATCGCTATAATGAGCGGCAAATAGATTTTGTAACTCACGGGTAATATCGGCTTTTGTTGGTGAATTAGCAAATAAGGTGTCAGTTTTTTCAACAAATACCATGCTTTTACCATCAAAAAAGCCATTTTCATAAAGACTCAGGAAGTCTTTAGTTTGCGGGTAAATGGTTGGCGGTTTGATTGCTGCTTTTAACACAACTTGCGGATCTTTTAACCCATCACCAGTTAGCACACAAAGTACTTTTTTATGCGCTTCGATTTTATCTTGTTCAATCAATTTTTGAATACCAGCTATTGTAGCTGCCGCTGAACTTTCAGCAAAAATTCCCTCTTCTTTAGCTAAACGATGTTGTGCAGCCAAAATTTCGTTATCGGTAACAGCAATTGCATAACCATTGGTGCTATTTATCGCTTCTAGTGCTTTTAGTCCATCAATAGGATTTGCCACACAAATTGCCGAAGCTAGAGTATTTACGCTTGCTAGGGTTTCAATTTTATTGACTTTTTGTTCAAAGCTATTGACTACTGCCTGAGCGCCTGTTGCCTGAATCCCAATTATTCTAGGTAATTTATCAATCAAACCCAAACGATAATAATCCATAAAGCCTTTATAGTAACCACCAATATTGGTACCACAACCAATTGGTACAGCTAGATAGTCAGGAACTTGAAATAGCATTTGATCAATGATTTCAAAGGCAGCGGTTTTCGCACCTTCAAGGCGGAAAGCGTAGTCACCAGCCAAATAAAACCCCATTTCTTCGGCGATTTTGTAAGCAAGATCGGCAGCATCATTATAAGTGCCTTTGACCTGTACAATATGCCCACCAAAGGCAAGAACCTGCGATAATTTACCGGGAGGAACACCTTCTGGCACTAAAATGAAGCAGGGAATGCCAGCAGCAGCTGCATAGCACGCACAGGAAGCTGCCATATTTCCGGTGGAAGCTAGGATAATTGCTTTTGCTCCTTTTTCGCGAGCAACTGAGATTTCAACCGCTGTACCACGATCTTTGAATGATCCGGTCGGGTTTTTACCTTCAACTTTTAGATATAGCTCAACTCCAAGATTACGTCCAAGCTTGCGGCTTTTTAATAGTGGTGTTGCTGCTTCTCGAAGAGTTATAAATTCAGCTTGCTTTTCAATTGGTAGCAGTGGTAAATATTTCAATAAATTAGGTGGAGCTTGGCGGAAATAATCCAGATTCATCTTACTTTTGATGGAGTCAAGATCCATTACAACTTCCCACGGGGTTGTTTCTCCAGTAAATACTAGATTGTCTGGATGAACTGGCTCTTTACTAACAAAGTCGCGTAAATAATACATAACGATAGGTTCTCTATAATTTATTTTAGGCAAACCCTTATTATACCAGTAATTTATTGTTGAAATTAATCAATTCGCCCTCGTCTTAGAATCAGATTTGATTACTTACCTTTAGAATTTTTGATGTGCTTTTTATTTATTTACCAAGCCGCTACTAATTTATCTTGTTTGATTTGTGAATTAATTTGCTTATGTTCCTATTGTATTTTGAAAAAACATTCTAGAGCAGAAATATCTATAAATATAAGCCGTGAGTAGCAGTAAAATTTGCTAGAATACAATCTATTGTAATTTTTGGTATGTGGCTTGAATATGAAAAAGATAGGAATTCGATTATATAAATATATCTTTTTGCTTAGCTTTGGGTTGATGGGTAGCTCTTATGCAAATGATATTGATGCTCAGATTAAAAGTGTTATATCAGGCAAGATTAACAGTAGTGCTGGTGCAAGCCGAATTATGTGTGCTAATAAATTGCGCTGTAGTTTAGCATTAACTACTCAACAATATAATCAGGAAAGTTCAACCATTTTATGGTCACATAATGGGAAGATTCTTCCAAATGCAAATCAGTTAATCGAGATTTTACAAAATTCCTACAAAGACGCCTTATACCCCGAGGATTATCATCTTTCAATAATAAACCAGTTAACTCAGCAAGTATCTTCTGCACCGATGATGCAGCCACCAATAGCAGCCTTGGCTGATCTTGATACTACGCTTACCGATGCCTTTTTGCTCTACGCTAAGCATATGGCAACAGGTAGAGTTGATAATCTTGCTGTTTATCCGACGTGGACGATTAGTAAACGTGCGGTTAATTTACCTGATTTATTGCAAAAAGCTACTCATGGTGGAAACCTTACTCAAGTTTTAAATGGGCTTACGCCGACCTATCCCGGGTATTTGGAGTTAAAAAGCCAGCTAGAGAAGTACCAGAATATTGCCTCTAATGGTGGTTGGGGACAAATTGCGGCAGGAGCTTCATTGAAGCTTGGCTCTAAAGGCGTACGAGTTTCACAATTACAGAAACGCTTAACTATAACTGGTGAATATAGTGCAGCTGAAAAGAAGGCTATTTTTGATAAGCAACTTAAAGAAGCAGTGATGAAATTTCAGACTAATCATGGTTTGAAGGCAAATGGGATAGTTGATAAACAAACTTTACAAGCATTGAATATCCCTGTAAATCAAGTTATTAAGTTGATTGAACTAAATATGGATCGCTTACGCTGGTTACCATTGCAAACATCTAATCAATACTTACTAGTTAATATTCCAAATTTTTCATTAAATGTTATGGAAAGTGGGCAAACTACGCTCAGTATGCCTGTGATTGTTGGTAAAGGTGCTAATCGGAGTTGTGTTTTAAGTAGTAAAATCAGTTATATCGAGATTAATCCATATTGGAGTGTTCCGGACAGCATTGGGCGTAAAGAAATTTTACCCAAATTACAGCAAGATCCTAGCTATCTGGCCAAAGAGCAAATGAATGTTTATAATGGTAGTTTTGCAAATCCTCCGCTTGATCCTAGCAAAATAAACTGGAAAAAGGTTGATCCAAATAATATGCCATATAAATTCAGACAAATGCCTGGCGAAAAAAATGCACTTGGTCATATCAAGTTTATTTTTCCAAATGTGTGTGGTATCTATCTACATGATACACCAACGCGGAATCTATTTGGCAGAAATAGGCGTGATTTTAGTCATGGCTGTATCCGGGTTGGTAAACCAATTGAATTAGCAGACTACCTATTATCAGACAAACCAAATTGGGGTGGTGATCGTGTAGAAAGCCAGATTGCTTCGGGTAAAAGGCAAATTGTTTATCTTGCCGAACCAATGGATGTAAATATTATCTATGGAACAGTCTGGGTAGATAATAAAGGTGAATTACAATTCAGGAATGATATTTATCAGATCGATAATGTTGATTATCCAGTTTATCTACCTAAAGAGTCATCTGTAACAGAGGCAGAAAGTGACGATAATGAATAGAATTATGGCGAAAGATATCAGTCTTGATCGGGGAGAAAAACAGCTATTAAAAAATGCTTCATTTAGTATTGCTAGTGGTGAACAGGTTTTTCTAACTGGAGGTGCTGGTTCGGGTAAGACAAGCCTTGCAATGGCTTTAGCTGGACAGGCTTATGTAAGTGGAAGCATCGATAGTTTTTATGATAATGTTTCGGTATTTTTACCTAAAACTATACTTGTTTCGCAACATTTTAGCTTTAAAAATAAGTTTGGTTTAGCTGAGTTTTATTATCAGCAACGATATAATAGTTATGATTCAGAGGATAGTCTCACACTTCTTGAGGCAATCAATAATGAATCACAGGATGCCATTCAGATTAATAGACTCATTGCAATCATGCATTTAGAGCATCGGATAAATGCACCGCTTATTCAGTTATCTAGCGGCGAACGTAAAAAATTGCAGCTTATTTTGGCTTTTCTTAAGCCAGCACAAATAATGATTTTGGATAACCCATATATCGGGCTTGATGTTGATTCGGTTACTAAGTTGAATCAGTACATATCTGAGTTATGCAATTTAGGGATAACTTTTATCTTAATTAGCGATAGTCCTGAAGTACCTCCTTTTATAACTCATATTGCAGAGATTAAGGAAAAACAAATATCTTTTATACCTAAGACTAAATATTATCCAAATCATCTAGATGATAATGCCGATGATACTGGCGTCTCATATGCTCTGATTAAGTCATTATTGATGCCTATTACTAATTTATCTGGTAATGAGATCGTCAGGATGGAAAATGTTAGCATAAAATATGCTGAGAAAACAGTTCTTAATGAGGTTGATTGGTTGGTTGAAAAAGGTGATAAATGGCTACTTTCTGGGCATAATGGAGCAGGGAAATCAACCTTACTTAGCCTGGTGACAGGTGATAATCCGCAAGCATATGCTAATCAGTTATTCTTATTTGGTAAAAAACGTGGCAGTGGTGAAACAATCTGGGATATAAAGCGTAATATTGGATATGTTTCGCCAGAATTACATTGGAATTTTACGATAAATTTAAGCTGTCTCGATACAGTTCTATCTGGTTTCTTTGATACGCCGGGTTTATATGCTAAGGCAAGTACTGAGCAAGTTGAGACTGTTAATCAGTGGCTTAACGCACTTAATTTGACTGAGTATGCCAATACAAAATTTGGTCAAGTATCGCATGGCATACAACGGATGCTATTATTACTTCGCGCACTAGTTAAGAACCCACCACTTTTTATATTTGATGAGCCATGTCAGGGGTTGGATGAGTTTCATACTCGGCAGTTTACTAGGCTTGTTGATGCATTATTTGCAGATACAGAGCATACGATAATTTATATTAGCCATCGCGCTGATCAAATTCCTAACTGTATAAATAAAAAAATAAAATTAGTAAATGGTAATATAGCTAAGGATTAACTCTCTCATTTGATTTAAGCCTAATTTAAATCTTGCTATATAAAATCAGATGTATCATTCGTTCAAATACGTCATCAAAATCTATTGGACAACGTAATGGGAGGTTTTGTTGCTGCGGAATATTTTTTAGCATATTCATTAGTACGCAAATTACAAAATCAATTTTATCTGTTGGTTCATCACGTGAAGTGTAATATGCTCCAAGAATTTTGTAAAAAAAATCGCGGACATTATTTACCATGTTAGTAAAATACTGATGTGAAAAGTTATTGTCTGGAGATGTTGTCTCGCGGACAAAGATTTTTAGCCGACTTTGCCCATTTCTTGATAAAAACATCTGGTGAAATGCCCAAATTATTTCCCGCAGACGTGTTTCCATATTTTTAGAATCAAGAGTAACGAAACTATTAGCATCAAGATTATTTAATACCTCTTCCACTTCGTCAACTAGGTATATTACAACTGCCTTATAGAGTTCTGCCTTACCACCGAAGTGATACGAAATGGCAGATAAGTTTACGCCCGAATCATTAACTATATCTCTAACGGATACAGTATCATAACCATGCTCGCCAAAAAGCTTTATACCTGTATCAATTAGTTTATTATAGGTGTTATCAACTGTCATTAATTTTCTAATCTAAAAAAAACATCTTAAATATTATAACATATATCAAGATTAGTTAATGCTTCTGGCTTACTGCTTTGCACATAAGCTTGTCAATATATATTTAGTTCCACCATTGAGGTGCCTCAATACTTTGAAATACGTTACGCAATCCTTCTTTCCATTGTTTACAGATGCGATTAAAAGTTTCATCGCCTTCTTCTATTGTATAGCTTTTAACCGAAGGGATTGATTCACTATCTTTATTTTCTGGAAGATAACTAATTTTTATTGGTAAACCTACTGAGAGGTTAGAGCGAATTGTGGCATCAAATGAAACAACGGCACATTTGATGGCATCATCTACTGATGAGTTATGATGTATAGTTCTATCAAGCATTGGCTTACCATATTTTAATTCACCAATCTGAAAGAATGGTGTTTCTGGTGTGGCTTCAATAAAATTGCCAGCAGGGTAAATCATAAAAAGCTTTTGTGGACCACCTTTTATCTGACCACCAACTAATAATGAACAATTAAAATCAATGCTATTATCTCGTCGGCTATGACGTTCAATTACTTTTCTAGTTAGAGCTCCAACCGTTTTAGCTACATCAAACATAGATTCGAGAGTATACAAGTTCCCTTCCTGTTTGTTTTCAATATCTTGCTTCAGGCTTGAGATTATCTCTTGGGTAGTTGCAAGATTACCAGAATTGAGAACTACGAGTTCCATGACCCCGGGTAGAGAGAAAACATGTGTTTTACAAAATAATGAGATATTATCGATTCCTGCATTGGTTCTGCTATCAGAGGCAAATACCAATCCTGAATCAAGTTTTATTGCCAGACAGTAAGTCATAAGGCCATTTTCCTTTATTGATTATTACTAACTAGTGAAGAGACATATATTTGTTCACTGCCTCCTCCAATTCTACATCCGCGAATTGGTCCAGCATCCAGATAATCGAGTCCGTATGCCATTTCGATATGGTGTTCACCAGCGCGGCATTGATTACTGATATCAAAGCTATGCCAAGCATTATCAAGCCAGACTTCAGCCCATGCATGACTAGCGGTATGACTCTCGTCGGTGGTATAAAGATACCCGCTTACATAGCGGGCTGGAAACCTCATTAGTCTACAACAGGCAATAAATATATGCGTATGATCCTGACAAACACCCCCGCCAAGAATAAAAGCCTCGCTGGCGGTATTAGCTGAATGAGTAACTCCACGTGTATATGGTACTAATTCTAAAATCCTGGCTGACAAGTGATCAAGCATAGATATTTTTGTAATTAAATCCATGGTATTACAATACTGGTATCTAAACTTTATTTGTTCACTAAGTTCTATCATGCCAGAATGTAGATTAGATAAGTCAGTATGATTAAGATAGTATTCCAGCGGTAACGTGCCTTTTTCTGGATTTGGTTTATCGCTATCAACTCTAACCTTTCCAGAGGCAATTATCTGAATTTGGTTGATTTGATAGTTGATGTTTAATACATGGCTTTTATTCCTAAACCAGTCAGTAAATGAAATAAGGGCACCTGGTGCATCCAGATGCCATTCAATAATTTGTTGACGATGATGATTAAACGGAGTAAGTCTTAGTAATTGAATACTTTCGCGTAATGGTTCACTATAACTATAGCTGGTCGTATGCTTAATTGTTAAAATCATACAGTCACAAAATACCCTTCTTGAATTGCAATTGCAAGTTTTAGTACATCATTTTGCAATTGTTTGATATAACCTGCAGGTGTTGCAGCTTCAATATCTTCCAGTTGATCATAACGTAGTTTTGTAAGGAGCTGCGAGCTAACACGCATCACGCTTCTACGTTTGTCACCCCCAATTATATCAGCTATTGTGTGGATCCTTTCATTGCAGTAGCGAATACTTCTTGGGATGCTCCGATTAAATAACAAAAATTTGAAGACTCGCTCTTGAGATGGTACTTGCATAAATGTTTCTTGATAAGCTTCAAAAGAGCTTACTGCTTTAAGTAGCATATTCCAAGTATAATACTCTGAATAGTTTCCGATTTCCTGAAGTTTTGTTTGCGCTTCTAATACACGTAGAGTTTGATCTGAACGCTCTAGATAGGTACCAAGTTTAAGGAATCGATAGCTCAATGTTTCTGGCATAGTGACGTCAATAGTTCCCTGAATTAGGAATAAAGATTGTTGTAACCATTCTTTAACTGCTTTTAATGGAAGATGCTGCGTTTTTTGAAATTCAAGCCAAGTTTGGTTAATTGCTTCCCATAGTTCGGTACTCAAACGACTGCGTTCTGATCGCGCATTTTCACGAGCGGCTTCAAGACAGAATTTAACCGATGCACTGGTATTTCCATTTATCAGGAAACTACTAACTTTACCAATATTTAAATCATTTTCTTCATTTGGATGTTGTGCCCTAAAATCACTATCTGCGCTTTGGATTTTTAGTGGCAATGAATAAAGCTCATTTATATCACCTTCAAATGGTAATCCAGGTTGGAAACAGGCGTCAAGAAGACGAATAATTGACTCTGCACGTTCAAGATAGCGGGTTAGCCAGAATAAATTTGATGCGGTACGGCTTAACATTAGAAAACCTCCTTAGCTTGATTTGTATCTTTTAATATCCATGTGTCTTTAGTTCCACCACCTTGGGAGCTATTAACGACCAAAGAACCTTCAGTTAGGGCAACCCTAGTTAATCCACCTGGGGTAATTCTTGTTTTTGAACCAGATAATACAAATGGACGTAAGTCAATATGTCGTGGTTTTAAATCTTCATCTAACCAGATTCCACAAGTAGAAAGACTCAGTGTTGGCTGTGAAATATAGCCATCAGGCTTAGCCTTTAATACTTTGGCAAATTCTTCACGTTCAGCCTTAGTACTTGCTGGTCCAACTAGCATACCATAACCACCAGCGCCATGAACTTCTTTAACTACCAGTTTATCCAAGTTATCTAGTGTATATGCCAAATCATCTGGATTACTTAAAATTCTGGTTGGTACATTTTGTAAAATTGGTTCTTGATCAAGATAGAATTTAATCATCTGTGGTACATATGGATAGATTGATTTATCATCTGCAACTCCAGTGCCAAGAGCATTTGCAATTGCAACACCTCCTGAACGATATACTTCAATTAGTCCTGGGACTCCAAGCTGAGAATTTGGATTAAGTGCCAATGGATCAAGGAAGGCATCATCAACACGACGATATAAGATATCAACTTGCTTCGGACCATAAATAGTTCGCATCCAAACACGATTGTCTCTTACGAATAAATCACGTCCCTCTACAAGCTCACAGCCCATTTCTTTAGCTAAGAATGCATGCTCATAGTATGCACTATTATATGGTCCTGGGGTTAGTACGGCAATGGTTGGATTTTCACTAAATGCACATTCTTTTAAGGTTGTTTGTAGTAGTAGAGGGTAATGATCCACTGGTGCTACATTATAGTTTTTGAATAGCTCAGGAAATAAGCGCTGGCTCATTCTACGGTTTTGTAGCATATATGATACGCCGCTAGGTACACGTAGATTATCCTCAAGCACATAATAATTACCGTCACTATGGCGAATCAAATCAACACCACAGATATGAGAATAAACCTTATGTGGGAGATTATGATTTACCATGCATGCCTGAAATTGAGCATTTTTATAGATTTTTTCGGCTGGAATAACGTTTTCTTTTAGAATTCTGCCTTCATGGTAAACATCATTAAGAAACATGTTAAGTGCTTGTACTCGCTGCTCAAGACCTTTTTCAAGAAATGCCCATTCTTTGGCATCAATAATTCGTGGTACTGGATCGGAAGGAATCAACCTTTCAGTTCCCTGTTCTTCACCATAAACAGCAAAAGTTATTCCGATTCTACGAAATAGGAGGTCGGCCTCAGCCATTTTTCCATTCAGATATCCTGATGGGTGACTATTAAGCCAGTCAAGGTATGGGACATAGTGCGCTCGTGCATCACTTTTACTATCAAAAATCTCATCAAACATGTTCTTAGTTCCCCAAAAAAGTTAATTATTTGCTGATATTCTTCAGTGCGGCTATTACGACTAAATTGTAATCAGGATCAGTAGGAATTCCTTTTATACCCTGCATTGCCTTTGTATACTGCCTTAGTGTGGTATCTTTACTGCACTGTTTAAGATTACCTACATTTGTAGCTATTTGTTCATATAATTTGTTATCAATCGCTGCAATTTGTGCACGGAGGGTAGATATGTCTGGAGTAATTGCTGGGTCAGGCGCATCACTTGGTAATGTTTTCCAATGTTCAATTAATTGCGCTTGTATCTGTTTAGACAAGTCCATCTGAATTTGCACAAAAACCATTAATTTATCTGCATTTAGTTGGTAAGTGTCGGCAGTATTGAGGCTATTTTGTAATACAGTAAGTTCCTGTTTAGAGTCATATACGCTAGATTTTTTAATATATTTGTAAGCAGCAACACCCATCATTAAGGAGTTACGTTGTGCCATCAAATTAAACATTGAATCAAGTGATTTAGTGTTACATTGTGCAGCATAAGTATTGGTAGTTATTGCTAGTAGTGAAATAGCTAGAATTTTAGAAAGTTTTCGGTAACCATTTGATAGCATTTAATTATCCCAAATATTATATTCATAATTAAAAATAAAAACAGTTATTTTTTATTCAGTGAACATCAATTATAAGCTATAGTAAGTATTGTGTTTGTATTAATTTGCAATTTATTTGACAAGAAACAAACGTTTGTTTTAAAATTTAGTATTAACGTTGTTAGTTAGGGTTGATATAAAAATGAGTATGTGGACAGAACGCCGAACAATTGTTGCTTATGCATTAAGTTTGCTGGCACTAGCTGAAATTATCGATCTTACCATTGTTTCTGTTGCTATTCCTGATTTGATGGGGGCCTTAGAGGCTAATATCAATGATATCTCGCTAACAATGACAAGTTATATTGTAGCTGCTGCAATATGTATTCCTCTGACTGGTTTAATGACGACTAAGTATGGCACAAGAAATGTTGCTTTAATGTCAATTTTAATCTTTGGTATCTCATCGGTATTGTGTGGAACAGCTACAAGCTTAAATCAAATGATTATTTATCGTCTTATTCAAGGGATTGGTGGTGCTTTTTTACCTGCGCTTGCTCAGGCTTATGTGGTTGAAAACTATACTGAACAAGAACAACCTAAAATAATGTCAGTCATTACAATTTGTATTGTTCTTGGTCCTATCATTGGTCCGGTTATGGGGGGCTATATTGTTCAGAATATGAATTGGCGTTGGATATTTTATGTGAATGTACCAATTTGTATTGCTGGATTTGCACTTATCAGTATCTTTATGGATAAAGTGGTTACAAAAGATATCAAAATTGATTATATCAGTTTTGCGTTTATGGCAATTGGTATTGGTTGTTTGGAGTACTTTGTTGATGAAGGTAATACCAATAACTGGTTTGAGTCTTTTGAGATGATCTGTTTTCTAGCCTTAGCGATTATATTTATAGGCTTTTTCATCTGGCGTGGTTTACTTGGTTCTTGTGTAGTAAACTTTAAAGTATTTACCAATTTCAATTTTGTTTTTTCATGTTTTGTTATGTTTGCGTTTTTCTCGCTTTTATCTGGCGGGCTAACTTATTTTTCGGCAATGTTACAAAATGTTTATGGGATGCCTGTTGATACAGCCGGCTATCTACAAGCACCACGTGGAGTCGCTGCTATTATCGGTGCTCCAATATATATGGGACTTAGTAAAAAAATTGATGCCCGAGCATTGATGATTTTTGCAATGATTTTGACTGGCGGATCTTCTCTTGCTATGAGTTTTATGAGTCCATTACCAAGTTATGGTTTAATTTTGACATTAGTCATACTACAGGGTTTTGGAATGATTGGAGTTTTCGTCCTTTTAATGTCTATTGCTTATATCGGTGTCTCAGATGCAGAAAGTGGTGATTGTTCCGGAGTATTTAATTTTGCACGTAATTTTTCAAGTTCAATTGGTGCTGCTGTTGCTGCAACAATGATTGCTCGTAACCAGCAGGTAGTTTGGAATGATCTTTCGGGAAAAATTTCAGAATATGCAACAGGGTTTCGTTATTGGTCACAAAGCTTGGTTGGATTATCAGGTACTGGAACTAAAGTTCAGGTAAGCGCTCTTTTAGTCAGGCAGGCTACAGTATTACAGTCATATCTAGATATGTTTTATCTTACTGGGATTGTGCTTATTGCGCTTTGTTGGATGCCTTTACTTCTAAAACGTCCAGATCCAAACGCCAAGCCACATATGGGACATTAAACTATTTTTATTAATTCTTTTAAATCTTAAATTTATATCTCTAAGGACAAGTCAATGAAGAAAGCTTTAATCGGTGGCGGAATTATAGTTGTTACCTTTGCTGCTATCTATGGTTATTATCGTTATACAATAAACTATCCCAGTACTGATAATGCATACGTAAATGCAAACCTTATCAATGTCTCACCCAAAGTTGGTGGCTTTGTGCGTAATGTTTATGTAAAAAATAACCAGCTGGTGCATAAAGGAGATCTTTTAGTTGATATTGATCCACAGGATTATTCATTGCAGGTAGATAAATCAAATCAGAATATGATATTAGCACAACAACAGGCTGATACCGTGAAGCAGCAAATAGCGAATGCTGAAGCTACTTTGGCATCAGCTAAGTCTGACTACAAGTTTGCATCGGATATGGCAAACCGCTATACTGCACTATATAAAGAAAATGCTGGATCATTACAAGATATGCAAAAGTATGTAAATCAGGCGACTCAGGCAAAGCAGTCTTTGGATCAAGCAAAAGTTGCTTTGACTCAGGCTAATTCACAATATGCCGCAGCTAAAATACAAATCGATGTAGCTAAAGTTGAATTAGCTAATGCAGAAAATAATAATGGTTATACGCAAGTGCGGGCAAGCACTGATGGTTATATTACGAATCTGAATTTGATTCCTGGGCAATTGGTTCAGGCGGGGCAAATGTTATTTGGGCTAGTTGATGATAGTAGCTGGTGGGTCGATGTTAATTATAAAGAAACCCAGTTAGCAAAAATCAAACCAGGACAGAAGGCTACTATTAAACTTGATATGTATGAACATGAATATACTGGTGTTGTAGATAGTATTAGTCGTGCTAGTGGGAATACTTTTTCTTTATTGCCTGCGCAAAATGCAACGGGTAACTGGGTAAAAGTTACTCAGCGTTTTACTGTTAGAGTTAAACTTGCAGATGATCCTAAGTATCCATTACGAGTTGGAGCAAGTAGTGAAGTGACTGTTGATACTGTTGGTAAATAGTGAGAATTAATATGAAACTTAAACAGATGGTTTTAGTAACTAGTTCGGTAATTCTATCGTCATGTGCACTTCTTGGGCCTGATTATCACGAGCCACAGTTAAATGCACCGCAAGCGTGGAGTTCCAAAGACGGAAATACCACCAATTCTAGTGAAAGTATGCCAGATATGGCTTGGTGGCATAAATTTAATGATCCACAATTAAATGCTCTCGTTGAAAGTGCCTTAGTTAATAACAATAATCTTCAAGTTGCTATGGGTAATATGCTACAGGCACAAGCTTCACTGAAAAAGGTTCAGATGAGCTGGGTACCAACAGTTAGCATTGGTGGTGCAGGTTTTGCCGGGCAATATTTTAATCCCGGATTCCAAAATAATAGTGGCTATCCGCTTTTGAACTCACTTAATCAGAATAATCCACAAAATTTTGATGGTTATGCTTTTGGAGCTATGCCAAGTTATACAGTTAATGTGTTTAGCCTAATCAAACAGGGCGAAATTGCGAAATTAAATCTTGCTATACAGCAGCAATCGGTTAATGCAATGCGTCTAGGTGTTATAAGTCAGGTAGCAAATAGTTATTTTACACTCCTAGGCTTACATAAACAGCTTGAATTACAACAACAGATGCTTACTGATGCCAAAGATTTACGCAAGTATAACCAAATCCAGTACAATAAAGGTAGTATAGGGCAATTAAATCTTGATGGGCTTGATCAGTTTATCGCCAGTCTTGAAACTAAAATTCCTGAAATCGAAGATAATATTACCCAAACCGAAAATGCATTACAGGTATTGACTAACAATAACTCTGGTAAAATTCAGATGGGAAATACCTTTGACAATATAAGTACTGAAGGAGTAATTCCAGTTAATCTACCATCGCAAGTATTGAAGTCACGCCCGGATGTCGCTATTGCAGAATATCAATTGCGGGTTAATAATGCTAATATTGGAGCTGTAACTTCTCAGTTTTTCCCAACAATTTCTTTAACTGGGAATGTCGGACAAATGACAATGCAGCTAAGTAATTTATTTAATGTAGGTGGTGATTTCTGGACTGGCGCATTAGGTGCTGCGATGCCAGTATTTAATCTTGGGTTATATGCGGATGTTGATAAAGCTAAAGGCGGTTATTATGCTGCATACTATAATTATATCCAAACTGTTCGGAATGCATTTGCTCAGGTTGATGATGGTTTATCTAAGCATGATAGTTTAAATAAACAGTATAAAATTCAAGAAGCTGGATACCAGAAAGCCCAAAATATGTACACTATCGGGCAAAAACAATATAAGCAGGGTGCAATAAGTCTTGCCAATACAGTTGGCTTTAAGTTAAATATTGATTACACGAAGGCAGGATTAAACCAGCTTAAAATTCAGCAGCTAAATAGTATTGTCAATATGTATCAGGTGCTTGGTGGTGGCTATAATGTTGAGAGTAATCTTACTCAGGTTAAGAAATTCAATGATAAACATGATATTAACTGATCTAAAGTTATTATAATAAAATAGAATTTCAAATCTAATTAAATTAATAAAACATAGGGGGCTAGCAATGTTTCAAAATCCAATTTTGAACTTTATTAGTCTCTTCTTCTGCAAGTAGGTATTGATTTAATGAGGTACTAGCATTATGAAAGCGATAGTGTAATATTACTTCTGGTAGATTATTTGCTAAGATATTTTGTCCAAAAATAAGTCTTGCAAATAGATCATAATCAGCACATACTTTATAGTTTGGATCATATCTCAAATTACCTAATGCCGATTTACGGAACATGACGCTTGGATTTAAAAATGGTACGCCGTCAAAAAAGCTTTGCTTTAATTCCTCAGTTGTTGAGGAAATCTGGTAATTCAGGTGAACGCTAGATTTATCCGGATAAAATCCTTCAGCTTGTCCGCCAACAAAACCAATGTTTGGATTATTTATTAGAAATTTAATTTGGGCTTCAAATCTCGTTGGCATACAAATATCATCGTGATCCATCATGGCGATAAATAAACCCTGTGCACGATCAATCCCAATATTTGAGCTAGCGGCGATTCCCAAATTATTTGAGTTAGTTATCCAGTTAATTCGTTTATCATTGTAACTATCAACAATTAATCTTAATCTTGCTTCATCTTCAGGGCTATCATTGATAATTAGAAATTCAAAATCCGGATATGTTTGGATAAGAATACTCTCGATTGCTTCGCGTAAATAAGTCTCATCTGTCTTATAAATTGGCATTACTACACTAAGTAGGGCATTATTCTTTTGTGTCATAATTTGGATGATTTCAATTTCTAGATACTAGCATATAGCAACTTAATTTTATTATTTTTACGCTAATGGTTTCTTTGCTTATATTTACGGATAATTACAATTATCAGGGAAATTAGAGCGATTCCAGCACAAATATAGAACATCATAACAAAATTTCTCATTTGTGGCTGTTGTTGGGCCTGGGCTACACATAAGTTGATTTGTTGTTCGAGATTACTTTCATTTTGTTGAGCCATGTGAGTATAAATGTTACTTTCATACGCGGATAGTCCCTGACAGGCAATGTCATAATAAGTAACAAGGCTATTTTTCTGGACGAAAATCCCACTCTCATTTAGTACTGATATAGAAGGAACTGTAAAAGGACCGTAACTTGCGCCTTGGCATAGGTTAAGACTAGAAATAAAGTCATTACTAAGAGCTACATTACTTGGAAATTTATTACTGATTCCTCTGTAAGTTTGGCTACATTTTATGACAGCCGATTCTGATGGTTTAAAAGACGTAACAAGATCTGCTAATTGGCATCGAATTTGGAAGCCATAAGGAGTTTGATTTTTTGTGCAAAATTGTTGATAATTATCCTGACTAGGATCTATTACTTGTTGACTTGTTTGGTTTCTACTACTTTTTTTGTGGTGGCTACCACCGAATAGATTAGAAAAAAAGCTGGCATTGGCAATCCCAAACCAGCATAACAAAACTAAAAATATTATTTTACGCATAATTCTTTTAGATTTTATACCAGATAATCACAGGCATGTTCCATTTCAGAATACTCATCTTGCATATTCTCAAAATATTTGATGGTTTTAAGTTTTAATTCATAAGCAGCGTGTTCGTCACAGATAATTAATGCTTTTTTGTGGTATTGAAGGGCTGTGATTGGGCACATACTAGATACTGCACCTTCAATTGCTTGGCAAACTGCAAGTGCTTTATTAAAACCTTTAGCCATTACGATAACTTCTTTTGCTTGCATCACTGTATCAATACCAATAGTTAGGGCAAGTTTTGGAGTTTTCTCAATATCACCGCCAAAAAACCTTGAATTAGCAATAATTGTTGATAAGTTAAGATCTTTACTGCGCGTTTTAGAGGCAAGAGAGGAACCAGGTTCATTAAATGCCAGATGTCCATCTTCACCAACACCACCTAGCTGAATATGGATTCCACCTACTTTAGCAATCTTTTCTTCGTATTTTTCACATTCGGCATCAAGATCTTTAGCATTACCATCGAGAATATGGATGTTTTTCTTATTAATATCAATATGGCGGAAGAAATTATGGTGCATATAGTAATGGTAGGATTCAGGGTGGTCTTCAGCAAGCCCAACGTATTCATCCATATTGAAAGTAACTACATGCTTAAAACTAACTTTATCTTCCTTATTTAGACGAATAAGTTCATTGTACATATCAAGTGGTGTTGAACCAGTCGGTAATCCCAATACGAATGGTTTATCCTTTGTTGGTTTAAAGTCATTAATTTTTTTTGCCACATAATTTGCAGCCCATACACCAAGATTATGTTTAGAAACTAGTAGACGCATATAAAGTACCTTCCTTTAAGCAGTTAAATGTTCTAGATACAATTGTTCAAGTTCCGTCAAGAGGCGTTTGGCAGACACGGGATACAAAGTCTTTAACCCCTCCGCAAACAGAGAAATTCTTAATTCTTCTATTTTATATCTAAAGTTGTATAATTCTGATTTTACAACTTTATGCATGGACTCCAATTTATCGACATAATTATACCATTTATCATATATTGAACTAATCTCATTAGCATTAATTGTATCTCTTGCTGCTGATTTAGTATATCGGTCAACTCGAGTTATGATTGCTTGCAAATATCGAGGGAAGTTGGTTAAATGCTGCCACTTGGTATAATTAAGAAAATTTTCATAAAATAAGTCGTCTAGTTGTATTTCTATTTCTTCGGCTAAGGGGTGATTTTCGACCTGTTGTTTTACTTGTTGGTAAAATGCCGCAGTTTTACTTAAAGTATTATTTAATTCTAAAGTAAGTTTAGAAATATTTTGCCGTGAATTGCTAATTAGCTGGTTATATAATGCCTCAGTCTTAGGTAATTTATCCGCTAAAACATCACTAATTGCCTGATTGACGATATAATTTGCAATAGTTTCTGATAGTTTATCCTTAGTATAAAATGCGCTAAATGTAAGGCTAATTTTCATAAAGTCTGGTAATTTACGACTTTGTAGGTATTTTAGCTGATCTTTTAATTGCAATTTAACCAAGTTTATAAATCCGCGTCGGGTACTTAATCGCGCTTGTTCTACCTTACTTACTACACCATAAGTTATTGAACCATCCTTTTCCACAATCAGGCTATAATAACCATTAATCTTACCTAGTTCTATCTTGTTGCCAAGGTTGGCAAATTCTGGGATAAAGCCAGAAAGATCATTGATTTGTACGCCTGCCGATTGTTTAACCACCAGCTTATCTAGTACTGGATTAAGTTCTGTTCTAATTAAAGAAAGATCATCGCCGGATTTTATTAGCTTTTTATTGTCAAATATTCTAAAATGACAACATAGGTGATGGGGGAAAGCGATCTTTGCCAGATTCTGATAATCAAGTTCAATTTTCTTAGTTTTGGCATAATTTATCAGCTGATTAATTAGGCTATCATTAGTATCACTGCCTGCTAGAAATTCTGTTATCGACTCATTTAGTGGATTAAATGCTAAGCGCACTGTTTTCGGTAGTGATTTTATTAAAAAACTAACCTTATCGCGAATAATCCCTGGTACGAGCCACTCAAATTGTTTATCCTCAATCTGTTCCAGCTGGCTTAAATCAATATTGGCAATTACACCATCTTCAGGATTTTCATGATCAAAGATATAGTTTAGTTTTATCTTTTGTCCATTATTTAGCATGTAATCAGGGAATAATTCAAGCTTTTCACCATCTTTATTGATGCGGGCAATAAATTCATTTTTATCAAGTCTAAGATTATTATCTCCATTTGCCGCAATGTAATTATCAAGAGTAACTTGATCGATAATCTCTACTGGCAATTTTTCTACATAGAAACTAAATAACTCATCATCAATAAGCATAAAATAAGTGCGCAGTTTGTCTTCAAGTTTTTCAAGCTCGTTAATAACATTCTGATTATGCGTAATAAAGCTATATTTTTTATTAAGTTCTGCAGGAACTAAACCTTCTTTTATGAAAATCTCACGTGATTCACTAGGGTTAATTAGCCCATAGGAAACTTTAGTGCTATCAATCAATAAACCATAGAGCATGCTTGATTTGGTAGCTATGACTTCACCGCGTTTTTTATCCCAGCGCTGGCTTGAATAAGTGTATTTATATAAATGACTAGCGATCCGATTTAGCCATTGTGGTTCAATCTGGGCACAATTTCGCGCATAAAGACGACTGGTTTCAACTAAAGATCCTGCCACCATCCATTTCGCAGAATCAGATAATTCACCCGGATGGATATAAAATTTTTTGCTATTGGTACCTAGATAATGATTATCTACCAGATCTTTTTGCCCAATGTTGGTAATAAAGCCATGAAGGATAGCACTATGTAATTCACGATAAGCAGCTTCATTTGCATTTGCTTTATAGCCAAGACCTATCATTATTTCTTTAAGCTGACGATGTAGCTCATGCCATTCCCGTAAACGAACTAGCGAAATAAACTGCTTATGACATGCTTCCTGTAGTTTGCGATTAGATTTTTTATGTTCCAATTCATTGTGGTACCAGCGCCAGATATTTAGAATCTGGATAAATGCGGAATTTTTATCCGCCCAAAGCTGATGCCTTTCACGTGCTAATTGTTGGTGCTCAAGGGGAGTTTCACGTGGATCTTGAATCGCAAGAAACGCAATAATGATGAGTGCTTCATTTAAAGAGGCATAGTCTTCTGCCGCAGCCACAAGGATTCTTGCTAGCTGTACATCGGTTGGGATTTGAGATAATTTACGCCCAAGCGGGGTAATCCGATTATTTTCATCAATTGCTTGTACCTGAAATAATGTCCGGTAACCGTCATTAAAGGCTTTTTGCTCTGGCTGATCGAGAAATTCAAACTCATGGGGATCCCCAATATTTAGTGCTAGCATCCTGAGAATTACATTTGCCAGATTACTTCTTAATAGTTCTGGTTCGGTAAATTGTTTTCTGAGTTTAAATTCACTCTCGCTAAAAAGGCGCACACATAAACCATGACTAACCCGACCAGCTCGTCCTGCACGCTGATTGCTGGAAGCCTGACTTGCCATTTCGATCTGTAATTGTTCTACCCGGTTTCTAATGCTATAGCGTTTGACTTTGGCAAGACCACTATCGATGACAAATTTAATTCCGGGAATAGTTAACGATGTTTCAGCAATATTAGTTGCTAGAATAATCTTGATTCGTCCCGTGTCATTGAAAATTTGTGCTTGAGCCTCATTATTCTGTCTTGCAAATAGTGCTAATAATTCATAATTACGTAACTCTGTCTTACGTAAATAATTAAGACACTCCTTTATCTCCCTTTCCCCTGGGAGAAATACCAGTCCATGCCCGCGCTCAATACTCAGAGCTGCAGAAATAGCCTGATAAATTCCTTGATTGAGACCTTCATTTTCTTCACCTTCGCCAAGTGGCTGATAGATGATATCTACCGGGTAGGTTTTCCCACTTACATTGATTAATGGGGCATTATTGAAAAATTTAACTAGCTTATCTGTTTCTAATGTTGCTGAGGTAACAATTATTTTTAGATCTGGGCGTTTAACTACCAATTTCTTTAGATAACCTAAAATAAAATCAATATTTAAGCTTCGTTCATGAACTTCATCAATGATAAGTGCAGAATACTGCAGTAATAGTCGATCATTTTGGATTTCTTGCAGTAAAATCCCATCTGTCATTAATTTTATGGCTGTACTTTGGGTGGTGCGATCATGAAAACGCATCTTGCATGCAACCAGAGCATTTTCCTGATTGGCTAAGCCTAACTCATAATTTATTCGTGAAGTTAATGATTTCGCAGCAATTCTTCGTGGTTGAGTATGTCCGATTAATCCATTTATTCCATAACCGAGTTCTAACAAGATTTTTGGCAATTGAGTGGTTTTTCCCGAGCCAGTCTCGCCACAAACTATGGTTATTTGGTTCTGGCTAATCGCAGCTTTTATTTCTTCTACTGCTTGACTAACTGGTAACTCATTTGGGTAGCTTATTTTGATATTAGCAATTGATGTTTTACGTTTATCAATTGCCTCTAATTCGTGATTTATAAGAGCCAGCAGTTTTTCCTGCTTTTGACTATTATGTCCATGCTTTTTTAGCTGGTTTAACCAGTAGTTTTTATATGGTGAATTTGTCTTATATAACTTATCGATAATTTCTGAATTCATGACGGTCTATTCTACTTAATTAGCATACGATATTATCCTATAATTCTAGAGGTCGCTTACTATTTTATCCTACTGATTATAAAGCTCTTATTATTACAATATAAAGACTAATATAACATTTTACAAAGATAATTAAAAACCAGATCTATGTAGATCTGGTTTTTTGCTTAAAGTATTCTTAGCTTACTCTTTATGCCATTTATCAATGAAAGTTGTCATTACTGCATTGGCATAGACATTAGTTGCACTTCGTCCCATATCTGCAAAGGCATCAATTGGTAATAACAATAGTACACTTGCTGCCGGGAAGTGGAATGCAGTTACCGCTGAAGATATTACCATAATTGAGGCACGAGGTACACCCGCAATACCTTTAGATGTAACTAACAACATAAAGAAGATGTATAACTTGTCAGTAAATGCAATATCAATACCGAAAACTTGGGTAATGAAAATGATTGCAAAGCTGAAATATACCATTGAGCCTATCATATTAAATGAATAACCCATTGGTAATACAAAGCTACTGATTTTCTCACGCACGCCATAGTTTTCAAGCTCTTCAAAAACAGCTGGGTAGGCAACTTCAGAAGAAGATGTTGCAAAAGATAATGATAGCGGTGGAATAAGCGCTGAAATTAGTTGATTAATTTTACGCCCAACTACTTTAAGCGATAAAAGATAAATTGCGAACCAAACAATAACTAATGCTAGATAGTATTCAAGAATAAATACTAGATATGTGTAAAGAACACCGAAACCATTCTTAATGATCACATTAGATATTGACGCAAAAACAGCAATTGGAACTAATTTCATTACGGAATGGCAGATTGCAAACATAGCATGCATGACGCCATCTAGAACATCGCGAATTGCATCACGCCCCTTAGCATCAATCTTAGTTAAAGCAAATCCAAAAAATAAAGAGAAAATTACTATCTGAATAATGTGATTACCAGCAAAGGCATTAATCACATTATCAGGAACAGTCTCTTTTACAAAATGAGAAAGTGAAATTGATGATGAATCAAACTTACCTCCAGCGGTTGTTCCTGCTTCTAGCAGACTTTTACCAACTTCTGTCATTGATAAGCCAGGTTTAAATAGGTCAATAATGAACCAACCAATAAATAACGAACAAATCGATGATATTAAAAACAAGCCTAAAACTCGAGCGAATAAAACACCTAAGCCTTTTGCATTATCACCAATATTAATTACCCCAAGTGTTAATGAAGCAAAAATTAATGGTGCAACAATCATTTTGATTAATTTAATAAAAATATCTGATGCCATCCCCAAATACTCTAATAGGCTTGTAGTAGCTGCCTGATTAGGCTGAATTACATTACGTATTAGCCAACCAAACAAGATACCAAGGATAAGACTGATAATTATCGCTCTAGCAGCTTTCATGTGTTAAATACCCTCATTGACAAAAAAATAAAACTATATAAAATACCAACTATATTGTAGCATTAAAATCATTATAATTATATGAAAAACACTAATTTTACACACAAAATTATTACATACTATTTGTCATTTGTAAGAAGATCGGTGAAAAAATTCGTTGTTACCTGTTTTTATCAAAAAAATTGGCTGTTACAAAGCCCATTTCCACTGCAACTTTCTTATATGATTCGCCCGTTTCGTTGACTTTAGCGATAATTTCGGCTACACTGTCATAACCAATTATGGATATTAACTCTGTCGCAGCAGTTGGACAGCGTTCAAAATAAGCCTCACATAATTCTTTATTGGCAGTGATTCCTTTTACAACAGTGTTGGTAAAACGCTCCAAGCCATCACGTAATAAAGTCAGGCTTTCAATCATTGCATCAGCTATCAGTGGCTCCCAAGCATTTAGCTCAAATTCACCAACTGTACATTCAGAAATAATTAAGTCATTACCCAAGAGCTTATATGCAATTTGCATAATAAATTCAGCACCAACTGGATTTACCTTTTTGGGCATAATGCTTGAGCCAGCCTGTAATGCAGGTAAATCTATTTCATGGATTGAAGTTGTTGGACCAGAATTCATTAGGCGCAAATCATTAGCGATTTTGCGTAAATTAAGTCCACAGATTTTAACCATACTTGAAAGTTGAGGAAATACATCTAGATTTTGTGTTCCGTCAACTAAATCTTCACATGCTGTGATCGGTGTTCCCGTAACTTTGCGTAATTCTTCAATTACCGCGATTCGATAATCAGGATGATTTGATACTCCGGTACCAATTGCATCACCACCCATATTGACTTGTAAAAATAATTCCTTAACCTGATGTAACCTTCTCACATCACGATTTATTGCCATTGAATAAACCTTGAATTCGCGCCCAAGCGCAATTGGAACTGCATCTTCAAGCTGTGTACGTCCCATCTTCATGATGTCTTTAAATTCATTTGCCTTATCCTCTAGTGCGCGTCTTAGTAGTTTAAGGTTCTTTTCTACATCATTAATTAGCTCATAAATTGCAATCTTAATCGCTGTTGGGTAGGAGTCATTCGTTGATTGAGAAGCATTTACATGGTTGATTGGTGACAAAATGTCATATCTTGCTTTTTCATACCCCAAATGTTCCAGTGCTATATTAGCAATTACTTCATTGGCATTCAT
Source organism: Neisseriales bacterium (assembly GCA_008017155.1). Classification (GTDB taxonomy): domain Bacteria; phylum Pseudomonadota; class Gammaproteobacteria; order Burkholderiales; family UBA11063; genus Aquella. The sequence continues at coordinate 29,334 of SSGX01000008.1, read as the reverse complement.
ATTTGTTGAAGTGCCGGCTCCCCCCTGAATTGCTGGGATTATAAATTCGTCATGGTATTTTCCAGAGAGGATTTCTTCGCAAGCAAAATTTATTGCATTACGGATTTCTTTAGAAAATTTACCTGTCCGGCAATTGGCGTTTGCAGCTGCCATTTTCACTTTTGCAAATGCATTTATCAAATATGAATGAGTAAGGTGATAATCTTTCAGCCTGAAATTTTCCAGAGCCCGTGCAGTATGAACCCCATAGTATGCATTTTGTGGTACCTTAAATTCGCCGATAAAGTCTTTTTCTATCCGGTATTCCATCTTATCCCTTTGTTAATAAATTTATTTTAATATGTGTAAAAATTTTTCTGGATTTGCTTAACGTCGCTAGTTGTCAGCAAGCTTAACATTAAAAGAATACGTGCTTTTTGTGGGTTTAAATTATCACCAGCAATTAGGTCATAAGTTGTATCAAGATTATTATAATCATAAGTTACCTCACCACTACCAACGCGGCTACTTCTAACAATCACTATTCCTTTTTTACGAGCATTGATCAGAAAGTTTTTTTCATAATCCGGGATATTACCATCACCAACACCTGCAATCACAATCCCTTTAAGGTTTTTAGTTTTTAGTATATTGTCAAGCATTTCGGTATCAACACCAACATTCTCGTAAATTATTGCTACTGAAGGTAATGATTTAATATTGCTAATGTCGAATGGTGCATCATATGCAAGTGGATAGAGTTTTTCATTGTAGCTTACTTTACCCATAACTACGTGTCCAACTGGTCCAGTATTTGGTGATTGGAAAGTCTCTACACTCATTGTATTAGTTTTAGTTACATTCCGTGCATCATAAATTCCATCATTCATTACAACCATAACTCCGCGACCAATAGATTTTGGACTAGCCGCTACTGATACTGCATTATAGAGATTTAGTGGACCATCTGCACTGATTGCAGTTGCCGGGCGCATTGAACCAACAATAATGATGGGTTTTTTAGTTTTAATCACCAAGTCAAGAAAATATGCCGTTTCTTCCATGGTGTCAGTTCCATGTGTAATAACAACCGCATTAACGCTGGGATCATTGATAACTTTATTTACTTGATTAGCAAGTTTCAACCAATCTGATAGCGTAACATTTCCACTATCTTTGTTATAAACTTGTTCATACTTTATATTTGCTAGGTTATCTATTCCTGGTACTGATGCAATAATATGTTCAACTGTCAAGCTTCCTGCTTTGTAGGTGGTGGATGTTTGTGAGCTCGCTGTACCAGCAATAGTTCCACCGGTAGCTAGCAAATAAACTGTTGGTTTATTAGCGGCAAAGGCTATTGCAGAGATGAATGATAAAAAAAATGATAAGAAAAGTTTAAGCATATTGACTTCCTAACTAGATAAAACTGGGTAACTTTCATATTATATCAATCAAACTCACTTCTTTGTCATGTGCAATGCACAAAAAAGATTCATTTTAGCAACTATATTTATTAATATGTTGATATTGTTATATATTTAATTGCAGCTAAAATATGAATGTTTTTACTAATTCCAATAGTTTAAAGCTGGGGTTTATTCAATCTGTTATAATTGGTAACTATAGATTATCTTAAATAAAGTTATACATGACACAGGTTCGATTAAATAAGTATTTAAAAGATATGGGGCTTTGCTCACGGCGTAAAGCAGATGAATTTATTGCTAAGGGTTATGTCAAAATTAATGGTGAAATTATCACGGAACTAGGCTATAAAGTTAATAGCGCGCTAGATAAAGTTGAAATATTGCCAGAATTAAAACAGGAAACAGATTCCTTTGTATATATTCTTCTTAATAAGCCGAAAAACTACGTTTGTAGTCATAGTTGCAAAGATGGTAAGCCTGTTTTTGACCTATTGCCGGATATAAAAGATTTGACTTATGCTGGACGACTTGATAAGGATAGTCATGGATTATTGCTATTATCTAATGATGGTAAGTTTGTGTATCAGGCTTTCGGAGCTGAGTTTATCAAGGAGAAAGAGTATCTGGTAAGGGTTGATAAGCCAGTAACTCCAGAATTTATTCGATCGCAGATATCAGGGAGTATCGTTCTTGATGGTAAGCAATTAAGACCAGCTAAATTAAAGCAGGTAAATGATAATGTTTACCGGATTACCCTAACAGAAGGAATAAATAGGCAAATTCGACGGATGGCAGAAGTTATGGGCTATAAGGTTCTTGATTTAAAGAGAATCCGTATTGGTAATATTGATGATCGCAGTTTGTTACCGGGAAAATGGCGTTATCTTACGGATAAGGAAATTAGCCAAGTTATGAATAAGACGGGTGGATAATGCAAATTCCACAGAGTGTCATTGATGAAGTAAATCAGCGTGCTGATTTAGTGGAAGTGATTGGTAAGCACCTAAAATTAAAAAGATCTGGGCAGAATTATTTTGCCTGTTGTCCGTTTCATAATGAAAAATCTCCATCATTTTCAATTAGCCCGGTTAAACAAATGTATCATTGCTTTGGTTGTGGCGAATCTGGGAATGCTGTTAGTTTTGTGATGAAGTATCAGGGGCTTGATTTTGTTTCGGCTATACAGTCGCTTGCTGAGCAGTATGGCATAACTATCCCACAGGATGAACGGCAGGAAAAAATCAGCCGAGAGGAGCAGCAAAAGCGTAAAGAGCATAAGCTTAACATTTATGAGACGCTGGAGAAAGCTTGTCTATACTACCGACAGCAGCTAAGTCAGTCTAGTGTTGCCTTACATTATTTACGTGAAAAGCGTGGACTTTCTCCCGAAATTATAAATAAATTTAGTTTAGGTTATACCCCGGCAGGCTTTAATAATCTCCAGCAGGCATTTCCAGATTATCCGACTAATAAGCTTCTACTGGATGCTGGCCTAGTAGTAGTTAATGATAATAATAAACGCTATGATCGCTTTCGGGAACGGGTGATTTTTCCCATTCGTAATATTAAAGGCGAAATTATCGGTTTTGGCGGTAGGATAATAACTAAAGGTGAGCCAAAATATCTTAACTCACCAGAAACAGAATTATTTAATAAATCGCATGAGCTTTATGGTTTATATGAAGCCAAAAAAGAGATCCGTGATCTTAATCAAGCATTTGTGGTTGAGGGTTATATGGATGTAATTGCTCTTAATCAATATGGAATCAATAATGTTGTAGCAACAATGGGAACAGCAGCGACCGAAGAGCATATCAAGACTATGTTTAGATTTTGCGACAATATTTGCTATTCATTTGATGGTGATAATGCGGGGAAAAAAGCAGCATGGCGGGCACTTGAGCGTTCGATTGGTTTGGTTACTGACATCAAATCGGTTAATTTTCTCTTCTTGCCAGAAGAGCACGATCCAGATAGTTATATTCGTGAAAATGGCACAGATGCATTTAAAAATTTGGCAACTAATCATTCTACTGGATTAATTACATTTTTATTGAACCAGCTCCTTGAAGAAGTTAATATCGCCACTGATGAGGGTAAAGCGCGTTTAATCAGTCTGGTTAAACCTTACACTGAGCAGATAAAGGCAATTGCTTTACAGGTTATTTTAAAAAAGCAGCTTGCTACCATGGTTGATTTAGATCCTTCGGTGGTTGAAAGTATTTTAAATAATCGGAGCAGGTTTGCTTTTTATAATAAATCACTTAAAAATATTTCTAATGCATATCAGAATAATCTGAAACGTCAACCATTAAATCTGAATCTTCTTGAAAATATTATTCAGGCTTTATTTAATCAGCCGCTTCTTGCCCGCGAGTTCCCTTTACCTGAAATCCATGTTCTTGAAACGAAAGATCTGGATCTTAGTGAGCTTTTTATATTGATTGCTTATCTTGAAGCACATTGCGATAGTTTTGATGATATTGTAATTACTGACTTAAAAATGATGACCAATTTTTCGCATGTCAATTTGTTATCAATTTATCAGAAGGTAAAAATGGAACGTGAGAATTTTACCAATACTTTTACTTTCAGTAAAGAAGATTATTGTAAAAAACTTCATGAGTTAGTTTATGAGAAAAAACGTCCGAGAATGCCAAAATTAAATTGAAGCCCGAGCAAATTAGCCATTTCTGATGGTTCTATAATATAATACTGGTAAGTTTTCTAAGGATAGTGAATGCGTAAATTATCAACGTTTCAGCTAGTGCTGTTATCTACAGGCGGTATGATTGGTAGCGGCTGGTTATTTTCCCCATATTATGGATTACAAACGGCCGGAGGTGGAGTTATTATTTCTTGGACTATAACCGCTTTATTAACCTTGATTTTAGGGTTAACTTTTGCCGAAGTTGCTACTTGTCTTCCTGTTGTTGGTGGCTTGATGCGCTTTATGGGGGTTACGCATAGTCGGACTTTAGGCTTCATGTTTTTGGTTCTTGGTTGGATTAGCTATATTGTCTATTTACCACTTGAGGCTCAATCTGCGATTCAGTATCTTGGCTTCTGGATTCCACAGTTAGTTAGCAATCATGATGGCAACGTTTCACTTTCTTCTGCTGGACTATGGGCGGCGTTAGTGATTATGGTATTCCTAACTTGGTTCAATACCTTACATTTATCTAAAGTCAGTAAGACCAATGCTGCTGTCAGTTTATGGAAAATATTTATTCCGCTACTAATCGCTTGGGGGATGATACTAGTATTTGGTAAGCCAGAGCATTTTTTTGCAAGTGACCATTTGCCCAAACTTGCTTTTGAACCAGTATTATTAGCCATCACCTCAAGTGGTCTGGCATTTGCTTTTTCTGGTTTTCAAAATGGATTGATTTTAGCAAATAGTACCAGTAATCCAAAACGGGCAATACCATGGTCGATTTTTGCGCCAGTTATAATTGGTTGGGTGTTATATTCTTCATTATCACTAATGTTCATGTTTTGCTTGCCATCTGAAAAATTTGCACTAGTGAAAGCGGTAGCACCTCTACTTGGCTTATTAAGTCTATTTGGCTTAAACTATATATATGTCATCCTATTTGTTGATGCAGTAATTGCACCACTTGGGACAGCAAATGTTTTTACTGCAGTAACCGGGCGTATTCTTTTAGGACTTGGGCGTGAGTTTTTCCCAAGATCAATTTTGACTAGACTTAATAAATCTAATGCTCCTGCTATTTGCCTTTGGATAAATATGTTACTGGGTATCTGCTTTTTACTTCCTTTCCCGACATGGACGGAGTTAGTAAATTTTTTATCATCGCTAGTATTATTAAGTTGCATGTCTGGTCCGGTGGCATTGATTATCTTACGACGTAAATTTCCTACGCTTGAGCGTAAATTTACCGTGCCACTATATAGACTAACTGGGTATCTTGCTTTTGTTAGTTGTGGTCTGTTTGTTTATTGGTCAGGTACGCAAAATCTTCTTTATTTGGTTATTCTGATTATTGCCGTTGCGATTGTTTATGCTGCAATATTTGCTAAGGGTAATTTTATCAAAGTAATTTCTGAAAGCTGGTTTCTAATTGCATATATCGCTATTTTATATCTGATTTCAGAGCTACACGGTAAATCAATTATATCTTTCCCTGCCGATAACTATCTAGTAATATTGTTTAGTTTGTTTTTTTGCTGGGTTTTTGTTAATAAGCATGACCAAGTAGAAAGTATTGCAGCTAAGATCGAGCAGTTTAAGCATGAGGTGGCAAATGAACGGCACTAGCCTTATATTACCTAAAAATGCACGCCAGCTATTCATTCAGGGACCAGCGGGACTTCTTGATGTTCTTGAATTAAGTCCCAAAGAAGTGGTTCGTGGAGTGGCACTTATTATTCATCCAGACCCTAAAGGTGGTGGAACTTATACCAATAAAATAGTGCAAACAATTGCCAAGGTTATGAATACCAAAGGTTATATCTCTTACTGTCCAAATCTAAGAGGTGTAGGGCAGAGTGATGGAGAGCATGATTTTGGCAATGGGGAAGTAGATGATGGATTAGCTATCTATGATTATTTACGTAAGTTATATCCGGAATTACCTTTTATTTTGGCAGGGTTTTCGTTTGGTTCGGCTGTGATTTCAAATGTTGCAGCTAAACGTGAACATCAACAATTATTGCTTGTTGGTCCCGCAGTTACGCGTTATAATGTGGTAGTTCCTGACTCAAGTAAGACTTTTATTGTTCATGGGAAGGATGATGAGGTTATTCCACTAGATGAAGTTTATCTTTGGGCGGAAAAATATGATATTCCAGTAAGTGTCTTTATAAATACTGGACATTTTTTTCATGGGAAGCTGGTACAGCTACAAAATTATTTATCACGCATTTTAGTAGTATAGACATGCGTATTTGTCATATCACTTCAGTTCATCCACGCTATGATATTCGAATTTTTATTAAAGAGTGTCAAGCATTAGCCCAAAACCATGATGTTAGTCTGATAGTTGCTGATTCTCTTGGGGAAGAAATTAAAGATGGAATAAAAATTCATGATGTCGGTAAACCAATAGGTGGCAGATTACAAAGAATCAGAAAAACCAGTCGGGAAATATTTGATAAAGTAATTGAACTAAAACCTGATGCTATTCACTTTCATGATCCCGAACTTATTGGTATTGGAGTTAAATTAGCTAAATTAGGGTATAAAGTAATTTATGATGTCCACGAAGATGTGCCAAAGCAGGTTTTAAATAAACATTGGATTCCGAAAGCTATCCGCCCTCTCGTTTCATGGTTGGTTAGATATCGTGAAGCAACAGCGGCAAAGGCTTTTGCTGGAATAGTTACTGCCACAGAGATTATAGCTGATCGATTTAGAAAGTCAAATCCAAATACTTATGCGATTCATAATTATCCAATCCTTGCTGAGCTTGATGTGGCTGCAATTGATTGGGATAGTCGTTCTGATAACCTCTGCTATTTGGGAAGTATTTCGGAAACTCGCGGCATATTACCACTTATTGATTCACTATCAATAAGTAATTTAAAGCTTGATTTGGCTGGTCCTTTCAGTAACGAGGGAATTGAAAAACAAGTTAAGAATAGTGCTGGGTATAGTAACGTCAGGTATCATGGGGTGCTTGATCGTAATGGTGTAAAATCAGTTTTATCCTCGGTGAAAATCGGCATGGTAACTTTATTGCCAACACCTAGCTATGTGGAGTCTTTACCGATTAAGCTTTTTGAATATATGCTTTCAGGTATTCCTGTAATTGCTTCTGATTTTGAATTATGGCGTCCAATTGTTTTGGGTAATAATTGCGGGCTTATGGTAGATCCAGCCAATCTTGATGAAATTGCTAAAGCTTGCCAGAAGATTTTGTCTGATAGGGTGGAAGCTCGCCAGATGGGAGAAAATGGGCGTAGGGCGGTTCTTGATAATTATAGCTGGGAACGAGAGCAACAACGATTACTTGATTTTTATCATAAACTTTAAGTTTTCGGGTTCTGTTTTATAAAAATTTTTGCAGTAATTACGCCTAATTCATATAATAGATAAAGCGGTATGGCTAACATTGTTTGCGATAATATGTCTGGTGGGGTGACTATCGCTGCAATTACAAATGCGCCAACGAGCATATAAGGGCGGATTTTAGTAGCTGTTGTGATCGAGAGAAATCCAAAGCGTATTAGTAAAAATATGATTACTGGAGTTTCAAAGGCTAGTCCAAAAGTAAACGCTAATGTTAATACAAAATCAAGGTATTTTCCAATATCAGTTAGCATCGTGATTGAGTCAGGTTTAACGCTGCCGATAAAATGAAATATGGCAGGCAAAACCAAAAAATAACAAAATATTATCCCTGCAATAAATAAAATGAATGAACTAGCAATAGTCCCAGATAAAAGTTTTTTTTCCTGTTGATAAAGCCCCGGCGCAATAAATTTCCACAGTTGAAAAATTATTAATGGTAAGCAGATGATAAACGCAACTATTGCGGTTAGTTTTAGTGGTACAAAAAATGGTGAAGTTATATCAGTTGCAATTAATTGCGAGTTTTTCGGTAAGAATTTACCTATCGGATTAGCCAGTAATTGATAAAGTTTATTGCTAAATGGAAATAAGCTAATAAAAATAATAAAAAAGCCAATTCCTGAGACTATTATTCTTTTTCTAAGTTCGATTAGGTGGGTAATAAATACCTGATCCATATTATTCATCAAATAATTCTGGCTGACGCTCGAAGTCAAATTCAGGTTGATAAAGGAAAATGAATTCCTGAAAATATGCTTCTTCGTGGCTACGGTAATCGGTTTCAACCTCTGGTGATTGAATTAAAAATTGACTTTTAATCTGGTCAATTTGTTGCTGAAACTCTGTTTTTAGATTACTGAACTGCTGCAGTCCAGTAGTTTCATATATTTGAGAACGAATGTTAGTTGTCATGCCACGAATTGAAGCAATGACTTTTCCCGCTTTTCTAGCTATTACAGGCAATTGTTCTGGACCAAAAATGATTAATGAGATTACCAGTATTAGAATAATTTCACTAAAGCTAATGCCAAACATTATTTCTTATTATCTTCCGTTGGTTTATCGTCAGTAGGAGAGTCATTTATGGCATTTTTGAAGCTTTTTACTGCCTCACCAAGATCCTGTCCTACACCCCTTAGTTTTTTAGTCCCAAAGACTACCGCTACAATTAAAAGTACAATTAACCAATGCCAGATACTTAGACTACCCATTTTCTTCTTCCTACTCCGAACGATTACCAAAAACATGGATGTGTAGATGGAACACTTCTTGTCCACCACCAAGCCCAGTGTTAATTTGAGTTTTATATCCTTTATTTAGCCCATGAAGAAGGGCCAATTTATTTGCAGTAATCATCATTTTACCCATCAATTTTTCATCAGCATCAGTTAACTGAAGCATGCTCTCTATATGACGCTTGGGTATTATCAGAAGATGTACTTCGGCTTTCGGGTTAATATCATTAAAAACAAAAATATCTTCATCTTGATATACTATTTTCGTCGGGATTGAACCATCGACAAGTTTGCAAAATATACAGTTGGTCATCATTTAATGTTATCTCCACAAATGTATTTAATTCTATTAATTCGTTTGGTTAATTGATAATGTGTAATTTACACAACAATTTACATATTATTCTGGAAAAACTGTGTGTTCAGATTCAGATCACTACAACCAAGTATTATACAGAGATTTAATTAATGATATAATTATAGCTTAAAAATCTAGTTGTTACAAGTGCGAAATAGGTTAAATAAAACCGTTTAATTTGTTGCGGCTTATCGATATAGGAAATTTGATGTTAAAAAAGATATTGAAAATAAAGCTTAAGGTTATTGCTGGGATTTTATTAATTCTATTGCTGGTACAATTAATTTCTGCGTATTTCTTTGGTGTAATGGCAGAAAAACAGCTAGATACACAGTTCAAATATATCACAGATAGCTCATTGATTAAGGTTGTTAGTCGTGATTACAACCGTGGTTGGTTGACCTCAAACGAAAGCGTAGTCCTGTCTGTTAATAACCAAGTTTTGAAAAATGTTCTGGCTGTTTTGCCAGGCGCTACGTCTCAAGAATCAATAACTGCAATTGCTAATGCTAGTTATCAGTTACATTATTCAACTAAAATAACCCATGGTTTTTTTGCTGGTTGGTTACATGGAACACTTGCTCCAACTATTGCTTACTCATCGACTAAGATTGTCTTTCCAGAAAAGATTGATAAGCTATTAAGTAAGTTTTTTGTCAATAAACAGCCACTTGAGATTGATAATGTGATTTATCTGAATAAATCCGGTAAATATACGATTTACTCCCCTGGATTTAACTATGACGAAGCTTTATCTGGAGTTAAGATTAATTGGGGGGGCTTATATCTCAAGATTGCATACAATCCTGAATTTGATCATTTTAAAAATGATTTGTCAGTTCCATTATTTGAAATGACAGCGCCAACTAAAGGTGAATTTAACTTTAATAACTTTGAGTATGCTTCAAATTCGCATTATAGTGTAAATAAAATTAAAGTAGGTTCTACCGATCTTAAGCTTGCGAACTTAAAAGTAGCGATGGTTGAATCCAACTCAGTTGGTTTGAAATTTGGCGAGATGGTTCACGCGCTGGTTGGAGTTAATTCTGCCGATTTTCTTAACGGAATTGATGCTATTAATCCAGCAAACTTTCAGATACAAAATGTGACATATAATTCTAATAGTAGTGATGAAAATAACTTTTTTAGTGCTTTAGCTAAAGCAGGTTTTGAGAGTCTTACTAGTAATAGTAAGAAGTATGGTCCGATGAATCTTGATCTGGATTTAGAACATATCTCTTCTCCTGAATTTAGTAAGCTTCTTGACAATTTAAATAATGCCGCCGGAGAAGATCAGACGGATCAAAATAGTCGTGATAAGACTGTTGCTATGTTAAAAACTTATCTGACACCTATTTTCATAAGAAAACCAGAAGTCACCCTGAATGGCTTTAGTCTAGTGACTCCTGATGGTGTGATTATGCTTTCCGGACATGCAACAACCATTAATTTTGAATCTTCTGATATGCTAGATCAGGCTAGTTTTATGAAGAAAATGTCTGCAAATATGAAGTTCTCCATTCCTAAGTCAGTTTTGGCGTATTTCTTTGTACTGCAAATGAAATATTTCTTGACCGCAGGCAATGCACAAATGGATCAGCAAAGTAGTGATGCATTGAGTAAAGTAGTTAATATTTTACTTGATAATCAGCTTCACGTTTGGCTTAAAAAGGGTTACTTGATGCAAAAAGAAAGTATGATTAGTAGTACTATCTCACTTGAAAGTGGCGTAGTTTCACTAAACGGTATTCCAACGAAGTAGCCGATTAAATGCAACAAGGGGTAAATAATAATTCACTACTAAATACTAGGCGCTTCTTACCGCTATTTAGTATTCAGTTTCTAAATGCGGTGAATGATCATATCCTTAAAAATGCCATACTTGTGATGATTACCTATCAAGGTATGGTATTATCTGGTATGAGCCGAGAAATGTCGGTAAATCTTGCGACATTATTATTTATCCTACCTTTTTTCCTCTGTTCTTCATATGCAGGTAAGATTGCCGATGCTTATAGCAAAGTCTTTTTGATTAAGATAATTAAGTTTTGTGAAATAGGGATAGTAGTTCTGGCTGCAATCGGCTTTATCTGCCATGACTTTTATATTTCCATTATTGCTCTTATAGGGATGGGGATTCACTCAAGCTTTTTTGGTCCGATTAAATATTCTATCCTGCCACAATACTTTAATGATAGAAAGCCATTGTTGTTGGCAAATGGATATATTGAATTAGGAACCTTTGTTGCTGTACTATTAGGGCAAATGCTGGGTAGCTGGTATATGGCAAATAATCAGCTTGAGATAGTTATATTAATGATGGCGTTTTCAACTTTCATGGGATTAATATTGAGTTTTAGACTTGAAAAAACTCTACCTGCTGGAGAGCTGGAAAAAATAAATTGGAATGTTTTTAAAGAAACGCTAAAAGCATATAGAAAAATAACCACGGACAGAAATATCCGTAATAACCTACATGCGATCTCTTGGTTTTGGGCAATGGGTGTAATTTATACAACTCAGTTGCCAGTATTTACACAAGAGTATATGGGCGGCTGTGCCCATGTTTTTAGTGTCCTATTGGGCTTATTTTCTGTTTCAATTGGTCTTGGGTCGGTAGTTTGCGCTAAAATTTCGAATGGACATATTCGTAAGCATTATGTTATTTACGGTGCATTAGGGAAGTCTTTATTTAGCATAGTATTACTTGCACTAAATTACTCAGTTAAAACACACTGTTTGAGTCTTGGTGCATTTAGCCACCAACTAATTGGACTCATAAACTTTATTCTAATCTTTTTCATTGGTTTTTCCGCAGGGTTTTATTCAGTAACTTGTTATAATGAGTTGCAGGTTTCATCACCATTAAAAATTCTATCTCAGGTTATCGCGGTAAATAATTTAATAAATGCTGCATATATGGTGCTCGCATCAATAATTTGCTCTATTTTACTGATTTTCATCAATTTATGGTGGTTATTGATGCTTGCTGTTATATGTAATTGTGTTTTTGTCTTTATCTATTGGCGTTGGAATTTTAGGCTAATTGCACGTTAACTCATTTGTTATTCTAGAATTGCCTATTGGATGCAGTATATAGTTGGTTTTATTTTAGTCATTTAGCTTTTATTGCTAAGCTTAATCATTGTAACTCCGTTTCCTCCTTGCTTTATTCCACCGTAACTATAAGCAACTACTTGAGGGATATTTTGTAAATAACGGCGAACTACATTAATTAATACTGGTTGATTATTTTTAGAGTTTTGCCCAGATCCATGAATTACCTTCAGACAACTAGATTTTAACTCTAGATTTTTATTTATAAACTGTTCTAATAGCTCAATTGCATGTCCTTTATTAAAATTATGTAGGTCAAGCACTGCATTTATTTTGAATTTTTCATTACGTAGTTCTTTGGGCAAGTTTCTTTGTCCATTGCGAAAAAAAACTATATCACTAGCCAGTTCATCAAAAAAATCAAAACCTCTACTATTTCTCTTGTTAAAGGCATCATCTAATATTGCTTTGGTTTTATTATTTAAAGGTTTTAATTCAACTGTATCATTATTTAGAGCAATAACATTATTTTTTTGACAGTAATTATTAAAGGTAATGTCCATTTCCAAATTTTCTGCTTGCTGTTTATTTTCTATAAGTGATTTTTGTTTCAATTTTGTATGTTTTTTAATTTGTTTTAGTTTATCTTGCCACATTGTACGTATTATTCCTCTCGAATATTATAAATTTACACTATATAAGTCTAATCCTGAGAGCCTTTGCTTCTCATTTCTATGCTATAATTGATGATATCATAAAACTTGATTACATTTCAATTAGAGGATCTCATGGCAAAAGTAAATTTAGGCGAATCATACCAACTTTACAGGCGTATTTTTTCTACTTATTTAACAAAATATTGGAAGAAGTTTTCTATTTCTCTCGTTGCAATGGCTATTGCTGCTGCAACTGAACCTGCTTTTGCAAAATTAATGAAACCACTTATTGACAAAGGGTTCACTGATCAAGACAAAACAGCCATGATTTTAACTCCTCTTGCGGTGATGATAATATTTTTCATTAGAGGTGGTGCTTCTTACGTAAATGAAACAACATCCACATGGCTTTCTGGTACTGTTGTTGAGCAGATGCGGCAACAAATGTTTAATAAACTGCTAAGAATGCCTGTTGCTTACTATGATAATCATAATTCAGGTCGGATGATTTCCAGAATATTATTTGATGTGACGCAGATTACTGACGCTGGATTTAATATAATTACTGTAACGGTAAAGGATGGGCTTACGATTATAGGATTATTAGGGTTACTTTTTTACACAGATTGGCAATTAACCTTGTTTTGTTTTTTAACTATGCCTTTTGTACTAATACTTGTTAGAGTATTATCAAAAAGACTTAGAAAGCTTAATAAAAATAACCAAGAACAATACGGAGAAATGACTCAAGTTTTAACCGAGGCTGTTCAAGGGCAAAAGGTGGTTAAACTATTTGAAGGTTATAGCTATGAAACTTCGCGGTTTTTTGATTTTGCGTCTTCAATTAAACGTAATAGTGTTCGTCAATCAGGTACTTCTGCATTAAATTCAGGTTTAAGCCAGTTCCTTTTCGCGATGGCATTATCATGTATCCTTTATTTTGCAACAAGCCGTTCACAGGCTAGTGGCTTTACAGCAGGTGATTTTGTTTCATTCATTACAGCAATGATTATGATTGCACAGCCAATGAAACGTATCACTAATGTCACACAGTCTTTACAAAGAGGTCTTGCATCTGCTGAATCGGTCTTTGAGTTTCTTGATCAGGCAGAGGAAATAGATAGTGGTGAAATTGAGCTTGATTCAGTAACAGGAAATATTTTATTGCAAAACATGAGTTTTAAGTATCCAGTTGCAGAAGATAAAGCTCTTAAAAATATAAATATTGAAATAAAGGCTGGTGAGACAGTGGCTTTGGTAGGTAGTTCTGGTAGTGGTAAGACTACTCTTGCAAATATGATTCCACGATTCTATGCTCCGACAGAAGGGGTTATAATGTTGGATAATCATGATTTATCAACTATTAAGTTGAAAAGCTTACGGCAGCATATAGCTTTAGTCAGTCAGGAGGTTGTTTTATTCAATGATTCAGTATACAATAATATTGCATATGGTAGTAATAGTATCCTTGATAAGGATGAAGTATATAAAGCGGCTAAACTTGCTAATGCACTAGAGTTTATTGAGCAATTACCCAATGGTTTTGATACCGATATTGGTGAAAATGGGACACGATTATCTGGTGGTCAAAAGCAGAGGCTTGCTATTGCAAGGGCACTTCTTAAAAATGCACCGATACTTGTTTTAGATGAAGCAACCTCAGCTTTAGATAATCAATCTGAAAAGCTTGTTCAAGAGGCTTTAGATCGATTAATGTCAAATCGTACTACTTTGGTTATTGCCCATAGGCTATCAACAATTCAGCATGCTGATAAGATTATTGTAATGGATAAGGGACAAATAGTAGAGGTTGGTAAACATGATGAATTGTTGGAAAAAAATGGACATTATGCAAACCTATATAATATTCAATTTCGGAGCAATAATTTAATCTAAATTAATAAAAAATCCAGCATTATATGCTGGATTTTTTATTTTCCTCTTTATTACTAATCTTCATGTGAAATTATTTTCTCAAGATTTGATCCTTCATTCCAATGTAAAAACGCGGTTACGGTTTTTAACTATTCTGAATTAAAATTTACCCTTGTTAGCATGAAATTTTTCAAGCTTTTAATAAACCTTTGGAAAGGGGTAAAATAATGAAACAAAATAAATATAAGCTATTATTAAGGCTCATAGCGATTACAAGCCTTACCGCTTTTAGTAGTAATGTGTTGGCTACTTCAATAATTAATAATAGCTCACAGCCAGTTACAATTAGCAATGGATTAGTAACCGGAGGTGCAACAAGTACAATCCAGCCAGGAAATAGTTTTGATATTCCATCTACTTGGGGGGATAGTCAACACTTATATGCTCGCATTTTGGCAAATAATACACCGATTTGTGTAACACAATATGGTGTAAGCAAATTACCAACAACTGAGAATCAGCAGGTTACAACAGAGCTTGAGTGTACCAGTTACAATGGTCCAACTCCAACGCCCACTCCGATACCAAGTCCAACCCCAGTACCAAGTCCTTCTCCGTCAGGAGTAAGGATCTATGGCAATGGAACGTGGGTTTATGATGCACAATTTTTGGATGGTCCAGATGGAGCTGCATATACCAAGGCTGGTTTATGGAGTTCGAATCTAAATAGTTACAATATTGGTGCTAGGAAATTGAGTAAAATTACTCAATTTTTCACCTATGGTGGTGATTTGGAAATGTATTGTCGTGGGTCTGGTGAAGCTGATTTGAGTGAAGCATGTACAAGTAAAAATATGCTCGTAAATTATTATCCGCCTTCTTTTTATAATACTAGCCTTACTTTGGCAAAGCTCGGTGATAGTGGATATTCTTCATCAGCAATATATAAGTTAAGTGCAGATAAAGTTAGTTCAAATACCAACGCAAAAGTACAAATCATACCAATTGTAGATGGTAGGCTTGATAATCCAGCTTCTAGCGATTATTTAAGTGCAATGAACCGAATGACGCAAAGTGAGGCGCAATTGTTAGCAGATAATGTTGCACGCATTTATTGCGCGGATAACTCCGTTAGTGGCGTTCAGTTTGATCTTGAACCATTTGATTTTAGCAAATCAGGACAACAGTATTTTTATATCCAGATAGCTAAAGACTTCGCGGGACAAAATAAAGATAGTAAAGGAAACGATAAATTTAACTGTAAAAATGAAGAACATCCTGCTGGAAGATCTTTCTCGGTATTTACTTTCCCATCTAAAGTAAATCAAAACTTAGTTCAATCTTTAAATAGCTATAATAATGGCTATGTGATTTGTTCGCTGTATGACCTTCCAGATAATGCTCCGGTTGGTCCTGTAAATAGCCCAGCCAATTATTACAATCTTGTACTTCAGGAAATTAATAAAGCCATCAATAGCGATGCTTACTTTCAACTAGGTATTCCAGCTGCTGCATCAGTTCATGAGTATGAAAGTCTTAACGGTAAAGCAACAGGTTATAAACAGCTTGATTATGTAAAAGCAGCCATTAAGGCTATCAACGACTCAGGGGTACGCGCTAATCCAAGGTTCTTGGGTATTGCAGTATGGGGCTGGAGTAAGTATATGAGCTATCCACCACATTCAACCAATGTGTATAGCCCAAGCTATCCTCCCTCAGATGTTTTACAATATTTACAACAAAATATGTAACTATTTAAACTAAGTAATAAGTATTAAATGACTTTAAGACTGCATACATGATTAAATAGCATGGTTTGCAGTCTGATAAAGAAGCTCCTTAAAATAGGCTTGTAGTTTAAAGCATTAGTCGTTTTACTTTAAAAACTAATAATTAGGCTTAAAGTGACAAAGTCTGCTTAATTGATTTTTTTAAGTCCAGTAATTTTTGCAACGGCAAACATTAATTTTGATTCTGCTATTAATTTTTGATCTTCAATTTTCCCAATTATTCTTGCCGTGATTTTGCCTAAAGGGGCAACAGTTATTGTAGTTTCAAAATTAATCTCATTTCCTGAGGTTGTTCCACTTATTGGAGATGAGCTATTTTTTGTGATAAATGATCCACTTATGGTGGTTCCTTCGACCTCAAGAATTAGTGTTGCATATTTTTCACCCAGAGGTGTTTCAATTTTTAAATCATATGTTCCGTTTATTTCCATCATTTATTTTCCATTAATTTTCTATATTATTCGGACTAATACTTTCCCAAGAGTAACATGCTGGACATTGCCAAAAAAAAGTTTTTGATTTGAAATTACAACATCTACAGTTGTATGAAGACAACTTGTCATTATACTTAAGCAATAATGTTTTTACACGTTCAGCATCAGCTTTTCCTTCAATGGTTGTAAGATTATTTAATTGAGCATCAATTAACAAAGCTGCTATTTTAGAACTAGGTGTAGCAATCATTGCTTTTCTTAAATAATCTACTGTTGCCTCAAAGGTATCGTAATTAAGCAATTTCCTGTAAATGAATTCATGCATATTTAGGTTTGGAAATAAAGTCACGTAGCCTTTTACTAGAGTTAGATACTCTTTTATCTGCTCAAGTCTAGCATATGCTTCAAAAATCTTGTCAATTATAAGAGGTAAATAATTGTAATTTTGTTTTTCTATCAATTGTAGAGTTTTGATAGCTTCGAGATAGTTCTCCTGATTGAAGTAAACTTCAGCTAAAAGAATATTTGCACGAACACATTTACGATTTATTTCAAGCGCAGTTCTAATGTATTCAATAGCTTTTGCATAATTCGATTTAATAATCTCTTCCTGCGCCAACTCACAGTTAAATTGAGCTACTTCTACGTGATAACTGTAATCTGAACTTGATAATTTTTTTGTAATGTCTATAGCTTCTTGCCAGTTTTTATCTTGCTGATAAATTATTAGCAGCATTTGTAACGCATCATGTCCATAAACTTGACTATTCAATAGGTTTCTGAGTAAAGATTCTGAGCGATCTATGAGTCCTGCTTTTTGAAAATCGTGAGCTAGTTCAAGGCGAATTTTATCCTTTATTTCTTCAGAGAAGACATATTGCGACGTTAACATCTTACTGTGTAGGTTTATTGCGAGATCATTTTCTCCACGCTTGCGATATAACCGACCAAGACTAAATTGCAAGTCGATTAATTGTGGCTCTTGTTCTACGACCTGTTTTAATTCATCGGTAGCTATCCCTGTTTTAGAATCAATTATTGCATCAATGCTGTCAAATATTCTTTGTGGCAATTGTTTTGCTTGCTTTAGTACTACTTTCATGTCTATTCGTCCAGCAATCCAACCAAATCCAAAAAATAAAGGGGTTATTATTAACCATATGATTAATAGATCCAAATTAAAGCTCCACTTTAAGAATTAATGTTTAGTTATTCAATGCGCAAAAAAGCATTTAATTGATACTTGGCTTAGCTTCTTCTTGCTTTTTGACGGTTAAATTTTCTTTGCGTACCTTTTTTAGCTCATTTTTGAGTTTTATTCTCTCTGAATAGCCAAAAATCATTCCGATAAATACTCCAGCGAAACTAAAGATTCCTAGCGTGACTATTAACGGCAGACGTAAAATATAAATGCCAAGGAAATTGAACTCTGAAGGCTGCATGTTATTTATTGCGAGAATAAGTAATATTACAAAAACTAATACGCGGAAAATAATGCGTAACGCCCTGAAAATTTGCATTTTTAAATCCAGCTTAATGTAAACTATATAATTATTATATCATACCAAGTCTGATTTGGCTGTAAGTATTGCTGGATAGACCTCTCATTTTTAGAGTTATTGTTTTTAGGTACGATTCGAGGTTTTTATAGCAAAATATATAAATAAGAAGGACTAGACATGCTAAAATAAAAGGTTGGATTCTATAGATAAGGATTATTTAATGCCCACTTTAATCAAGCAAAATGACTTCATTCAATCAGTAGCAGACAGTCTACAGTATATTTCTTATTATCACCCCTTGGATTTTATTCAGGCTATGGCAAAAGCCTATGAGCATGAGGAGTCACCTGCTGCTAAAGATGCGATTGCCCAGATATTGGTAAATTCACGTATGAGTGCCGAGGGTAAACGTCCAATCTGTCAAGATACCGGGATTGTTTGTGCCTTTGTTAAAGTCGGAATGGATGCTCAGTTTAGTGATGCCACAATGTCGATTCAACAGATGGTTGATGAAGGGGTTAAATTAGCTTATCTTTATCCAGATAATAAATTACGTGCTTCAGTTCTTGCTGATCCAGCTTTCAGCCGTAAAAATACTCAAAATAACGGTCCAGCTGTAGTACATTTCGATATTGTTCCGGGTAATACTATCGAGGTTGAAATTGCGGCAAAAGGTGGTGGTTCAGAAAATAAATCAAAATTTGCAATGTTAAACCCTTCAGATTCAATCGTTGATTGGGTAATAAAAACTGTGCCGCAAATGGGCGCAGGTTGGTGCCCTCCGGGTATGCTTGGAATTGGGATTGGCGGTACTGCTGAAAAAGCCATGCTATTAGCCAAGAAATCTCTGATGGAATCAATTGATATGGCTGACTTGATTGCCCGCGGTCCGCAAAATAAAATTGAAGAATTACGGATTGAACTTTATGAAAAGGTCAATGCATTAGGGATTGGCGCTCAGGGTCTTGGTGGGTTAACAACGGTTTTGGATGTTAAGATTTTAGATTATCCTACGCATGCTGCAAGTAAGCCGATTGCTATGATTCCAAATTGTGCGGCTACACGACATATTCATTTTACTCTTGATGGCAGTGGACCTGCGATACTAACTCCGCCAAAACTTGAAGATTATCCATCGGTTACTTTAAGTAATAATAGTTCAAAACGGGTAAATATCGATAATATCTCCAAAGAGGAATTAGCAAGTTGGAAAACCGGAGATACCATTTTATTATCCGGTAAGATATTAACTGGTCGTGATGCTGCCCACAAGCGGATTACTGAGATGCTTGATAAAGGTGAGCAATTACCAGTTGATTTTAATGGACGGTTTATATATTATGTTGGGCCTGTTGATCCTGTGCGCGATGAGGTGGTTGGTCCAGCTGGTCCGACAACTTCTACACGGATGGATAAATTTACTCGTCAGATGCTCGAAGCTACTGGTTTAATTGGGATGATAGGTAAATCGGAGCGCGGTCAGCTAGCGATTGATGCAATCAAAGATAACAAAGCGGTATATCTTATTGCCGTTGGTGGAGCTGCTTATCTAGTATCTAAAGCGATTAAGTCAGCAAAAGTAGTTGCATTTCCTGATTTGGGTATGGAGGCTGTCTATGAGTTTGAAGTTGAAGATATGCCTGTTACTGTTGCCGTTGATAGTAGTGGAGATTCTGTTCATCAAAGCGCTCCAAAAATATGGGCACAAAAAATTGCTTTACGTGCATAAGTTATTTGTTGATAATGATTTTTTTAGGTAAAAAATATGAGTTGGCTTAGTAAACTGTTACCTCCAAAGGTTCAGGTTGATTCTACCGAAAAGGCAAATGTTCCCGAAGGGCTTTGGCATAAGTGTGATAGTTGTAATGAGATTTTGTATTATACCGATCTAGAACAAAATCTGGATGTTTGTCCTAAGTGTGAGCATCACCATCCACTAAATGCCAGAAATAGAATAGCTATGTTACTTGATAGCGAAGGACAACTAGAAATTGGTCGCGAAGTTAAGCCTGTTGATAGTCTAAAATTTAAAGATTCTAAGGCTTATGAAGAACGGCTGACAGCGGCTCAGGCGAAAATTGGTGAAGATGACGCACTAGTTGTAATGCAGGGAACTATTAATAATGAACCTGCTGTCGTTGCTGCTTTTGAGTTTCGCTTTATAGGTGGTTCAATGGGTTCAGTTGTCGGTGAACGCTTTGTTCGCGGTGTAAAAGCAGCAGTTGATAATAATTGCGCCTTTATTTGTGTTGCAGCATCCGGTGGTGCTAGGATGCAAGAAGGTGTAAATTCATTGATGCAGATGGCAAAAACATCCGCGGCTTTGCGCTTACTTATCAATAAGCAGTTACCTTTTATTTCTGTCTTAACTGATCCTACGATGGGTGGTGTTTCTGCTAGTTTCGCTTTTCTTGGTGACGTGGTAATTGCTGAACCAGGTGCCTTAATTGGTTTTGCTGGTCCACGCGTCATTGAACAGACCGTTAGAGAAAAACTACCAGAAGGTTTCCAAAGTGCTGAATTCCTTCTTGAAAAAGGTGCAATTGATATGGTTGTTCCGAGAAAACAATTAAAATCCCAGATCGCAAAAATTATTCAGCTTTTTTTGAATAAAGGGATTAGTGCATAAATGATACTTGGAGTTATTTGTGCTATGCAGGAAGAGCTGGATGAGATAACTAAAGAATTAGCTCTTACACCAGTTAATCAGATTGACCTTTGCAGTAATAGTTATTTTGTTTATACATATGGTAGTCATACTATCGTTGCCGGGGTTTGTGGAATTGGCAAGGTGAATGCCGCCGTTACCACACAGTTGATGATCGATAAGTTCACTCCTGATAAGATTATTAATGTTGGAGTTGCGGGTAGTTTAAGCCAGAATTTGGTATTTGGTGATGTGGTTATTGCTGAAGATCTCGTTCAACATGATTTTGATATAACGCCATTTGGTGTTCGTCTTGGACAAATTGCGCGGATGGATACTTTTTCATTTCCAACCGATAGTAGTGTAAATAAACTTATATTGGATAATTTGGCATTACCTGAAAATAAGATTGTTCTTGGACGGATTGTTAGTGGTGACCAGTTTATTGATGATAAAAATAAGGCTGAATTTTTAGCAAAAGAATTTGATGCTTTAGCTTGTGAAATGGAAGGTGCAGCAATTGCACATGTTTGTTACTTGAATAAGCTCCCAGTTTGTGTTATTCGTTCACTCTCAGACATGGCAGGACAAGATGGACAAGCTATTCATTCTTTTAATGATTTAAAATTTATGGCAGCAGCTAGGGCTGCAAAAGTGGTGGTTAATTTATTGGAGCATATATAATGATGAAAGTTGGTTTTGTCGGCTGGCGTGGGATGGTTGGTTCAGTATTAATGGATAGAATGCAAAAAGAAAATGATTTTGCTAAGATTGATGCAACGTTTTTTTCTACATCTGCTGCTGGTGGCTTAGCTCCTGATTATAAGCAGACCCAAAAAACTTTAAAAGATGCTTATGCAATAGATGAGTTAACAAGGCTTGACTGTATTGTTACTACGCAAGGAAGTGACTATACTCATGACGTTTTGCCAAAACTAAGAGCGGCTGGCTGGAATGGTTACTGGATTGATGCAGCTTCCGCATTGCGGATGGACAAAGATGCCTTGATTATTCTAGATCCAATTAATGGTGCTAATATCAATAATGCTCTTGATAATGGGATAAAAAACTATATTGGTGGAAATTGTACCGTTAGTTTGATGCTTCTTGCACTTGATGGTTTATTTAAAGCAGACTTGATTGAGTGGATTTCGTCAATGACCTATCAGGCAGCATCTGGAGCAGGTGCTAATAATATTCGTGAGTTATTACTCCAAAGCGGCAAACTTTATGATTCAGTTAGTGATATTATCAATGATAAATCTGCAACTATTCTCGATATAGCTTCGAGAGTCAATCAGACTATAAATTCAGCTAGTTTTCCTAAAGAGTATTTTGGCGCTCCATTAGCTGGAAGTGTTATTCCATGGATAGATTCAGCAATGGAAAATGGACAGACTAAGGAAGAATGGAAAGGTGCCGTTGAAACTAATAAGATTCTTGGACTTGCAGTTGATACAGTTAAAGTCGAAGGTTTATGCGTTCGTGTTGGAGTTTTACGTAGCCACTCACAGGCGCTTACGATTAAACTAAAACGTAAAGATCTTTCAGTTGAGCAAATTAGCGAGATGATTGCTGCGGCAAATCCATGGGTTAAAGTTATTGCTAACAATAAACCTGATACTTTGGCAGGACTTACTCCTGCTGCAATTAGTGGGACACTTGATATCGCTGTTGGACGCATTAAGAAGCTAAAATTTGGTGATGATTATATTGCACTATTTACTGTTGGTGATCAGCTATTGTGGGGTGCTGCTGAGCCTTTACGCCGGATGGTAAATATTTTAGTAAGTCGCTATGCGTAGATTTATATTACTTGTATTAGCTAGCTTGATGTTTATTTCATCAAGCTATGCTGATTTAGGTGATATTAAGGTAAATTCCTATCTCAGCCAACGCTTTGATGCTACTGTTCAGCTTACAAATATGCCTAAAGATACGGATTTTGATAATCTTAGTTTTGGCTTGGCTAATGGTAATAAGTTTAAAGAATATGGTATCGATTTTAATCCTGAGCTAGGAAGCTTTATTTTTCAAATTATTACTAATACAAAAATCCCATATGTAAAAATTACTTCAACTAAACCAATTAATTCTCCGGTACTTAATTTTCTGCTTCACTATCGAATCCAAAAAGATGATTTTTACCGCCAATATACAGTACTATTAGATCCAATAGATTATTCAACAGTAAATAATTCGTCAAAAAATAATAAGACTATTGTTGTTAGAGCTTTTTCTAACGATAGTAGTGAAAGAAGTTATTCTAGGCCAATACCAATTTATGCCAAAAGTAATAATCAAATAAAAAATAATATAACGCCTTCATTTGAAATGGATTTAAGCAATCCAGCAATTAGAGATAGCCTCGCAAATTTTAACAAAGAGTCCATGTTGTATACTACTGAATCAGGTGATAGCTTGTATACAATTGCTAGATTTAATCAATTGATTTATCCCCAAGCGCAGCTAAATATAAACCAAATTATGATTGCACTAGGGTTGGAAAATTTTCCATTAATGCATGCACCCGAAAACCTATATGAGTCTGGAGTAGCAGTTAAAATTCCAGATGCTCAGAAAATAAGTGTTATTCCGAGTAGTTTAGCAGATGAGTATTTGTTGGATAATACATTATCAAAAGAGCAGCGAATTTCTACATTAAAAGCAATTGCTGGAAAATATAGTCAGCTAATAAGTATAGAATCAGACCAATTGTTTGTTGAAAAAGTAAGTAATACTAAAGCGATTAATTTAAACAGTTCTCAAGTAAGAAAGTTGTTCCATCCACAAAAGGTTGAAATAAAAGAACAAAATAGCTCAATACTTGATTTTATTTTTGGTTTTTTACCTTATATCTTAGCTTTTCTATTAATCATCATATTTGTGATTTTTATTCGTAAAAAATATCCTGATTTTTCATTACGAGAGATCCTTAAGAAGTTTAAGGTTAAAAGGAGTGTTACAAACACCGAGCAAGTCTCTGTATCTGATAATAACATCTATGCGGATACGAGTAAATTTTCTCACCATAAGTCGTTAGTTAAGCAACAGTCTTATATAAGTAATAATGATTCTATAGATAGTAGTAGCCAGTTAGCCGAGGATAGTAGTAGCGAATTTTCAGAAAGTATTCAAGATGAGTCACACATTTTTATTCAGGATTTTGACAGTAATGTAGAACCAAAGTCAGAAGATCAAAAAAAACTGACAAGACCTGAAGCTTCAATTGACCTTGAGTTGCTTGAAACTCTTGAAAAAATCTTATTAATGGATTCAAGTAGAGATGATATTCGTTATAAATTATTTGAATTATATTTAATGACTGGTATATTTGATAAGGCGAGTAAAATATTTTATCAATTGGATCGAAATCTTGAGGTAAATGATTCATTAAGGGAAAATATCCAAGATATTTGTCAAAAATATAATTTTAGACCTCTATCTGAAGCTAATATTTCTGATCTTGACGATATAGTGATTAATTCGGAGCCTGATTATCCTAGTTTAAATGAACTGGATGATAACAATGTTGTTACGCTTGAGGACCATGTGGCTGATAATAATATCTTGAATTCAGATATCAATCTTGATGCTCATCCTGAAGATCCTAACCGTGTTGTTGATTTTATTACTTTTGCACCGGCAGAGAGTATTTCAGTTACAGATGAGGTAGTTAGTTTTTCACAGGAGAGGGTACTAGATTTTTCAGTTGTTGATTTTAAACCTTTGGCCGAAGAAGCCCCTGTTGATTATAGTGATGAAGGTCGAGATATTTCAATTTCTTCGACAGATCCTATTGCTGATTTGATACCAGAAGAATCAACCTCGGTGATTGTGTCCGACGATAACACTTTTGATGAAAAATTGAATTTGGCAAGAATGTATTTCCACATAGAGGAATCTGATAAAGCTAAAGATATTCTTAATCAATTATTAGAGAATAAAAATTTATCTGAAGACCTAAAGCTGGAAATAAGTAAATTAAAAGCAGAGATGGGTATTAATGGCTAAATATGCCTTGTTGCTTGAATATAACGGTTCGGAGTTTCATGGTTGGCAAATTCAGACAAATACTAGAACAGTGCAGGGAACTCTTGAATATGCATTAGCTAAATTTGCTAATGAACCAATCCAGACTATTACTGCCGGACGTACTGATACTGGGGTTCATGCTCTTAATCAAGTCATTCATTTTTCAAGTAATGCCAATCGTGATTTATATGGTTGGGTAAAAGGTGTCAATGCAAATCTGCCAGCTTCGATTCGAATTAAGCAAGTGGCACTTGTTTCTGATGAGTTTGATGCAAGATTTAGCGCGTTAAGTCGAACATATCATTATTATTTATTAACCCAGTCATTTTCTTCTTCTCTTCTAAATGGGCTTATTGGCTGGTATCACAAAGAATTGGATTTATTTGCTATGCAGGAGGCAGTAAAACTTCTAGTTGGGCGAAAAGATTTCTCTTCTTTTCGTGCTGCAAATTGTCAGGCAAATTCACCAGTCCGTGATATGATAGCGGCTGAAATTGAAAAGACTGGTAATATATTTAGATTTAAATTTACAGCTAATGCTTTTTTGTATCATATGGTGCGGAATATCGTTGGCGCTTTAGTCTATGTCGGTATTGGGCGGATAAGTATTAGTGATTTTCAAGTACTTCTTGATGAACAAAATAGAACTAAAGCACCACCAACATTTATGGCTGATGGCTTATATCTGGCACATATTGCATATCCAGAAAAAGTTTTTGAAATGTCCGAACCTGAAAGTTGGTTATTTAATCTATAGTTATTATTAATATTAGATATGTTAGTTTGTCTTTATAAAATAAAAGTTTATTCTCAAGGATGCCAAAATGTTTTACCAAAAGCATGTATTTTTTTGTACTAACCAGAAAGAAAATGGTAGCGGTTGTGGTAATCTTGCTGGTGATGGCGGTTTTGCTTTTGCCAAGCTATATTTACAATCGCTAGATTTATGGGGTGAAGGTAAGTGTCGGGCATCAAAATCAGGATGTCTTGGACGCTGTAAGGATGGTCCCGTATGTGTAGTTTATCCTGAAGGTACTTGGTATTCTTACGTTGATGAAGATGACGTGAGAGAAATAATTGATACTCATCTTTTGCAAGATAAGATAGTAGAACGACTAAAGTTATAATCTAGATGAATGGGGTAATTGTTTATACTCAATCAGCTTGAAGAAATATAGTAGGCGTGAGCGATATTAAGTAAGAAGTGAAACAACGATCTAGGAACTTCAATAACCATGTAGTTATGATCTATGATAATGTGATGATGTACTGAGTTAAGGTGCAAAAATGAATTTTGTAAGTGTTTTGAAAAAAAAAGTTTTATCGTTTTTTGATAATAGATTCACCAACCGTCCCCAATTCCATGGGGATGCCAACCATCTGGATGAAGAGTATCCGGTAGATGCTAATCAGGCTCCTGCTACCGTGACGCAAAATTTAATTACTTTTTCATATTTATCAAATGCAGAAGCGCTACTTACGCTTGGATCAGATCTTGATGGATTAACACCATCTGAAGTTGAATATAAACTAGAAAAATTTGGTTATAATGAGATTGATAAGCAAGAAGAATTATCATGGTATAAGCACTTATGGCTTAGCTATAAAAATCCATTCAATCTTCTTCTAACACTATTGGCTATCGTGTCTTTTTTTACTGATGATATGAAAGGTGCTACCGTAATTAGTGCTATGGTTGTAATTTCGACAGTCCTTCGTTTTGTTCAGGAGCGAAGATCGAATAATGCTGCGGATAAATTAAAAGCCATGGTTAGTACAACTGCTACCGTTTTACGCCAAGAAGAAGAGGATGAGGAAGATGATGAGCATATAGCGGAGCTTGAAAAACAGATTATGGCAAGTAATCCGGCACAAATGGAAAACCGCGTCGAGATTGCAATTAAGAATTTGGTTCCTGGTGATGTTATTACCTTGTCTGCTGGAGATATGATTCCAGCTGACGTTAGGATATTAACCGCAAAAGATTTATTTATTTCACAGGCTGCTTTGACAGGGGAGTCACTACCAGTTGAAAAATTTGCAAAGCAGTCAAAAGAAAATGTTAAGGATGTACTTGAACTAGAAAATATTGGTTATATGGGAACCAATGTAGTTAGTGGTTCGGCATTAGCTATTGTTTTGACAACTGGAAAGAATACATTTTTTGGTTCTCTTGCGGATAAGGTTATTGCTAGTGATGCTACCGAGACATCTTTTCAAAAAGGCGTAAATAAAGTAAGTTGGCTACTAATTTACTTTATGCTGATCATGTCACCGATTGTGTTTTTGATTAATGGTATTAGTACTCATGCTTGGCGCGATGCTGCGCTTTTTGCTTTATCAGTAGCTGTTGGACTAACTCCAGAAATGCTGCCAATGATTGTTACTTCCACGCTTGCCAAGGGTGCCGTATTTATGTCACGACGGAAAGTGATTGTCAAGCGGCTTGATGCTATTCAAAATTTTGGGGCGATGGACATCCTTTGCACGGATAAGACTGGAACATTAACTCAGGATAAGATTTGTCTTGAGAAGCATACTGATATTTTTGGTGATGATTATGATGATGTTCTTGAATATGCTTATTTAAATAGCTATTATCAAACTGGATTAAAAAATCTCCTTGATGTTGCAGTTCTTGAGAGAGCTAATTTTGGCGATATACCATTACTGGTAAAAAAATACTCCAAGGTTGATGAGGTTCCATTCGATTTCCAGCGTCGTCGTATGTCGGTTGTAGTTGCAGATGCAAATGGTGGCAATCTATTAATCTGTAAGGGCGCTGTTGAGGAAATGCTTAATTGCTGTACTCATGCCGAGCACGATGGTCAAGTAATGCCACTAACTGAGGAGCTATTAAATAAACTCCGCGCAGTGACGGCTGAACTTAATGCGGATGGGTTAAGGGTTGTTGCGGTTGCCAAAAAAAATTATCCAGATACAAAAAGCAATTATACGGTAGCAGATGAAAAAGAAATGATATTAGTTGGTTATGTAGCATTTCTCGATCCGCCAAAAGAAACAACAGAGCCGGCTATTAAAGCACTTAATCGACTAGGGATCGCTGTAAAAATCCTAACTGGTGATAATGAATTGGTTACCGCTAAAGTTTGTCGAGAAGTTGGTCTTGATGTAGAAGGTTTACTCCTTGGTTCGGATATTGATGGACTTTCTGATGAAGAATTGACTATCATTGCTAAGAATACTACTGTATTTGCTAAGCTTACGCCAAGTCATAAAGAACGGATTGTAGATTTATTGCGTGCCAGTGGTCATGTGGTTGGCTTCATGGGTGATGGAATTAATGATGCGCCAGCATTACGTGCTGCTGATATTGGGATTTCAGTTGATACCGCAGTTGATATTGCGAAGGAAGCCGCAGATATAATTCTTCTTGAAAAAAGTCTTATGGTTCTTGAGCAGGGGGTAGAAGAGGGGCGGAAGACCTTTGCAAACATGTTAAAATACATTAAGATGACCGCCAGTTCAAATTTTGGTAATGTATTTTCACTTTTAATTGCTTCGGCATTTATTCCATTTTTGCCAATGCTGCCAGTACAATTCTTACTTCAGAATTTAATTTATGATATTTCCCAAACCGTAATTCCATTTGATAATGTGGATAGTGAATTTGTGATGCATCCACAGCGTTGGGATCCAACTGATTTAAGGCGATTTATGGTTTTCTTTGGGCCAATTAGTTCAATTTTTGATGTTTTAACTTTCTTTGTCCTTTGGCATGTATTTGGTGCAAATAGTCCAGCACATCAGACTTTATTCCAAAGTGGCTGGTTTATTGAAGGTCTTTTAACCCAAACTTTGATTGTTCATATGATAAGAACTAAGAAGATTCCTTTCTTACAAAGTACTGCGGCATGGCCTATCTTACTAATGACAACTTGTGCTGTTGCTATTGGTATTATTATTCCAATGTCTCCGCTTGCGCACATGATTGGAATGCAGGCATTACCCGGTGGATATTTTATATTTTTGATTTTGGCAATTGTTGGTTATATGATCTTAACTCAATCGTTAAAAGGCTTTTATGTGCGAAAATTTGGTTGGCAATAAAAATAAGCTAAAATAAAAACAAAGTTAAATTAATTGTTTAAGTGATTGTGTTAGGGATTTTTACCAGAATAGATTGACACACAAGAAAGCCTTATGGCATAATGTGTACCTCGACAAAAGAGTTTGAACAAATAAACTGCGGGAATAGCTCAGTTGGTAGAGCACAACCTTGCCAAGGTTGGGGTCGCGACTTCGAGTCTCGTTTCCCGCTCCAGGTTTTATTTGTTG
>SSGX01000049.1 GCA_008017155.1 Neisseriales bacterium | reverse complement strand
GAGTAATAAATGGTGATTCTGAATTACAGAAATCATAAATTCTATGGCGAATTTCCATTACGTATCTGTTAATAGAGTTTCGACTTATTCCAGATAAAGTTGCTATTTGCGTTGCTGATAAATCTGCAACAAAATACCTAACTATTTCCCTAAATTTAGCTTCTGAAATTTTTGAACTATTTATATACTTATTTTTATGAATCATGACAATATATTAGCACACCTTCAAATGTGCTTTGATTGTCTAGCCCCTAAATTAAATTCAATCGCTTTTATTCTCGCCTCATCAAGGCTTAAACCAAGAATTCTATTTAACTTATCTTTCCCCATATACTGACCTAAAGTCATCCAAGATAACTTGCCATTATAGTTATAACGGTATTTGAAAATACAACTACCAATTTTTGTGACAAACAGATATAGATTATTGCCTAGAGCAAGCTCTAATTGCTTTTCTTGCTCTTTGCCAAGAAACTGATGAACAGTTGATTGTGTAATGTTCTCGGTAGAATTTTTTTTATGAGTGGCTTTGTTAGTTTTATTCATGTTACAATTACCTATACTTGATAACTGCATTATACTCTACAATAAGTATGTTTTCAAGTATATTTTATTAAATCAAGTATAGATAATTGCGAGCAGTTATGGATGCATTAGTTTACATAAATTGCTGTTTTGTAATTGTATGTATGCAAATTTACACACCAATGGATTTCAATACTATTTTCCGATACAGAACTCACTGAAAATAACTCCAAGTAAATCATCAGCGCTAAATTCTCCAGTTATTTCGCCTAGTGCAGAATGTGCATAGCGTAACTCTTCAGCCAAAATTTCTAGCTGTTCCCAATGTGAAAAAGCACTATCAATATGTTTTACTGCTTTTTGCATCGCACTTAGATGTCTAGTTCTTGCGGTAAAGACACTCTCGTCTGATCTTTGCCAACCAATAGCTTCAAGTAGTTGTTTGCGTAGTTCTTCAATACCCAGATTTTTCTTGGCTGATATATAGACGTGTGTCTCGCCATTTTCTGTTTTTATTTGAGGTGTTTTTCCAGTTAAGTCAATTTTATTGTGGACATAAATTCTGATAATATGCTCTGGAATTTGTAATAAAATGGTATTGTCTTCTTTAGTTATACCAATTTGGTTGTCAAGTAAAATAATGCAGAGGTCTGCCTGACTAAGGGCATTAATTGCACGCTCAATACCAATTTTTTCTACACTATCTTCGGTTTGGCGTATTCCAGCCGTATCAATAATATTAAAGGGGATACCATCAATAATGATTTTTTGTTTGACAATATCTCTGGTCGTTCCAGCTATATCTGTCACTATTGCAATTTCTTCATTAGCTAAAGCGTTTAATAGGCTTGATTTACCAACATTTGGTTGTCCAATAATTACAATATTAGCACCATTATTTAGTAATACGCCTTGCTGTGTATTTTGTAGTAGAGGGTAAATCTCATTGCGGATTATTATAAGTTTGTCTTTTATTTTAGCATTTGCTATAAAATCAATATCTTCATCTGGGAAATCAAGAGTGGCTTCAACAAACATTCGTAAGTTAATTAATCGTTCATTTATGCCATTAATATATTGAGAAAACTCTCCGCGTAATGATTTAATAGCGCCTTTCGCACTAGCTTCGCTTTCTGCGTGTATCAGATCTGCGATACTTTCTGCCTGAACTAGATCAAGCTTTCCATTCAAATACGCTCGTTTGGTAAATTCACCTGGTTCCGCTTGCCGACAGCCTAGTGATATACAGTGCTTTAATAATAGGTTTAAAACTACTGGGCTACCATGTGTTTGTAATTCAACTACATCTTCGCCGGTAAAAGATTTTGGACTGTCAAAATAAATTAAAAGTCCAGAATCAATTATCTCTCCATCATTACCATAAAAATCTGAATAATGAGTAAATCTAGGTTTGATTGTTGTTTTACCAGTGATTTTTTCGATTAGCGTGTCTAACTTATATCCTGATATCCGGATAATTCCAACACCAGCATATGCCGCTCCTGTTGCGATTGCTACAATATTATCTTGACGGTAATTCATAAATAATGAACCTAAAATGTATATCCACTTGCAATTTTATCGCCACTTAATTTACATAATATTTGCCAAAAATTAGGCATATTACTGTATCTTCTTACTATTTCGCGCATTTTCTTTAACTGTTGCGAAGAAATTTCCTGCGATGTAGCAAAAGAACGAATAAGTTCAGCAAGAAGATATAACTCAAGTTCAGCATAAAATTCATCAATTGGTTTATTACTAATTTGATTGTTCCTAAGGATTTGCCACTTTGGAATCAGGATTTCAAGTAGGTCAGTCTCGTTAGTTATATGTAGTAGCTCTTGGGATAAAGTATCTAAAATTATTAGGTAGTTACTTTTTGCTACAGCATCACTGAAGTTATTAATTTGAATTATAAGTTCTGATATTTCGTTTATTGTTGCTAAGATTAAAGATTCTTCAATATTAAGTCGGGTCAAGTAATTATTTAATGGATTTAGATGTTGGTCATTTAGCACAAGTAATCGCTCTTCTTTTTCAAAACATGCAACTGAGTTGATTAAAATAGTAAAGACAATATCTTATCATAATTAGAAAGCCTTGATTGTTTGTTACAGGAATAGTTGCGTTATTAAACATGATATAATTATTAGCTTTGTTATTAACTAATTAGAATCATTACGCTATCAGGATTGCATGACTCATCACAAGCACAAATTACTTATAATCTTCGGCTTTGCCAACTATTGCAGCTATGCCTTTGGAGATGTATGGTCATTTCTTGGGCAAAATAACCTGCGAGAGTCGCAACCATTAGTTTGCGGCATAGAAGATGATTCTTGGGTTGAAAAGTCTGGTCCAGACTATGTAATGTATCCAAATGTTGAGTCTGAAACCTTATTTCTAAGCGCGGATACTATCAATGGGCAAAATAAGGGTAATCAGATAGCTCAAGGAAATGTTATTGGTTATAAAGGTAACCAGACATTTTCTGCCGATTGGTTAATCTATAATCAGCCAACTGGCAGGGTTACTACTGGTGATAATATGGTGCTAACTCGCCAATATGATGTGATCACTGGTCAACAGGCAGATTATTACCTTGACTTATATAAGGGTACATTTACTAAAGCCAATATTTATTTTGAGAGTGCTAATCTTTCTGGAGCTGGTGAAAGTATTACGCTTTATGATAAAAATCATTTGGGAATAA
Source organism: Neisseriales bacterium (assembly GCA_008017155.1). GTDB lineage: Bacteria > Pseudomonadota > Gammaproteobacteria > Burkholderiales > UBA11063 > Aquella. The sequence goes on along the minus strand of SSGX01000049.1, from coordinate 30,960 downwards.
GTAATGGTTATTTTACTGGTTGTGATCCAAATGACCCAGCTTGGTATATCAAGTCACAAAATATTACTGTTGATTATCAGGATGCTAGTGGTACAGCTAGAAATGCTACAATGTATTTTGAATCGGTGCCAATTTTTGCTAGCCCATATATGAGTTTTCCACTAGGGCAAAGAAAATCTGGTTGGCTAACTCCTCAATTTGGTGGTACTTCAACTTCAGGGTTTATGGCATCAGACTCTTATTATTGGGATATGGCGCCAAATTATGATATGACAATAACACCATATATTTGGGCACAGCAAGGGTTTATGGTGTCAGATCAGTTTCGTTATATGACCGAATCCAATGTCGGAAGTATTTATACCGAACAGGTTCCATATAACTGGGGAACGACCGTTCCAAATAGCTATCGTTATTATTGGAGTCTAAACGATACCTATTCTCCATATAGTCAGGTACAGATGGGGTATAAGTACAATGTAGTATCTGATAGTAATTATTTTAACGATTTTGGTAATTTCTACTCAGTAACTGATAACGTCAATCTGGAGCAAAGTGTATTTGCTAATTATAATCCTACTTGGGGTAATGCTGGTGTAAAGTTACTTAATTATCAAACCTTACAACCATATGGCTATGCTTCTACAGTTCCAATATATTCATCATATCCTGCAGTAAACTTTAATGTTAAGCCACAGGATATTGGAGACGGTTTTAAGGGTGGCTTAACTAGTAATTATACTTATTTCTATAGCCCAGCAATGCAAAGCGGTCAACGCTTATATCTATATCCAAGTGTAACTTACCCGATGCAGACAACTTGGGGTTATTCAACACCCAAAATCGGATATAACTATACCTATTATGACCTTGGTGAAACCCCGAATATTTCAGGTACTGCAATGCAAGTTCAGCGAGCATTGCCTGTAGTCTCCCTTGATAACGGACTATATTTCGATAGACCAATGCAACTTGGTGGTGGCGGAAATTTTACTCAGACACTTGAACCTAGACTATATTATCTGTATATTCCACAAAATAATCAATCGGAAATACCTACTTTTGATACTGCTACTGCTACTTATAACTATAATCAACTATTTAGTGAAAATAGGTTTAGTGGATTTGACCGGATAAATTCAGCAAATGATGTCACGATAGGTGGTACTACAAGAATTTTAAATGACGCAAATGGATTCGAATTAATGAACTTCAGTGCAGGATACAGATATTATATTACAGAGCAAAATAATTTTCTTTATGGTAATCAGACTCAGTATGCTCAATTGTTTTTACCAAATCCTAATTTGATTGCTGAATTAAACAATAATTGGACTAGGAAGTTTTCTACTTCAGCTACTTTCCAGTATTCAACTGTCTATAATACTATTGATGCTTACAGTGCCGGATTTAAGTATAATCCAGAAGATTATAAAGTTATCAATGCTAGATTCCGTTATCAGTACCAATTGCCGCTATTTTTCTACGGTTGGATGCCTGGGCAAGCACTCACCTCAAATGGTGCAACATTTGAAAATCAGTATGCTCTAGACGTATCCGGACAATGGCCAATTTATGATAACAAGTTGTTTGCTGTTGGGCGCAGTAACTATGATTTTACTATGGGGCAATTTCTGAATTTAGTTGGTGGGGTCGAATATAATGGTGGTTGCTGGACGGTAAGTGCTGTTTATGAACAGTTTACATTTAACGTAAATCAGACGCAAACTGGCTATTTCTTACAGTTTTCTTTAAAAGGAATTGGTGGTGTTGGTTCTGGCGATCCTACTTCAGATCTAAAAACCAATGTTCCTGGATACATGCCAATATCACAACAACAATTTACAGGGTTTTAGGAGTTACAATGACTAGAAAAGTATTGGTAATTATGGCTGCAGCTTTATCTGCTTTTACTTATGCAGATAATGTTGAATCTAATGCAATGATTAATTCAAGTCAGCCTACTGCATCAAATAAGAATGAGGCTAGTCTAGCTAAGCAGCCAGAATCAACTAATTTAAATAACCAAGCTCCAAAGCTAGCTTCGCCAGTAAATCCTAAAGCTTCAACTTATTTAATTGATAAAGTCGTAGCATATGTTAATAAACGTATTATTACTCAAAATGAACTAAATAAACAAATAAATCAGACTAGGGATTCTTTAGCTCAAAGAGGAATTAATAATACAAATTACAATGATTTAAGAACAAGGGTTCTTGATCAATTAATCTTGCTACAAATTCAATTAGATTTGGCAGCAAGAGGTGGCATTAAAACAACAGATGCTGAGGTAAATGATGCGATAAGCAATATTGAAAAAAGTCAGGGGATTACTGATCAACAAATGAGAATGAAATTATCAAAGCAAGGGTTATCATATGATGATTTTCGACAGCAAGTTAATGATCAGATAACCGCAGATAAATTGAAACAAAGAGAAGTTGATGCGCGAGTTGTTGTTAATGATGATGAAGTTAACCGGGTATTAAATAGCGCTACTTATAAAAATAGGATCGACTATAAGTTGTCTGATATTGTTATTAGCGTACCAGAGCAGGCAACCCAAGATGCAATCGTCAAAAGAGAGGCTCTTGCAAACCAAGTCTATGCTCAACTAAAACAAGGGCAGTCATTTGAGCAACTTGCAATAAAGTACTCTTCAGCGCCTAACGCTTTAAGTGGTGGTGATTTAGGTTGGAAAAGTAATAGTTCTTTACCACCAATTGTTCTTGATCCAGTTGCAGCAACACCTCAAGGTGGAATTACGCCTGTTATCAAAATGCCAGTTGGTTTTTTTATCTTCAAAGTAAATGGAATTAAGCAGCATGGAATGCCACAAATTGTTAAACAATATCATGTTAAGCATATCCTTATTAAGGTAAATGAATTAACCAGCGATGAAGAGGCTCATCAAAAAATCAATTCGATTAGAGATCAGTTAATAAAGGATAATGGTGATCCTACAAAACAGAATAAAGACTTTACTGATCTTGCTAAACGTTATTCTGAAGATACTAGTAGTATTAAAGGTGGCGATATTGGGTGGGTAAGTAAAGGAGACACGGTTCCTCAATTTGAGCAAGCAATGTTGAAAACACCTGTTGGACAAATTAGCGAACCAATCCGTAGCCCATTTGGCTGGCATATTTTGGAAGTTATCGAGACAAGAGATAGTAATTTAGCTAATGATAAAGAAAAAGCAGAAATCCGTCAAGAATTACGTGAAACTAAAGCACAATTACTTTATACCGAGTGGGTACGAAATTTACGTGATATGGCATATGTAAAACTTAATGATAACTAATATGAATAAAAAACCATTAATTTGTATCACAACGGGTGAACCAGCTGGGATTGGTCCGGAAATTTGTCTTGATCTAGTTAATTCTCCACATATTAGTAAAAATAATTTATTATTGATTGGAGATATTAATCTTCTTCAAAAGCGTGCTAGGCTATTAAATAAGAACATTAGGCTTGTAAAAGTTGAAGATATTGATAATTTTCCCACTCTTAAAGCTAATGAGCTGGCTGTTTTTCACCTTGATTGTCCCGAACATGAATGTATAGGAAAACCGTTAACAGCCAATGCTAATTATGTCCTAGCTATCTTGGATACAGCGATAAATTTATGTATAGCAAAAAAAAGTCAGATAATCGTAACGGCACCGGTTAATAAAGATGTACTAAATTTAGATGGGGTGAAATTTAGTGGGCACACTGAATATTTTGCTGAAAAATTTGGTGTTGATAAAGTAGTCATGATGCTTGCTAATGATTTAATGAGAGTGGCCTTATTGACAACTCATGTCCCACTATCTAAAGTACCAGAGCAAATTACTGTAGAAAACCTAAATGCGACACTAAAAATAATCCAAGATAGTTTTATTAATAACTTTAACCTTTCACGTCCTAAAATTGCTGTTTGTGGCTTGAATCCTCATGCGGGTGAAAATGGATACTTAGGTACTGAGGAAATTGAAATAATCAATCCCGTTATAAAAAGGTGGCAAGAAGAAGGTTCTTTGGTTTCTGGAGCATATTCAGCAGATACTATTTTTAACAGAGCAAAAGAGTTTGATTTAATACTTGCTATGTATCATGATCAGGGCTTACCGGTTCTGAAATATTCAGGATTTGAAACAGGGGTTAATGTTACTCTGGGCTTGCCAGTTATCCGAACATCTGTTGATCACGGTACCGCACTAGATTTAGCTGGGAAGGGAATAGCTTCATCTTTGAGTTTACATTCTGCTCTGGATTTAGCTGTAAGTTATTCTGATACTTACACTAAGTATTAGATTGTAATTTTAACTCGATTAAACTTTTTCTCTATTGTGCTATTATACTTTGAAAAGCTAGTTTTCTTTTAAGTTTTAATCTTTTAATGTGATAGAATCACATTTCTTAATTACTAATGGGGTGTTTGTGAGAGATTTTTCGTGGAATAAGGGACAGATAAATGCTTTGCTGGGTGCTGCTATATTTACTGCTACAGCTGGTGGTAAATATGAATTCTCAGAAATAGAGCAACAATCTTTAGAGCTTTTAGCATTTTTCTTATTATCTAATGAGGTGAATGTTGAAGATATCCAAACTGCATCACCAATTGAGCTTGCAGCAACGTTTCATGACAATGAGCAGAAAAAACGGGCTCTTGAGTTTTTGGTATTAGTAATATACTCTACAAATGATTACTTAGATGAAAAAAAACAGCTACTTGATGATTATCTTCGATCGCTAAAACTAAGTGACCTGCTACTAAAACAGCTGTCTCAAGTTTATTCTCAATACTATCAGCTAATAAAGTATAATGAATTTCGTAAGCAGCTGGATTTATCTAAAAAAGAACTTATCAAAACTGATTTTGCAAGCCCATTTTTACTGAGTAATTCTAACTTACTAGTAATTGAGGAAAAGTATAAAAAAATGACTCTTTTAGCTCGCAATAGTCTTGGTTACAATCTGTATAAATCATACCGTAAAAATAAACTTCCACTACCAGGCGAATACTCAGTAGCTAATGAAAAATTAATTGTAATTTATGATATTGTAAAATTAATCACTGGTTACAAGTATGATGTGAGAGGTGATTTAAATACTTTAGCATATATTGCAGGTAATCAGACAGTAGGTTCTTTTATTATATCTGGAATTGCTATTTTAGAATATTATTGCCATAATCCAGATTCAATAAAACGTGTAAATAAACTAGAGCGTAAGAAGTTTTGGAATATTGCAAAATCTGGAATGAATTGTCAGCTAGATTTATCTAATTCATGGGATTATGAGAGTAATTATAGAAAGAGTCTTACTGAGTTACGTAAAGAGTTTAATTTAAAATAAATTACATCAATATGCAAATAGCAATAATGTTGATATTAGCAGCTAAATAATACTTCTAAATATGCTATAATACGCGCTAATTTTTGGTTAATTATTAGGAATAACATTGAGTAACAAAATACGCACTAATTTAAGAAATATAGCGATAATTGCCCATGTCGATCATGGAAAAACAACGTTAGTAGATAAACTTTTACAGCAGGCAGGAACATTTTCTGCACACCAGCAAATTACCGAACGAGTAATGGATAGTAATGATCTTGAGAAAGAACGCGGAATTACCATCTTGGCAAAAAATGCTTCGCTTGATTATAAGGGTACTCGAATTAATATCGTTGATACACCGGGACATGCTGATTTTGGCGGTGAAGTTGAACGAGTTCTTGGGATGGTTGATGGTGTGCTTCTACTTGTTGATGCAGTAGAAGGTCCTATGCCACAAACCAGATTCGTTACTCGTAAGGCATTATCACTTGGTTTAAAACCTATCGTAGTTATCAATAAAATTGATAGACCCGGTTCACGTCCTGAATGGGTGATTGATCAAACCTTTGATCTTTTTGATAAGCTTGGTGCTACTGAAGAGCAGCTTGATTTTCCAGTTGTGTATGCTTCTGCACTTAATGGTTATGCTTCGCTTGAAGCTACTGAAAATCCAGGTAATATGGAAGCCTTATTTGAAACTGTTTTAAGTCATGTTGCAGCGCCTGTTGGTGATGAAGATAGTAGTCTTCAGTTGCAAATAGCAGCACTTGATTATAATAGCTTTGTTGGAAGAATAGGTATTGGGCGTATTCGCCGTGGGAAAATTAAAGCTGGACAACAAGTATGCGTTGCCTTTGGTCCCGATGGTGAAAGAAAAAATGCTAAAATTAATCAAGTTCAGTTATTTAATGGACTTGAGCGTAAACTAGTTGACGAAGCTTCGGCTGGTGATATTGTATTGATTAATGGTATTGAAGAACTAAATATTGGTGTTACAATTTGTGATGCTGGTAATCCTGAGCCATTACCAATGTTAAAAGTTGATGAGCCAACTATCAGTATGACATTTCAAGTTAATACTTCTCCGCTTGCTGGTACTGAAGGTAAATTTGTTACTAGCCGCCAGATTCGTGATCGCTTAAACAAAGAATTACTTACTAATGTTGCATTACGTGTTGAAGATACTCAGAATACGGATGAATTTTTGGTATCAGGCCGTGGTGAATTGCATTTGACGATTCTATTAGAAAATATGCGTCGTGAAGGCTTTGAAATGGCTGTAGCTAAGCCGCATGTGGTAATGAAGACAATTAATGGTGAAGTATGTGAACCATATGAATTATTAACTATCGATGTTGAGGAAGAGCACCAGGGTGCTGTCATGGAAGAGCTTGGGCGCCGTAAAGGTGAAATGCTTGATATGTCTAATGACGGTAAGGGTAGAACTAGAATTGAATATCGTATTCCTGCACGTGGCTTGATTGGATTTCAAGGCGAGTTTCTTACATTAACTCGTGGTACTGGTTTAATAGCCCACGTATTTGATGATTATGGTCCAGTTAAAGCTGATATTCCTGGTCGTCGTAATGGGGTGCTTATTTCTCAGGAAGACGGTCCGGCGGTAGCTTATGCACTATGGAACTTAGAAGATCGTGGTAGAATGTTCGTAAGCCCCGGTGAAAAACTTTACAATGGTATGATTATTGGTATCCATAGTCGTGATAATGATTTAAATGTTAACCCAATCAAGGGTAAAAAGCTTACCAATGTTCGTGCTTCTGGTACTGATGAAGCTGTTCGTCTTACTCCACCGATTAAGCTGACTCTTGAAAGTGCAATTGAGTTTATCGATGATGATGAATTGGTTGAAATTACACCACAGAATATCAGACTACGCAAGCGCCATCTTGATGAAAATGAACGTAAGCGTGCTGCTAAGCAAAATTCAACAAATTAATTATTTATAAGGAATCTTTGATGATTATTCATGCAGCTAAAGATGAATTAATATGGGAAGAAGTTAATCATCATGTTTTAAACCGAGTTACTGCTGAAGTGGCAAATATGTTTCATGCAGAGGCTTTGTATTATAAAAATGATGATTTATCAGTAAGATCGACTTTTAAGTTACAAGAGAAAAAAGATGGTGATAAACCTTATTCTGTTACTCTTGTTAGTTATACTCATGTTGGTCCGGATTTAATGCGTCTTGAATTTACCGAAACAAGGCAAATTGGTGATTATGAAACAATTGAGCAGGCAAAAGAAGCTGCACATCATTACTTTTATAAACATCTTCATCCAAAACATAGTCATCACCATCATTTTTAAAATAAATAGGCTACCTTTATCAGGTAGCCTATTTTGTAAATTTGTTAGTAATCTAGTTCATTCTTATAAAGACTACTAATTAATTTAATTGAGCTATGACTCTGTTTGTTGTTGGTTATTACTAAAATGTTCAATAAAGTGACTTGCAATTGAAAGTCCAATAAAAAATATAAAAATTAGTGGTACGATGTTAAATTTCTTTTTTTGTTTCATTTTATTTCCCATCATTTTATTTGCGTTTTGTAATTAGAGTTTCTTTAATTTAAGTTATAGTAGTGCAATGCAACATTATAATTATAACAGTGTTAGATTGCAAATATTTTTTAAGGTTTTTAAAGTCTTCGTTTATGAATAATATTAGAAATATTGAATTAGCTGCATGTGATAAATTTATAAAATCAACGTTGGATTTGCCAGGCTCAAAGAGTATTGCTAATCGAGTTTTACCATTAGCGGCATTTGCTGATGGCATAAGCATTATCCATAATGTACCAGATGTGGGTGAAGATGTACAGCTAATGCTTCAAGCATTATCCCAATTAGGTATAAAAATCGAAAAAATAAGAGCAGCTGCTAATGGTTGTTCAAGTTATAAAATTTACGGCTGTGGGGGTAAATTGCCTGTAGCTGAAGCAGAATTATTTTTGGGTAACTCTGGTACTTCAATTCGCTTTTTAAGTGCAATGCTAGCATTAACTTCGGGTAGTTATATCTTAACTGGCATTGCCAGAATGAAAGAGCGTCCAATTAAAGATCTTATATCCGCGTTAAGCCAGTTGGGCTGTCAAATTGATTATCTTGAAAATAATGGCTTCCCACCGCTAAAAGTTGGTGGGTTTAAAGATAATAATATTGACCAAATTACCATTAGTGGTAAGGTGTCTAGTCAGTATTTGACTGGTGTATTGATGGCATTACCTTTACTTGGGCGAATAGTTCAAATAAAAATAGAAGATGAATTGATTTCGCGACCGTATGTTGATATTACCTTGCAATTACTTGAGCTATTTGGTGTTAAAGCAATAGAGATAGAAGAAAATACTTTTCAGTTACCTGTAAATAATGGTTATCGGGCAATTGAATATACCGTAGAACCAGATGCCAGCTCAGCGAGTTACTTCCTTGCTATGGGGGCTATAAATGGCGATGTGACGGTTAATCACCTATCGGCAACTAGTTTACAAGGCGATCGTAATTTTGCTAGAGTTTTGGAGAAGATGGGAGCAATAGTAACTTATACCGATAATAGTATTATCGTAAAAACTAAGGGTAAGCTACAGGCAATTACGGTAGATATGGAGGATATGCCTGATGTAGCAATGACGATTGCGGTTTTGGCTTTATTTGCTGATGGAGTAACAACAATCAACGGGATTGCAAGCTGGAAAGTAAAAGAGACCGACCGTTTATTGGCAATTTATACTGAGCTAACTAAGCTTGGTGCGAAAGTATCTTATACTGATAGCAGTATTAGCATAATACCACCAGAGAAAATAAATCCAAATATTGGAATTGACACCTATAATGACCACCGGATGGCAATGTGTTTTTCTTTGCTTGCGATTGCAGGGGTTCCTGTTGTTATTAATGATTATGAGTGTGTTGGAAAGACTTTTGCCAACTACTTCGATGTTTTCCGGCAAATAGCTTATTAAATTTAGCGAGAATAAATAATGAAAAGAATTATTAACCACAAAATATTATTTTTGCTAAGTTTGACCCTTTTTATAAAATTAGGGTATGCAGCGCCTGTGATCCTAGTTGGGACTACTGGTGATTATCCACCATTGACTGCAAAAAGTGAGAGTGACTTTAGTGGTATAGATATTGATATTATTAAAAAGTTTGCTAAAGATAATAATCTTAATCTTAAATTTGTTCCAACAACTTGGCAAACTCTCAGTAATGATCTAAGTTCTAGCAAATTTGTTATTGCGGTTGGCGGCATATCGGAAAATCCGGAAAGAAGTAAACTATTTTATCTTTCTAATGCGATTGAAAGCTCTGCCAAAGCTGCAATGATACGCTGTACTGATAAACAAAGGTTTACAAATTTTGCAGCAATCGATAGCGAATCAGTAATAGTTAGTGAGAATCGTGGTGGTACCAACCAAGACTTTGCCTTAAAGAACATTAAACATGCAACTATACGACTGGTAGCAAAAAATGATGCCTCGATTGTTAGTCTAATCTCGGTTCCGCCATTAGCAGATGTTATGTTTACTGATGATATTGAAATTAGTTATCGTCATGAACAGAATCCAAAACTCTGCCTAGCGCAAATTCCAGAAAAATTCCCAGGAAGTCCGAAGATTTTTCTATTTGCTAAAACAGCAGAAGGGCAAAAGCTACAACAACTATTTAACGAATGGTGGGTTAAAAGACACTGACCATTTGTATTCTAATTCCATGTGGCTTCTATCAAGTCACCTTCCTTGATGGGTGCCTGTGCCATACAGCTTGAGTGTGCAACACCATTGGTATTATTCGTAGTTGTTCCATCACTAAATGTAATTGTTGTCCAGATAATTGTGCAGCTAAATCCATTATTTTTATATACTCCAAATAATGGAAGACCTTTGGAGATGATTGTATTATTGATAAATGGCGTAGCATCTGCAAAAGAAGCAGAGATCGGAAGGGCAGTAATTTCTTTATTATAGCTGGCACTACTGTCCATTTTTACCATAAATTTACCGCTAATTGGTAGTTGATTTGATTTACTTGAACTCAAGAGCGCACATGATGAAAGTAAAGGTAATAGCAGTATAGTTGTAATAGTTTTTTTCATAGAATGCTCTCTTTATTTAGAAAAACATTAATCCGGCGACAAATATAAAACCTGAAAATAATAGGCTGATAATACAGTAGCCCATGATATCACGGGCGCCCAATCCGGCAATTGCCAGTGCTGGTAATGCCCAGAAGGGTTGCGCCATATTCATCCAAGCTTCGCCATAGGCAATCGCCATTACAGCATGCCCCATATCTGCACCAATTTTTTGTGCTGCACTCATTATAAATGGACCTTGTACTACCCAGTGTCCACCTCCAGATGGTACGGCGAAATTTATGACTGCCGAGGATAAAAATGCCCATAATGGAAAGGTTTTCACATTTGCAATCTGGATAAACCATTCGGTAATAATTGCACCTAAGCCGGAATGATCAAGCATTGCCTGTATGCCAGCATAAAATGGAAACTGGATCAGTATGCCGGCAGTACTTTTTGTGCCATTGGCAATTGCCCGAGCATATGCCATTGGGCTTCCATGTAAAAGAAGTCCGCTAACTAAGAAAATTATATTAACACAGTTAATGTCAATTTTGAAGCCCTTGGTGTAAAAATATTCAATAAGGTAGCTAATTCCAGCTAGTGCAATGATAATAGATAAGATTTTACTTTCTTCTATCTTAAGTGCTGGACTACTATTTTTATCAATCTTTTTTTGAATAACTATGTTATCAGCTTCCAATAATTCAGGATTAATCATTTTTCGATCTGACTCTTTAGGTAGCATTTTTGCTGTTAGTATTGGTAGAATAATCAATAAAGAGCCAGTAATAAAGTAATTCATTGGTGTAAAAATTGTCTGGCTGATTGGAATTAGTCCAATAGCTTTTTCTAATGGATTACCTGCCGTTGCAGCCAGTAGTGGAATTGATCCAGAAAATCCGCCATGCCAAGTCAAAAATGCGATATAAGCGCTAGCGATTAACAGTGGATAATCTGATTTTGGTTGTTGTCTAGCTACTTCACGAGCAAGCATAGCTCCAACGATTAAACCAAAACCCCAATTAATAATACAGGCTATTGCACCAATCAGGGTAACTAAAGCCACTCCTTGCGCTGGTGTTTTGGGTAGCGATGCTAGCTTGGTAAGAAGTTTCCGGATTTGTGGGGCACTTGCCAATGCATGACCAGTGACAACTACCATTACCATCTGCATGGTAAAAGCAAGTAAGTTCCAAAAGCCATTGCCCCAGATTGAGATCATTTCGAAGCTTTTGGTGTTAGTGAGAGTAACCCCCATAATAAAGACAATAATTGTTAACAGCATTGCAAATACTAATGGATCTGGTAGATAACGCCTAACCAGAGTTGTGAAAATTCTTACTAAACTATCCATTTATAGTCACCTTCATTGTTTATGATAAAAGGCTTTTATCAGGTTTGTTGTTTTTAAAATATCATCGGTACTAACATCCAAATGGGTAACCAATCTTATTATTCCAGCCTTATTAGCGGTTTTAGGGAAAATTACTCCATTTTTAAATAATTCCTCGCGTAATTCTGGATAGTTCTTATTGATTTTGATAAGTAAAATATTAGTATTGATAGCGACTATTTCAACACCGTTAATTTCTCCTAGTCCTTTGGCAAGTAACTCGGCATTATCATGATCTTCCCGAAGGCGCTCAATATTATGTTCTAGAGCGTATATCCCAGCTGCTGCAATAATTCCAGCTTGGCGCATCCCACCACCAAGCATTTTACGCCATTTTCGCGCTTCTTTTATTAATTCCTTTGAACCACACAAGACTGAACCTAATGGAGTGCCAAGACCTTTAGAGAGGCATATTGAAACTGAATCAAAGTTTTGTGTAATAGTCTCTAAACTTACACCCAGTTTACTCACGGCATTAAATACTCGCGCTCCATCAAGATGGCTAGCTAGCTTATTCTCTTTACAGAAAGCTGGGATTTTTTTGAGATAGTCTAATGGTAATACTCTTCCTGTTGTGGTGTTTTCAAGACATAACAACTTCGTACGGGCAAAATGAAAGTCATCCGGTTTGATAGCCATATATACCTTATCTAAATCAAGTGTGCCATCCGGATCAAAGTCTAATGGTTGAGGCTGAATACTTCCTAGAATAGCAGCGCCACCACCTTCAAACATATAGGTATGTGCCGTTTGTCCAACAATATATTCATCACCTCTTTGACAGTGTGACATAATACCCAGTAGATTACTTTGTGTGCCAGTAGGTGAAAATACCGCAGCTTCCATTCCTGCCTTCTCGGCTATTTGCTCTTCCAGTTTAGTGACTGTTGGATCTTCACCAAAAACATCATCACCAAGTTCTGCTTTTAGCATATATACAAGCATTTCCTTTGATGGTTTGGTTACTGTATCACTTCTTAAATCTATCATTTTATAATCCTGTTTGGTTAAATATCAGTAATTATAAGTTGAATTTATTTTTGGCTGGTGGAAATCTATGCGAATGACGCTTTTTTACCGAATTATGCAAAAAAAGATCTGACCGGATATTAATAGATACTAATTTAATCCATGTTAAAATGATGCTTTATTATAAAAGTTAAATTCCCATAGTTATTACTGTTCTTGGCATATTATTGATTATGAAAAAAGTGTACTGTATTGGTGAGGTATTGGTTGATTTTATCGGACAACCTGAAGCTGGAATAGTGAATAGTAAATATTTTGCTAAACATCCGGGCGGTGCTCCGGCAAATGTTGCTGCTGCAATTGCCAAACTTGGTGGAAGTTCATATTTCCTTGGTCAGGTTGGGAGCGATAATTTTGGTAGTTTTCTCTTGGCTTCATTACAAGAAGTTGGTATAAATACTAGTCTTGTTGAAAGACACGGTAAAACAACTTTAGCTTTTGTTGCGATTGATGGATTTGGTGAGCGTGAGTTTGAATTTTATCGTGGCAATGATAGTGAATATAAGTTACCTGAATCACTTAGTTTAAGCGATGACTCAATAATTCATTTTGGTTCAGCAACGGCATTACTAGGTGGTAAACTAAAAGAGAGTTATTTTCAGCTTCTTGATTATGCAACAGGTAATGGAAATTTTATTTCATTTGATCCAAATTTTCGTGAAGATCTTATTAGTCCTGATCTTGTTGGTGAATACATTCATGATTGTCGGACATTTATCTCTTATTCAAATCTAGTTAAGTTAAATAAATCAGAAGCTCAGCTAATTAGTGGTGAAGATGATATATCTGCTGCCGCTGATGCAATTTTACGGTTGGGTGCTGAAGTAGTAATTGTTACGCTTGGTGAAAAAGGCGCATTACTCTGTACCAATACAGGGCAAAAGATTATTCCAAGTAAATTGATTAAACAAATTGATAGTACTGGTGCTGGCGATGCATTTATTGGTGCAATTCTTTTTAAACTTTCACAAAACCTTGATCCAAATTGGGAAGTGTTTGTTAGTTTTGCTAATCTTGTTGGTGCCTATACCTGTACTAGTTTTGGTGCAATCAGGGCAATGCCGTATATGCGTGATTTTCTAAGTTTTGTTAATCAGTAGTAAAGGGGATAGAATGCCATTATTTGAAATTGGACAGATTTTACTTGCTACCTTATGTGGTCTAGCAATTGGCTTTGAACGGCAAATCCATGGTTCTCAGGCTGGGCTTAGAACCTATAGTCTAGTTTGTCTTGGTTCATGCCTATTTGGGCTAGTTTCTACTCATTCAAAAGGGCTTGCTTACTATGAAAGTGTTGCTGACCCGACACGGATTGCGGCGCAGATTGTAAGTGGGATTGGGTTTCTCGGTGCTGGAGTGATTTTTAAGGATAGAAGTCGGGTTCATGGTTTGACTACTGCTGCTAATATTTGGGTTACTGCTTCAATTGGCTTGGCAGTAGCTTTTGAAATGATAATAATCCCACTATTAACTACCGCGCTAGTAATAGTGATATTATCCTGTAATCGTTGGAAGATATTTATCAAGTTTAATAAAATTTTTAATTTAGAACCATATCCTGATCGGGATGACACTAAGAAAAGTGACGATATTTGATGAATGTTAAGATGAATATAAAAAAGATTTGTGGTTTATTGTTTTTACTAATTGGGGCGAATCATTCTTTTGCAGAGACGGAGTGTAAGTTTTTTAATGACGACGAGGCTATATCAGGGCTAAGTCTCTCTACTGCTACTCCAGCTAGTGTAGGTTTTGATGCCAAGCTATTAACAAAAGTCGATAAGCAGATAAATAGTGATATTAATCGCGGCTTTCCTGGAGCAGCCCTATTAATCATAAAAGATGGTAAGGTTATTAAACAAACAGTTTATGGTCATCGCTTGAAGTATGATCCGAATAGCGGAAAAAAATTAGCTAAACCAGATTTGATGCATTGTACAACCATGTTTGACCTTGCTTCGAATACTAAAATGTACGCAACTAATTACGCCATAATGCATTTGGTATATGAAGGTAAACTCGATATTGATAAAAAAGTTAAATATTATCTCCCAGATTATACTGGCTGTGATGTGAATGATGAGTGTCGTGATAAGCGAACAATTCGCGATCTTTTGACGCATCGAGCTGGTTATATGCCTGATCCACAATTCTTTGATCCAGATTCCATCGATAAATATGGCAGTGGATTATATTCACAAAATCGTGAGCTTACCGAGTCAATTATTCTGACCCGACTGCCATTTGCAGGTAAAAAAGCTGATAAACCTGTTTATAGTGATGTGGATTATATGCTTCTTGGTATGGTGGTTGAAGCTATAACTGGTGAGACGTTGGACGAATATGTTAATGAAACAATTTATACTCCGCTTGGGCTTAAATATACTACTTTCAATCCATTAGAGCATGGCTTTAGTAAAGCAAAATGTGCTGCAACCGAAATAAACGGTAATACTCGCGGTGGCACAGTTAGTTTTCCAAATATTCGAACTAAACCTCTAATTTGTCAAGTACATGATGAAAAAGCCTATTATTCAATGGGTGGTATTTCTGGACATGCAGGTTTATTTTCTGACTTGGGCGATATGGCGGTATTGGTTGATGTTATGCTAAATAATGGGCAATATGGTAATAGCTTATTTTGGGATAAGTCGGTTGAAGATGAATTTGTGAAACCGTTAAAGGTAGATGATACTTATGGGCTTGGTTGGAGAATGGTTGGCAAAGAGCATTCATTTAAGCCATTTGGTCAATTGGCAACGGTTGGTGCTTTTGGGCATACTGGTTGGACAGGGACTCTGACTTTAATTGACCGTAAGAATAATATGGCAATAGTGCTATTAACTAATAAGAAACATACTAAATATAAAGATAATAAATTTGCTGGTGATAGTTTTGCAACTGGTCAATATTACCAGATTGTTGATCTGATATACCAAGCACTAAATGATAACTAATCCATATGAGGGGTAGAGAGTGAGTTTTAACGCAGAAAAAATTGCTACAGAAGTATTGGGGCAACTAGCTCCTGCAGATATAACCGCAGTAGCTACTTGTATGACACGCTTACGTATAAGTGTAGCTGACAAAGGGCTTGTCAGTATTGATGCGCTAAAGAAAATCGAGGGTGTTTTAGGTATTGTTGATGCCTCGGATCAGATTCAGATAATTATTGGTCCGGGTAAGGTAAATCAGGTTTATGATGCCTTGATGCCATTATTGGCAAAAATGCCAAAGCTTGATAAAAATTCAGCAAATACTGCAACATCAGCGACAAATTCAGTTGATGCTCTAAGCATCAAAGAAAAACTGAAAGAAAAAAACGCCACCCCATTTAAACTTTTTCTGAAAAAACTTGCCAATATCTTTATTCCCATGATTCCAGCATTTATCGGTTGCGGGCTTATATTAGGTATTGTAAATATAATAATCAAAAGTACTAGTCCGGAAATGTTTGGTGGCGTTACTTTTGATAAAACTACCCTCGGCGCAATTTTTAAAATGATCGGTAGTGGAATTACCTTTGGTTTGGCGTTATTTGTTGGGTTAAATGCCTCAAAGGAGTTTGGCGGTACACCAATCCTAGGCGGCGTACTAGCAGCAGTCCTTAATATGCCGGAACTAAATAATATAACTGTCTTTGGTGAACATGCCATACCGGGACGTGGTGGGGTGATTGCTGTCCTCTTAGTGGCAATATTGGCAGCTTATCTTGAGCGTTATTTACGTAAGATTATACCAAGTAGCTTGGATTTATTTGTGACGCCGACACTGGTTCTGTTAATTAGTGGTTTTGCAGCTATTTTTGTCCTACAGCCAATTGGTGGTTTCTTGTCTGATGCAATTACCAATGGTTGTAAGCTTGCAGTAGAACATGGCGGAATTTTAACTGGATTTATTCTAAGTGCAGCTTTTTTACCATTAGTAATGACTGGTTTACATCAGGGACTAATTCCGATTCATGCTGAACTGATTCAGACTACCGGAGTAACAGTGTTATTACCAATTTTGGCTATGGCGGGTGCAGGGCAGGTTGGTGCGGCATTGGCTGTTTGGTTTAAAACCGATAATGAAAAGTTAAAGCATATTATTAAGTCAAGTATAGTAGTTGGATTTTTAGGCGTTGGTGAGCCACTAATTTATGGTGTAACACTGCCATTATTTAGACCATTTCTTGCCGCTTGTATCGGTGGTGGTATTGGAGGTGCTTTTGTTGCTGCCTTTAAGCTTGGGGCAACCGGGATTGGTATTTCTGGCATTCCATTAGCTCTATTGATACAAAATGGAATTATGTTATATCTGGTAGGGATTTTGCTGGCTTATGCAGGTGGTTTCATTGCTACTTTATTGATTGGGTTTGATGATGGTATTATCGAATAATAAGATTATAATTCGTGAAGCAAGATTAAGTGATAGTACGAGGCTAGCTTCTTTAATGTCCGAACTTGGTCATCCAATAAGTAATGAAGATATGTTGCATAATTTGAATATATATCTTGCAAATCCTATGACCAAGATTTTTGTTGCTGAATCAGACTCTCAGGTAGTTGCAATGATTTCATTGATAATTTTTCCTCTAATTAATCGTGTTACCAATTATGCTAGAATTAGCTCCCTCATAGTTAGCACTACTGAACGTAGTAGGGGAATAGGTGGCATGCTTTTGGAATATACCGAGGCATATGCTATACGAAATAAATGTGACAAAATTGAACTTACTAGCGGATTACATCGTAGCCAGACTGGTGCGTATGAGTTTTACCGCGAACGTGGTTATAAAAGCGATCAGACAACCTACTTTATAAAAAAACTGGAAGGAATAGAATGAATTTATGTCTAGATGTTGGGAATACTCAAATTCATGGTGGTGTATTTGCAAATAGTGGAAAGCTGGTTGCACAGTTTCGCCATAATACCAGCCATGTTGGCTCATCTGACCAGTTTGCCATGTTCTTACTACAAGTCTTACGTGAGCATGATATTGTCCCAGCAGAGATAAAAAAAGTAGCAATTGCTTCGGTTGTTCCATCTGTTGATTATAGTGTTGCTTCTGCTTTTGTAAAGTATTTTAATTTAACCCCCATGTTTTTGACTATCGGGGTTAAAACTGGGATTAAAATAGCTTCAAATAATCCCGGTGAAATTGGCGCAGATTTAATTGCGGGGGCTGTTGGTGGTATAGTTAAACATCCGGGTAAGCATTTGTTAATTTTTGATTTCGGTACTGCGACTACCGTTATCTACATCACTCCTGATGCTGAATTTGTTGGTGGTGCAGTATTACCCGGGATTCGCCTAATGATGGAAAGTCTTCAGAATAATACTGCCAAATTATTTACGGTTAGCATTTCGGCGCCGAAACAGACTATTTCTAAAGATACGCGGGTGGCAATTCAGTCTGGTTTATATTATACTCAAATTGGGGCGATCAAGGAGTTTGTTGCTAGAGTTGCCGATGAGTACAAGATTCAGCGTGATGATATGGTTGTGATTGGCACTGGTGGTTTTGCTCCAATGTTAAATACCTCCAATGTATTTGATGAGATTGTTCCTGATTTGCTTTTGATAGGGTTAATGAAAATACTGGAAATTAATCAGTAATAAAGGATTTATAGTGTCTACTGATTTAATAATAGTTATAGCTTTAATTATAGCTAATGCTCTTTTTACCATTTCCGATATGTCGGTAATTGCTTCGCGGAAGAGTCGCTTACAAGGGATGATAGATAATGGAAGTCAGAAAGCGCGTAGCGTATTAAAACTTGCTGAAGATCCAACGGGGGTAATTGCGACAACCCAGATTGGGCTAACAGTTGTAACCTTACTAGAGGGTGCATTTGTTGAGGCGGCTGTTTCTAAGGATGTTGCCGCTTATTTTGTTTCGATAGGGTATTTTCATGGTTTTGAAGATAAAGTCGCTTCTATCGGTGTATTTTTCTTGGTTACATTTTTTCTGATTTTATTTGGTGATATTTTACCTAAACGTATTGCTATTCTCTACCCGGAACAGGTTGCAACTTTTCTTGCCCCACTTACAACTGGCATAATTCGCTTATTAATGCCAATGGTAAAAAGCTTCTCGATATTAAGTGATTCAATCCTTAAACTTTTTGGACTAGAGACCAAACGTGATGATAATGTCTCTGAGGATGATATTACAACTATGCTTGAAGCTGGTGCAGAATCTGGCGTGTTAGTTAAAGTTGAAAAGGATTTATTTGATAATGTCTGGCGGCTTGATGAAAGTAAGGCTGGGGCATTGATGGCTCCCAGATCGGAAATAGTTTTCATTGATGTTACGGCTCCTGTTCAGGAAAATATTGATAAAATTCTATCAAATCCCTCTCAAAATCTACTAGTATGTAAAGAAAGTCTAGAGCATGTTCTGGGATATGTACCAGCAATATCCATTATTAAAGAAATTATTCAACAGGCACGAGTTCAGGATATTGAAATTAAAGTTAATTGGACAGATGGTTTAAAGCCAATACATAATATTCCAAATAGTCTTACACTTATTGAAATTCTCGAATCTTTTCGGATGTATAAAACACATATTGCCTTAGTATATAATGAATTTGGGCATGTTGATGGGATAATTACATTGGGGGATTTGGTAACTGCTGTAATTGGTGATATTCCTGGTGATATTAATAACGAAGGTAGCCTAATTTACAAAGACACCTCGGGTAAATGGATAATTGATGGTATGGCATCAGTTAATGATATGTTAAATGAGCTTGAGATCGATGAGCTTCCTGATGGAGACACTGGTAGTTATCAAACTGCAGCAGGTTTTGTAATTGCTTTTATTGGGCGTAAATTTGGACGCTTGCCAAAAGTATTTGATAAGTTCGATTTTGCAGGGTTTCATTTTGAGGTGGTTGATATAGATCGCGATGGCGGTTATCGGGTGGATAAAATTATGGTTAGTCGTAAGGAAGAACATCAATCACTTGAGCCACAAGAATAATCATGTGATATATATTATAATTAATATCCACTTATATGAAGTAGGACATTACATAACTATTAAACTTAATAAATATCACCAATATTTTATTTTTAATAATTTCAAAAATTAACTTTGAGAGTAGGGGGTTT
This sequence comes from Neisseriales bacterium, assembly GCA_008017155.1. GTDB lineage: Bacteria > Pseudomonadota > Gammaproteobacteria > Burkholderiales > UBA11063 > Aquella. Next base: position 10,996 of record SSGX01000049.1, on the reverse strand, counting down.
TTTTATAAATAATTTAATTACTCATAAAATAATTATAATATTAAAATAATTAAATTACTAGTAAACACTATAATAATTACAAATGCTAGGGATAGACGACATGAAGCAACATATTGAGAAGGGCTATTACACAAATAGCCTAAAGTGTTATATTGGTTAATCTAAAATTGAATTTATTTATGAAGAAAGAGATTCATTATGAGTAATAATTTTTCTACTATAGTAATAGGCTTGGGGGCTGTCGGAAGTTCTACGTTATATCAGTTATCAAAAATCGGAAATACAAAAGTATTAGGTATTGAACAATTTACTTCACCACATAGTTTAGGTTCTTCACATGGAGAAACTAGAATTACTCGTTTAGCAATTGGTGAAGGAGAAGTTTACTCACCATTAGCTATTCGTTCACATCAGATCTGGCGCGAAATTGAACATAAAACACAATTAAATTTATTTAATCAAATTGGTGGTTTATTTATTTCTAGTAAAGAAGGCAGCACTATTCATGTAGAAAATTTTTTTGCAACGACGTTGGATGCTGCAAAAAAATTTAATATTTCTCATGAAATTCTTGAGCAGGCTGAAATTCAAAAAAGATATCCAATTTTTAATCTAGATGTCGATGAATATGCATATTTTGAACCAGATGCAGGATATCTGAATCCAGAGTTATGCATAAAGGCACAGCTAGATTTAGCTCATGCTAATGGTGCAAAAATTCATATGAACGAGAAACTATTAAGTTATGAACAATTTGGAAACCAAATCAAAGTAGTCACAAATAAAAATGAATATTTTACAGATAAATTAATCTTGAGTGCTGGGAGTTGGATGCCTGAGTTAATTCCAAATGAATATTCACAATATTTACAGGTACATCGTCAAGTTTTATATTGGTTTAATATTAAACCTGAATACTATCCTCTATTTACCCCAGAGAATATGCCAATTTTTATTTGGGGTATCAAAAACTCACCACAAGGAATCTATGGCTTTCCAGCTATAGCTGGCGCAAATGGTGGAGTAAAAATAGCTACAGAATCATTAGTTAGAGTTAACTCGCCAGATGAGATTAACCGTGAAGTTAGTAATGAAGAGATTGCTACAATGTATAATACTATTTCTAATAAGATCCGTTACCTAGATGGAGTATGTATTAAAACTTCAGTTTGTATGTATACTGTTACTCCAGATCATGGATTCATAATTAATGAGCATCCAGAAATTCGTGGTGTACATATTATTTCTTCATGTTCTGGTCATGGATTTAAACATTCACCTGCACTGGGTGAGTCTATAGCACAATTAGTTACTTACGGTAAAAGCAATATTGATTTAGCGCCATTTAGTTCATCAAGATTTAATTTGCTAAATAATTAGTATCGGGTGTTATATGTAGTAATTTGTAAGCTTAAGCATTTAATTTATTGTTTGCTATTTAGATTTGGTAAAGCATAAAATGCTATGAATTTATATGGTAAAATAACTATGTCAAAAATAAGGTTTTCTGAGGTGTTATATGAATAAAGAATTTGCACAAAAATTTGCTGATAGCTGGATTGATGCTTGGAATCATCAAAATCTAGATAAAATTTTGGAATTTTATGCCGAAGGTTGTGAGTTTAGTTCGCCATTAATTGAAAAAGTTTTACATAAGCCAATCGGTGAATTAGAAGGATTAGCAGCTATTCGCAACTACTGGGCAGAAGCGTTAAAGCTAGTCCCTAATCTATCTTTTGAGTTGGTTGCCGTTTTATCTGGCATAAATAGCCTGATAATTACTTACTATGGTGCGCATGATACTTTGTCTGCTGATGTGTTTTATTTTGATGCTAATAATAAAGTAATTAAATCTTCTGCTTATTATGAATTATAAAAATAAAGGCTTGTTGATAGAGAGACACTATCAACAAGCTTTCATTTTAGTAGCCAAACTCAATTGAGTAACTACGTTCCCATCTAGCTCCTGAATTAATCTTTTCTATCCCTGATTTATACTGGATATCTTGGTTAAAGCCTGAATTATCAGCATGTCCACACCATGGCTCAAGACAAATATACGATGCGCCTGGTTTAGACCAAATGCCTAGCCATTGGAAACCATCAAAATCTACCTTGATATAGCGATTACTCTCTTTTTCGGAAAGTTTTACTGTACTTGCAGTAAAATTGCTATAAATTAAAGCATCATTATCAAAACTATTTCTGTTAATTTGAATAGTTTCGACATTTACTTTAGAAGTCTCTGCAAATAAGCCATTTTTATCGAGGCTATGTAAATTAAGTTCTTGATTACCTTCAAATTCAATCTGATAATCTTCTAAGTTGTGCCTACTATCAAAAGGGCATTTAAAGGCTGGATGAGCACCAACACTAAAATAAGCTAATTGATTGTCCTGATTTACCACCTCATATGTTGTGACTAATTTATTATTTTCAAGCGCATAAGTTACTGCAAAATCAAGGTTAAATGGAAAAATATTCTTATCTAATTCAAATGTATTAATTCTAAGAGTAATACTATCAGTCTTTTGACTACTAATTTTAAAAACCGACTGTCTAGCAAAGCCATGATTACCTAATGGATAATTTTTATTTGCAAAACTAATATATCCATTTACTGTACGTCCAACAACTGGAAATAAAACCGGAGAAACACTTGCCCACACATCAGGATTTCCTTCCCACATATACTCATGGTTATTTTTGGTGTTTTTAACACTACGGACTTCGGCACCAAGTAAAAATACTTCTACTGCCAGATAGTCATTTTTAATTATTACTGATTTCATTAGCTTGCTCACTTTTTTTAAGGTATTTTCCTAACTCTTTTCTTATGCCAAATTTTATTAGAACTTCTGCGCAAAGAAATACTGGTGCAGCAAATATTTGCATAAAGTTATCCATGAGGGCTGGCTTACGTTTTTCAAAGAAATGTCCAATTAGTTGAATTAACCAGCCACCAATAAAAGTAATTAAAAAAGTAATAAATGAAGATTTACCTACTTCATAGTGCCCACCAATACCTGCAATCAATGCTAGAATTATAAAAAACACGGCAAGGATTACTCCAATTAGACGATCAATCTTCATATAATAAATCGTAAGAATGATGATTGCAAACCATACCAGAGGGATACTAATTATCGGATTTAAGCTGAAGCTAAACCAACTTAGAAAGAGAGTTATGCTAAATATGATTAAAGGTATTCCAATAAAGTGAGTTATTCGTGTAATCTTTTCAGTGTGATATTCCTGATAACTATTTAGAATTTCTTCGAGTCTTGGCATTTTTTCCTCCTAGTTTTAAATGCTGCTTATTTCTAGATGTAGTTTTATTCTTGCTGATTATAAGTTGTCGTAGTTCTATAATTTTTGTTAGAATCATAGTGAAGACTATTAATAGCGAAATTATCCATACCGGATAGTTACCTACGACTTGAAATGGTGTTATCCCGCTATAACCTTTTACCTCACTAACTAATGCACCAGCAACAAATGGAGCAATACTACTTTCAATTATGCCATATGGATTAATAACAGCCGTATCACCTGTATTACCATCTTGAAGAAAGTAACGCTGCGTTTCTAATGCCCGTCCTTGCGAGAATTGAAGAAAATCATCTTTCATCCCAGTTTCACCATACCAAGATAAATCTGACTGGTTTAGAATGATGGTAGCATCTTTGGCACTATTAGCTACAAAATCATTGATTGTATTTTCATAACAGATATTGAACGCAAATTTTTGCCCTTTAATCACTGCTGGCTCTTGAGTATTAGTTCCCGCACTATAGCTACTTAATTGATCAGTAACAGCACTAACTAGCGGTTCCATAAAAGTATCTTTTAGCGGATTATATTCACCAAATGGAACCAAATTATGTTTGACATAAACTGGATTCTCAAGGTCGCTTAATTTTAAGGTACCAGTATATTTGGTATCTTGATTAATATGAATTGAGCTACCAAATAATATTTCTGCATTATTTATATTGGCAATTGTTTTTAGTTGATCAAGATAACCTGGCGTTAGAGAATGATAATTAGTGCCAAATACTGTTTCAGGTAATACAAAAATATCTGCATGAGTTGCGGTTAGTAATTCAGTCGAGGCGGTTTCTATGTCATATAATGTTTGAATGGTATAGTTTTTGCTCGAAAAAATGCTTGGCTGGAGTAGGGCAATGGTAAGTGGTTTTCCTTCAGGTTTGGTATAATGTATTTGTCCAAGTATAGCTGAACAGATAAGGAAAATAAATATTCCACTCCCCATTTTTATGATGTTTTTTTTACTGACATGGTGTAAAAAGTATGTAGTATATCCAGCAATAGCCAAAATAATCCAGCTAACACTATAAACACCAAGTAGCGGAAACCAACCGCGTAATAGTGGATTATTAACTTGAGTGTAGCCTAGTGCATACCATGAACGTGGGAAAAACCAGCCTCTTACCAATTCAGTTATTACCCAGAGTGATGGTAATATTAATATTAGGTTAAACCATTGCCAGCGCGTTTTTAAGCGACTATAGATTAGGGCAATTATTCCAATATATAATGAGGTATAAAAGCAGATGATTGAAGTTAGTAAATATGAAAGCAAATAGCCGCAACCAAGTTGTAGCCTAAAATAATAACTAAACCAATAGCCAATAAAGGCGATAACAGCACCTAGATAAAAGGTATATCCATACCAAAAACTTGACTGATGACCCCTTCTTTCTAGAAGGTAGCAAAAGATTGTCATAGTGACAAAAATCAGTAAGCTAATTGCATGTGGTGGAAAAGCCAAATTCGCAGTCATTCCTAGTAATAAGGTAAATGAATAAAAGAGGATCGTTTTTAATGGCTTATTTGTATTAAAAATGAATTTAATTTTATGTATAAAATGTGACATATATACTTATAGAGGCTTTTTTATATTATTATAGAAATTTCCATGTAAAGTAAATGGAATATGGCATGGTAAATCAAATCTAGCAATCTCAGTCATATCAGAAGCATTTAAAAATAACAGGATACTTATATGCCTATTTGCATCATAGACATTAGTCATGATTATGCCATCATCTTCATCATTCGATGTCGGGTTTTTTATAAAAATTGGTTCTGATGGGTAAAATTCGGCTTCATGCCATACTTTTATATCATTTGTTAGATTAATATTCTGCTTGATTAACCCATTAAAAAAGTCATTAGGGCGAGAATTATCTCCATATACGCCCCACACATAATTATATTCCTGATTATGGTATTTGCGATTAATCTGTGGAAATTCAATATTTGTATCAGTTATCAATTGTGACGTTGCGGTCATTAGCTCTAGATCCAATGTATAACGCTTAATTGTGGTTGAAATATCAATTCTATTTTGTGCTAGTTTTTCCAGATAAAATTTATTATATGGATTATCTTCAAGGTTTTCATATGTAATCAGGTCAATAATTAGCTGCTGTTTTTCGCTTTCGTAGCTATTTATTCCATGAAGGAAAATAAATGGAGCTACTGGTAGGTATTTAATATTTCCAGATTTTCGATCTATTATTATAAATTCACTCTTGCAATCTTTGTTATATATAAGTGCTTCATTAAAGGAGTGAGTTAGTAGTCTTGTTGCAGAAGTCTCGATTGGTCCAGCATAAAGAATAATATACTTACTTGTTAGAAAAAAGCTGTGGCTATAAAATAAATATGGTTTACTAAATTCTGCTATTTGTTCGCGTAAGATACTCGAATTATTACTATCTCTAGTGTTGATTTTATAGATTTTGTATTTTATCTGGCGTGGCGCAATTTCGATCAAAAGGTTAAATAATTCACCAGTTTCATTATCGTATACTGGATGTGCGGTTGTCATTTGTCCTTTAATTGTATCGATATATTTGGTTTTACCGATAGTGCCTAGAGATAGTTGGTTAAATGACATATTATTATTGACTTCAGTCATTGCAATAAAATTATCAGCAATTTTTGCGATATTTACATTGCAGTTTGGATTCAGAACATCTTTTCCCAGCATCATGCCAATCAGATTTTTAATTTTACCCAAAATACCTAAAGGTGCTTTAGTTGCAAATTCATCGTGCAACATTTTGCCATTCTGATGAGCCTGATATTGAGAGGATTTAATAAATGAATTGGAAAAAAATATTTCTTTGTCGGTAATCTCAAACTTATATAACATTGCTAAGCCATCAAACCAGTGTTTGACGTCGGTTTTGCCAATCTTAAATTGTGCTGGACCTACTTTTAGTAAAGTACCTCTTAGCCAGTTGGGTAATTTATTGGAATTACCTATTGTGAATTGAGTATATTCTCGATTAAGACTATCAAATCCCTTGATGAAATCATAGTTTTTTTCCATTGATTAGTGCCTACTTTAGATTTATGGTTATCAATAAGTCCTCTTTATTTATAGTAAATGCTGCTGATTCAAATGTTGGCGGTCCAAACTTAGCATAAACATCATTACTAAATCCATATTGTTCCATTGGGATACCAAAAATATTTTTTTCTAGTTTCCCACTTCTATCTTCATCATGAATTACTGCAATTGCATAATTTCCAGAGGGAATATTGTTAAAGGTGGTTGTGGCTGAAGTACTATTTATTGGATAAACAATATTTCCTTTATATTCTTGCCCTTTTGTTGGAAAGGTTTTCTTACTATTAAATAGCCCAACTAAAACTTGACCATTGGTATTTTTAATATTGTTAACAGTTACAGTTAAATTAGCAGATAAACAAATTCCTGGTAATGATAGTAACAAAAAAATATAACTTTTCATTTTTATGCTTTTTAGAAAATTATTTATGTTTTATATTTTGTCTAATCTAACGTTTGGCATATCCTAGGCTTATTTTAGTAGCTGTTCGCAGCCATTTATGATTAGCTTTGCACCAAAAATAAAGGATTCGTCATGGTCATAACCTTCATATTCGTCAAAAAAGTTCTTAATGTTTTTAAATTTAGGATTAATGTTTTGTGGTAAGACTGGGTGTTCCCGATTATTTTGTGTTGATCTATATTCAAATTCAACATGACCAAGTATAAACATACGCATTATCCTGCCTATATATGCAGAATCTTTAAGACTAAATCCATAAGCCTGCATTTTAAGGAGGTATTTTTCAAAAGTTTCTCTAGACTCATCCGAGTTTGACTCATACGAAGCAAAGAGCTCATAAAGGTAATGATTATTTAGAAAAAATTGACGCATATTTGTCATTATATGAAGTATATACTCTTGCCAGCTATTATCATCCGGATTGAGTGTTCCCATTAGATGGTTTGCATTAAATGCGTAGGCCTGAAGCATAATAATCAAATCAGCTTTATTTTTAATATGTACATAAAGTGATGGTGCTTTGATGCCAAGCCTAGTAGCTAGATTGCGCATACTTAATTTACTAAGCCCATCTTCTTTGATTATTTTTAATGATTCTTTACAGATTAATTCTTTAGTGATATTTTTTGATGCCACTAGTTACCCCTTATATTTGGCAAATAAAAAGCCGATACAAATAATTTGCATCGGCTATATGAGATATTAATTACGAGTATTTTTATGATTGTTCATCATGTTATATAATTCATCTTTTAACAAGACACGTTCTTTTTTTACCTTCTCCAATTCAAAGTCACTCATCACTTCTTGTTCATGGTCAACTTTATGAACCAATGTATCCAGCTCTTCATATTTCTTTAAAACATGCTGAAAATGATGATCATTCATTTTTAATTCATGAAATGACTCTTTTAATTCAGGAAAACTTTCTGTAAGGTTCTGATTAGGTGTTCTCATCCAATGCGTCCTATAAAAATTAAACAGATCTTGATTATAACATATTTAGTAAGGATATTATCTATTTGCCATGAAATTTTATTACCTAAACTAAGCCATCTAAAAAACGAGTAACTCCTTGATCTCCAGCTTCATTTTGTTTGAAAACTCCAGCATCCTCCAATACTTGGCAAAATTTGTTACCAACTTCGTTTCGTAAGATATCAATAAGGTTTTGATTACTAAAATCAGTATATTTTGTATATAGTTCAGTTAACCAATTTTCATGTTTTAACATTTGCTCATCATATAAAAGCTCAATTAAAGCAAGATCTTTATCATTCATTTCTAAGAAACGTGACATTTCTTCCAACTCGTAGTCTAGCCTTCCCGGTAAAATTGCTAAGCCCATCGCTTCAATTAAGCCAATATTTTCTTTCTTAATATGATGCAGACTCTCGTGCGGATGAAAAATCCCATCTGGATAAGAAGAGTTTGTTCGGTTATTACGGAGCATTAAATATAGCTGATAGTTATTGGTATTTATCTTTCTAAGCACTGGAGTAATGGCATTATGACGTACTCCTTTGTCTGAAAATGCAATTATGTCTAGTTCAGGCATTGAAAAATGATACCATTCTTTGATTATTTTTGCAGTAAGTATTTGGAGTTCGCTACGCTTGCCATTTAGACGCAGGGTGCTAACTGGCCAATTAAGATATTCAATCTGAATATTGTCAATTTTGCGACTAAACTTCATAGTAGATTTTTCAATCGGAAATATGTAATTTCCCGCTTGGAAATGGTCATGGTTAAGAATTGAGCCACCAACAATCGGAATATCGCTATTTGAACCAATCAGATAATGTGGAATCTGATCAACAAAGTCAAATAATGCGTTAATAGTATTTTGATCGATAAGCATAGGCTTATGATTTTTATTGATTATAATTGAATGTTCTGGATAATAGGCATATGGTGAAAATTGAAAATACCATTTTTGCTGATTTAAATCCATCTCCAGTATTCTATGATTGTGGCGAGCTGGCTTACTGCCAGTGCCTGCAAAACCTTCATTTTCTATGCAGAGTAAGCATTGTGGATAGGCACTATCTGATTTTGGCTGTGATTTAAGTTTGGCAATTTCTTTGGGGTCTTTTTCTGGTTTTGATAGGTTAATTGTTATCTCAAGATTTCCATACGTGCTTTCGCTGGTCCAGCTTTTATTGCGTTTAACTGCGGCTATTTTTATATAATCACTATTACAGCTAAAGTTATAATACCAATTTAATGCATTTATAATGCCATCCGTAGATTTTATCCGGTTAAATTTATTTTCGATACTACTTGGTGGTGGAAGCATTATATGGATTATCTTGCAGATTTGTTGTTCTTCAGTTTCACCAAGCTTATTTCTAGTGTATTCAGTCAATTTATCTAAAATCAGGCTTGCATATTCTGCAGGCGTATGTAACTCTTGTCTTGAGATTTCAGGATAAGATTTTAGTGGGGTAAGATCAAATAGATCATAGTATTGATTACGTAGGTAGATTCTATCTCTTGGCTCAAATAACGCCATTTGTTCACCACAATCAAGTAACCTTTCTACTAAATTTAATAATTCGTTTTCCATGGTAATTCCCAATTTAAAATAGACCAAATTGCCATGTATTATAACTAGAATAAGGCTTCTCTGGTGTATAGATGACACTTTCACGGTATTCTATCCAATTAATGGCATCTGGCATTGCTTGAGTTTCAAGGCATATTCCGTTATGCTTTAGATGATTTGCGGTATAAACTACGCAAAATGCTTGATCTGTTTCAATTGTGAGAATACGCCTACTTACTGGATCTTTGAGAGTTATTTTGTTATTCTTTAAAATAAACGGATGGTCAAGTCCGTTAGTTATCTCTAACTGTGGATGTTGTTGCTTAATAATGCTAGCAATAGAGGTAGTATTTTGTAAATCAAAAGGAGTATTTTTAACTGAGGTGATAATTTTGGATACTATGCCACTCATATCGACTTCAGCAAAATAATCAGCATCTAATGTTAGCTCTTGACGTAGCGGGTCACTTCCCGAAGTTAAATCAAAGTAGCTATGGTTGGTAAGGTTAATAATAGTAGGGGAGTCAGTTATTGCACTATATTTGATAGTTAGCTGGTGGGTTTCTTCAATTAAATACTCTACTACGAAATTAATATTTCCCGGAAAACCAGATTCACCATCGTGACTATGATATGTCAGACGTAATCCGTTTTCAAGTACTTCTACATTCCAAAATTGTTTATCGAGTCCATTTGGACCACCATGTAAATTATGGTTGCCGTTATTCGCTGCTAGATGATAGGTTTTACCTGCAAGATTAAACTCTGCATTGGCAATTCTACCCGCAAAACGCCCAGTAATTGCACCAAAATGCCCAGGGTTTTCCGGGTTAAATTCTGGATGCTTCAGGACTATATTTTCTATTTTTCCCGATTTGTCGGGTATAAATATTCCATTAATGATTCCGCCATAATTAAGAATATTTACCTGAAATCCATCCTCGGCTATAAGTTGATATTCTATTACGTCAGTGTTATTGTGTCTGGCGATTATATTTTGTCTTATTTGCATCGTTTATTCCAAGCCTATTTCTCTGGCACCAGCATCTGGATTTACGAGGTAAAAGTCAGGAGTTATACCCGTTGCTGCCTGATATTTGGTGCTTACTTCCTTAATGAAACTATCTACCTGATTTTCGATAACTAGATTTACCGTGCAACCACCAAAACCAGCACCAGTCATGCGTGCACCTATGCATCCTGGATGTTGCCATGCTGCGATTACAAGACTGTCTAACTCTTTGCCGGTTACTTCATAATCATCACGCAATGACATATGTGATTCGCACATTAATCTACCAAAATCAATAAGCGTATTTTTACCCAGTGCGGCTACTGCATTTAAGGTACGCTCGTTTTCACTAACGGCATGGCGAGCACGTTTGTAAATGATTTTATCTTTAATTAAGGGGCTAGACAATCAAAGCGGATTATTTCTAACCAATTTTAATATTATAGCATAGAGATTATCATTCCGATAATTGAACCTAAATTCACATTCTTTCAAATGTAAGTTAAATGTGCTTTTAGAAATACCATGAAACTTTACTAATCTAGTTTTGGCAAATGACCAAAAGCTCTCTATACCGTTAATATG